>CAJIZZ010000011.1 GCA_905181945.1 uncultured Porticoccus sp. | reverse complement strand
AGCAGCACAGGGATTGACTGAAGTAATCTACTTAAAATAAAACGAAACATTAGTCTACTTTCTCCCTGTCAAACAACGGATCAAGGGAAAGTTTTTTATAAAGAACATAGTCTAGAATATTTGGCTGAAGCCCCTTGAGACTCGGATGCACCAAGCTTTTACTATTATAAATATAGATAGGAAGTATAGGCATATCTTCAAGTAGAATTGCTTCGGCTTTAGCCATGATTCGATATCTCTCTGCTTTGTTTGAAGAGATAGGGGCCTGCTTTATAATTAAATCATCGTATTGAGCGCTTGACCAGCCCGTACGGTTATTACCGCCTTCAGAAACCCACATATCGAGAAATGTGTTTGGGTCAACATAATCCCCAATCCATCCAGCCCTAGCTATCGCATAGTTGCCGTTATTAACTGAATCCAAGTAGACCTTCCAGTCTTGATTACTTAGAGTAATGTTAACGCCTAGGTGTACCTTCCACATTTGCTGAATAGCTACGGCAATTTTCCTGTGGCCTTCTGATGTGTTATACAAAAGTTCAGTCATAGGAAATCCTTCTCCATTGGGATAGCCAGCACGAGCCATAAGATCGCGAGCTTTAGCGGGGTCAAAGCTGAATCCAGATTTAGCGGTATATCCAAGTGTGCCGGGTGGGGTAAAAGTGCTAGCCGGAGATTCGCCGCCTTTTGTTACCCTTTTTGTTAATTGCTTCCTATCAATGCTCATTGCTAAGGCTTTTCGCACACGCTTGTCGCTCAGATGAGGGAGCTTTGTGTTAAATCGATAAAAATAGCTGCCAAGGTATGGGTGAGCGTATAAAAGGTTTGGTTTGTTGTTTTTATAAACCTGCAATTTATCAATAGGGATGCTTGATGTTTTGTGCAGCTGACCCAAACGAAACATCCTTTCTTCTGTTGTTACATTTTCTATTGGGTGGAATTTTATACCATTTAGAGCCACATTTTCGACATCCCAGTAGTAAGGATTTTTAGTAACATCGATAGATTGAAATAGTCGCCATTCTTTTAATAAAAACGGACCATTGCCTACAAAATTTCCCGGACGTGTCCATAATGTGCCGCGCTCATGCGCTTTACCAAATTTCTCAATGGTAGCCCTATGCAAGGGAAACATACTGTAGTGATCTAATAGCTGAAGAAAGTATGGCGTGGGATGTGTGAGTGTTATTTTGAGAGTGTAATCATCCAGAGCTTTCACGCCAACTTGAGAAAAATCGCCTATCTCGCCTTTAGCGTAAGCTTCAGAGTTAGCAATAGGAAACAGCATGTAGGCATATTGATTTCCTAGCTTTGGCTGCAAAGCGCGCCACCAAGACCAAACAAAATCATGAGCTGTTAAGGAGTCGCCATTGGACCATAATGCGTTATGTCGTAACTTGAATGTGTAAATTTTACGATCTTCGCTAATGTGCCATTCTTTTGCAACTGCAGCAATTGGCTCTAATGTTTTAGGGTCTTTTGCAACTAACCCTTCTAGCAGAGCGGTGAGAATATGGTGCTCAGGGATGCCGGTAACAATATGAGGATCCAACTCCTGAGGGTCGGTGCCGTTTCCCCAGTGCAAAATGCCATTTTTATTACCAGCAGTGACGTTATTTTCACCGCTGCCGCATCCTGCTGTGGAGATCAGCAAAGCCAATAATAGGCTGAGGGGACCGAGTTGTCTTCTGAGGCTCTTATCCTTGAACATATTTAGCCCAAATATTAATACCATTATACAGATTGTTTAAAGCCACTATTTTCTTCATGTTAAGCAGAGAGCCAGTGAAACGCTAGTCTGAATTATAGTTTTACAAAAAGCTTCATTGAAATACATTAATGAACCGCACATAATGCTAACCTTAGAGGCATTTCTCCGTAAAATCAAAATGCGCATAAACAGGGACTATTTTCCCTGAGTCGATTGACTACCAGAGCTTCATTGATTTTAATAGTTTATGGTGACCCCTGTTGGTCCCTTGCAATAATTTGCTGCGAACCCCGCCAGGCCCGGAAGGGAGCAACGGTAGTAGTTAAATTATGTGCAGGATACGGCTGGCAGGGGGAGCCACCAGTTTTTAATCTTCAGCACTGAAGGCAGCCAAGTCTACTTGCCAAGAATAAGCTCCACCTCATCCATAAGCATATCCATACGTCGAATTACTGCTTCATAAACTTCTGAGGATGCCATATCAACACCTGCATTCATAAGAATCTTGTAAGGGTAGTCAGAGCCGCCCGCTTGAAGAATGCCTAGAAAATTCTGTTGGGCTTCAGGACTTCCATCTAATATTTTGTCCGTAAGAAAATATGCGGCAGAAATAGAGGTGGCGTATTGATAGACATAAAAGTTGCGATAGAAGTGAGGAATATAGGCCCATTCAACCGCATAAAGATCATCTATATCCATAACCCCTTCGTTGTGACCATAATAGCGTTTAAGTATATCGCCATATATTTTGTTGAGCTTGTCTCCCGACAGTGCGCCACCATTTTCTATCAATGTATGAATCGCTAACTCAAACTCTGCAAACTGTGTTTGTCGAAAAAAAGTACCTCTAATCTGCGAAAGCTCTTTAAATAAATAGTACAAGCGCTCCTGATCATCTACTGCATTCCTTCGCAGGTAATCAAAAAGCAGCACTTCGTTAGCAGTAGATGCAATTTCGGCAATAAATGTTGCATAGTCTGCTTTTGTGAAGGGTTGAGACTGATTAGCTATCAAAGAATGCATAGCATGACCCCATTCATGGGCAAAAGTACTGACTGACTCCAGCGTATTATCAAAATTTAATAATATGTAGGGGTGGACATCGTAAGCGGCTCCCATAACATATGCGCCACTTCTTTTTCCTTGAATTGGGTGCACATGCATCCAATTTTTATTAACTGCTTCTGTGAATGTGTTTATATAATCTTTACCCAATGGCTTTAATGCCTCTATAGTCAGCAATTTGGTTTCTTCGAGACTATATTTTTTATCTATTGAGATTACAGAGGGATAAATATCGTAATATTTTGTTTGATCTAGACCCAACATTCGCTGTCGAAGACCTATAAGTCTATGGAGGCTTGATACCTTTGTGCTAACGGTGGAAACTAAGGCCTCGTAGACCTCTCTAGGGATGTTATCCTCAGCCAAGGCTTGTTCTAACGAAGAGCTATAACCCTTAATTTTTGCCATAATGGCATCTTTTTTTACCTGTCCCTCTAGAGTGATAGCTAATGTTTGTTTGTAATTCTGAAATGTTTCCCAGAATTCATTAAATACTAACTCTCGATCTTCTCGAAGAGAAGAACCCCTATTTGAAGCATATCCTGATGGGTCTAACCTGTATTTTTTACCATCTGATAGCGTTACCTCTGGCCAAGGAATCTCTGCGTTAGTTAGTACCTCGTAGGCACTAGCTGCAGTGCTCATAGTATCCTGTAGAGCTGCAATAATTGATTCTTCTTTAGGAGAAAGAATGTGTTTTGATTGGCGTAGAGTATTTAAAATATAAAAATCATGCTCTTTGAGCGCCAAAGATTCTTTTAGGTAGGTGTGTATTTTTGTGCTCTCAATGGACACCAGTTCAGGATTTACATAGCTTACAGCTTCGCCAAACTGGACTAACAGTGTTTGAGCTAAAGAGGATCGCTCACGAAATTTGGAGTTCGCCAAATCAGTGTCTTTTGCTAAAAAGGCGTACGTATAGAGCTTCAGTAGGTCCTTGTAGACACCGGTAATCTTGTTCATGCAAGAGGCTAGAACTGCACTATTTTCGCCCAGCCTACCTTTGCAATCCCCGAGTCTTGTTATGCGTGCAGATATTTTAACACGCTTCTCTTCCCAGCTTTTTACGTCTGGATACAAATCATGCAGATCCCAAACAAAAGATTTATCTTCTAAGGTATATTTTTCTGTTGCCGGACTTGCGCTTTGTGCCAGTATTGGCTGAATCAAATACACAGAAAATAGTGCTATTGCTAAAAAACTACTGTATTTATGCGTCATTATTTTTTTCCGGTATTATTTCATCAATGGTGCTAAGCAGCATGCCGTCTATTAGTCTGGTGGACACTTGATCACCAATCCCTATATTGGCAATATGTTGTAACACTTTTTCTTGCTTATTCAAAACAATAGCATAACCTCTTTGCAGAGTATTCAGAGGGCTAATTGTATGCAAAAGTCTTGCCGTATTTCCCCATTCCTGCTGTTTTTGAGCCAAAAGCGTCAGAATACCTTTTTTCAGCTGTTGCTCTAAGAGTTCGGTTTTACCCCAAAGGCTAAAAAGTTGATTACTAGGATGTGATCGCGTAACTTTTTCATCAAGATTTCTTAAGACAATGCTGTAATTCCGAAATTTTACTGCGGTGCTCTGCTGAAGCCTTAGCTTTAGGTTTGTTAGCTGAGATTTGACGTATAAAAGAAAATCGACAGGGTTTCGTATTCTGCGATATAGGCCATCCACACGCTGCCCCTTTGCTTGCAAGTGACGAAAAATAATTTCTTTTAAGTTCTCTTCTTTTCGCTCAAAATCAAGAATAAGTGCGTTAGCATCAGGACTGACAATCACAGCAGCTGCGGAGGGGGTTTCGGCTCTGCAATCAGCTACAAAATCAGCGATCGTTGAGTCTGTTTCATGGCCAACAGCACTGATGATGGGAATACTGCTATCGTAAATAGCTTGAGCAAGTTTTTCCTCGTTAAATGCCCACAAGTCCTCTAGTGATCCACCACCACGCGAAAGAATAAGAACATCACAAGTTTTATCTGTATTCGCGCAAGTTATCCTATTAGCGAGCTCATATGCAGCACTATTGCCCTGAGAGTTGCTCCCTTGCACTATGCTTGGATAAATAGTGACTCTTGTTGCTGGGTATCGCCTTTTTAGAACCGACAATATATCTTGCACAGCTGCCCCTGTAGGCGACGTTATAAGTCCTATTCTTTTTGGGTAGGCTGGCAGAGCTAGTTTGTGTTTGGCATCAAACATACCCTGCTGCAACAAGCGTTCTTTTAGCTCATCAAATTGTCTCTGTAGGGCGCCGAATCCTGCTTTTTCAATATGTTCGATAATAAGCTGGAAGTCTCCGCGGCCTTCATAAATGCTCACTCTACATCGAGCTAATATCTTTGCTCCATTGTCAGGCATAAAACGACTTTTAGAATTTTGGCTACGAAACATAGCGCAGCTTATTTGGGCAACTTCGTCTTTAAGCGTAAAGTACCAGTGACCAGACCCAGGTTTAGATAAATTGGATATTTCTCCCTCTACCCAAATTAAAGGAAACTGAGCTTCCAGCAACTGACGAACTCTTTTGTTGAGCTGGGAAACGGTATATGTGGTAAGTGATCTTTCCATTACTTTATTCTCCATTCTTGTCGCCTGGAGTCAACGAATAAATTCATAGTTTAAATTTGTTGCGAGGTCTTATTTAGACAATAGATTAAAAATAGTGTTTTTCGTTGACCGTAGGCTTATAATAGCTCGCTTGCTTTAATCGCTCTCTGTTTGTTGTTTATTTTGCCAGAAACCAACAGTGTTAAAAAAAATTTTATGATGAGGTAAGCTAAACAGATGCTAAGAATAGCTGAAGAAGCATTAACCTTCGATGATGTCCTATTGGTCCCCGGCTACTCCGAGGTCACCGCAAAAGATGTTTCACTTAAAACCCGCTTGTCCCGATCTATCGATCTAAATATACCTCTTGTTTCAGCTGCAATGGATACAGTTACTGAGTCTCGGCTTGCTATTGCATTAGCTCAAGAGGGCGGTATTGGCATTATTCATAAAAGCATGAGTATCGTGCATCAAGCCCAAGAGGTTCGGGCTGTTAAGAAATACGAGAGTGGCGTTGTCAAGGATCCAATAACCATTAATGCCTCTGCATCAGTCAGAGAACTGGTGGAACTAACTGCGGAATACAACATTTCTGGGGTCCCGGTATTAGAGGATGGCGAACTTGTTGGTATTGTCACGCGTCGCGATGTGCGTTTTGAGCCTAGTCTAGATTTACCTGTGTCAGCGATAATGACACCCAAAGAAAGGCTAGTTACTGTGCTTGAGGGTGCTAATGCTGAAGCAATCAAAAGCTTGCTTCACAAGCATCGAATAGAAAAAATATTAGTTGTTAACAAAGCGTTTCAATTGCGCGGCCTAATAACTGTAAAAGATATAGATAAAGCTGAAAAGTTCCCGAATGCCTGCAAAGACGATCAAGGTCGTCTGAGGGTAGGGGCATCAATCGGCACCAGTCCAGATACAGATGATAGAGTCTCAGCTTTAATAAAGGCTGGAGTTGACGTGCTCGTCATAGATACAGCCCACGGACACTCTTTCAATGTTATAAGTCGTGTTCGTCAAATTAAAAATCAACACCCATCAGTAGATGTAATCGCCGGGAATATTGCTTCTGCAGAAGCTGCAATAGCATTAGCTGAGGCAGGTGCTGACGGTGTAAAGGTTGGGATTGGCCCTGGTTCAATATGTACCACTAGGATTGTTACCGGTATCGGAGTGCCTCAAATCACAGCTATAGCTAATGTTGTTGAAGCCTTAAAGAACAAAGATATCCCTATTATTGCTGATGGGGGTATTCGTTTTTCTGGTGATGTCGCTAAAGCCCTAGCGGCTGGTGCGCACTCTGTCATGATGGGCTCAATGTTCGCCGGAACAGAAGAATCTCCAGGCGAGATAGAATTTTACGAAGGACGCACCTATAAGTCCTATCGCGGAATGGGATCTATGGGCGCCATGTCCCAAACAATTGGTTCGAGTGATCGTTATTTTCAGGATTCTTCTAAAGGTGCAGAAAAGTTAGTGCCAGAGGGCATCGAAGGGCGTGTTCCTTACAAGGGTCCGATAGCATCTATAATTCACCAAATGATGGGCGGAGTGAGGTCTGCTATGGGTTATACCGGTAGCGTAGATATAAATACATTGCGGACAAAGCCAACCTTTGTTCGTGTTACTACGGCGGGAATGAATGAAAGCCATGTGCACGATGTATCCGTTAGCAAAGAAGCGCCGAATTATCCTCGAAGATAATTATTCTATTTAGAATTTACTTATGTATAAAGGGGCTGCGAATTGCAGCCTTTTTAGCTCTCTATTAATAAACAGACAGATGGCCTTATAATTCACTATGGTTAATATTAAATCTAAAAAAATTCTAATTCTTGATTTTGGCTCCCAATATACCCAGCTTATTGCAAGAAGAGTAAGAGAGGTTGGTGTATATTCTGAGATTCGGGCATTTGATATGAGTAATGCTGAAATCGTTGAATATAATCCCAGTGGGATAATATTAGCAGGTGGCCCAGAATCTGTGGCAGAAGGAAAGTCTCCAAGAGCCCCCACTCAGGTATTTGAAATAGGGGTTCCCGTATTAGGTATTTGCTACGGTATGCAAACGATGGCAGAGCAACTGGGCGGTGAAGTTCAAAGCTCAAATGCTCATGAATTTGGTTCCGCCCGAATAAAAGTTCATAGCGATAGCCTGCTGCTCGAAGATCTGGCAGACCAAATTGACCAAAAAGGTTGTAGTTGGCTTGATGTATGGATGAGCCATGGTGATCAGGTTGCAAAGATGCCATCGAGCTTTAGGCTGATGGCTTCAACTGACTCGTGTCCAATTGCAGGCATGTTTGATCAATCTAGACAATTTTATGGCTTGCAGTTTCATCCTGAAGTAACCCATACGCTTCAAGGTATGGGTATATTTGAGAAGTTCATTGTTGACATCTGTCAATGCGAAAAATCATGGACTCCAGCTATGATTGCTGAAGACGCCATAATGTCCATTCGTGCACAAGTTGGAGCTGATAAGGTTTTACTGGGACTGTCAGGTGGCGTTGATTCATCAGTTGTTGCCGCCTTGCTGAGCAAGGCGATTGGCGATCAGTTAACTTGTGTATTCGTAGATAATGGATTGCTGAGAAAAAATGAAGGTGCACAGGTTATGGACATGTTTGCCAAGAATATGGGGATAAAGGTTATACGTGTTGATGCGGAAGAGCTCTTTTTGAAAAGACTTGCAGGAGAGGTTGATCCTGAACAAAAACGTAAAATCATTGGTAAGACCTTTATAGACATTTTTGACAAAGAAGCTACAGTTATTGAAGACGTTAAATGGCTGGCACAGGGAACCATTTATCCGGACGTTATTGAGTCAGCTGCTTCTAAAACCGGAAAGGCTCATGTGATAAAATCTCACCACAATGTGGGCGGTCTTCCTAAAGCTATGAAAATGGCGCTAGTTGAGCCTTTGCGTGAACTGTTTAAGGATGAGGTACGGAAAATTGGTGTTGAGCTAGGGCTTCCTTATCACATGGTATACCGGCACCCATTTCCGGGGCCTGGGCTGGGTGTCAGAATTTTAGGGGAAGTTAAGAAGGAGTATGCCGATTTACTGAGAGAAGCAGACGCCATTTTTATCGAGGAGCTACATAATTCAGACTGGTATCATAAAACAAGTCAGGCATTCGTAGTTTTTCTTCCCGTAAAGTCTGTAGGTGTAGTAGGGGACGCTCGTCGATATGAATATGTGATTGCGCTAAGAGCCGTAGAGACAATTGATTTTATGACTGCAAGATGGGCTCACCTTCCCTATGATTTATTAGAAAAGGTATCCAATAGAATAATTAACGAAATTAAAGGGATATCTAGAGTGGTTTATGATGTTTCTAGTAAGCCGCCTGCAACTATTGAGTGGGAGTAGTTATTATAGTTTAAGTTATTGATATTAAACGATATTTAACTTACACACGTCTTGGAACGATGCGTTAAAGGTTCAATTTTAGTATTTGATGAATTTTGTTGCGATAAGTTTCCCGGTGAA
>CAJIZZ010000010.1 GCA_905181945.1 uncultured Porticoccus sp. | reverse complement strand
TTTAGGTTTGCGCCAAGCTATTCGAAACAAAGCATATCAGCTAGCAGAGCAGGCGGGTTTGCCAAAATGGCAGGATGCTGCAGTGCGAAACTTAGCTCAAGATCAAAGATCACCAATGATCATTGTTTCCCCTATAGGTACGCGTCTTGATGATGTCGCCAGCCAGTTAATCACACTAGGGATAGAAGATATTACTCAGTTTGCTGCTGCAGTGGCTGATGTTGTCTCTGGAAAACACATCAAAGATGTCGATGTTAATGCGGTGGCTCAGCTACTCAAAGATGCAGAGCGACCATTGATTATCAGTGGATCTAGCCTCTTGAGTGACTCCCTGGTAAAAAGTGCCGCAGTTATTGCAAGCAGACTTGCCGTAGATAATAAGCAAACTATGCTTAGTTATTGCATACCTGAATCTAATAGTCTCGGCGTAGCATTACTTGCTGAAGATACCAAAAGTATCGAGGAATTAATTATCCGAGCTGATAAATTTGATGTCTTGTTACTTTTGGAGAACGATTTACATCGTCGCATTAGCCCAGACCAGATAGATCAACTGAAAAATTCAGGAGTTAAACTCGTTGGCCTTGATGTTTTAGAAAATGAAACACTTAGCGCCTGTGATTTAGTTCTTCCGGTAACTTCTTATGCGGAATCTGAAGGTACGCTTATTAATAGTGAGGGCCGAGCACAGCGTCATTATCCAGTATTTGAACCAGCTGCAGAGCGCATGCCAAGCTGGAAGTGGATTTTAGAGCTGGCGACTGCTTGCGAGCACACTAAGATTGTCAAACTGACTCATTTTGATGAGATAGTTGAATCCTGCGCTGATAGCTGCAGTCTGTTTGGCCAGTTGACCCAAGTGGCTCCAGATCATAAATTTCGTAGCCATGGATTAAAAATTTCCCGTAAGACCCATAGGTATAGTGGACGCACTGCTATTAGCGCGAATCAGTCTGTTCATGAGCCGTTACAACCAGTGGACCAGGAAACGCCACTAACCTTTAGCATGGAGGGGATTAATCTCGAACAGGCAGCGTCACTGACACCATTTTACTGGTCGCCTGGGTGGAACTCTAATCAATCGCTACAGAAATTCCAAGCCGAAGTGGATGGACCGTTGTCTGGCAATTCGTCTGGCCAACGATTAATTGAACCAAAACTTGATTTAGATCCTAATTGTCTGCTGTCAGCCCCTAGTCTATCAAAGACTTCGATCTCCGATCGATTAAAAATTAAGCCCGATGAAAGTCAATTAGTACCGATTTATCGTGTTCATGGTAGCGATGAGTTGTCGTCTTATACTGATGAGATTGCAGAACTAGCGGGGGAGGCTTTTGTTGCTATCAGTGCAGCTGTTGCAGAGCAGTTGAATGTTGTAGAGGGCGATGGACTCATTGTGAGTAACGCTGATGGCGATCTATCTCTAGAGGTAAAGATTCTTAATCGAGTGGCAAGCGACTGTGTTGGTTATAGCGCAGGATACACTAAAACCAATAGTTTGCGAGCAGGTAACTTGGTGGTCTTGAGCAGGGACTCTAAATGGCAACGTCGGATGCCGCAGTTAATTGCAACAGATAGCGGTAACAAGCGCCCACCTAATAATATCGAGGGGTCTGCGCATGTCTGAGTTAATGCCAGTATTGCTAGCTCTGACTATTCTTGTTGGTGGTGTTAGCCTTGCGGCAGTAATTACTTGGTGGGAGCGACGCTTGCTGGGCTTCTGGCAGGATCGTCTTGGACCTAATCGTCTCGGACCATTTGGTATTGGCCAGGTCGCGGCAGATATGATTAAGCTGTTATTTAAGGATGATTGGGTGCCTCCATTTTCCGATAAAGTAGTTTTCATCTTTGCCCCAACAGCAATTGTTGTGGCGATGATGATGGGCTTTGCAGTGGTACCTTTTGCCCCTAACACCTACATCTTGGATGTTAATATCGGCTTATTATTTTTTTTGGGCATGACTTCTTTAGCGGTTTATAGCGTTCTTTTGGGGGGTCTGGCTTCAAATAATAAATATGCATTATTAGGGGGACTGCGCTCTGCTGCACAGATGGTCAGCTATGAAGTATTTATGGGTCTTTCTCTTATGGGTATTGTGATGATGACTGGAAGCTTCAGTCTCGTGGATATAGTCGAGGCACAGGCTGACACTTGGTTTTGCTTCTCGCAAACACTCGGATTAGTCGTCTTTGTAGTATCTGGTATTGCTGAAAGCCATCGATTGCCTTTCGATTTACCTGAAGCAGAACATGAACTAACAGCTGGATTCCATACTGAATATGGCGGCATGAAGTTCGCTATGTTTATGCTTGGGGAATACCTTGGGTTAATACTGATTTCTTGCATGATAGTAACGTTGTTTTTTGGCGGATGGATGGTTCCAGCGCTCATTTATGATTGGTTGCCACCCTTCATCTGGTTTAGCGTAAAAGTATTTTTGGTAATTTGCTTTTTTGTGCTCTTGAGGGCGGCGATTCCTAGACCTCGTTACGATCAACTTATGTCATTGGGATGGAAGGTCATGCTACCAATTACCTTGATTAATTTATTAGTGACCGGTGCAATACTTCTAAAAATGAAGGGAGCTTAAATATGCTTAGTCAACTGCAAACCATGTGGACAATTCTCAAGCATACCTTTACCAAAGCGGAAACGGTCCAGTATCCAGAAGAGATGCCTTATCTTGCGCCACGCTATCGCGGCCGTATCGTGCTGACCCGAGATCCAGATGGCGAAGAACGTTGTGTAGCCTGTAATTTGTGCGCGGCCGTCTGCCCTGTTGATTGCATTGCACTGCAAAAAGATACTCGTGAAGACGGTAGCTGGTATCCCGAATTTTTTCGTATCAATTTCTCTCGCTGCATCATGTGTGGCATGTGTGAAGAAGCTTGTCCGACTTACGCCATTCAGCTGACGCCAGACTTCGAAATGTGTGAATACGATCGTCAGAACATGGTCTATGAAAAAGAACATTTGCTAATTAATGGGGTTGGCAAATACCCAGATTACAATTTTTACCGTGTTTCCGGTCTGCAGACCGCCTATAAGGATAAGGGTGAAGGAAAAAATGAAGCCCAACCCATAGATGTAAAAAGTCTTATGCCATGAAACTGCATGCTGATATTTTTGAATGTACCTGATATATAAGGCCAATTTATGACTTGCGAGGTTAGACGTGCTTGAAATAATACTTTTTTATATCGCTGCCACAGTCGCGCTGGTTTCTACTATATTGGCTATGACTAGAGCTAATGCCATTCACGCGCTGATTTATTTAATAGTCTCTCTTTTGGCGGTAGCGGTGATCTTTTATTTGATTGGCGCGCCATTCGTTGCGGCATTAGAGATCGTCATTTATGCCGGAGCCATTATGGTTCTATTTGTCTTTGTGATCATGATGTTGAATCTTGGTGCAAAAGGTGATGCCCGTGAGAAGACATGGATGAGGCCGTCGGTGTGGGTGGGCCCAGCACTTTTAACGATTGTCTTGTTTGCTGAATTGCTCTACGTGATTTCTTCCGCTGAAGGCCCTGTAAGCACTGGTGTTGTTGGCGCCAAGCAAGTGGGATTGAGTCTGTTTGGGCCTTACGTTTTAGCGGTTGAAATTGCTTCCATGTTGTTGCTTGCTGGCTTAGTAGGCTCATTTCATTTAGGACGTCGCTATCTGGACAGAGCTCCTTCAAGTGAACTAGGGCACCAACAGGAGGGAGAATAGTGGAAGGTTTAAATATACCGCTCAATCATATTTTATTAATTGCTTCATTGCTTTTTGTCATTGGCATGCTGGGCCTAATGATTCGCCGCAATATTATTTTTATCTTGATGTCACTTGAAGTCATGCTGAATTCGGCTGCATTGGCTTTTGTAGCTGCTGGAGCCCATTGGGGACAACCGGATGGTCAAATTGTATTTATGTTGATATTGAGTATTGCTGCTGCTGAGGTGGCTGTTGGGTTGAGTCTGGTGTTGCAGGTGCAGCGCCGCTTCAGATCGCTAGATATGGATAGTCTCGACTGGATGAGAGGATGATTATGCGCGAACTCATTGGATTGATACCGCTTATCCCCTTGCTTAGTTCGGCGACACTCATGCTATTCGCCGGACATTTGTCGCGATTTGCTATTGGCTTACTGGGGGTTGGCTCTGTAGGGATTGCCGCAATACTGACAGCAAAAATGGGAATAGACTTTTTAGGTAATCCTGAGGTTTTCAAAGTAACTCTGTGGACCTGGATGCAGGTAGGCACTTTTTCTTCCGACGTTGCTTTTTATTTTGATGGACTAACATTGGTAATGATGTCTGTGATTACAGGGGTCGGATTTTTAATCCACTTGTTCTCTACAGAGTTTATGGAAGAAGATGTTAGCTATGCACGCTACTTCGCTTACCTAAATATGTTCGTTGCTGCCATGTTGATTTTAGTAATGGCAGACAATCTGCTTCTTCTTTATCTTGGCTGGGAAGGGGTAGGGGTGTGCAGTTATTTGCTAGTGGGTTTTTGGTATCAGAATTCTGCCAATGGCTATGCTGCGCGCAAGGCATTTATTGTCACTCGTATTGGTGATACGTTGATGGCGCTGGGATTATTTTTGCTATTTACTGAGCTCGGTACTTTGGATATCCAGGCTCTTGGAGACGCCGCTAAGGATAAATGGCAAGTGGGTGACAGTATGCCACTTATCGCCTGCCTTCTTATTTTAGGCGGAGCGGTTGGCAAGTCAGCTCAACTGCCTCTACATACATGGCTTCCTGATGCTATGGCTGGCCCAACCCCTGTTAGCGCATTGATTCATGCGGCAACGATGGTGACAGCTGGAGTCTATTTGATTGCACGGACCCATGAACTTTACTTGTTCGCCCCAATAGCAATGATTGCAGTAGCACTGGTAGGTTTAGCAACTTCTTTAATGGCGGCCTTCACTGCGCTAACCCAGCATGATATTAAACGTATTCTTGCCTATTCAACGATCAGTCAGATCGGCTATATGTTCTTAGCCCTAGGTGTAGGTGCATGGACTGCCGGAATCTTTCATTTAATGACCCACGCTTTTTTTAAGGCTCTATTATTTCTCGGCTCCGGAGCTATTATTCATTGCCTGCATCATGAGCATAATATTTTTAAAATGGGCGGCTTGCGAACTCGTATGCCGGTGACATTTTGGAGCTTCATGATTGGCTCAGCAGCTTTGGCGGCATTGCCAATGACATCAGGATTTTTTAGCAAGGATCAGATTCTCTTACAGGCTTATCAAGTTGATGGTATAGGGCCTTGGTTGTGGTTTGGGGGATTGGTGGGCGCGTTGTTGACGGCTGTGTACAGTTTTCGATTAGTATTTGTGGTATTTTTTGGCCAGGTCAACACCGAGCCAGACAAGGATACTGGTTGGCGAATGGTCATACCTTTAAGCTTACTTTGTATTTTAGCCATGATGGGGGGCTGGATTATCATTCCGGTCACTCAGGTTTTTCCTCTGGCAGTTTTCGAGCACCCCGCCCACTGGGTTGAATACGTCTCCATTGCGGTACCAATTGTCGGCGTAATCATCGCTTACCTTATATTTCTTGGCGGCCAGCTCAAAGTGGACGTATTCACTAATTCTTTTGTTATGCAAAAACTGCAGCAATTTTGGTTTAGCGGTTGGCGGATAGATTGGCTATATGATCAACTACTGGTAAGGCCTTATTACGGTCTAGCTAGGGCTCTGAAGTTAGAGCCAGTGGACAATTTTTATAGGCTTGTTGTGACTATAAGTCAAACATTTAATCAGTGGTTATCTGCAGGTCAGAGCGGGCAGATGAGACGTTATATAACTAGCATGGTATTTGGCTTGATTGTACTGCTGGCCATTTTGGTGAGGGCTTCTTGATGCTAATGATTAATTTGATACTCATTCTACTGATTGGAGGGGTTGTTGCGATATTTTCGGAGCGACTGGGTGCCGATGTGCCTCGTAAGGTAGCTTTGGCAGTAGTTATTATTGATTTAATTTATCTACTGATAGCGCTTTCGACTATTCCCCAGCTGGAGACGCTACAGGCACCCGTGCCCAGCGATCCGGAAACCTGGTTGATGCATTATAGTGTTGAGTGGATTCCGGCTTTTGGTATTAAAATTGAATTAGCCTTAGATGGGTTAAGCATGCTGATGGTTTTGCTGACATTGATATTAGGTGCTGTGGCAGTAAGCGCCTCATGGACAGATATCAAAGTTCGACAAGGTTTTTTTGAAGCCAATCTACTATGGACGCTGGCTGGTGTTCTTGGTGTCTTCATGGCTCTAGATTTGTTCCTGTTTTTTTTATTTTGGGAGGTTATGTTAATCCCGATGTATTTTATGATTGCTATTTGGGGCCACGAAAATCGCGGTTACGCAGCCATGAAATTCTTTATTTTTACTCAGGCTAGCGGTCTTTTGATGCTGGTTTCTATATTGGCATTGGTCGTAATTCATCATGGTAATACTGGTGTTTGGACCTTTAGTTATTTCGACCTGCTGAGCGCTCAAATTGCCGCACAAACTGCATTTTGGTTGATGCTCGGTTTCTTTGTCGCTTTTGTTGTTAAGCTTCCTGGGTTTCCTTTTCACACCTGGCTGCCAGATGCTCATACTCAGGCACCCACCGCCGGTAGTGTCATTCTTGCAGGAATATTACTCAAAACTGGCGCTTATGGGTTGATTCGTTTTGCTGTACCTTTATTCCCTCAGGCGTCAATGGAGTTTGCTCCTGTTGCCCTCTGGCTAGGTGTTGCCGGAGTTATTTATGGGGCAATTTTGGCTTTCGGTCAAACGGATTTTAAGCGCTTGGTTGCCTACAGTAGCGTGAGCCATATGGGCTTTGTTCTCCTTGGAGTGTATGCCTGGAATATCTTGGCACTACAGGGAGCGGTTATGCAAATGGTCGCGCATGGATTCAGCACAGCGGCATTGTTTATGATTGCAGGCTCACTTCAAGAGCGCTTGCATACTAGGGATATGCGTGAGATGGGTGGCTTATGGCAGAATATGCCGCGTATGGGCGCTATAGCCATGTTTTTTATAGTAGCATCTCTTGGGCTTCCTGGTTTAGGTAACTTTGTTGCCGAATTTTTGGTACTACTAGGCCTTTTTCAAGTGGACCGCTTGCTTGCCGTTATCGCAGCGCTTGGTTTGATCACCGGTGCCGCCTATTCGCTATTATTGATGCAGCGATCATTTCAAGGTGAGCCTGACGAAACACGCCAGCTGGTAGATTTTGGGACAAGAGAAATGCTGACCATGGCTGTGATGATGACTGCACTCATTGTATTGGGTATCTACCCGCAGCCGATATTAGATATTTCTCGCCCAGTGGTAGAAAGCCTGATTAGTTTCTCGAGCATCGTGACAGGAGGTTCCTTATGAACGGAAGCCAGATGCAGGCGTTAATGCCGATACTGATGCTGAGCTTGACGGCTATAGTTTTGATGATCCAGGCCTCCATAAAGCGTGATGAGAAGGCGACATGGATTATTACTGTAGTAGGAATATTGTTGGCTTTATGGGGCGCTGGATATGCCAGAGACTTTTCGCAACCTGTGACAATTTTACTACAAGTAGACAATTGGGGATTATTTTTTACCGCGCTTGTGCTGCTTGCATCTCTGGTTACAGTGGTGCTTTCACAGGATAGTTTTTCCTCGGAAGGGGGGAGCAAAGAAGAATATTACCTTTTGTTAGTGTTGTCAGCTCTTGGAGCTGTAATTTTGATTCAATCTAGCCATATGGCCTCTCTGTTGCTAGGTATGGAGCTAATGGGGGTCGCTCTTTATGCGATGATTGCTTTCCCAAAAAAAGGGCTTTTACCCCTCGAAGCGGCAGTTAAATATTTGGTATTGTCAGGGTGCGCCTCAGCAATTTTATTGTTCGGGTTTGCGTTGCTTTACGCTGCAACTGGCGAGTTAAGCTATAAAGGAATTGGTGAAAAAGCTGCTCTTGCCTATATTAGCAACCCTCTATTAGTGATGGCCGGCACCGCTATGGTTACAGCAGGTATTGCTTTTAAATTATCCTTAGTACCATTTCATATGTGGACGCCTGATGTTTATCAGGGTGCACCGACACCCGTGACGGGATTTCTTGCAACCGTATCAAAAGGGGCGGTCTTCGTCGCACTGGCTCGTATCTATATGGATGCTGAGTTGCATCAATACGAGTCTTTGATTTTGGCGCTCTCTGTACTGGCAGCCTTTTCAATGCTGATTGGCAACTTGCTCGCTCTACTGCAAGAGGATATCAAACGCTTATTGGCTTACTCATCGATTGCTCATTTTGGCTACCTGTTAATCGTACTGATTGCACTCACTGGCAGCGAGATGGCGAGCGAGGCGGTAACCTTTTATTTAGCAGCTTACATATTGACTACGCTTGGAGCATTTACCGTGATAGCCAGAGTCTCTAGAGAAGATCAACAAAAAAGCCAGATTTCAGAATTTGAGGGACTTTTTTGGAGGAATAAAATTCAGGCGACCGCCCTTACTATAGCGATGCTTTCATTTGCAGGCATACCCCTTACCGCAGGGTTCATGGCTAAGTTTTTTGTGATTAATGTCGCTATTCAGGGGTCCCATTGGTTTTTGTTGAGTGCGCTGGTTATCGGTAGTGCTATCGGTATTTATTATTATCTGAGAATTATTTTTTCTATGAGCAAGACGTCTGGCAATGATATCGGGTTTAGGGATCGCTCTGGAGATATAACAGCACTATTGCTAACGGTATTGATTTTAATGCTGGGTAGTTGGCCGCAACCATTTATCGCTTTTGCCGGCGGGCTCTAGTGAAACCAAAAAGGTAGGGAGAATATTATGCCTTTACGTTCAGTTGATTTGTGTGATTATCTACTATCCAATCCGGTGACGATCCGGCCAGATGAAAATATATTTCATGCCATTGATGTTATTATTAAAAATAAGATCTCTGGTGTCTGTGTGGTTGATAATAATGGACATCTAGTGGGAGTCTTATCTGAGCTTGACTGTATGCGAGCTGTCCTTGGTGCAACCTATAACGACGGCTGTAGATCCGGAGGAAGCGGCTATGGTAGTGTTGTTGAGTTTATGACCACAAATATCGATTCTTGTGAGCTGCATGCGGATATAGTAGATGTGGCCGCTGACATGCTCAGCAAAGGCCATCGCCGTCGACCAGTATTGGATAATGGTAAGCTGGTTGGACAAATTACTTGTCGTAGATTATTGGCAGCGGTAAGCAAGTTCGCTTGTCCGGAAAACGAACTTTATACATAATTTTTAGCTTTCTGCTTGGTTATTGCAGAGTCGTTTTAAAAAATTATTCCCAAAATTTCCATTTAATTTTTTTGTTAAGGCTGTCTGTCTCTAATAAATTTTCTGGTAAATCTTCCTCATAAGGGATACATGGCCGCCCGCTTGATTTTTTTATCGCACAAGCTTTTACCGGTAACTTTTTTTCATCAATGAATGACTCTACTGCTATCTGTGGACTGCTTTGCGGGTTGGATAAGCAATACCCATCTAGCCAGCCTGTGATAACTTTTGGATCTGCGCTGTGTAAAACCCCTTCAGGATGTTTTCCTGTATATTCATACTTATTGTAGGCCGACAAAAATCCTTCTAACCAGTAAAGAGTAGCTTGTTCGGACTGATTCTGGCGAACACTGTCCCATTGCTCGCAATTTTTGGCGATAGGGCTCATAGGTTGGGCATGCAGCTGAGATAATGGTAGTAAAATCAATAATAGAAAAAATCTCATACTCAGTTCCTTAATTTTTTATATTAACTTGGATTAACCTAAAGATAAGTCTAGCACCACGCGGATTTGATCATATTTTTTCTTCTGGAATGGCATTTAGCATAGCTTTAAAATAAGCGTCAGGTATTTTAATTTGGTCGTTTCTGTTTCCAGATATAGTGATGTTTAGGCCAGAGACGGAACCGTCAAAGAAGTAGAGAAAGTTTAAAGGTATAGCCAGCTTTTCTTCATATTGGCATATAGCGATAGAACAATTTCCGCCTGTTTTCGATAGGACTTGCAGCGGCAATTTCGCCTCATCTTGAGCGTTCACAGCGCTTTCATAAGATCTAAAATTCTTACTATTATACCGAGCATTTATATAAATTGTGTAATGGTCCGCGCCCTCTAAATCAACAATACGCATTAGATAGATGTCTGAAAAATTTTTAGATAGAGATTGATTGGAAGTTGAAAAATTTGGCCCATAGGTTATCTCACCGTGCGCTGCATCTTGACGAATGTCTATATGGTTGCCTATGCTTTCAGCTGAGCGCCAATCAATAGACGGCTTGGTCGCTGTTTCAGCTAAAATTTGACATGCGAATGCAGTGGATGAAATAAGAATAAGAATATGAAAAAAGGTCTTCATTTGTTAGATCTCTTTATTTTTAGTGTTTTAAAGACTGTTAAATATATCGCTTTCAGATCTTTCATCGCCAACTAAAGGCGTTTGTGGCGACTCTTATTGCGACATGTTAATTTTAGAGGTTCAGCATTAAGGATTTTTTTTAAAAAAACAAGGTATCTAAACTAAATTTATAACTTAAAACCAAAAATTATCAATTGATATGAGATTTAAATCCTCTTGGCGTTTGATAAATATGGGAGATTTTAAGTTCTTGGTCTCATTGTTTTGAGGTTAATCATCATTGATCCTGTGCTAACATAAACGATCTTTTTTTAAACAGTTTCCCGATCGGTTCCATATGCCACAGAATATAATAGCCAACGAAAAATATATTATAAGAACTTTTCCTGTTGGGGTTTTGCAATGTAATTGCACTATTGTTGGCGATCCAGCTAGTCAGCTGGCTTTAGTTGTAGACCCCGGAGGCGATGCGCAAGTTATTCTCGAGCTATTGACTGACTTGAACTTAAAAGTAGTCGCTATTATTCATACGCATGCACATTTCGATCACATACTTGCTGCAGGTGAGATCAAAGAGGCTACAGGAGCCTCTATTTATCTCCATGAGGGTGATTTTCCTCTTTGGAAAGGTTTGGAGCAGCAGTGTTCGATGTTCGGCTTTCCTAGTGACGTCAAGCTACCAGATCCTGATTTTTACCTTAACGATGATCATGATCTTGGTTGTTGTGGAGGAGTTGCTATACACACCCCTGGACATACACCTGGATCAACTAGTTTTTGGTTTGAAAGAAGCAATCTGTTGATTGCTGGCGATACTCTGTTTAAGGGTGCGGTGGGCCGCACAGATTTTCCTGGAGGTAATTTTGAGCAGATCACAGCTTCTATACGTGAGCGCATCTATACGCTGAATGAAGACGCTATTGTTATTGCTGGACATGGCCCACCCACAACAATAAGGGATGAAAAGCATGGCAATAGATTTGTTAGACCCTAGTCTATTGTCTGCTGAAATCATTGATTTGACAGCAGGTGATCTGTAAAAATAAGCGCCAAAAATGGAGCGATAGCATGAAAGAGCAGATTTTGATAATGTTGGATTTGCAAGATGCCATGAACAGAAAGGTGAATGATGATTGGGTGAATCAAGAGTTCTCCTGGTATCGTGCAATTTGGGTTGAATGCGCAGAACTAATGGATCATTACGGTTGGAAGTGGTGGAAGAAACAAACGCCAGATGCCGAACAGGTAAAGCTAGAGCTCGTTGATATTTGGCATTTCGGTTTAAGCATACTACTACTTGAGTCTAGCAGTAGGGAGGATATCTCTTCCAATATAGCTAAACAGCTATTGAGTTCAAAACCATCCGGAGATTTTCGTGATGACCTTGAGAGCTTTACTTTTGCTACACTTCAAAGTAAAAGTTTTGATATTGCTGGATTCTCATCTCTGATGACCGGTATTGGGCTAACTTTTGATGAGCTATATGTCAGCTATGTTGGAAAGAATGTGTTAAATTTTTTCCGACAAGATAATGGCTATCAGGATGGAAGCTATCGAAAAGTATGGTCTGGAAAAGAAGACAATGAGCATCTAGTAGAGCTAATAGGGGAAATGGATAAAAGCAGCAAAAATTTCAAGGATAACCTATATCTGGCGCTTGAGAATCGGTACTCCGAGAGTGGACGCTAAATTCATGAATATTGATGTTGCACTAGATCAAAATATATTAGAGTTGCGTAAAGATCGCCCTGAGCTCAATAAGCTACATAAGCGCTTGCGCCGCAATATTGGCAATGCCATTTCAGATTACAATATGATTGAAGATGGCGACAAAATTATGGTTTGCCTATCTGGAGGCAAAGATTCCTATTGCATGCTAGACCTACTGTTGCATCTCCAGAAAACTGCCCCCATAAATTTTGAAATCATTGTAGTCAATTTAGACCAGAAGCAACCTGGATTTCCAGAAAAAGTCCTACCTGCTTATTTAACCAAACTTGGTGTTCCTTTTCATATTCTTGAAAAAGATACCTATAGCGTCGTCGTTGACCTTGTCCCTGAGGGCAAAACATATTGTGGTCTCTGCTCTCGCTTAAGAAGGGGTACTCTTTATGGTTTTGCACAGGAAATTGGGGCAACTAAAATTGCTTTAGGTCACCATCGCGATGATATTATCGAAACACTTTTTTTGAATATGTTTTATGGTGGAAAATTGAAGACAATGCCACCCAAACTTTTAAGTGACGACAAGAAAAATATTGTGATTCGCCCGCTAGCCTATTGCAAAGAAAGTGATTTGGAGAGATATGCTGAAAAAATGCAGTTTCCTATTATCCCTTGCAACTTATGCGGTTCGCAGGATAATCTGCAGCGACAAGTTATTAAAGAGATGCTTCAGGACTGGGAGAAAAAAAATCCCGGACGATTGGAGAGTATTTTTTCTGCCACAAAGAGTGTGGCACCCTCACAACTTGCAGATATTGGATTGTTTGACTTCAAAAGCTTAAAGATTGAGAGGGAGGAACGTATTGGCGCGATTAATGTTGTATAGGCTGCTTTCTTTTTTAGTGCTGGCATGTTGATTCTATAATTTTTTTAAATGAGTGTTCTAATACACGATTCGGTTACACATATATGACTTATCAGGTCCTGGCTCGCAAATGGCGACCACGTATTTTTAGTGAAATGGCTGGGCAGGAGCATGTGCTCCGCACTCTCATCAATGCGCTTGACCAGGATCGACTGCATCATGCGTATTTGTTTACAGGGACTCGCGGTGTTGGTAAGACAACTATCGCTAGAATTCTTGCGAAATGCCTTAATTGTGAACAAGGAGTAAGCTCATCCCCTTGTGAGACCTGCAGCGCTTGTATTTCAATAGCTGAAGGACGTTTTCTTGATTTGATAGAAGTTGATGCGGCATCAAGAACAAAGGTTGATGATACCCGCGAGCTTTTAGAGAATGTTCAGTACGCCCCATCTGTTGGGCGATTTAAAGTGTACTTGATAGACGAGGTACATATGCTCTCTACGCATAGCTTTAATGCTTTGCTAAAGACGCTAGAAGAGCCGCCAGCCCATGTGAAGTTCTTGTTTGCTACCACTGATCCGCAAAAGTTGCCTGTCACTATTTTGTCGCGTTGCCTGCAGTTTAATCTTAAGAATATTAGCCCCGAGATTATTGTTGAGCACCTAAAGTATATTTTAGGCAAAGAAAAGATTATTTTTGAGGAGCCAGGACTCTGGTCGCTAGCTAGAGCGGCAGATGGAAGTATGCGGGACGCATTGAGTCTAACCGATCAGGCTATATCCTACGGTGGAGGAAAGCTAACAGAGTTTGATATCTCTAATATGTTGGGCTCTATTGATCTTGCGGTGATTGCAGAAATAACAAGAGGGCTGATACATAGAGATGGACCGGGAATAATGACGTCAATTCAAAAAATGTCAGAACTTGCGCCAGACTACAGTACTGCCTTGGGTGACCTGTTATCTTTACTGCACCGAGTGGCTGTAGCCCAAGCAATCCCTGGTGCTATTGATAACAGGCAAGGAGATAAGGATCTTGTCTTGGAGATTGCTGGTAATCTAAGCTCAGAAGATGTGCAATTATTTTATCAGATCGCTTTGCTAGGACGGCGTGACCTGCCATTGGCTCCAGAGCCGAGAATAGGATTCGAGATGGTTATGCTGCGAATGCTAGCCTTTCATCCTGTTTATGAAAATAAAATTGATCCACCTGTTAAGGTGCAAACAGCTACTGATGAAAGCATAGTCATTGCGAATGACGTTCCCATCGTACCGAAAACTGAGCCAAGGGAGGCGAGCGAGCTAGAAAAAAAGCCTGAAGATGCCAAGATTGATCCTAAGCCTTCTGATTCGAGATCAGGGAGCTTAGGTGCTAATAATGTCGAATCACTGAGGCCTGCTGACACGCTAGCTGATTCTGGGTATGAGAAGAATTCTTCACCGTTGGCCGAACTTGACGTAATGGAACCAAAAACCATTACTGTGGATGTTTCGAGCAAGGTCTTGTTGGAACACGCTTCTGCAGAGACGTGGTTTAAAATTTACGAGGGGTTGACCATAGGAGGCCTCCTGAAAAATATCGCTGCTAATTTAGCGTTGACCGCAGTCCAAGGCGTAGACCTATTTTTTGTGTTAGATGAAAGTCAAAGTGCAATCTATGGCCCTGCTCATGAGGGCCGCCTTGCTGTGGAACTTTCAGTATATTTTGGGACGCCTGTTAATGTTGCAATTGAAGTTGGCGTGGTTGTAACTGAGACTCCTCAATCTCGTCGTGCAAGACTGCAAGAGGAGAAACAGACAGAGGCCACAGAAAATCTTCAGTCTGACCCTAATGTGCGTGATATTATGAATGTTTTCGGTGGCGTGCTACTTAAAAATACAATTAAAGCAATTGATTAATTATACGTTACAAATATATGAATATTAAAAAATTTTTATACTTAGGGTAATGTAAAAATATCTTTAGAACTTCAGGTGTTATTTTAAAGGCTGCATACTTCTCTATGCGCTAGGGTCGATTTTTAATAAAATCAACAAAATTTATGCACTTATGCACTTATGCATTTATGCAGAAAGGGGATTGGCGGATGTTTGGACCAATTATTGATGAGCTTATAGCTAGCCTGCGATGCCTGCCTGGAGTAGGCCCCAAGTCTGCTCAACGAATGGCGCTGTATTTACTCGAAAGACATCGTGATGTCGCATATCGTCTAGCCGCATCACTGGAAGCAGCTGCTGATAAAATTGGTCGCTGTCAATTGTGCCGCACCCTAACAGAAACTAGTACCTGTATTCTTTGCAGCAATTTTCGTCGTGACCCATTACAGCTTTGTGTCGTTGAAACACCTGCAGACCTCTTGGCTATAGAGCACAGCGGCACTTATAGGGGGCGTTACTTTGTTTTGTTAGGTCATCTGTCTCCTATTGATGGCATTGGACCAGAAGAAATCGGAATAGATCATTTGATAGCTAGACTGTCTGAAGAAAATATAACTGAATTAATACTAGCAACCAATTTGACGGTAGAGGGTGAGGCAACCGCTCATTATATCAGCGAAAGAGCCAAGGCTTGTGGAGTTGCAGTTAGCCGTATTGCTCATGGCGTACCTATGGGAGGGGAGCTAGAGTACGTAGATGGCGGCACCTTATCGCACGCATTTAGTAGCCGAAAGAAAATTTAATGGACACCCCTTTAAGTGGTGATCAATTTTTACTACCTACACCTATTCTTGTTAGCAATACTGTGGAATTGCAAGATTGCATTGCCCAACTAACTGACTGTGACGCGATCGCAATAGACACAGAGTTCATGAGGACAGACACATTTTTCCCGATACTAGGCTTGGTCCAGATTTTTAACGGTAAGGATTGCTGGTTGATTGATCCAGTTCCTATACCAAACCTTTCCCCTCTTGCCGATTTATTGACAAATAAAGAGATTGTTAAGGTTTTTCATTCATGTTCTGAGGATATTGAAGTATTAAAGCATGTGTTGAATTGCATCCCAAGGCCATTGTTTGATACACAGATTGCTGCTGCATTTGCTGGCTATGGTTTTTCTAAAGGATACGCTGCTATCGTTGAGGCTATACTAGGTATTCATGTTGAAAAAAGTGAAACTAGGTCTAACTGGCTTCAGCGTCCCTTAAGTGAGAATCAGCTAGGGTATGCCGCTTTAGATGTGATTCATTTGCTGCCAGTTTACAGGCAATTATGTGAGGTTCTCGTGCAATTGGACCGCAAGCTATGGGTTGATGAGGATATGAGGTCGCTAGTAAAAAATGCCTCTGATAAAGAAGATTTGAGTCTATATTTCCAAAAAGTTAAGGGCGCTTGGCAGTTTTCACCCCAAGATCTTTCTGCGCTTCAAGTGCTCTGTGAGTGGCGAGAAGCTGAAGCCAGGAATAGAAATAGGCCACGAGGCCGCATAATTGACGATAAAACCCTTCTTGATATTGTGCTTAAAAAGCCTGAATCAAAATTAGACTTATCCTCAATGGAGGGAATGCATCCTGGTTTGATCCGGCGCTATGCTGAAAAATTATTAGATTTGTTGAGTGACGGGCTAGCCAAGCCAGAAAGAGAATATCCCGGGATACTGCCAGAGCCATTGCCTAGAAATTCTAGGGAAATGGTCAAGAAATTGAAGCAGGTTGTGAGCACTCAGGCTGAACTGCTGAACCTCGCCCCAGAGGTATTAGCAAGAAAACGAGATATTGAATTCTTAGTTCAAAGTATTATGAAAAAAGAGGCTTGTTTGCCCAAAAATATTGCCTTTGGATGGCGTGCTGGTGTGATAGGAAAGTCATTGCTAGATGCCGCTAACGCAGCAGTTTGATTAAATTTCTTGTTAAATTAATAAACTTTTAGTGAGACCCCTTGTGCAAAAAATTTGTAGTATATACAGAAGCCCAAAAGAAGAGGGTATGTATTTATATGTAGATAAAAAGAATGAGTTAAAATCTGTTCCTGGGGAACTTTTAAAAAGGTTTGGGAAGCCGGAATTAGCTATGACGCTCTTAGTTACTCCGGAAAAAAAACTGGCTCGTGTTGATGCAGGGCGCGTTTTAGAGATGATTGAAGAGAATGGGTTCTACCTGCAAATGCCGCCAACTCCTGCATATGATATGCAGTGGCTGCGAGACAAGAATAGTAAATTATGAGCGCATCTTTATAGGTGTTTTGTGGATAGGGTTGCCGGGAATAGTAAAGTGAATCAGCCGTCATGGACATATAAGCCTTTGAGTCAGATGTCCCCCAAAGAATGGGAGTTGATTTGTGACGGCTGTGGTAAGTGCTGCCTACATAAGCTAGAGGACGATGACACGGGGGCGATTTTTGATACGAACGTAGCCTGCTACCTTTTAGATGAAACGAGCTGCCAGTGTGGCGACTATCAAAATAGACTCACGCTGGCTCCCAATTGTTTTAAACTAACCCCTCAGAATATGGCGGGGCAGAGCTGGCTGCCTAGTACTTGCGCCTATCGTTTGTTGTATGAAGGCAGCCCTTTGCCTAGATGGCATCACTTGGTTTCTGGCAATACTAAGTCTGTTCATTCTTCCGGTATATCTGCTCAAGGAAAAATAATTTCAGAACATGATGTGTGCCAGGATGAAATGGAAGATCATATTGTCCAATGGGTAAGTTAGCTGTGCTTTACTATTAGACTAAAGAGTATTGATGAATGTTTGGGGAAATGATTAAATTTTTGGAAGTCAAATTTATGCATTGTTAGATTTGCTTTTTTATCAGCAAGTAATGCGGAGTATATATGTATTCAGTGGAAAATTATTACTGGGGGCTACTTGGTTATTATCTTGGATCTTTGATGGTCATGTCTTTTTTCTTTCGATTTAGAGAAATAGTCCCTAGCGGGCATTTTCGAAATCTTTTGTTGATCTTTATTGCCGCGGTGCTATTTGTCCCAATATATGTTGAGTCTGGAAGTTATTTTTTGGCACCCGCTTGGTTTGCGAGTCTTATTGAAGGGGTGTCGGGAAAGACAGGACAGTCTTATTTTCGAGGGACGTTCACTATCTTTATTTGGTATTTTTTAGCCTTATTTTCATATATTTTATATTGTAGATCTAGACCAAAAAAGCTTTCAAACCGTCGAAATTAGACTATATTTAAATGACTCTGATGGGTGATTAGTAAGAGAAGGATGGCAGGTAAATATTTACAGGAAAGAAGTGATGGAAGCAGATAGATCAATCAAATCTGTAAATGAAGCTGTTTGTAAGGCTAGGTTGGATTATTCTTTTCCTGATTCCTTGGAGTCGTCACCACTTAAATCATTACTTGATGTTTTAGAGCAAGCTGTCGCTCGATTTCCCAAGCAGCCAGCTGTTACCTCGCTAGGAAACACTCTTAACTATAAAGAGCTAGACACTCTTTCAACGACATTTGCTATTCACCTAAAGCAATCTACAAGTTTTCAAGCTGGCGATCGAATAGCTATTCAGATGCCCAGCTTATCTCAATATCTAGTGGTAGCATATGGGGCGTTTAAAGCTGGCCTAGTGGTGGTAAATATTAATCCACTTTACACGGAGGTGGAGCTTGAATATCAATTTTCTCATGCTGGTATTAGGGGGGTAGTGGTCTTCGATAAATTTTTACCAGTGATTGAAGCCGTTGCTAAAAAAGTCTTTATAAAGCATATATTTGTTGCAACTCCTTTTGATCTGCATCCCCCGGTAAAGCGTGAGGTGATGACGATTATTCTTAAGCTGTTAGGGAGGTCTGTGCCTTTTGGCAAAGCAACACCGTTGCGTCAAGCGCTTTCTGGTAGTATTGATGACAATTTTATTCCTGCTACATTAAATCCTGATGATATGGCTTTACTGCAATACACAGGAGGCACAACAGGCGTGTCGAAACCTGCAATAATTAGTCATGGAAATCTTATTAGTGTGGCTCGTCAAGGATGGGTGGCTCTTGAGCACTCGGGCGCTAAAATGGGCGTTGAGCGTATTGTTTCTCCTTTGCCACTTTATCATATTTATGCCTTTGCACTGGTTCTCACTATTGGAATTTATATGGGTTCCCATACACTGTTGATACCCAACCCTAAGGATATTCATGGCTTTGTATCACTATTAAGAAAGTGGCCCGCCACAATGTTTTCTGGGTTAAATACGTTGTTTGTTGCCTTGATGGAGCATCAAGATTTCAAGAAAATAAATTTTTCTGCTCTGAAAATTACCTTATCCGGCGGTGCTGCGTTGGTTGCTGCCCCAGCTGAAGCATGGAAATCCATGACCGGTTGCGAGATCAGCGATGCTTATGGTTTAACAGAGGCTTCTCCAATTGTTTCTTTTTGTCCTAAGCATTCTGGAAAAATTGGCTCAG
This sequence comes from uncultured Porticoccus sp., assembly GCA_905181945.1. GTDB lineage: Bacteria > Pseudomonadota > Gammaproteobacteria > Pseudomonadales > Porticoccaceae > Porticoccus. The sequence goes on along the minus strand of CAJIZZ010000010.1, from coordinate 48,920 downwards.
TCGGAATAGCCATGCCAGAGACAGAATTACGTATTGCTGATTCTAGCGGAAAACCTTTAGGCGTTGGCGAGCATGGCGAAATTTGGGTTAAAGGCCCACAGGTAATGCAAGGGTATCTGAATTTTCCCGAAGAGACAGTAAAGACACTCACGGAAGATGGGTGGTTAAAAACAGGGGATATAGGCTCTGTTGATACCGATGGTTTTCTTTATGTTCATGACCGACAAAAGGACATGATTATTGTTTCTGGATTCAATGTGTATCCAAATGAAATTGAAAATGTGATTTCTCATCATCCAGATGTCACCTATTGTGCTGTTATAGGTGTGCCTGACGACGATTCCGGCGAAGCCGTAAAGTTATTCTTGGTGAGCTCTAATTCCAACTTAACAGAAGAAGAGGTGCGGTCTTTTTATGCCAACCAGTTAGCTCGATATAAATGGCCAAGAGATATAGTGTTCAGGGATGAATTACCTTTGTCGAATATAGGTAAAGTGTTGCGTCGAGAACTACGAGATAATTAAGTGATGGGTAATGAAATTGACACAAAATGAAATAATTCTGTGGCGAAAAAAAATCGCTGTCAGCCTAAGTGTCGATCGCTATTCATTAGGCCAAGTACTGGCAAGAATTGGCCATTGCGCTGAGACGGGTCAAGCTGTTGATGTTGAGTTAAAGCGCTTTATCAAAAAGTTGAATCATTCCTGCGAACAGCGTAGTTTGCGCTATGCTAGCATCCCTACGATTAAATACCCCGAAGATTTACCTATTGCTGAGCGTCGTGATGAGATCAAAGAAGCGATTTTGAGTAACCAGGTTGTTATTATTGCTGGAGAAACGGGCTCAGGAAAAACAACACAGTTACCTAAAATCTGTTTAGATCTGGGTCGTGGCGCGACAGGCCTTATAGGGCATACCCAGCCAAGGCGAATCGCTGCCAGAACCGTTGCTAGCCGTATTGCCGAGGAGCTTGGGCAGCCCCTTGGCGAAACTGTGGGATACCAAGTTCGTTTTAATGAAACAAGCAGTGAAAATACACTAGTTAAGTTAATGACGGATGGTATATTGCTGGCTGAAATTCAACACGATCGTTATTTTAGCAAATATGACACCATCATCATCGATGAGGCCCATGAAAGGAGTCTGAATATTGATTTCCTACTCGGTTATCTGAAGACTATTCTTCCCAAGAGGCCTGACTTAAAACTGATTATTACCTCTGCAACTATAGATCTAGAGAAGTTTTCTCAGCACTTTAACGACGCGCCAATTATTGAGGTATCTGGACGCACATATCCAGTTGATCTCGAATATATCCCAGTATTAAAGGATCGAGATTTAGGGCAGTCCATACTGGACGCGGTGGAGCATATTTTAGCGCTTCCTGAGCGTGGGGATATATTGGTTTTTCATAGCGGAGAAAGAGAGATACGTGAAACAGCAAGTGTATTACGGAAGGCGCAACTCCCCCACCTCGATGTTGTGCCTCTATATGCGCGATTAAGTCTGTCGGAGCAAACTAAGGTCTTTTCGCCTCACAAAGGCATCAGGATCGTTCTTGCGACCAATGTTGCGGAAACCTCCCTAACAGTCCCAGGAATACGTTACGTTATCGATCCAGGTACAGCCAGGATTAGTCGTTACAGCTATCGAACAAAAGTACAACGATTGCCTATCGAGCCTATCTCTCAAGCAAGCGCCAATCAACGCAAAGGTCGTTGTGGGCGAACAAGCAACGGAACATGTTTTCGATTGTATAGCGAAGAGGATTTTAATGGCCGCCCCTCATTCACTGATCCAGAAATTATTCGTACCAATTTGGCCTCAGTTATTTTAAAGATGCTGAATTTGAAAATAGGGGATATCCGAGATTTTTCATTTTTAGAGTCTCCCGATAATCGTTTAATAAATGATGGATATAGCTTGCTGCAGGAATTGCAGGCCGTAACTAAACAGTCTGGATTAACTGAGATAGGTCGAAAATTATGCAGAATCCCGACAGACCCCAAATTAGGAAGAATGCTCCTAGCTGCAGAGGATGAAGGGGCCCTTAAAGAAGTTCTAATTATCATTTCAGCATTGAGTGTTCAGGATCCTCGGGATAGACCGCCAGATAGCCAGGAGGCTGCAGATCTAAAGCACCGACAGTGGAAAGATAAGGAGTCTGATTTCAGCACTTTAGTTAATTTATGGAGACACTTTGAGGAGCAACGACAAGACTTAAGCAGGAATCAATTTGATAGGTATTGCCGTCAAAATTTTGTTTCTCCTCTAAGAATGCGTGAATGGCGAGAGTTGCACCATCAGCTTCATGGCATATGTCGTGAGCTAAAAATAAAAGAAAATCCTCAGCCTGCAGGTTATGAAGCTATCCATAGATCCTTGCTGCACGGATTGTTGGGTCAAATTGGTTGCCGACGAACAGCTGTTGACAGTGAAGGTGCAGAAAAAAAACAGGAAAAAATTAGCAAAGAATTTACTGGCACAAGAAATCGTAAGTTTTATGTGTTTCCTGGCTCATCTGTTAGCAAAGCTCCACCTCCATGGTTGATGTCTGCAGAGATGATTGAGACCTCAAGGCTGTTTAGTCATCATAATGCAAAAATAGACCCAAGCTGGCTGCCTACCCTGGCTGCTCATCTGGTCAAAAAAACCTATAGTGAACCACATTACAGTGTCCGCAATGGCCAGGTGATGGCTTACGAAAAACAGACACTTTACGGCTTACTGATAGTAGACAAAAAACGCTGTGCTTACGGGAAGATCAATCCAGTAATTTCACGAGAAATATTTATTCGTGCTGCCTTGGTGGAAGGTGGATACCGGGGGAAAGGGAAATTTTTTGACCACAATCTTAAACTTCAAGATAGCCTGCTGAATATTGAGTCTAGGACTCGCCGCAGGGATATATTGGTGGATGATTCGGTCATATTTGATTTTTACGACCGCTTAATTCCTGAAGATATAGTGACTTTGTCTGGATTTGAGGCTTGGCGCAAAATAAAAGAGCAGGCGCTGAAAGGTGGTGCCTTAAAGTTCCTGCATATGAGTGCCGATTTGTTGAGCCAAGACAATCATTGTCACCCCGATATTTCTGAATTTCCAGACACTATCGAGTGGGATGGCGTCTCATACCTCGTGTCCTATCATTTTGAACCTGGGCACGTTAAAGATGGGGTGACTGTTACAGTGCCAATCGGTGTATTGCATCAAGTACCGATGCATCTTTTTGAGTGGCTTGTGCCTGGAATGCTCCGTGATAAATGCATCGCTCTTGTTAGAGGCCTGTCTAAGCCTATTCGTAGAAATTTTGTGCCTGTTCCTGATTATGTAGATAAAGCTCTGGAGTCGTTGAAGCCCTCAAATGTGAAGTTGACCGAGGCATTAGGCATTCACCTTAAATTACAGGCTGGAATCGATATACAAACTGACGATTGGAATCAGGCGTTTTTAGATAATATTTATCGTATCAATTTTGAACTAATCGATGAGTCTTCTTGCGTCCTTGCCATGAGCAAAGATTTAGTAGGCTTGAAAACGCAGTATCGAGAGAAAATATCTGACACACTCGCTCGAGCGACAACCGATACGATTGAAAAAAAAGATCTAAAGGATTGGGAGTTTGAGGACTTGCCGGAGGTGTATTTGATCCTTCAAAAAGGGCTCACCATTCGCGCCTATCCTGCGTTGGTTGTTGAAGAGAATGTAATCAATTTAACCTTACTCGATAATCAAGAGTTAGCGACAAATAGGACATTGTATGGGTTGACTCGGTTACACCAAGCTATAGATTTGGCCTCAGTGAGATATCTTAAAAAAGGCTTATTGAATGGAATGGATCTTCAGTTAAAGTTGGCTGGGCTTGGGGGAAAAGAGGGATTGATTCAGCAAATAATAGATAAAGCCTATTTTTTAAGTTTTCTTGAAGGTCAGGTAATACCCAGGAATAAATCTGATTTTGAATCCAGGCATGCAGAAGGAAAAAATAAGGTTGTTTCAGCAGCTAATGAACTCGATGCGATGGTGTCGCCTTGGACTTCTTTAATTGCTGATATTCGACGAGAGATGAAGAAGCATAAATTGTCTTATATGGAAACTGTTCAAGATATTGATCAGCAGCTCAATATGCTTTTTTGTGATAGATTTTTGTTTCAGACGCCAATGAAGCTGCTACAACAATATCATCGATACCTAAAGTCGATCCTTTGTCGTTTAGAGAAATTGCATCAGAATACAAATAAAGAGCAAAGCCAGATACTAGAGATACAGGACTTAGAGAACCGCTTGATAGAGCAAAATAAATTAATGGGAGAATCATCCTTAGCTACTATAGCTGAGTTTTGGGAGCATCGCCTTTTACTTCAAGAATATCGTGTATCTATTTTTTCTCAAGCCTTAAGGACTGTTGTTCCTGTTTCAAGAAAGCGAATTAATCTTCATTGGAAAAAATTACAAAATCTGATTTAAAGATTTTTTAAGACATGCACTGCTATTGATACAAAAAAAAGCGACTCAAAAGAGTCGCTTTTTCCTCTGTGGGAGCCTTTATTAACTAGAACTTAGTTTTTAAATCAACCTGAAGGCGCTCGTAGTCGTATTGCGTTCCACGCGACTCTTTTCCGTACTCAGTGTCGAAGTAAGTAAGAGCTAATGAGGTATTTTTACTTAAGCCTAAAGCAGCGCTTAACTTAGAGCCTTTGGTGTCGGTTCCACCGCCACCAAAATCTGAATCAGTGTGCCCACCAAAGGTTGCGTCTTGCTCGAGATCTTGGTGAGCGTAACCGAATGCGAAACCACCTTTCTTCTTGGCACTACCAACTTTGACACCATAAACGAAACCAGTATCTTCTTTGGGATCAGAAATACCAGTTATGTCAGAATCACCGTCATTCTTGATATAATCAGCATAAAAGGTCGACTTTTGACCTGCGATTTTAGTTTTGACTTCTGCAAAAACTTGTTGTATTTCGTAATTATAAGCATAAGTCGTTCCGTTCTTGCTGTTACCGAACTGATCTGTCATTACATCAGCGAACTCTGAACCTGAAAGTGGTATGTTGTAGTAACCTAAACCTACAGTAACCTTAGTATTCTTGTCGACTTTAAATTTATAGCCAACCTGTGCACCATAAGTTTCAATGATGTCATTATTGCCGCTAGAGCCATCATCACTATTCAAGAAATTATAGCCCAACGTTGCAAAGACATTATTGTTTTTATACTTTATATGTGCACCCTCTGGCCTTAAATCACCATCGAAAATTAACCCACTTTTTCCTGGCTTAAAATAAGGTACTTTCGTTTTACCAGCAGTCAAAGTCATATTGTCATAAAATTTCCAAGAAATATAACCTTGGTCAAGTACAATACCCTTATCTGAGTTACCTCCATTAAAAGTTGAGTTAGAAGACACGGGGTCTCCACCATTAGTACCCGTGGCTAGGGCAAATCCTGCCTTTACGTCTTCGGATACTTGTGCGGTCACACCAAGGCGGGCACGTATACGCGAACGGTTGCGATCGTCAGCTCCTGCTGCTGCAAGTTTACGATCATCTTCTATGGTTTCATAACGATAGCGCATGTCACCTTTGATTTTTATTTTTTCTGCCCAGGCCAACTTCTTCTTACTCTTGCCTAGGGTCGCAGTGTATGTGTCCATGTTGTCAAGGCGTTTAGACAGCTGAGCCATCTGTGCTTTTAATTCTGCAATAGAGTCTTCGTTGTGAATACTGCTACTGGCCATAGTAAAAGGGCTGAGGATTAATGTTGCAACAACTAAGAAAAATGCAATATATTTCATTTTATGAAACTCCAATCTTTTTTATGTGTCAAGAGTAAATTTTTTAGCTTACTTTTAGTCGGTTTAAAGTTTGAACAAAATTACAACTAACAAAATTACAACTAAAGTGTTTCTTCTGTACAAACTATGTCGCCTATTGTCGCGGATATATATTTCATTTTTATGACTAGTTGAGATTTAAGAATAATTTTATTTTTTTATGGAACTTTTTTTATATAATAGAAATGAAATGCATTTTTAGTGGATCAAGAGAGGTATTTTGAGCTGTTCTGTTATAGAGTAGAACATATAATTGTTCTTCCGGTATACCTGAAAAAAACGAAGGTGTAGAATTAGCAAAATATATACCAGCAAGCCAATTTTTATAGCTATAAATAATAATAATTTTTGATTAATACTGAGGATTATAGAATGAAGCACACAGCGCTATTGTTAGCCGGAGTCTTGTTATCAGGGCAAGTATTTAGTGGCGGTGACCCTGAGTCATCTAATGAAAGTACAGCTCCTGCATTATCTTATGAAAACTCAAGTAATAGCTCTAGCTATCAATCTGAAGCTCTTGATCAAAAACTTAACTTGGATTACTCGATCTACGATCCATGGGAAGGATTTAACAGAAAGATCTTTGCCTTTAATGACACGATTGATACCTATGCGTTTAAACCCCTAGCTAAAGGGTATCGGTTTGTTACACCTGATGTTGTGGAGGAGGGGCTTTCCCGCGTATTCTCTAACTTGGGCGAGCTCGTCAATATTGCCAATGATTTGATGCAGGGTAAATTTAAGCAAGCCACCAATGATACTGGCCGATTCCTTATTAACAGTACTGTTGGCCTAGGTGGATTTTTTGATGTAGCAGATAATCTTGGGTTGCCAAAAAATGAAGGCGAAGATTTTGGTCAGACCTTAGGTTTTTACGGTGTTAAAGAAGGCCCATATTTAATGCTGCCTATTTTTGGTCCCAGCACACTTCGTGATGCTCCATCAAGAGTGATTGATCAGCTGCTCAACCCAATTTCTGAAATAGACGATATACCTGCTCGTAACGCCATATATGGTTCAGATGGGCTGACGACTCGAGCTGAATTGCTGAAAGCGGAAGCACTTTTTAAGGGTGACAAGTATGCATTTTATCGTGATATTTATCTTCAGCGCCGTCAATATTTAGTTGATGACGGAAAGGTAGAGGATGATTTTTAGTTCACTATTTAGTGACATGCAAGTTTTCTAGCTCGAAATCAGTCCGCTATTAACTTTATATGCCTGAGTACTCGGATAACCTATGTCAATTAAAGGCGACCTCTTTATTGTATCCGACAGTTTGGATAACTGTCGGATTTTAGAAGAGGATTTGGTTGATACGGACTGGCAGGTAACTCAATTCGAAGACATCTCTGAAGCCATAGCTGCTATTAAAACAAAACGACCTGCTGTAGTAGCTTTAGATTTGCCATTGGACTTAATGCAAGATAAGTTTTTTGCCCTACTAAGCTTAGACTCAGCGACTGCTTATATAGTTATTTTGCCTGAGGTTAATCCCCGTGAAGTTGCAAAATTTTTCCATCAAAATGCCTCTGATGTCCTAATTAAACCTTTTGCTGAAAATCGTTTTCAGGAAGCAATAGAGCGCGCTTCTGAATTTAAAAGCTTGATCCGTCAAAATCTAGAATATCGTCAGCAGTTAGAGCAAGCTAATCGTGAATTAAATGATAGTTTGCATCTTCTTGAGTTGGATCAAATTGCGGGAAGTCAGATTCAGAACAGCCTGCTACCGCCTACACCACTACAAAAAGATAAGTATGAGATAGCTTACAGGATTTCCCCTTCGTTATATTTGAGTGGCGATTTTGTTGGATATAATATTTTATACGATCGCTATTTGGTTTTTTATGTCGCAGATGTATCAGGACATGGATCATCCTCTGCTTTTCTTACTGTGCTGCTAAAATTCGTATTTAGTCGTCTCTTAAAACGCCATAAAGCAAACAAAGACTTAGATGCTATGTCGATGGCTCCGAAGGGTTTCATTGAACATATTAACAGACAAATTATGGCACTTGATTTGGATAAGCATTTGACTATTTTTGCCGGATCCCTGGATATGCAAAAAAATATTCTTCGTTATTCGGTAGCGTCACACATGCCTATGCCAGTGCTTATTTCTAATGGTGGTATTCAGACTCTAAAGGGGAGAGGCAAACCTGTCGGGATCTTCAGTAAGTGTAGCTGGGAAGTTCAGGAGATAGAATTACCTGATAAGTTTTTGTTAGCTTTGGTTTCAGACGGTGTTCTTGAGCTCTTGCCTGGTAAATCACTCAAAGAGAAAGAAAAATTTATTTCTGATTCGGTCTCTCAGTCAGACGAATCTATAGAGGACATTTGCGAAAGGCTAGGTGTCAGTAAAACTAAAAAAGATGCACCAGATGACGTCACTGTCTTAACTTTGCGGAAGGGTGAATAAGGTGGCTCCCGGTAAAATTTTAGTATCACAAGACGGCCGCTCGTATATTATTAGGCTAGTGGGGGATGTGCGAGTCACTTTGTGTGCATCATTAAACAATTATATGGAGGTTATTTTCAAGTCTGAAAAAATTTCCGAAATAATAGTTGATATGGTTGATACCGAAGGAGTGGACAGCACAACTCTCGGTCTTCTTGCTAAGCTGGCCATTTACTCTAATGAGAATTTTAAAATACGACCTATCGTTTTCTGTCCAGATGAAAGTCTTTATGAAACGCTTATGGTTATGGGGCTAGATGATGTGTTTAAAATAGTGCAAAGACTGCGATCAAGGCTCGAGGATTATGAAGAGCTTTCTGTTGAAGACCCATCAGCCGTAGCGGATAGGACCAGACAACAGGTCTTAGACGCGCATCGCTTGCTGTCCTCTTTTAATGAAAAAAATAAACATGAATTTTTAGATTTAATTCAAGCGCTCGAAAAAGGACGGTAATTTTTTATAGCTTAACAGCGCTATTTTTTGGCTTTTTGTTTGGTTTTTATAAAATCTGCATGAGGCACATAAATAAGCTCTGCTATTCGTCGAATAATAGCTTCTTCGTGCTTATCAAGCACCTCATCGGCAAAGGCGATTTGCCAAAGATTTTCAATTAAATCCCTCTTCTTTTTTGCATCAAATTGATCATTGATGAGGCGTGTAAACTGATAGAGTGAGGTAGCCTCATCAACTTCTTCCTTTGCGAGATCTAGAAGCTGATCAATTTCATTCTCTCGCAGATCGAATTGATGATCGAATATCTTTTTAATGGCAAATAGTTCTTTATTTGAAATTTTACGATCAATCACCATCACTTCTACCATGAGTGCCGCCGCAGCTAGGTGTTGTTGGTGTTGCTCATCACCCATAGGGTCAATGATTTTAGTGGTAAAAAATTGCCGAATGTTATTGATCAATGGAAGGACTCCTTAAATTTATTGTGGCATGACATGATTTAGTGCTTCAAAAAGAATATCAATACCAGCATTGGGGTAATGGGCATTCTCGCTAATGTGCTGTCTGAATTTACGACCCCCGGGAACTCCCTTATATAATCCAAGGAGATGTCGAGTCATATGACTCAATTTAACTCCTGATGATAGTTCATTTTCGAGGGTTTGAGCGAACTGTCTGATGACTTCTTTTCGTGTAATTTGAGGTCTTTTGCTTTGGTATATCTTCTGATCAACGTCAGACAACAAGTAAGGATTTTGATAAGCTTCTCGCCCCATCATCACTCCATCAACATGTCTTAGTATATCCAAGGCATGCTCTAAAGTTTTTATTCCTCCATTGAGAATGACTTCAAGGTCTGGGAAATCACGCTTGAGTTGATATACGTATTCATAATTTAAGGGAGGAATCTCTCGATTTTCTTTCGGGCTTAGGCCCGTTAACCACGCTTTTCTAGCGTGAATAATAAATGTTTGGCACCCAGCGTCAGCTATTGTACCGACGAAGTCTGATAGAAATTGATAACTTTCATCATCATCGATACCAATTCTATGTTTAATAGTAATTGGAGTGTCAGAGGTTTCTTTCATGGCTTTAAAGCACTTGGCGACCAATGGGGCATCTTTCATGAGCGCGGCACCAAAGTTGCCTGACTGAACTCGATCACTAGGACAGCCACAATTGAGGTTAACCTCATCGTATCCGTAGTCATTAGCAAGCTTGACGCTTTGAGATAAAGCCTCTGGGTCGCTCCCTCCTAGCTGTAGAGCAATTGGGTGTTCCGCCTTGTCATAATGCAAATGACGTCTAGTATCTCCGTATATCAGCGCACCAGTTGTGATCATCTCTGTATAAAGCACGGCATGCTTGCTCAGTAAACGATGGAAAAGACGACAGTAACGATCGGTAAAATCCATCATGGGGGCAACAGAAAAACGCCTGTTTAGCCGGATTCCTGACGGAGCTTCGATGGCATGCGTGTCATTTGACATTGAGTCTAGCCGTTGGTTTCTGAAAGATGACATTATATCTGGAAATTCCCTCATATGGCTTTAATTACGGGTGCCTGCTGTATGAATTTTAATGATATGAAGAAATCTTATCTTTTATGAGGATAACAAAGTGATTGAACAAATAAAAAAAGTATAATGGGTATCAGTATATTAACTTTTTATTAGCGGGATACATGATGTCTATTCGTACACGAATTGCTCCATCGCCCACTGGCGATCCGCATGTAGGGACTGCTTACATAGCACTGTTTAACTTATGTTTTGCTCGTAGTTCTGGTGGTGAATTTATTCTCCGCATAGAGGATACTGATCAAACTAGAAGCACGTCTAGCTCAGAGAAAATGATTTTTGATTCCCTTAGATGGCTTGGACTGGATTGGTCAGAAGGCCCTGATATCGGGGGAAAATATGGCCCCTATCGTCAAAGTGAGCGACTAGACATATACCATGATCATGCAATGGATCTCGTTAATAGGGGGCATGCTTTTTATTGCTTTGCCACGCCTGATGAGCTTAGTCTTATGAGACAAGACCAGATGTCTCGCGGCGAAATGCCAAGGTATGATGGAAGAGGTCTCAAGCTGTCTAATTTAGAGATTCAGGAAAAATTAAGCCGAAGTGAACCTTATGTTATTAGACTAAAGGTTCCCGAGGAGGGTGATTGTCAATTTGTTGACCTTTTGAGGGGTAAAATCGTTATCCCCTGGTCTCAGATTGATATGCAAGTCTTACTAAAAGCTGACGGCATGCCCACATATCATTTGGCAAATGTAGTAGATGATCATTTAATGGAAATTAGTCATGTGATACGCGGCGAAGAGTGGATCAATTCAACACCAAAACACTTGCTGCTCTACCGTTATTTTAATTGGGATATGCCTCAATTCTGCCATCTTCCTCTGCTAAGAAACGCAGATAAGAGCAAGCTCAGTAAGCGCAAAAATCCTACCAGTATTAATTTTTACAAAGAGATGGGCTATTTGCCCGAGACAATCTTAAATTACCTCGGAAGGATGGGTTGGTCGATGCCAAACCAGGAAGAGAAATTTACACTGCAACAAATGTTAGATAACTTCGATATTACCCAGGTTCATTTAGGTGGACCTATATTTGATGCGGAAAAATTAGATTGGCTAAATGGATGCTGGATTCGCGAAGAGCTAAGTGATGCTGAGTTTGGTGATCGTGTTGCTGAGTGGGCCTTCAATAAGAATCACCTTTCAAGAATGATCCCTTTAGTCAAAGAAAGGGTTGAGAAGTTTTCTGATGTTGTCCCCATGCTAAGCTTCATGTTTTCTGGCATGCCGATTCTTCAAGAGGCGAGCTTTGAGCATAAAAAACTCGATAATGAGTCCGTGCGTCAGATATTGCAATACAGTAGTTGGCGTTTAGATACAGTAACTGAATGGACGCGAGACAATTTGTATCAAGAGTTAAATCAAATTGCAGTTTCACTTAATCTAAAATTAAAGGATTTTTTATTCCCATTATTCATAGGAGTAGTCGGTGCTCCTTCTGGCCCACCATTATTTGATGCGATGTCTATTTTGGGCCCAGATATTGTGCGTGCTCGGTTAAGAAGTGCCTTGGTTGCCGCTGGAGGCGCGTCCAAGAAACAGCTTAAGCAGTGGGAAAGTGATTACCGTCAACAAGCTAAGTAGTTTGGATAGCGATAGGGTTTTGACTTGACAGTCATATAGGCTATCCCTAAACTTGCGATCCTTTTTATGGGGCCTTAGCTCAGCTGGGAGAGCGCAACACTGGCAGTGTTGAGGTCAGCGGTTCGATCCCGCTAGGCTCCACCATTTATAAAAGTAATAATGCTGCTATAAACGTAAGTGCTGTTAATTTTAGTTTCATTATTTAATTTTCATCACTCGTCTTTTTAGGGTTATTTTTCCAAGGAGTTCTCCATGAAGGTAAATCATCTCTGTAGGAAATTGTGTCTGCCCATAGTGCATATGAACTATAATAATTTTTATACCCTTCTATAAATTCATCTGATTTATTATGTAAAGTTTTACTAAAGAGTTGTTTAAAATCTTCTGGATGTTCTAAAAACTCATTCCAGAGCTCTAGGTCAAATCCATCAAGTTTTATTTCTTCTTTCGCCGCTTTTTCTCCATTTGCAAAAGTCATAGAATTTTCCATAAATTTTTTCATTTTTTAATTTCATTTTTTTATTTAAAAGGTCTAAAAAATTAGTACATAAGCAGGATCCCATGGCTAAACCCCATCTACGAAACTCCACAACCACATCTGACGGCTTTCGGTTTCAAATCTTTTAAGATAATACTCTACCTCTACCTCTAGCTTAGAATACTCTTCTCTATCGCGATCCTGCAAGGCCTCATGCTCGAGCTTGAATCCTTTTATTTGCCAACAATAAAAACTGACTATACAGAGAAGATATAATACTATTCTAAAACACTTCCCCTTAATTACCTGCTTGCTCTTTTTTACAGAATACTCCCGATTGGAAATACTTTTAAAGCACACCATTTTGCATATGGACGAGTACTACAGTAAGTCAAATTAAAAAGGTTTTGTAGGTAACTTTGTAGGTAGTTTTGTAGGTAGATTATTTTTAAAGCTAGACCCCAGCGTCTAAACTACTTTTCAATAATGCCTTATGCGCTTTTTTGGGCGGAAAAAAGGCCGTAGATTAACTATGGCCTTTTGATTGATATTGATTAAGATTTATTTTCTACAGCTATGCAGGATAGCTTCGCTTACCATAACCAGTGTAATGTTGGCGTGGCCTGCCAATTCGATAAGGACTGCTGAGCATTTCATTCCAATGAGCAATCCATCCAATAGTGCGGCCGGTAGCAAAAATTACTGTAAACATCTCTGGAGAGATGCCAATCGCTTTCATAATAATTCCGGAATAAAAATCAACATTGGGATAAAGCTGCTTCTCAACAAAATATGGATCATCTAGCGCTATTTGCTCTAAACGCTTGGCAATTTTTAGTAGAGGATCATTTTCTAGACCAAGCTCGGCTAATACCTCATCACAGCTAACCTTCATAACTCTAGCTCTGGGATCAAAGTTTTTGTAGACCCGGTGCCCAAATCCCATAAGGCGAAATGAATCTTCTTTGTCTTTAGCTCTAAGAATAAAGCTTTCAATATGTTTTTCATCACCAATTTCTTCTAGCATTTCAAGCACTGCTTGGTTTGCGCCGCCATGAGCGGGACCCCAGAGCGCAGCGATACCGCTAGCTATGCATGCATAAGGGTTGGCTCCAGTAGAACCAGAGAGACGGACTGTAGATGTAGAAGCATTCTGCTCATGATCTGCATGGAGCAAAAAAATTAAATCCATCGCTTTTGCTAACACCGGACTAACAGTACTTTCTTTTCCAGCAGTTCCAAACATCATGTTTAAGAAGTTTTCAGCATAATCAAGACGATCATCTGTAGCTACAAAAGGTTGGCCGATAAAATGCCGATGACACATGGCGGCCAAAATAGGCATTTTTGCTACCAACCTGTAGATGGTAAGCATCCGGTCTTCTGCGCTAGTGATGTCGGTATTCGAGTTGTATGTTGCTGACATAGCGGCCACAACTGTACACAGCATTGCCATAGGGTGGGAACCCCTAGGAAATCCTTTGAGGAGTTGCTCGGTTGAGCCATCTATATTTCGGTGCTTTTGTATAGATCTTAAAAAGTTTTCTTTTTCTGAACTTGTTGGAAGCTCTCCATTGATTAAAAGAAAGCAAGTTTCAAGAAAATCTGATTTTTCTGCGAGCTCTTCAATTGGGTAGCCTCGATGAAGAAGAACGCCTTTATTGCCATCAATGAATGTGATTTTTGACTCACAAGCTGCTGTAGCGCCAAAGCCTAGGTCTAGCGTAAAACACCCTGTTTGCGGTATCTTGGCTATATCTATTACGTTATGTCCGATCGTGCTGTTTAAAACTGGTAGCTCTATAGCATCATCTGAATGTTTAGACGACAGATAAAAATTCTTGCTGCTCATTGGGCTCTCCTACGATATTTCAAATCAAGGTCTGCCAGCAACAAAGTGCTTAGCAATAAAAATACAGTGCGAAACTATAGCGCGATCCGCTAATTTGTCAATTTTAGGCGCACATTAATTTCGAATAAATTTTATGAATAACCGGTATTGTGTGGCACATCTTCATTGTAAGAGGGGTGCAATGTACATATAATTGCCAACCAACCGAGTTCGTTAAGATAGCCATTCAGCAACACTTATTGAATTCATTGAGCTTACAAATTTTCTTGCCTGTATTCTGAATTTTCAGACAGGTAATTTTAAGGTATAGATTATTGTGAATAAAAAAAGACCTGTTAACTTAGATATCGGAACAATGCATCTTCCCATTACTGCTTATGTGTCGATTCTTCACAGAATCTCCGGAGTTGTTTTATTTGCCATTGTTGCGCTTTTCCTGTGGATGTTGGATTCAAGCTTATCCTCCGAAGAGGACTTTAACTCACTCAAAGAGTGTATGACTAGCCTAATTCCTCAGATTATTATCTGGCTATCATTAGCCGCTTTAGCTTACCACTTAGTGGCAGGCTTGCGGCATATGGTCATGGACTTTGGTTTTGGTGAAACATTAAAAGGTGGGCAGTTGGGAGCTAAGATAGTTTTAATCCTTTCAGCCTTGCTGATTATTTTGGCGGGAGTTTGGATATGGGTGTAATAACAAATATCACAAGTTTTAGCCGTAATGGCCTATCTGACTGGCTGTTACAGCGTGTTACAGCGGTTATAATTACAGTATATATTTGTTTTGTAACATTTTATTTTTTAGCTCAGCCGAATTTAGATTATGATCAGTGGCGAAATTTGAATGGATTATTTTCAATGAAGGTGCTGAATGTTCTGACAGTGGTGTCTATTGCAATCCATTCTTGGATTGGTCTTTGGGGCGTCCTGACAGATTATGTAACCGTGAGGCTGCTTGGCCCAAAAGCAACATTTTTACGTGTTCTATTTCAGATAGGTATGATCACAATCACGCTGATATACCTTATTTGGGCACTTGACATAGTTTGGGGAATTTAAAGACATGAGCACTAAAATGAAAACTATTTCTTTCGACGGACTTATTATTGGTGGCGGCGGTGCTGGAATGCGTGCGGCCCTACAGTTATCCCAGTCTGGTTACAAAACAGCAGTCATAAGTAAAGTTTTTCCGACTCGTTCACATACAGTCTCTGCTCAGGGTGGTATTACGTGCGCTATTGCTAGCGATGACCCCAATGATGACTGGAGATGGCACATGTATGACACGGTCAAAGGTTCTGACTACATCGGTGATCAGGACGCTATTGAGTATATGTGTTCAGTTGGCCCTCAGGCGGTATTTGAGCTTGATCATATGGGTTTACCATTTTCTCGAACTGAAGAAGGGCGTATTTATCAGCGTCCTTTCGGGGGCCAGTCCAAAGATTTTGGTGCAGGGGGCCAGGCAGCTAGGACCTGTGCTGCTGCAGATCGAACAGGCCATGCTCTTTTGCACACCCTTTATCAAAACAACATTAAAAACGAAACAGTATTTTTTAATGAATGGTATGCGGTTGATTTGGTAAAAAATGATGACAATGCTGTTGTTGGTGTGATTGCTATAGATATAGAGACCGGTGAAACGGTATTTGTTAAGTCAAGCGCGACTGTCATGGCTACTGGTGGAGCTGGCCGTATTTATGCATCTACAACTAATGCTCATATTTGTACTGGTGACGGGATTGGTATGGCTCTTAGGGCAGACTTTCCAGTGCAGGATATGGAGATGTGGCAGTTTCATCCCACTGGAATTTATGGAGCAGGCACTCTAGTGACTGAAGGTTGTAGGGGTGAGGGCGGCTATCTGATCAATAAAGATGGAGAGCGTTTCATGGAGCGGTATGCTCCAAATGTTAAAGATCTTGCAGGGCGTGATGTTGTCGCTCGCTCTATGGTTCTTGAGATACTCGAGGGTCGAGGTTGCGGAAAAAATGGCGACCATGTGTTGTTAAAACTAGATCATCTTGGAGAGGATGTGCTAGAAAGTCGTTTGCCAGGGATATGTGAGCTCTCAAGGACATTTGCGCATGTAGACCCAGTCAAAGAGCCTATTCCTGTTGTTCCTACCTGTCATTATATGATGGGAGGGATCCCAACAAACGTTGATGGCCAAGCATTGACGCTTGATGCAGCAGGCAATCCTGAGGCCATTGAGGGCTTGTATGCCTGCGGAGAAGCAGCATGCGTCTCTGTTCATGGAGCCAATCGACTGGGCGGAAACTCTTTACTTGATTTAGTAGTGTTTGGAAGAGCATCAGGCCTGTTTATCGAAAAGGCTCTTCGTGAAGGCATTGAGCTAGCCGATCCAACGGAAGAAAATGTTAATGCTGCTATGAAAAGATTGAATGCAATTAATAGCGGTAATAAGGATGGGGAGCCTGCAGGTGTGTTACGTGTTGAACTGCAAAAGATCATGCAGAATTATTTTGGCGTTTTTCGTCGAGGCGACTATATGCAGGAAGGCATTGAGCAGCTAAAAGCTTTACGAATTCGCATAGAAAATGCTCGTCTAGATGACACTAGTAATGTTTACAATACTGCACGTATTGAGGTGCTAGAGCTGCATAACTTGCTAGAAGTGGCGGAGGCTACTGCTATTACTGCAGAATGGCGCAAAGAAAGTCGTGGAGCTCATGCTAGAGAAGATTTTTCTGAACGTGATGATGAGAACTGGTTATGCCATTCTATGTACTTTCCTGAAGATAAGCATGTAGACAAAAGAAAGGTAAATTTTTCACCCAAGACTATGGACGCTTTCGAACCGAAAGCCCGCGTCTACTAACTAAATAAGGATTTATTGTATTATGTTGAAAGTAAGTATTTATCGATATAATCCTGAGGTAGATGAAGCGCCTTATATGCAGGATTATGACTTTGACACCCAAGGGGAAGATCTTATGGTGCTTGATGTGCTCGGCATGTTAAAAGCTAAAGATTCTTCTATTTCCTACCGTCGATCTTGTCGTGAGGGCGTGTGTGGGTCTGATGGTATGAATATTAATGGTAAGAATGGGCTGGCTTGCATAACTCCTTTATCTGAGTGTTTAAAAGGCAACAAGTTAGTGATTCGTCCATTGCCGGGCTTGCCCGTAATTCGTGACCTTGTTATAGACATGAGTCAGTTTTATGCTCAGTATGAGAAAATTCAACCTTACTTGGTCAACAATCAGCCTGCACCAGGTATAGAAAGACTGCAGTCTCAAGAAGATCGTGCGAAACTAGACGGGCTGTATGAATGTATACTTTGCGCTTGCTGCTCAACAAGCTGCCCTTCGTTTTGGTGGAATCCCGAAAAATTTATTGGTCCTGCGGGACTCCTGCAGGCCTACCGCTTCTTAGCAGATACAAGGGATACCGATACAGAAAATAGACTAGCTAATCTCGAAGACCCATTTAGCGTATTTCGCTGTCATGGAATTCAGAACTGTGTTGCAGTTTGCCCAAAAGGGTTAAATCCGACCAGGGCAATTGGGCATATTCGCAATATGTTGTTGAGAGGTGCTACTTAGATATATCATCTAAGCTTGTTAAAGATTTTGAAGCAGTAATCTCTGTGATTGCATGTTAAAAAGAAGGAAAAATAGATGCCTGAAAGTATCATGCAGCAATTTTTAGATAGCTCCTATCTATCCGGTGGAAACGCCGCATATATAGAAGATCTATATGATACTTACCTTCACGACCCAAGTAGTGTTTCTGATCAGTGGCGCTCATTTTTTGACACTCTTCCTCGCACGAATGGACAAAATGCACCTGATGTGTCGCATGCCACTATTATGGCTCACTTTGAGCAAATAGGCAGGCGCAGATCTCGACCCATGACTAATCCAGGTTCGGGTGGTGAAAATATTGAGCATGAGCGAAAACAAGTAAAAGTGCTTCAGCTTATCATTTCACATAGAAATAGAGGGCATCAGAAAGCACAGCTAGATCCCTTGAGTTTATGGTCTCGTGACAAGGCCCCAGATCTAGAACTTTCTTTTCACGGGCTAACAGATGCTGATCTGGATACAACCTTTCAGTCTGGAATGTTATTTTTTGGAAAAGAAGAGACGACTTTAAGAGAAATTATTTCAGGATTAGAAGAGACCTATTGTCGTCATGTGGGAGTAGAGCACGGACATGTTATAGATTTGGCAGAAAAACGATGGCTGCAGCAGCGTTTCGAAAGTGCTAGATCTAGACCTAACTACGACGACGACATGCGTAAATATGTGCTACAGAGATTGACAGCAGCAGAAGGGCTAGAGAAACATTTGGATTCAAAATATCCCGGAACAAAACGTTTTGGTTTAGAGGGTGGCGAATCTATGATTCCCATGCTGGACGGAATAATACAGCGCGCCGGTGAGTATGGCGCAAAAGAAATCGTTCTCACTATGGCGCATAGAGGCCGTCTGAATGTCCTGGTTAACGTCCTTGGAAAAAATCCTTCAGATTTGTTTGCTGAATTTGAAGGGAAAAGACATGTAGATACATCTGGTGATGTTAAATACCATCAGGGATTTTCATCGGATGTAATGACTCCTGGAGGAAAAGTTCATTTAGCTTTGATGTTTAATCCTTCTCATTTGGAAATTGCAGCACCAGTAGCTGAGGGCTCCGCCAGAGCTCGACAGGATCGCCGCGAAGACATCGAGGGTAATGAAGTTCTTCCAATAGTAATTCATGGTGACGCTGCCTTTGCAGGACAAGGTGTCGTTATGGAAACATTTCAGATGTCACAGTTAAGAGGCTACAAAACTGGTGGCACAGTTCACGTAGTCATTAATAATCAGGTTGGTTTCACAACCAGCATCAAGGAGGATGCCAGATCAACCGAGTATTGCACTGACATAGCAAAAATGGTTCAGGCTCCCATTATTCATGTCAATGCTGATGATCCGGATGCGGTGATGTTCGTTACTTTTCTTGCAATGGACTACCGACAGCAATTCAAAAAAGATATCGTGATTGATTTGATCTGCTATCGACGGCGTGGCCACAATGAAACTGATGAGCCGTCTTCCACGCAGCCTTTGATGTATAAAGTTATTAAAAATATAAAGACAACACGTGCACTCTATGCAAGCCAATTAGTTGAGGAGGGTGTGGTTACTCAGAAAGACGCTGAGACCATGCTAAAAGAGTATAGAGGTACGCTAGATCGCGGTGAGAACGTTACCAACAGCTTAGTTTCTGAGCCAGACATTGCACCTTTTGTTGATTGGACTCCTTACTTGAATCAAGGCTGGGATGTGGCGGTAGATACCACATTTTCTATGACACAACTGCAGGCTCTTGCTAAAAAAATCACGAAGGTCGAAGACGGTGTCGTGATGCAGCGCCAAGTTGAAAAAATCTATGAAGATCGACGAAAAATGGCGCGTGGAGCATTGGCTCTTAACTGGGGTATGGCTGAATTGCTTGCCTATGCAACATTGCTTGAAGAGGGTTACCCTATAAGGATGACAGGGCAGGATATTGGTCGAGGTACTTTCTCTCACCGCCATGCTGTCATCCACAACCAGAAAGATGGACAAAGTTTTATCCCTCTCAAAAATGTACCTAAAAAACCTTCAGATTTTGAAATTTACGATTCTTTTTTGTCTGAGGAAGCGGTATTAGGTTTTGAGTATGGTTACGCCTCTACTTCTCCAAAAGGGTTGGTTATATGGGAAGCCCAGTTCGGTGACTTTGCTAATGGTGCTCAGGTAGTTATAGATCAGTTTATTACTAGCGGAGAACACAAATGGGGGCGCATGTGTGGCTTGACAATGTTGCTACCTCACGGCTATGAAGGCCAAGGTCCTGAACACTCTTCGGCACGCCTGGAGAGATTTCTTCAGTTGTGTGCCGAGCATAATATTCAAGTGTGTGTACCAACTACCCCAGCCCAGGTGTATCACATGATTCGCCGACAAGCCATTAGGCCGATGCGCCGGCCGCTTGTGGTGCTGAGCCCAAAATGGATACTGCGTCATAAGTTAGCAACCTCCTCAATGGAAGATTTGGCTAACGGTCAATTCTTTAATCTTATTCAGGACAGAGAGGCGGATAAGGCCAAGACTAATCGTTTAATTCTTTGCTCTGGTAAGGTTTATTATCATCTGTATGAGGCAAGGCAAGAGAAAAATATCGATGATGTCGCTCTGGTTCGTATTGAGCAGCTGTATCCTTTTCCGGACAGTGAGTTGTCAGAGGCATTACAGGAATACACCAACCTAAAGGATGTCATTTGGTGTCAAGAAGAGCCAATAAACCAAGGTGCGTGGTATAGTAGCCAGCATCATATGCGTAGTATTATTAACAGATTTGATGAAAACTTGACTCTGAGTTATGTCGGGCGCAAGGCCTCTGCTGCCCCAGCATGCGGATATATGTCTCTTCATCTAGAAGAGCAAGAAAGGTTTATCAACGAAGCTTTGAATTATTGATTATTGATTATTGGTTGAAGTTATAGCGCTATTTTAGATCAAGGAACTGAAGAACATGAGTATTGAAATAAAAGCACCCACATTTCCCGAATCTGTACAGGAAGGAAGTATTGCTACTTGGCATAAGCAGCCCGGAGAAACTGTTTTCAGGGATGACTTATTGGTCGATATAGAGACAGATAAGGTTGTTTTGGAAGTTGTGGCTCCTACTGATGGAATTTTAGCAAAAACTTTAAAAGAAGAAGGAGCAATAGTCCTAAGTAACGAGGTTATAGCCCTAATTAACGAAGGCGCAGCAGCTGCTTCAGTGGTAGAAGTTAAAGAAGAGCCTGTTGAAAATAACGGTCAAGAGAAAACGGCAAGCCCATCAGCAAGAAAGCTTGCGAGCGAGCAAAATGTTGATTTGCAGGCTGTTACAGGTAGCGGTAAAGATGGCAGAATCACCAAGGAAGACGTAGCCCATGTTGGTGGTAGTGGCATCCCTGAGGTTCAGGCTGATTCTCGCACAACTGCTAGTTCCTCTATCTCTATTCCCGTAGGGGATAGGATAGAAAAACGTGTGCCAATGACACGCATGAGAGCTCGAATAGCAGACAGGTTACTGCAAGTAACGCAAACAACAGCAATGCTGACCACCTTTAATGAAGTTGATATGCATAAAATTATGGATCTTCGCTCAGAATTCAAAGATGAATTTTCAAAGATCCACCCAGGTGCACGTCTTGGTTTTATGGGATTTTTTGTCCGTGCAGCAACAGAGGCTCTAAAACGCTTTCCTTCAGTCAATGCATCTATTGATGGTAGTGATGTTATTTACCATGGATATCAAGATATAGGTGTTGCTGTTTCTACCGAAAAAGGTTTAGTGGTCCCAGTGTTGCGTAATGCAGAGAACATGAGTATTGCAGATGTCGAGCGAACCATTGCGGAACTTGGTGCAAAAGCCCGCGACGGAAAATTAACTATGGAAGAAATGACGGGCGGAACTTTCACAATAACTAATGGCGGAGTGTTCGGATCTTTGCTATCGACCCCCATATTAAATCCACCGCAAGCAGCTATCTTAGGGATGCATTCTATCAAAGAGAGACCAGTTGCCGAAAATGGATCGGTTGTTATTCGCCCTATGATGAATCTCGCTCTATCTTACGATCACCGTATAATAGATGGCCGCGAGGCAGTAAGTTTCTTGGTTGCTATTAAGGAAATGATAGAAAATCCAGCTAAGATTTTACTTGAAATATAAGATATAAAATATTGAAATTTAAGAGAATATTATGTCCAACAGTTATGATGTTATTGTTATAGGGGCAGGTCCTGCAGGTTACGTTGCAGCCATAAGAGCGGCGCAGTTGGGGTTGAAGACTATCTGCATAGAAAAATGGAGAAATGCAGAAGGCGAAGGGGTTAATGGAGGAACTTGCCTTAACGTAGGATGTATTCCCTCAAAATCTCTTCTTGATAGTTCTTACAAGTATTATGAGGCCAAAAATCAGCTTGGTGTGCATGGCATTAGTGTCGGCGATGTATCCATTGATTTGACAGCTATGGTCGATAGAAAAAATAAAATCATCAATCAACTTACGGACGGTATTGCGGGGCTATTCAAGAGTAATGGCGTTGTGTCTTTGTTTGGCAACGCTAAGCTTCTTTCGGGGCGACAAATTGAGTGCGTAACCCATGACGGCAAAACACAAATTCTTACGGCGGATAATATTATTATTGCCACAGGCTCTAAGCCGATTGATATTCCGGTAGCAAGAGTTAACGGAGCTACTATAGTCGACTCTAGTGGGGCCCTGGAAATCACGGAGACCCCAAATAGATTGGGGGTTATCGGCGCAGGTGTGATTGGTCTGGAGCTTGGAAGTGTATGGAACAGAATAGGTAGTAAGGTTGTATTGATTGAAGCTATGGATGATTTCCTTTCTATTATTGACCAGCAAATTGCCAAAGAAACAAGGAAGATTTTCACTAAACAAGGCATGGATATTCGTCTTGGATCGCGTGTTACGGGTACAAAAGTCAAAGGAAAAGAGGTAATTGTTACCTATAAGGATAGTGCAGGCAAAGAAACTAAAGAGGTATTCGATAAGCTGATTGTCTGCGTAGGCCGAACGCCTTATACGGAAGGTTTATTGTCGCCCGATAGCGGAGTTAATCTTGATGAAAGAGGTCGTATATTTGTTAACGAGCAGTGCGAGACTACTGCATCAGGAGTTTGGGCTGTTGGTGATGTTGTAAGGGGACCCATGTTGGCCCATAAGGGTTCAGAAGAGGGTGTCATGGTTGCTGAGCGCATTGCGGGCCAGAAAACACAAATAAATTACGATATTATACCTAATGTTATTTACACTCATCCTGAGGTTGCTGCTGTTGGAAAGACAGAAGAGCAGCTAAAGCAAGCCGGTGAGTCTTATAATGTTGGAGTTTTCCCATTTGCTGCAAGCGGCCGCGCTATGGCAGCAAATGATACAGATGGCATGGTAAAGATAATTGCTGATGCCAAGACTGATAGAATTTTGGGTTGTCATATTGTGGGTCCTAGCGCCGCCGATCTTGTACAGCAGATTGCCATTGCTATGGAATTTGGCTCTAATGCCGAAGATATCGCTATGACAGTCTTTTCTCACCCCACCTTATCTGAAACTGTTCATGAAGCAGCACTAGCTGTGAATGGTCATGCTATACATATGCCGAATCGCAAAAAACGTGGTTAAACATTCTTTTTTCGAACTCTAGGTGTATATTTTCATTTAGAGCCCTTATTTTTCTACGATAGGAAAAAATATGAATCTACACGAGTATCAGGCAAAACAACTTTTTGCTGAATATGGGCTCCCAGTTTCTAAGGGTATAGCCGCTGAAACAGCATCTGAGGCCATATCGGCTGCTGATATTTTGGGGGGAGATCGCTGGGTGGTTAAGGCGCAAGTTCATGCAGGGGGAAGAGGTAAAGCCGGCGGTGTAAAGCTAGTAACCTCCAAGGCTGAAATTGAAGATTTCTCGCGCAAATGGCTAGGCAATCGTTTAGTGACCTACCAAACGGATACTAGTGGTCAGCCAGTTAGCCGGATCTTGGTGGAGGAATGTAGTGATATTGACCAAGAACTATACTTAGGCGCAGTTATTGATCGCTCCACTCGCCGTATTGTTTTCATGGCGTCAACTGAAGGCGGCGTTGAAATAGAAAAAGTGGCAGAGGAAACTCCAGAAAAAATTCTCAAGGCGACCATTGATCCCCTGATTGGTGCTCAGCCCTATCAGGCTAGAGAGCTTGCATTTAAATTAGGCTTAAATCCCACCCAAATAAAACAGTTTACTAAGTTGTTTTTGGGTCTAGCCCAATTATTTCAGGACTGTGATTTGGCGTTGCTGGAGATCAATCCGTTGATTATTAACTCTGAAGGTAACTTGCATTGCCTGGATGGTAAAATAAACATCGATGGTAACGCCATGTACCGTCAACCAAGATTGCGCGCCATGCACGACCCCTCGCAAGATGATCCTCGTGAAGCGCAGGCTACACAATGGGAGCTTAATTATGTTGCTTTAGATGGAAGCATTGGCTGTATGGTTAACGGCGCAGGGCTGGCTATGGCTACGATGGATATCGTAAAGCTTAATGGTGGCGAGCCAGCAAATTTTTTAGATGTTGGCGGTGGCGCAACGAAAGAGCGGGTAATTGAAGCCTTCAAGATAATTCTCTCTGATAAAAATGTAAAAGCAGTTTTTATCAATATTTTTGGTGGAATAGTTCGTTGTGATTTGATCGCTGAGGGTGTCATAGGTGCTGTAGAGGAGGTGGGTGTAAAAGTTCCAGTTATTGTGAGACTAGAGGGAAACAACGCAAAGCTAGGCTCTAAAATATTGGCAGAAAGTGGACTAAATATTATTGCGTCAACTAGCCTGACGGACGCTGCCCAGAAAGTAGTTAAAGCGGCAAGGGGAGACAAGTAATGGCTATCTTGATAAATAAGCAAACTAAGGTTATCTGTCAGGGATTTACTGGTGGCCAAGGTACCTTTCATTCAAGCCAAGCAATCGAATACGGTACTAAGATGGTAGGGGGTGTAACCCCAGGAAAAGGTGGCACAGCTCATTTGGGTCTACCTGTCTTTAACACCGTTGTAGAGGCTACCTATAAAACTGGAGCCGAGGCTTCAGTTATTTATGTTCCGGCACCTTTTTGCAAAGACTCTATAATGGAGGCGGCAAATGCCGGCATTAAGCTTATTGTCTGCATTACCGAAGGCATTCCGACATTAGACATGCTGGCTTGCAAAGTTAGGTGCGACGAAATGGGCGTTAAATTAATTGGCCCAAATTGCCCAGGTGTAATCACTCCCGGAGAATGCAAGATAGGTATCATGCCTGGAAGCATCCATCTTCCTGGCAAGGTTGGCATTGTTTCGCGATCTGGCACCCTTACTTATGAGGCGGTTAAGCAGACCACTGATTACGGTTTTGGTCAATCTACATGTGTGGGTATTGGTGGCGACCCAATACCTGGGTCTAATTTTATCGATATACTCTCATTATTCGAAGAAGATCCATCCACTGAAGCTATAGTAATGATCGGTGAAATTGGCGGGACTGCTGAAGAGGAGGCCGCAGCTTATATCAAGGAGCACGTCTCTAAGCCTGTAGTTTCTTACATTGCCGGGGTAACGGCTCCTGCAGGTAAGCGTATGGGGCATGCGGGCGCCATTATCTCTGGAGGCAAAGGCACTGCTGATGAAAAATTTGCAGCGCTAGAAGATGCTGGAGTAAGAACCGTACGCAGTCTCGCTGATATAGGAAAAGGATTACAGGGCATCACCGGTTGGTAAGTACCGAAAAGTATAAAAAGCGGCTTTAACGAGCCGTTTTTTATTGCCTATCATCTAATAGTTTTATGAATTTTTTTAACTTAAGGTTGTTTTTTCTTCTATTGCCCCCATTTTATAAATTATGTGTACTTAGATGTTCCGTTAAAAATACTAGAAATTAATTAATAGGGAATTTTTATAACTATGGCTGTTGAAACTCGCGGTTTTCAGACAGAAGCAAAGCAGCTTCTACATTTAATGATCCACTCTCTTTACAGCAATAAAGAGATATTCTTGAGAGAGTTAATTTCTAACGCATCTGATGCGGTTGATAAGCTTCGTTTTGAGGCCCTTACTGACTCCTCGCTTTACGAAGACTCTCCAGACCTGAGGGTTCGCATCAGTGCTGACTCTGAAGCAGGCACCATTACTATTCAAGATAATGGCATAGGCATGTCACGCGAGGAGGTTATTGACCACCTTGGGACAATTGCAAAATCAGGAACGGCCCAGTTTTTAAGTAACTTGAGCGGCGACGAGAAAAAAGATTCGCAACTAATAGGCCAATTTGGGGTTGGATTTTACTCTGCATTTATTGTCGCGGATAAGGTTGTTGTTGAAACTAGAAGGGCTGGATTGCAAGCAGGCAAGGCTGTTCGTTGGGTTTGTGATGGCGATGCTGAGTACACAATAGAAGATATTAAAAAATCAGATAGAGGAACATCTATCACCTTATATTTAAAAGAGGATGAGCTGGAATTTTCTGCAGATTTAAGAGTACGCAGTACGATTAAGAAATACTCAGATCATATTTCAGTGCCTATTGAGGTAAAAAAACCTTCACCTATCCCGTTAGATGAAACCGAAGAATCCAAAGAGGGGGAGAAAGCGAAAAAAACCACAAAAACCAAGAAAACCAAGAAATCCAAGAAAAATGAGGATGAAGAGTTTCAGACAGTTAACGCAGCCACAGCTCTTTGGACTCGACAAAAAAGTGACATCAAGGACGAAGAGTATCAGGAATTTTATAAGTACCTGTCCCATGATCTTCTTGATCCCTTGTCTTGGAGTCACAATCGAGTTGAAGGTAAGTTGGATTACACTAGCATACTTTTTATTCCCTCCAGCGCGCCTTTTGATCTCCACAATTATGAGGCATCCAGAGGCTTGAAGTTGTATATCCAGCGCACCTTTATAATGGATGATGCTTCGCAATTCCTTCCAAGATATCTTCGATTTGTTAAGGGAATTTTGGACTCTAGTGATCTTCCTTTGAATATTTCTCGTGAAATACTACAGGGCAATTCAGATGTTGACAGCATGCGTAGCGCTTTAACAAAAAGAGTGCTGGATATGCTGGAAAAAATGTCGAAAGAATCCCTTGATCAATATATGAGCTTCTGGCATATTTTTGGTAGTGTTCTCAAAGAAGGCCCCGCTGAAGATTTTGTTAATCGCGAGCGTATTGCGAGTCTATTTAAGTACTCTACCACCAAAACAGAAGGATCAGAGCAAACAGCAAATTTTGCTGATTATATAGCTCGAATGAAAGAAGGGCAGGATAAGATTTACTATCTTGTTGCAGAAAACCTAAATGCTGCTCGCAACAGTACCTATCTTGAAGTTTTTCAACAAAAGGATATCGAGGTTTTACTTCTGACTGATAGGCTAGATGAGTGGACTCTGTCCCATCTTTTTCAGTTTGATGGAAAGACTTTGCAGGATGTTACAAAGGGCGATCTAGATGAGTCTATTTTTGGCGGTCCCGAGAAAATAGATGAAAAAAATGAGGTAGAATCTTCAGAAATCATAGAAAAAATTAAAGCTAACCTAGCTGGCCGAGTCGATAGTGTACGTGAAACACGTCGATTGACTGGTTCTCCAGCATGCTTGGTTTATGCAGAGCATTCATTAAGCCCTCAGATGCGAAAAATGATGTCTGCAGCCGGACAGGAAGTTCCAGAG
This sequence comes from uncultured Porticoccus sp., assembly GCA_905181945.1. GTDB lineage: Bacteria > Pseudomonadota > Gammaproteobacteria > Pseudomonadales > Porticoccaceae > Porticoccus. The sequence goes on along the minus strand of CAJIZZ010000010.1, from coordinate 21,412 downwards.
GATTTACCTGGCCTTGAAATAAACCTTACTCATTCCTTGGTCGTACTTCTTGGTGAAACCAGCAACGATGAAAGATTTGGTGAATTAACCGAGCTTCTTTATGATCAGGCAATACTTTCTGCTGGGCAACAATTAGATAATCCGTCTTTATTTGTAAAAAGACTCAATCAATTGTTATTTGATGGAAAATCTGATTGATAGCTATAGTTTAAGAGTTAGGACTATAATCCGACAAACAACATTGAAGTCAAGCCATGGTCTCATTCGGTAAGATAGTAGTTTTGGGCGGAGGCAGTTTCGGTACTGCCTTGGCCAACATGGTCGCTGAAAATGGGCACAAAGTTGTCTTATGGATGAGAAGCGAAGAAAATGCTAAGAAGTGTTCGCATTCTCGCGAAAATGCCAGATACCTACCAGGTTGTCTGCTTGATGCTAGGCTAGAGTTTTCTTCTGACTTGAAAGCTTCTTTGAGAGATGCTGATGTAGTATTTTTTGCTGTACCCAGCAAAGCATTCAGAAAATTAGCCAATGAGGCTAGTAGATATGTTGTTTCAGGCGTTCAGGTTATTAGTACAGCAAAAGGTATTGAGATCGGGACATTTAAATTAATGAGCCAGATTCTCGAAGAGGAGCTACCTCAAGCTCGGGTGGGTGTCATTAGCGGACCTAACCTCGCTATAGAAATTGCTAATAAAGCAATTACAGCCACCGTAGTAGCAAGCAACAATCCTCAGGTTTGTTGCGATACCCAGCAATTGCTAAGTTCGTATTATTTTCGTGTTTATGCCAATTCAGATAGGCTTGGTGTTGAGCTTGCAGGGGCGTTGAAAAATATTTATGCCATCGCGTCAGGTATTTCTGCTTCTATGAAAATGGGTCAAAATACAGTCAGTGTACTTGTTACCAGAAGTCTAGCTGAAATGAGCCGGTTTTCTGCTGCTCTTGGGGCTAATCCTATGACTTTTTTGGGATTGAGCGGTGTTGGAGACCTTTTTGTGACCTGTACCTCACCTTTAAGTAGAAATTATCAGATTGGCTTAGCTTTGGGTCGCGGCCTTTCTATTGACGAGGCAACAGTAGAAGTGGGGCATGTAGCAGAGGGAATAAACACAACCCGAATGATTAAAGAGGAGGCTGAAAAGTTACAAATCTATATGCCGCTCGTGAATGCCTTATACGAAACAATGTTTAATGGTAGGCCTGTAGAAGAGGTTTTAAAAACTATGATGCTTGCAGAGCAAAATACCGATGTGGAGTTCATAGATAAGTAGTTTTTATGTCTTGCTGGCCTGAAAAATAGTAGTGAGGACTGAATGGAAAATCAAACTAAAATAAATTTGCGTAATATCGATAACTGGATTCGAGCTTTGTACATGGTTTTGTTTGGACTCCTGTCTATTGTTTCCCGAATCATTGTATTTATTGTTAGCTTCATGCAATTTGCAGTAGTAGCTTGGTCTGGAAAACCAAATAGAAACCTACAATCTTTTGGCCAAGGAGTTTCTATATGGACGTGCCAAGCATTTCTATTCCTAACCTACAATAATGATCAAAAGCCGTTCCCCTTCTCAGATTGGCCTGAGGTTGAGCTACCCACAGAGACTGTTGTCGAGCAAGATCCATCTGCTTCTGAAGTAGATGATATACCTACTTTTGTTGAAAAAGATGATAAGAAGCCAGAGGTATAATTAAAAGTCCAGTAAACAATTAACCTTAGGTCACAAAGTGGTTATCTACCTGCTTCGACATGGTTATTCTCCTTATGATTTGACCATGTGTCAGCGTGTATTATCTCTTCAGGGCAGAATAGACGCTCAGAAAGTAATTTTCTAGCATTTGGTTAAATTTGAGAAAATTCAACTCATCGTATGCAGTGCAACAGCTCGTACCAAGAAAACTCTCCAGGTGGTCTCCGACGTTCTAAGCTATTCAGAAAAAATATTAACGGATAATGCGTTGTGTTACGAGGGAAAAGTTGACATAGTTCAGGCATACATCGATGCGCTCATAGATAAATGTAGTCTAAAAAGCGTACTTTTACTTATCCGTCAGCCCTTGATTGGTAATATCTTAGAGTGCATTACTGATGGAACATGGCTAGCATGGTCCATGAATGCTAGCTCTTTGGCAGCTATTGAGGCAATTGGCTTTTCTCGAGGATGCAGTGAACTTAAACTGATGACTCACCCTTAGTGTACAAAAATCGTCTCGAGAGCTAATCTTTGAGGAGAAAAAGAAACTCGTTTCTTGTGGCCTGCTGATCACGGAAACAGCCTAGCATTGCTGAAGTTTTCATAATAGAGTTTTGTTTTTCCACACCTCGCATCATCATGCACATATGCTTAGCTTCTATGATAACAGCAACCCCAGATGCCCCTGTGACATCTTCAATTGTTTTGGCGATCTGCGTTACTAGATTTTCTTGAATTTGCAAGCGTCTCGCGAACATGTCTACTACTCGTGCGACTTTTGATAGACCTAGAACTCTGCCATTGGGAATGTAGGCTACATGACACTTGCCAATAAATGGCAATAAGTGATGCTCGCAGAGCGAGTAAAGTTCAATGTCCTTAACTACAACCATTTCTCTAGACTCGGAGGGAAATAAAGCATTATTGATAATCTCTTCAAGGTTCTGATGGTAGCCTCTAGTGAGAAAACTAAACGAATCCGAGGCCCTTTTGGGAGTGTCAATCAAGCCAGGTCTGGAGATGTCCTCACCAGTGGACTCGATAATTTTTTTAAAGCAATCTATGGTCATTAACGCCTTCTCAGTTTTTAGTTTAATGTGATTGAAGTTGAATGAATCTAATAAATGAATTTTTATTTTAAATAATGATTTTTTGAGCATTTAGAATAGCACAAACTTTGGGACAGATGTCTGCTGCAATGTTAGCAATTATGACTAAATTGTTAAATAATTTTCATGTAATAGCTACTCACGCAAAGATATCTAGATTATCGTCTATAATATGATAATAATTTTTTGTGTGCCTCTGACATTATGATATTGTTAGATGAATATATTTGGATGTGTTTATGTCAGGTAATACTATTGGAAAACTGTTTTCTGTAACCACTTTTGGCGAGAGCCATGGACCATCTTTGGGTTGCATTGTTGATGGGTGTCCTCCTGGTCTTGAGATATCTGAGGAAGATATACAGTACGATCTAGATCGACGTAAACCAGGGAAGTCTCGCTATACCACTCAACGCATGGAGGGTGATGAGATAAAAATATTGTCAGGTATTTTTGAAGGAAAAACAACGGGCACACCTATAGGCCTGATAATCGAAAATACTGATCAGCGCTCAAAAGATTATTCTAATATTAAAGACCAATTTCGACCCGCTCATGCCGATTATACTTATCAAAAAAAATATGGCCTTCGAGATTATAGAGGAGGGGGCCGCTCATCGGCTCGTGAAACAGCCATGCGTGTTGCAGCAGGAGTTATTGCTAAAAAATATTTATACCAAAAAGAAGGAATTGTAATTAGAGGATATTTGTCTCAACTAGGCCCCATAAAAGCAGAAAAAATTATTTTAGAGGAGGTGGAAAATAACCCTTTCTTCTGTCCAGATCCCGACAAAGTTTCAGAGATGGAGCTTTACATGCAGGCTTTGCTAAAAGAAGGTAATTCTGTTGGTGCTAAAATAACAGTGACAGCAAGCAATATGCCTGTAGGTTTAGGAGAACCAGTGTTTGACCGTCTTGATGCAGACATAGCGCATGCGTTAATGAGCATTAATGCAGTAAAGGGAGTTGAAATAGGCTCTGGTTTTGATTCGGTCAGTCAAGTGGGCAGCGAGCATCGAGACGAAATCACTCCAGATGGCTTCCTATCGAATAATGCTGGCGGTATTTTGGGTGGGATTTCCACTGGGCAGAATATCGTTGCAAATATAGCCTTGAAACCAACAAGCAGTCTTCGTATACCGGGTCGTTCAATTGATGTAAATGGCAACCCTATAGAGGTTGTCACGAAAGGCAGGCATGACCCTTGCGTGGGTATTCGAGCAACCCCGATAGCTGAAGCAATGCTAGCAATTGTACTAATGGATCATTTGCTAAGACAAAGGGCCCAAAACTTTGATGTTGTCATCAGCTCAACACCATAAGCTATAAAATCTTATCTAATTGTGAAAAATATGCCCCAGCTATTAGTCCCATATTGGCGCTTATCAGCCTTCTATTTCTGTTTTTTTGGCCTACTGGGTGCCCTGCATCCTTACTGGTCATTATTTCTATATTCAAAAGGTTTCAGTGTTACCGACATAGGAATTTTACTGGCTATACCTATGGCTACAAAAATGATTGCTCCCAATATTTGGGGATGGCTGTCTGATTATACAGGGAGGAGGTCGGCCGTTGTTCGACTGGGTGCCTTCCTTTCTTGCCTCTGTTTTCTCGGTATTTTTATCGATCAAAAATTTTGGTCGATTGCATTAGTGATGATTGGATACAGTTTTTTTTGGAATGCTATTCTTCCTCAACATGAAGTCATTACCATGAGCTATCTTGAGAAAGCTCCAGAGACCTATAGTCGAATTCGTTTATGGGGCTCTGTGGGGTTTATTGCCTCTGTGCTAGGCGGTGGATTTTGGTTTGACTCCCATGATATAGATACACTACCTATTGTTGGACTAATGCTTTTGATTGGTATCTTTTTATCTAGTATATTTGTACCTAATGCTACGCTTGGCTCCAATAGAAAATCTAGCGATAGGTTTATTTCGGTAGCAACACGAACCCCTGTAGTTGTATTTCTTTTGGTTGGCTTATTGATGCAGCTTTCCCATGGCGTGTACTACAGTTTTTTTAGTATTTATTTGGAATCTTTCGGATATAGTCGTGCAGGTATTGGTGCTATTTGGTCTATTGGGGTAGCAGCAGAAGTCATTGTGTTCTTGATGATGTATAGATTGCTTTTGCATATTGGTGTGCGATTAATTGTGCTGGGCTGCCTATTTTTTGCGACATTGCGATGGCTAATTATAGGCTACTATGCTGACGAATTATGGCTATTAATTTTAGCTCAAGTTTTACATGCATTCACTTTCGGCGCTTTTCATGCCGCCTGCATGGAGTGTGTCCGCAGATTTTTTGATGTAAGCTGCCAAGGAAAGGCTCAAGCGTTATATAGTTCATGCTGCTATGGCGCTGGTGGGGCTATTGGCTCTTACACTGGAGGTCTTGTCTGGGATGTGACGCCGATTTATGCTTTTAATTATGCAGCATTATCGAGTTTTATTGCCTTTCTTGTTGCATGGTTTTGGCTAAGGGATGCAAAATTGACCCTTGATAAATAATTGAAGGCACTCTATTAATAATAACTGTTAGTAACACTACTATTAGCCTCTTTAGCCATAAGAAAGGACTTAGAATGAAGTATATATTTATAGCTCTAATTGTAGTGACTGTAGTGTGCTGGTACCCAAGGTATGATTTGTTTGTCAAAGAGAATTTTTTTGACGAGCACCGATCGTTGGTGCAGGCTGGATTTATGACTACTGTCGGTTGCCATAAGGCGGCTAATAAAATGAAAGTAAAATATTATATGTGTGAACCAAAAGTACAATGGCGGAGGTGGTTCTTGGCTGATGATGCAAAAGCTACAAATAACCAATCAGACCTGCCTTCGTATTGAAAAAAGAAAAACACAGATAGCGCCTTGAAGATTTTACTTTAGCGGTAAGCTGTATAGGAAATTATGTTTCTTGAATAATTACTTAGTGATACTTTAATGCCAAAATATGACATCAATATTCATAAATTTCATGAAAAGAAAAAAAGATTTCTTGCGCGAGAACAAGCTATCATAAATAGCGCTATACGATTAGCAAAAAAACAAGGTATAGCTAATATTACGATTTCTTTGATTGCTAAGCATGCAGGAATCGGTAAAGGAACAATCTATAAGCATTTTATTTCCAAGACAGAAATATTAATGCGCATCTTGCTTGATTACGAGAATAAAATTATAGCCAGTCTTCAGCTGAGCATGGGGGCGACTGATAGCGATCCCTTTGCCCCTATACAGCTTTATCTTAAGATGCGCTTGGCTGACCCAAGGCTAGATCGTCTTATGCAGCAGCTGGAAGACCAGCTAAAGTATGATATTCAGGTTGCTAAAAGTATGGCTCAATTTTATGCTTTAAGGCGCTCTAATATAGCCTCCATCAATGAAGCAATTCTACTGCTTATTAAAAAAGGTTTGTTGCAAGACGCGCCCTCATCGCACTATTATTTTTCATATCTTGCCTTGGTTCAGGGAGCTGTAGATTTATCTCTAGCAGGAAATTTTAAGCTTGACACTGATGATAGAGAGAGTTTTTTAAGCTTTATTCTTGAGATTGGGACCACTATGGGCAAGACATCAAGTTAATTGGCATCTGGGGTGTACTGGCTCACTTTGTGCTTAGTAATTGTTCACATGTTTGGATAATTTGGGCCTCCTCCTTCAGGGGTCACCCAGTTTATGTTTTGAGAGGGATCCTTGATATCACAAGTTTTGCAATGAATGCAATTCTGCGAGTTGATCTGAAATTTCTTAGATCCGTCATTGTTGGTTAATATCTCATAAACCCCTGCTGGACAGTACCGTTGTGCAGGCTCGTCAAAAACAGGAAGATTATAAGATATAGGTAAATCCTCATCTTTCAGCACTAGGTGGTTGGGTTGATTGCCTTCATGGTTGGTGTTGGAAAGAAATACTGATGACAGCTTATCAAAACTAATGATACTGTCAGGTCTCTTGTAATCAAGAGGCTTCGATTTGCTCGCTGTGTTTAGTTTAGAGTGATCAGCTTTTGGGTCTCGAAGAGTCCAAGGTAGCTTGCCGTTAAATACATTGATATCTATGAATGCGTAAATAGAGCCAAGCATGTTTCCCCATTTGTGTTGCGCTGGACCAAAATTACGCTGCATTTCTAGTTCTTTGTAAGCCCAGCTATCTTTGTAGGTTTCCGAGAAACCTAAAGGATCCGTATGCTTTTTATTTGTCTGAATTGCTGTAGCAATAGTTTCTGCTGCCACCATTCCAGATTTCATTGCACAGTGTATGCCTTTTATTTTTGCATTATTTAATGTGCCTGCGTTGTCTCCGATCAGGATTCCGCCAGGAAAGGTCATTTTTGGTTGTGATTGTAAGCCGCCTTTTGCTAATGCTTTTGCCCCATAAGAAATTCTTTTTCCGCCCTTTAGATGTTTTGATATTAGAGGATGATGCTTGTAGCGTTGAAATTCATCATAAGGGCTTACAAAAGGATTGGTATAGGAGAGATCAGTAATGAGACCAACTACTATTTGATTGTTATCAGCATGATATAGAAAACCACCACCAGTTGACCCACTCTCGTTCAGCGGCCATCCTGCACTGTGAAGCACTAGGCCAGGCTGATGGATATCTGGTGGTATCGACCAGAGCTCTTTTATTCCCAAACCGTAATGCTGTGGATCGCAAGCATCATCCAGGGAAAACTTTTCAATAATCTCTTTGCCTAGATGCCCTCTGCAGCCCTCTGAGAAAAGAGTATATTTTCCTCGAAGTTCCATACCTGGGGTATAGGAGGCTTTCTTTTCGTTTTTAGCATCAACTCCCATATCACCTGTAACAACGCCCGCAATAGCACCATTGTCGGCGTACAGGACACTTGCTGCAGGAAAGCCCGAAAAGATTTCCACGCCTAAATTTTCCGCTTGCTCCGCCAGCCAGCGACATAGGTTGCCTAAACTGATAACGAAGTTGCCTTTGTTAGACATAGTCTTTGGCGCAAAAAAAGAGGGAATTTTTATTGCTTTATTTTTAGTAAGAAAATACAAGCTATCTTTAGAAACAGGAGTGCTAGCTGGTGCCCCTTGGTCTTTCCAGTCTGGAAAAAGTTCATTTAAGGCTGTTGGCTCCAAAATAGCACCGGAAAGTATATGAGCGCCTACTTCTGATCCTTTTTCTAAAACAACAACTGAGATATCCGCATTCATTTGCTTTAATCTGCATGCAGCCGAAAGGCCGGAAGGTCCGGCGCCAACAATAACCACATCGTAGTCCATATACTCAAGATCCATTGGGCGCTCCTTGATGATTTTCTGTGATAATTTGAATTATTGCAAAGGATAGATATCTCTTGCAAAGATAAATCTTCCAGATCATCCTAATATATTACTTTTTACGGGGCCATCAAACATTATAGGGATAATTTTGTATCCCTATAAACAAGAAATTGATTTAAAATACCATGTAAAGTATATTTTTAATCCCACCCCAAGACTAGTAAGTCTTTGAGGTATAGCAGAAGTTACAACTCTATAAAAGGTATCAAAGGATTTTGCCATGAAGGTGCTGGTTGCTATTAAGCGTGCTGTAGATTACAACGTTAAAGTTAGACCCAATTCCGATGGTTCAGGTGTTGATCTTAATAATTTAAAAATGTCGATTAATCCTTTTTGTGAGATTGCCGTAGAGGAAGCTGTTCGACTTAAAGAGAAGGGCGCCGTTACGGAAATTATTGTCGTATCCTTGGGGCCTCAGAAGGCACAGGAGCAGGTTCGTGCTGCATTAGCCATGGGTGCAGATAGGGGAATTTTAATTAAGATTGAAGAGACGATAGAAATCGAACCCTTAGCGATTGCAAAATGCCTGAAGATCGTTTGCGATGAAGAAAAACCTGATCTTGTATTGATGGGGAAACAGTCGATAGATGGCGATAATAATCAAACAGGACAAATGTTAGCTGCATTGGCGAGATATCCGCAAGGAACATTTGCCTCTGAGGTGGTTATCGATAATGGTAGTGTTTTTGTGACTCGAGAAATTGATGGTGGCCTTCAAACAATTAAGCTTGCCTTGCCTGCTATTGTGACTACAGATCTTAGATTAAATGTACCGAGATATGCCTCTCTTCCAAATATAATGAAAGCGAAGCAGAAGCCTATTCGTGAAATAACAGCAGAAGAACTAGGTGTTGATATCACTTCGCGTGTTTCTATTGTGAGCGTTAGTGCCCCCGTAGGCCGCCCTGAAGGAGTTAAAGTAGGCAGCGTGGATGAATTACTAGATAAATTAAAAAATGAAGCGAAGGTTATATAATGGCCATACTAGTTATTGCAGAGCATGACAATAGGAACTTAAAGACAGCAACACTTAATGCTGTTGCTGCAGCTCAAGTTCTAGGCGATAGTATTGATATCTTAGTGGCTGGTTTTGGTTGTAAGACAGTTGCTACCGAGACTTCAAGGGTCCCAGGAATCAAAAGGGTTCGACTTGCAGATAATAAAGTCTATGCTAATCAACTTGCAGAGAACGTTGCTCCATTAATCGCAGAAATCGCACCTGAGTATTCGCATGTATTAATGTCTTCGACAACTACAGGAAAAAATATTATTCCTCGCGCGGCTGCATTGATTGACGTACAGTCAATTTCTGATGTCATAACTGTTGAGGCTGAAGATATCTTTAGACGTCCTATATATGCAGGAAATATCATTGCAACAGTCAAAAGTAACGACGTAATTAAGTTAATGACAATTAGGACAACAGCTTTTAACATTGCTGCTTCTGAAGGCGGTTCTGCTGCAGTTGAAACTCTTAACAGTATTCATGATTTCGAGAAATCAGAGTTTATTAGGAATGACTTGGCTATTTCTGAAAGACCAGAGTTAACGTCAGCAAAAATTGTTATTTCTGGTGGTCGAGGGATGGGAAGTAGCGAGAACTTTGGTTTGCTGGAAAAAATTGCTGATAAGCTAGGAGCTGCAGTTGGAGCATCAAGGGCTGCAGTCGATGCAGGCTTTGTTCCTAATGATATGCAGGTTGGTCAGACCGGAAAAATTGTTGCTCCAGAGCTTTATATTGCTGTAGGAATTTCTGGTGCTATCCAACATTTGGCGGGGATGAAAGACAGTAAGGTCATTGTTGCGATCAACAAAGATCCCGATGCTCCTATTTTTCAGGTTGCAGATTATGGTTTGGTAGCAGACTTGTTTGATGTGATGCCAGAGATTGATGGCAAGTTATCAGAATATACAAGCTAGATCTTTAGTGAAATCCAGACCGGGCAATGATCTGACGGCTTGTCCATCCCTCTTGCTGTGTGATCAATTCCTACGCTAGATATCATGTTAGTTAGTGATTTGGAAGTTAAAATTAAATCAATTCTCAATCCGCGCTTAGGCTCCATTTCAAATCCGCGACTGCGATAATCAAACCAACTATACCTGTTGATTTCTTTTGGGTGGAAATGTTGATAGGTGTCGGTTAGCCCCCATTTTTCTAACCTTTGCAGCCACTTCCTTTCTTCAGGAAGAAAGCAACACTTCCCCGTGCGCAGCCAACGTTTTTTATTTTCATCCCCTATACCGATATCTAAATCCATTGGCGCCACATTCATGTCACCCATAACAAGCAAGAGATCGTTGGGGTTGTATTTGAACGCAAGATGATCTGCGAGATCGGAATAGAATTTTTGTTTATATGGAAATTTTTTATTATGCGAGCGGGACTCTCCTTGAGGAAAATATCCATTCAAAATGCTTATTTTCTTGTTTTGAAAATTAAATTCTCCAGTGATTAAACGTTTTTGATTTTCATTGTTATCATGTGGGAACCCCTTATCGCTATTAATTATTGGCAATCGATAGAGGAGCGCTACGCCATAGTGACCTTTTTGTCCGTGAAAAGTGACGTCATAGCCTAATTCTTGTATATCTTTTACTGGGAACTCTTCATTGGAAACCTTGGTTTCTTGTAGGCCAATAATGTCTGGCTCATGGTTACTGATAATAGATTTTAGCTGACTTATTCTGGCCCTAAGCCCATTGGCATTAAAAGACATAATTTTCATATTTATTAACGTGCTCTTGCTTGCTTTTCTGAAGATAAAAATATGTGATTCAAATAATCTGCAAAAATATTACCAGCCTCATAGAGTATTAAATCTTTCTCTGACAAAGGGCGTTGATCCTCATCTTTGTTTTTATCCTTGCTTGCATTTTTTTCAGAGCGCCACTCTTCTATAGATACATAATTTTTCTGTTTTTTGGCTTTGCGCCTCTTATTTTCTATTGCTAGCAAATTGTTGTCATATTCCTGTGATTGCATTTTCCGTTTCTTTTCATTCAAGGAAAGCTCCTTGATCGATGAGCGTTCTTTTATGAGACTGAGTTCTTCTTTTAGGTAAACTAGATCAGGGTCCTCTAGGAGTCTTTTGTGGTGCGAGCGTCGCAAAATGTCTATTGGAGGATTTTTTAAGAGAGCGCTCCAATAAATGCTATGCTTTGCTGGAGCAATGGTATCCCAAGGCAAAGCATTTTTTAGAGCGCTCTCTCCGACTCTTTCGATATCATAGGGAGAGGGTAGTTCAATATCTGGAATGATGCCGAGAAGTTGAGTACTTTCGCCAGAAACACGATAAAATTTAGACTCAGTGAGCTTTATTTGACCTTCTTTTAAGGGTAGCTGGATTTGAACTGTCCCTTTGCCGTAACTTTTAGAGCCGACAATAAGTCCTCTGTTGTAGTCTTGTATTGCTCCAGCAAAAATTTCAGAAGCTGACGCACTCAACCGATTGATTAAAACCAATAAAGGTCCATTGTAATAAATACTAGACCTTGACTGGTGAGCCCGGGAAGTAACATTGTTAGCGTTCTTTACCTGGACAATAGGACCTTTGCCAATAAATAAATCAGTTAACATTGTTGCCTCTTGAAGGAATCCTCCACCATTATTTCTTAAGTCAAGAATGAAGCCATCTACATTTTTTTCTGTATGTAGTTCATTGATGAGCCGCACAACATCTTTAGTTGTGCTTTTAAAATCAGGGTCATTGCTGTGAAGCGCATCCACGTCGAGATAAAAAGTAGGGATCTCAATTACACCAATTTTATAGATATGATTATTCCCATCTACAGTTGTAGGAACTTCAATTATTTCGGATTTCGCTGCTTGTTCTTCAAGTTGTATTTTATCTCTCACGATCTCAATTTTTTGATTAGCACCTGTTATGCTGCCTTTCGCTGGAACAATTTCTAGCCTTACAAGACTGTTTTTCTTTCCTCGGATCAATTCAACAACATCATCAAGTCGCCAGCCAACTACATCAATAAAGTCTTGTTTTTTTTGTGCTACAGCAACAATTTTATCACCAGTCTTAAGAATGCCTTGTTTGTCAGCGGGACCGCCTTTAATAACGCTTACAATGGTTGTGTGCTCTCCATCTAACTCAAGAACAGCTCCAATACCTGTTAGTGATAGAGATAGCGAGATTCGAAAATTCTTCATCGATCTCGGGGATAAATAAGATGTATGCGGATCAAAAAGACCAGTTAGCGCGTTCATATAGAGCTGAAAAACATCTTCACTATCACTTTGATGGATGCGTTTTTTAAGATTAGTGTATCGTTTTATAAGAAGTTTTCTAACTTCTTCCGGATCTTTGTCGTTTAGTTTTAGCCGAAGATATGCTTCCTTGGTTTTTTTGCGCCAGTAATTATCGGAGTCCTTTGTGGAATCTTGCCATTTATTAGCTTCTGTATCGATGGATAAAGACTCATCTTTATTTAGATCAAATATAAACCCGCTCTCAAGCAGGGCGATATTTTCTTGAAGTCGTTTCGATGCTCTTTGCTGATAACGTTTATATATAAAAAATCCAGGACTCAGATCCCCAGATTTTAGTAGGTCATCTAACTTAAATTTCCATTTCTGAAATTCGTTTATGTCTTCTTGAAGGAAATAGCTTTTTGTGGGATCTAAGAGCCCAAGGTATTGGGTTAATAAATTTTGTGAAAGGGCGTCATCTATGGGTTGTTTCTGAAAGTGTTGAGTTGTCAGTTTTTTTATAATATCAACGGTTGTTTCGGCCTGATTGGAGCTAAAGGTAATACTGTCCTTATCGACTTGAGCGATACTCTCAGCTGTCGAGAGAGGGCTGAGCCACGTTGCTTGGATAATTACAGCTAGCCGTAGTAAAAAAAACATTAGGCCTCCATTTTGTTTTATGGGCGGGTTTATATCCTAGTGTATCAAAATTGACTGGATATAAGCCTCTTAAAAATTTAAATTTACAGGATTGCTTAGGCAGTCTAAAAAAATTAGTAGGTCAAATACTGCAATACAGGGACTGCAATATCGCTGAAATAGAGATATGCTTGCATAAAATATCCACAACTAGGCTATATCCAAGATGAACAACACTATACGTCCAGCAGCATTGGTTACCGGTGGCGCCACCAGACTAGGCTTGGCTTTTGCAAATTCTTTAGCTCAAGCGGGCTATGATGTTGCTTTGCATTATAACGGCTCTGCTGCTGCCGCAGATTTAGCTGTAAAAAATATTGAGAGCCTAGGTGTTGCATGCACTACCTTTCAGGCAGACTTGTCTGAGCCTAATCCTGGGGAGCTTATAAACAACGTACTGGAATCCTATCCAAATTTAACTGTCTTAATTAATAGTGCTTCAGTTTACGATGCGGCAACAATCAGTAATACAGATATTGGGATGTTGCAAAAACAGTTTACAGTCAATTTTTTTGCACCTTTCCTTCTCACCCAGGCTTTTGCGAAGGGCTGCGCTCTCAGACCCGACCCTAGCGGCGTCGTTATCAATATTTTAGACAACAAAGTCTCTTTTCAGCAGTACAGTTATGCCGCATACCTTCTTTCAAAAAAATCCCTTGCTGAGTTCACTCGCCTTGCCGCTATTGAATATGCGCCGCATGTTCGTGTAAATGCTATAGCTCCAGGAGTTATTTTACCCGGAAGCGAGAGAACCTCTGATTATCTGGCATGGAGGATTGAAGGAATACCTCTAAAGATGCAAGGCAAAGCTGATCATCTTTTAAGGGCAATGAACTATCTGCTGGCAAATGAATTTGTGACAGGGCAAATTCTTACGGTCGATGGAGGAGAGGGTATCAATCACCAAGGTTTAAATGCAGAGCAGTTTAATAAAAAAGAAGAATTGTAAAAATGACGTTAAATAAACTCAACCAGGTGGTTATTTCAGTGGGATCGAATATCAACCCCTTGTCAAATATTAAAAAATCACAAAATATTTTATCTAAAGAGGAAAAATTTATTTATTCTGCTGACATTATTGAGACTGACCCTGTTGGGTATTTGGAGCAGCCTAATTTTCTTAATACAGCATTCTTGGTTGTTACATCCCTCGATTATGAAGAGTTTAATGCATACTTAAAAGATATAGAAGATCGTATGGGTCGCGAGAGAGGCTTAAATAAAGCCGGACCAAGAACAATTGATTTGGATATTATTGTATGGAATGGCAGGCTTTTGACGGATGACTACTACAGTTACGATTATGTCTCTATTCCAGTAAATCAAGTCATTGAGTTTGAGCGCATTGATATAAAAATTTAGTGAAATTTTTTAGTATTTCCTTATAATGCGCATCATTATTATTCTAATTAGAAATGGAGAAATATTGTGAAGGTACCTGTTCGTGTAGCTGTTACTGGAGCCGCTGGTCAAATTAGTTATTCTTTGCTTTTCCGAATTGCATCTGGGCAAATGCTTGGTGAGAATCAGCCTGTAATTTTGCAAATGCTGGAAATAACCCCAGCCTTAGAAGCTTTAAAAGGTGTAGCTATGGAATTAGATGATTGCGCTTTTCCTCAGCTCGAAGGTATGGTGTGTACAGATGATCCTAATGTTGCTTTCAAAGATGCAGATTATGCATTACTGGTGGGCGCTCGTCCTCGCGGCCCAGGAATGGAAAGAAAAGATCTGCTTGAAGCAAATGCGGCTATATTTTCTGTGCAAGGTAAGGCTATTAATGATAATGCTTCAAAAGATATTAAGATATTAGTTGTTGGTAATCCTGCAAATACCAATGCCTTGATTGCACAAAGAAATGCTCCCAATATTGATCCACGACAATTCACAGCTATGATGAGACTTGATCACAATCGAGCTAAAACACAAATTGCACAAAAAACAGGTAAGACGATTAACGATGTTACCAGTATGCTAGTTTGGGGCAATCATTCTGCTACTCAGTATCCAGACCTTCATCAAGTTAAAATTTCGGGTGAAACGGCTATGAACCTTGTTGATCACGCATGGTATGAGGAAGATTTTATCCCAACTGTGCAACAACGAGGGGCGGCTATAATTAAGGCACGAGGCGCCTCCTCTGCAGCCTCTGCTGCCAACGCTGCAATAGATCATATGCGTGATTGGGCGCTTGGGACGCCAGCTGATGATTGGGTAAGTATGGGTGTATTTAGTGACGGAAGTTATGGTATTACTGAAGGACTCATATACTCCTTTCCTTGTATTTGCAAAAATGGCGACTGGAAAATTGTTCAAGGGCTAGAAATTAACGAGTTTTCACGATCAAAAATGACTGCTACTGAGCAGGAATTGATTGAAGAAAGAGATGGAGTTAAACACTTGTTGCCGTAACATTTTTTTTAAAAGCGCCAAATAGGGCGCTTTTTTTTAATCAATAAATAAATTTTATTTTAATTATCGCTGGTTAAGCATATAAAATATTGCATGAATTTTTTTGGATAACCGTTAAGATAAAAAAGCTTTAAAAACCAATCTATAGAAGAGGTGGGCGCATGAATTCCCCAAGAGTAGAAGAGCAGGCGCCAAGCTTTGAACTGCTAAATCAGTGCGGCGAAAGTGTCTCACTTGCTGAATTTAATGGAAAAAAAAATGTTGTCTTATATTTTTATCCAAAAGCAATGACACCAGGGTGTACTGTTCAGGCATGCGGGATAAGAGATAGCGCATCTGAATTCCATGATTTTGATACTGTAGTGCTAGGCATTAGCCCTGACGCGTTCGCAAGACTTGCGCGCTTTGAGGAGAAGCAGGGGTTAAATTTTAATCTGTTGTCAGATGAAGATCATGTTGTGACTGAGTCTTATGGATGCTGGGACATGAAGAAATTTATGGGTCGAGAGTACATGGGAGTTCTAAGAAAAACATTTATTATTGATAAAACTGGAAAGATATCACTAGTGATGGATAAAGTTAATACTAAAACACATCACCAGGATGTATTATTATGGATAAAAAATAATTTATCTTAACGGATCCAAAAATTTTCAAGCAGTTATTAAAGTTCTCGGCTTAACATAACCCAAATTACTAACTAAGGAAATTCAATGTCACTAGATCTTCTCCATGCTGTACTTGCAGCCCCTGTGCCCGTAGCGCAAGAACAGAACCCTCTTTATACGCTCTTGATGTTCGCTGGTTTATTTGCGTTTATGTATTTTCTCATTATTCGCCCTCAAAAAAAGAGAGCAAAAGAACACAAGGAGCTAGCGGCATCATTAACCAAGGGTGATGAAATTGTTATGAATAGCGGGTTGCTTGGAAAAATATCTTCGCTAGACGAAGAATATATCACGATCCAGGCCGCTAATAACGTTGAGTTGAAATTTCAAAGAGCTTCGGTGCATGCTGTGCTTCCAAAGGGCACCATAAAAAAAATCTAATTAATTAAGGTCACTTTTGCGGCTTTAATTTCGTGGATATGTAGCTACTTAAGTGCTATTTTGGTTACAAGTATTCGGATCGAATGTAGTTTTTGGCAGCTATTTCTCTGTCGTTCTGAAGAAGAATTTTTTTAGAATTGAGCCGAGGGTGCATATAAAGTGCCAGTAAATTTTGGTGATAAGCTAGTAATAGCAATTTCCTCCCGAGCATTGTTCAACTTGGATCAAAGTCATAAAGTCTATCAAGAACACGGCCTTGATGCTTACTTTAAATATCAAGTTGAACATGAAGATGAAATTCTTGAGCCAGGCGAAGCTTTTCCTCTTGTCAAAAAACTATTAAGTATAAATGAAAATCTAGGTGGAGAGCCTAGAGTAGAAGTTATACTTTTGTCTAGAAATTCCGCAGACTCTGGCTTACGAGTATTTAACTCCATACAGCAGCATCAGTTGAATATTACTCGTGCAGCTTTTTGCGGGGGTGAAAGCCCGTATCGTTATGTAGCAGCTTTTGGATGTCACCTTTTTTTGTCAAACAATGCAGAAGATGTCCGTAATGCTTTGCGTAGCGGAGTGGCTGCCGCAACACTCATGGCATCTAACGTGAAAGAAAAACCTGGAGACGAAATTCGCTTTGCGTTTGATGGTGACGCTGTGTTATTTTCTGACGCATCAGAGAGAATATACAAAAAAGATGGGCTTGATGCTTTTACAAAAAATGAAAAAGTATCTGCAAGACAACCAATGGATGGCGGCCCTTTTAAGAATTTTCTCTATGCGCTACAAGCACTACAAGCAGAATTTTCAGAGAAAGCCTGTCCTATCAGGACTGCCTTGGTTACTGCTCGATCTGCTCCAGCGCATGAGCGAGTAATAAGGACTCTTAGGGCTTGGGATATTCGTATTGATGAGTCATTGTTTCTTGGTGGTTTAGAGAAGGGTCAATTTCTGAAGTCTTATGGCGCAGATGTATTTTTCGACGACCAGCAAAAACATTGTGACTCAGCCAAGTCTCATGTTGCTACAGGGCATGTTCCTCACGGTATTGCTAATGAAGAAAACAGCTAGTTCATTTGTATCAAAATATTATGAATTTAAATCCTATTCCCAGCAAAATTGAGGCTAGAACTGGTTGCAGCACATGGCTGGGAATTTTTGCTGCTAGCTTTGTCCCTAGATGAATGGCAGGCAATGAGCCTATTAGCAGGCTTGCCAATAAAACCAGATCAACGTTACCCAGCAGGAATAAATGGCTTAGTCCTGCTATCAAGGTTAAAGGAACTGCGTGAGCAATGTCTGTTCCTATTACATGTAATGCAGGCAACTTAGGGTACAAAATCATTAGAAGAGCAGCGCAAAAAGCACCAGCACCAACTGAAGATAGGGTCACAAAAACTCCTAAAATAACACCAACACTAAAAGTTATCTTTTTTGTATGCTTCTGAAAAAAAGAACCCACCGCACCGTGTGGTTTATCAGACACATCCTTTAAAAATCGATTGAATAATATGACTAAAGCGGTAACCACAAGCATCACCCCAAGACTTGTGGTTAATAGCGGTCGATAGTCTTCTGCATTGGTAAATACTTTGCTAAGGAGGATAACGGTGATGATTGATGCTGGAATACTTCCGGCAGCCAAACATGCAACGAGATCCCACTGGACGCTTTTTTGTCGAGCGTGCGCAATAACTCCGCTCGATTTGGTGATGGAGGCGTAAAGTAAATCTGTTCCAATAGCTACGTTATAAGGTATACCAAAAAGGATGAGAAGGGGGGTCATGAGTGAACCCCCACCAACGCCTGTCATGCCTATAACAAGTCCAACAAAAGCACCTGAAGCTACGTATAGTAGAAAATCCATCAGTATTTAAGTTTCCATATCTACATGAAAGGCTGGCAACTTTACCAATTTATAACTATTACTTCAAAGTAATAGTTTTTTATATTTTTTTGGTTGTTGTTCTTAAAAGGCATTCATTAGGACATCGTCACGATGAAATTGAATTACTTGAAGATTTTAAAGAAAATTTAGGTCTGGATTATCATTAAGAATTTCTTTAAGTTGATCTTCTTCTGTAATTTTTTGACCCAAGACCTCCTTTACAAATTTGAAGTATATTGTATAGACTTCAGGCGACCTACCTTCCTTCTCGACAATAAAAAAAGGTGCTCTATCAGCGCTATATAGTGCTGCTAGAACCATTCCGGGTGAGCTGGGGTCACGCTCGTCAGCAATTATCACTTGATCTATGAACTGATTTTGGTCTGCAGCATTAATTTTATCTTGTACTTCCTTGCATTTTTTACAGAAATTTCCATCTAGTTGAATTTTTTTCACGAAGGTGATTTTCATGGTGTATGTCCTGAGCCATAAATTACCAGGTTGTATTTACATGGTTTTTATTTTTTTGTATTAACCTCATGTAGGCCGCATTCTTTTGCAGTTGCTTCCTCCCACCACCATCGACCTTCTCTCTCATGCTGACCTGGCCCTGTAGGCCTAGTACATGGCTCGCATCCAATACTTACAAAGCCTTTGTCATGTAGCTCGTTGTAGGGCAAATTATTTTGGCGAATATACGCCCAGACTTGCTGAGATGTCCAGTTTGCTAGAGGGTTAAATTTCACTAGTTTCTCTTGGGGGCGAGAAAAAGCCATGTCATCCTGAATTACGGGAATAGCAGATCGAGTCCCTGGGCTTTGATCGCGCCTTTGTCCTGTAATCCAGGCATCTAAAGTTAGAAGCTTGCTACGCAATGGACCTATTTTACGAATACCACAGCATTCTTTGTGGTCATCTTTATAAAAGCTGAACAAGCCTTTTTCGCGAACTAGATTATTTAGTGCCATTGTATCTGGAAATACTATGTCAATTTTAACTGAATAGTGGTCTCTAACTTTTTCGAAAAATCGATAAGTTTCTGGATGGAGTCTTCCTGTATCAAGAGAAAAAATTTGAACTTTTCCAGGAGAGATCTTATGAGCCATGTCTATCAGGACTACATCTTCAGCACCGCTAAAAGAAATAGCAATATTTTTAAATTTACTTAAGGCGTAGGCCATGATTTCTTCTGGAGCTTGCCCTGAAAGCTGCAGGTCTATATCTACTATTGGTAAAATTTGATCTGACATTGAATTATTTTATATCCTATGAAGATAAATAATGTTGAAATGATACCAGAGCTAGGACTAAAGAAGAATAATCAGATGATGTATGATTAATATATTATTTCTTTATAACAGTTTTATCTTTTAATGTTGTTAGGAGCTTATTGCGCTACTTCCTTGAACTGGATAAAGTGGCGAATTATGGTTTTCTTTTTTCTGCTTAACTGAGGAATAGTTTGTGGAGATTGCATGTTTGGATCTGGAAGGTGTGTTGATCCCAGAAATTTGGATCGCATTTTCTGAAAAAACCGGTATTAATGAACTCAAAAGAACTACGCGCGATGAGCCTGATTACGATGTGCTGATGAGGTATAGGTTGGATGTCCTGAAAAAAAATGGTCTTGGTCTGACTGAAATTCAGGAAGTTATTGAAACTTTGGCCCCGCTTGATGGGGCAAAAGACTTTGTAGACTGGTTGCGCGAGCGCTTTCAGGTTGTAATTCTTTCAGATACTTTTTATGAGTTTGCACAACCGTTGATGAGGCAACTGGATTTTCCAGCATTATTTTGTCATACGTTAGAGGTTGATGAAAATAATAATGTAGCAGGCTATGCGTTACGGCAAGCCAACCCTAAACGCCAAGCAATTGTAGGTTTCAAGAGCATGTACTACCGCACTATTGCGGCGGGTGATTCTTATAATGACACCACCATGCTAGCTGAAGCAGATGTGGGAATTTTGTTTCATGCTCCTAAAAAAGTAATTGATGAATTTCCTCAATTTCCTGCAGTAAACGACTTTGAGGCGCTAAAAAAAGAATTTATCAAAGCAAGCAATCGAAACTTGAATTTGTGAGACGTTTTTTAACTGTAAACTCTTATGGTCGATTGTTAGTCTCTTGAATTGTATTTGATTTTATCAGCAAGCTGATTTTATCAAATATTTCTTGATATTCGTCTGCTGCATTTGAATCTGCAACTATACCTCCGCCTCCCCAGCAATGGAGACGTTCTCCGTCAGATATAAGGGTGCGTATGGCAATACTGGTATCCATTTTTCCAGTTATGCTTATGTAGCCTATGCTTCCGCAGTATACTGATCGCTTGCATGACTCAAGCTCATCAATTATCTCCATAGCTCTTTTTTTTGGTGCTCCCGTGATAGACCCCCCGGGAAAGCAGCGGCGAAGTAGGGATATGGGTGTTTCATTTTTGCGAATAAGGCCTGTGATTGTACTTACCAGATGGTGAACATTTTCAAAGCTCTCGATCTCGAATAATCTCGGCGTTTGTATTGAGCCAGGAATACAAGATTTTCCTAGATCGTTTCGCAATAGATCTACAATCATTAGATTTTCAGCTTTGTCTTTTTTGCTATTAATAAGTTTTGTGATCTGAAGAATGTCATCTTCTTCTGTGACCCCACGACTGATCGTACCTTTGATGGGCTTAGTTTCCACTTTATTTCCATCTAATTTTATAAAGCGCTCTGGCGAGAAGCTCAGGATTGCTTGTTTTGAGTCTCCTAATTGATAGTAACAGCTGTATGGTGCCGGAAGGCTTCTGCGTAATTCTTTGTAGAGCTCCCAGTTGTCTGCTTTGAATTCTGCAGAAAAGTGTTGGGCGTAGTTAACCTGATAGCAGTCCCCAGCAAGAATATAGTTTTTTACTTTGGCAATAGCAGACATGTAGCAATCTTTCTTGGTGGTCGATATAAAATTTCTATAAATATTTTTTTCTTTTTTATAAATATCTTGTGATTTATTGTTAATGCATTTTATTACTTCTTTTCTTAATGACGACAAACAATCAGCATTAAAAAATAGC
>CAJIZZ010000009.1 GCA_905181945.1 uncultured Porticoccus sp. | reverse complement strand
ATTTTTTTTTGGTGCAGTTATTCTTGCTGTTACTGTTTCTATTCCAGTGTCTGCAGAAACACATAGTGCAGAAGTTATAGTTACGGCAACACGTACATCACAATCTATCGCCCAGACGCTCTCATCAGCCACCGTAGTCAGTGCTGCTGATATCGAGAGATACCAGCCAACCGATCTACTTGATTTATTTCAGCATGTCCCTGGCATTGATTTAGCTCGGAATGGAGGAGCAGGATCAGTTCCTAGTCTATTTATTCGCGGTTCAAACACAGGACACGCCTTATTTTTAATCGATGGGCAACGTTTTAATTCTGCTAGCCTAGGTAGTACATCTTTTCAATTTATAGATCCCAGCCAGATAGAACGTATAGAAATTGTACGTGGTGCAAAATCAAGCATTTATGGTAGTGATGCAATAGGCGGAGTAATTCAAATATTTACCAAGAAAGGTGATTCTAAACCTTCAACAATGATATCTACTGAGGTGGGGTCTAACGTCTTAAAAAGAACTGCCATATCAACGCGTGGAGCATACAATCAGTTGCGTTATTCGCTAGATGCATCATATTTGGAAACAGATGGAATAGACGCACAGCTAGAAGATAGGGAGCAGACTCGAGATAATGACGGCTATAGAAATCGTTCAATTAACGCTAACTTTGGATATACATTTGATAATGGAGTGGATGTAGGGTTAGGTATTTTAGAGGCCAATTCTCGTAGTTATTACGATAATGCACTTGACGGCTCACGTGGAACTGATCCCTATTCAGATAACACCATACAAAATATAGGATTTAATATTAGTGCCCCTTTAACAGATTGGTGGCAATCTAAAATTTCTATAGGTCGATCTATGGATGACATTGATGATACTAATGCTGTAGATGGGTCACATTTATCAAATTTTCGTACAACTAAAGATCAGTATTCTTGGCAAAATGATATCGAAATATTTGACGGTCAGCTGGTGACATTTGGTGTCGATCTTTATGATGACGAGTTAATCGCTAGCACAACATATACTGATACTCAGGGTGCTTTAGTTAAAGAAAGAATGAATCGTGCATATTTTGCTCAATATCAAGGAAAATTCTCTATTTTTGATTATGTTCTAGGGTTTCGCGAGGACGATAATGAGGAGACTGGCAAACAGGATACTAGTAACTTTGCCTTAGGGGCACAGCTAGGAAAGAGCCATCGAGTGACGATAAGCTGGGCAGAAGGCTTCAAGGCACCGACCTTCAATGATTTATATTGGCCAATTGGAGCCTATGGTGCTGGTAATCCAGATCTGCTCCCAGAGGATTCTGAAATCTTTGAGCTAGGAGCTAGGGGAGATTATTCCTCATGGAAATGGGAAGCTTCTATTTATCAAAATCGCATCGATAATCTTATTGACTGGGCTGAAGCTGGTACAGCGGAATATCCATCTCAATGGGTCCCTAGTAATGTCTCCAGTGCTAAAATTAAAGGTGGTGAATTTAGTGCCGATACAAATATTGGTGGATGGGATATTACTACCAG
This sequence comes from uncultured Porticoccus sp., assembly GCA_905181945.1. Lineage (GTDB taxonomy): Bacteria > Pseudomonadota > Gammaproteobacteria > Pseudomonadales > Porticoccaceae > Porticoccus. Next base: position 123,329 of record CAJIZZ010000009.1, on the reverse strand, counting down.
TTTTTCTTATACCGATCCACGCAATCAAAAAACAGATAAGATGCTTCAAAAACGCGCCAAAAAGAAATTTACTTTCGATATTGATCGTAGTTTTTCTCGCTGGAATGCAGGGGCATCTTTCAACGCAACTAGTAAGCGCTATACTAATACAACTAACACCGCGAATTTAGGAGGCTATGGTCTATTAGATTTTCGTTTAAGTTACCAGCTCGCCGAAAAGGTTAAGATGCAGTTGAAAGCTAATAATGTGTTCGATAAGCATTACAGGACTGCTAGTGAAAGCTATCATATGGATGGCTCTAATTGGGTGTTAAAATTCCCTTATACGCTTTAACTAATTGGCTCTTGAGCTGACTTTGGAGTAATTTCATGACAGAGACTGAAAGCCAGGCTGAGCGCCAAAAGCGCAAAATGCAAAAATTGAAGACAAAAGTTGATCAACATGTTGCAGCCTGTGACCAAGAAAGAGGGGTTATGATCCTTCTTACTGGTGATGGCAAAGGTAAGAGTAGCTCAGCTTTTGGAATGGTTATGCGCTCTCTTGGTTATGGATATAAGGTTGGCGTGGTTCAGTTTATTAAAGGTCAGCAGCTGTCAGGCGAAGAGCTCTACTTGAGGGATTCTTGCCCTCAAGTAGATTTTTATCAGATGGGTACTGGATTTACGTGGGATACGCAGGACCGTGATGCAGATATTGCTGCAGCTAAAACTACATGGGAAGTAGTGGCGCCTATGTTGCGTGATGAGAGCTATCATCTGGTAATCATAGATGAATTAACTTATATGCTGAGCTATAAGTATCTTGATGAATCTATGGTAATTGATGCCTTATCGAATAGGCCAGCAACCCAGAGTGTCGTAGTTACAGGTCGTGGCGGCACCTCTTCTTTGAAAGAGATAGCGGATACCGTCTCAGAGATAAAAGATGTGAAGCATGCATACCATGACAATATAAAAGCTCGAAAAGGAGTTGATTATTAACTGGGGCTAAAGTCAGAGGAATATAATTGAGAGAGACGAAAGCCCGAAAATTTACATTGATGCTCTTGTTGGCACTACTACCAGCGATGATCGGCGCTGCCTTGGTTGGGCCTGTTTTTATTTCTCCTATCAAGCTGATAGAAGTGCTGGCTGGCTGGTTAGGGCTAGGTCAACCCGCATTAGACCAGATTAGCGTTCAGCAAGAAGGGGTAATTTTTTCTGCTATCCGGTTTCCCCGGGTAATTCTTGCTGCATTGGTGGGCATTTGTTTGGCAAGTTGTGGGGCAGTGATGCAAGGGTTATTTCGTAACCCTCTGGCTGATCCCTCATTGATAGGTGTTTCCAGCGGTGCTTCTGCAGGCGCTGGATTAGTAATTGTATTTGGTGGCGCTTGGATTCATGGCAGCAGTTGGTTTGGGCTTACTTTTGTTGCTTTTGGAGCTTGCATGGGTGGTGCCTTAGCCGTCCTTCTCGTCTACCGTTTGGCTACATCTTCTACGGGTACTTCAGTTCCAACAATGCTCTTGGTCGGCATTGCAATTAGCGCTTTAGCAGGGGCTTTGAATGGAATATTTAGCTTCGTTGCAGATAATGAAATGTTACGCCGCATGAGCTTATGGCAAATGGGTAGCCTAGATGCAGCTAATTGGCCTCGCGTCGCGATAGCTGGTTGCGCTGTTGTTTTGCTGATTTTTGCCCTTCCGAAACAAAGCCGGGCACTTAATGCATTACTGCTGGGCGAGTCAGAAGCGCGCTACCTAGGAGTAGATGTGGAGAGAGTCAAGCAGCGAATTATTTTTCTCACTGCAATAGGAGTGGGAATATCAGTTGCTGTGGCTGGAATGATTTCATTTGTGGGCCTTGTTGTGCCACATTTAATGCGCATGATGATTGGCCCTGATCACCGATATCTCATTCCTAGTTCGGCTATAGCCGGAGCAATTTTATTAGTAGTTGCTGACAGCTTTGCGAGAGTCGTAGTGGCTCCAGCCGAACTTCCGACCGGCATTTTGACCGCACTTTTGGGCGTTCCATTTTTCTTTTGGCTCCTAACAAAAAATCATCATAGAGCAATGAGATAACAGTCATGTCCTTAATAGCTTCTAGGTTGTCACTCAGTTATTCAGACATTCCTTTTTTGAGAGATATTAATCTTTCTGTGTTGCCAGGAAAAATTACTACAATAGTCGGTCCTAATGGCGCAGGGAAAACCACATTGCTACAGTGTCTGGCGAACGAGATTTCCCCTACTTCAGGCTCGGTAACTCTGAATGGCCGAGATATCAGAGATTGGCCATCAGTTGATCGAGCTATAATGTTATCTATTTTACCCCAGCATTCATTTCTAGATTTTCCTTTTACTGCTGAAGAAGTTGTGATGCTAGCTAGAACTCCTCATGCGACTGGTGCAAACATAGATCAAAAAGTGGTGGCTGATGCACTAAAGGTTGTAGATGGTAGTTATCTATCGAAACGGCTATACACCGAACTGTCGGGAGGAGAAAAACAACGCATTCATTTGGCGCGAGTTTTGGCTCAAATTTGGCATCCGCATACAAAAGAGTCTTGTCAGGCGCGTTTCTTGATCCTAGATGAGCCGACTTCCTCTTTTGACCTAGCACATCAAAAATTAACTTTGAAGATTATAAAAAATTGCGCTGAAGAGGGTATTGGTATTCTGTTGGTGATGCATGATTTAAATTTGGCAGCAGAGTGCTCTGATCAGATAATACTTTTGGAGTGCGGAGAAATAGCAATGATAGGTACTCCAGAAGAAGTTTTTACTGTAGAGGCAATCAACAAAGTATTTAATGTAAAAGCTAATATTGGACAGCATCCTGAAACTGGAAAATTATTAGTAATAATATAGTTAATCTTTAGTCCTATTTTTTTATATTAGATCAGGGCTGTTGTTTTTTTGAGGAGTAAGTTGTTGAGGACCCATACGGCTAAGAGATCCGCGCACTGCATCCTGATAGCAGTGCTAACTGCTTTTTTTCCCTTAAAAACAGTTGCCGATGTGCGTTTGATGGACGACACAGAAAGGGAGGTTCTGTTGAGTCGACCAGCGCAAAGAATCGTAAGCTTGTCTCCGCATCTTACAGAATTAGTTTTTGCAGTGGGCGGAGGGGGGCAACTTGTAGGTACTGTAAGTTTCAGCGATTATCCTGAAGCAGCGAATGACATCCCCCGTATTGGTTCATACAACACAATTAATTATGAAGCAATTGTTCAAATGCAGCCAGATTTGGTTTTAGCTTGGGGTTCTGGCAATGGTGAAGAAAAAATTAGCAAGTTAAAATCTTTGGGATTGACGGTTTATATTTCCGAGCCAAAGATACTCGAAGATGTAGCTTTATCGCTTCAAAAAATTGGTATTTTAGTTGGTAACAAGGATCAAGGTAACGATGAGGCAGAGAATTTTTTAAAAAGGCTGACCAAGCTTAAAAAAAGTTATAGCAATCAATCGCAAGTGAGCGTGTTTTATCAGCTATCAAGTGAGCCAATAATGACGCTTAGTGGGCGCCATCTAATTTCTGATGTGGTGACATTATGTGGAGGGCGGAATGTTTTTGCTGAAGCTTTGCCGATAGCGCTTAAGGCGAACAAGGAATCTTTGTTGCGATCTAACCCTCAAGTTGTGATAGCAGGGGCCGAGAAGAAAAACCAGCTAGCATGGCTAGATCGCTGGAAGCGTCTATCATCAATAACGGCCGTCCAAAACGGACATATATATTTTATACACCCAGATCTGCTGTCAAGGCATACCCCTAGGATTATTGATGGAGCAGAAAAAATGTGTAATTTTTTGGCAAAAGTTCGTAATCAAAAAAAAGAAACAGAACGCTAATTTCTCGGCGTTCTGTTTGGTCTTTTCTTGAGTCCTAGATTTTATATCCTAAAGGTCATAACCGCGCTCATTGTGCTGAGTAAGATCAAGACCATCTTCCTCGTCATCTCTGGAAACGCGTAGACCCATCATGGCATCTATCACTTTAAGTAAAACATAGGTAACAACAGCGGTATAAATTAAAGTGCTCAGCACCCCAATGAATTGAATTTTTAGCTGAGCAGTTATAGCGATTCCTTCAGCTAAACCTTGACCGCTAAAAATTCCAAGCTCACTAGAGGCAAAAACCCCCACTAAAATTGTCCCTAAAATGCCCCCTACCCCGTGCACGGGAAAAACATCTAATGAATCGTCTATTTTGAATCTCTGCTTTATTAGCTGTGTTGCGTAGTAGCAAATAATCCCTGCTGAAAAACCAATAATTAGTGCACCGCCAGGACCCACAAAACCAGAGGCTGGGGTAATAGTACCAAGTCCTGCAACCATTCCAGTGACAATGCCTAATACAGAAGGTTTTCCATACTTAATCCATTCCATCATCATCCAGGCTAGCGCTCCCGTGGCGGCAGATATGTGTGTCACTAGCATTGCCATACCGGCATCCCCGTTAGCAGCCAATGCTGATCCAGCGTTAAATCCAAACCAACCAACCCAGAGCATTCCGGCGCCAGCCACTGTTAGTGTCAGATTGTGAGGAGTCATTGGTTGTTGTTGAAAGCCTTTTCGATTACCCAGAACGATTGCCGCAACTAACGCTGCTGTGCCTGCTGTGATATGCACTACTGTGCCGCCGGCAAAATCTAGCAGCCCCATTTGCTGAAGCCAGCCACCACCCCACACCCAGTGGGTAACAGGAACGTAAACTAGAAGAAGCCATACGCTGCTAAATATAAGCACGGCGGAGAATTTTATGCGTTCAGCAAATGCTCCAATAATTAATGCTGGGGTGATTACAGCAAAGGTCATTTGGAACATAACGAAAACAGATTCTGGGATGTTGCCTGATAGAGTGTCTTCAAGAACATTTACAAGCATGAAATTGCTGAAGCCACCAATCCAGTTGTTTAATGCTCCGCCATCACTGAATGCCAGACTGTAACCACAAATAAGCCATATTAATGACGCGATACAAGTGATTGCAAAGCACTGCATAAGGACGGAAAGCACGTTCTTGGCGCGAACTAGGCCAGCATAAAAAAGTGATAAGCCAGGAAGTGTCATAAACAACACTAGTGCAGTAGCAGTTATGATCCAAGCTGTATTAGCGCCATCAAGTGTTTCTGTGTGTCCGACACTTGGAGCCATTAAGGTCAATAATAGGGAGGGGGCGAGTGAAAAGTGTCGATTTAGGTGTTTAAACATGATCCAGTATCCTTTTGTCCTATATTAGTGCACTTTAATTTTTTAGATGCTTATAAAGCATCAACTTCGGTGCATTTTTTATTGTGATTACTGTTTAAATGGGGTTTTTATCCCCATTTACTTATTTTACATGCAAATATTGAGCCATAAATCCTATTATCATGTATTTAAATAGCGCCTTATATGCTATTTCAGTGCAATTTAAGTAGGATGCAAGTATAAAATATATTTTTAAGAAAATAGAATAATGTTATTTTTTATGAACTGGGAGCGGTTTCCAGGCGAACTCAGGTGTTAGACTTTCCGAAGCATTGATTATTTCCTCTGGCTCCGGTTTGCCACGGTATTTTAGCTGCAATCCTTTTAAAAAATTACGTAAAACTTGATCTTTGCACTCTCTATGGTTCTTGTGGCTTTCTTTCCTAAAGAAAGAACTTAATTCATGGCTACTTAGCTCGAAGCTAGCTAGACTTAATATTTCTAAAATGTCTTCTGACTTTAGATTAAGTGCAATTTTTAATTTGATAAAGATAATATTATTGGTTATTTTTTTTTCGGGCAAAGGTTGCACCCCGTCTTTTCTACCCCTTCTATCGATAATCAACCCATTAAGAAAAGAGGCTAGACTTGTGTCGCTACAGTTAAGGTAATTTGGATCAGCATCTTTTTTTAGCCAGTTGCTAAGCTGCTTTCTAGTAGTTTCCAAATCTCCTAGCTTGAAGGCAGCAAGCATTTTTTGGTCGCTATAATCGAAGGTGTAGCGAATGCGTCGTAATACATCATTATTTGTCATTGAATTTCCTTTATGGTATCGAATGAGCATAGTTGTTTGTTACACTAGCGCATAGCAACATACATGCTAGTTGCATTGGTTTGCTGTATTCGTAAATTTATATTAATATTTTCCTATGCACGAATATTTAAGAACAACTTACAAGAAGAACTAAATTATGTATAGAGATCTAGCATCAAAACTCAAAGAAACAGAAGAAACGCCGTGGGATGTGGCATATGAACACTTGGCGACCTACAGAAAAGAGGAGACTAATACCCTGGTCCCCCAATTTTATTCTACTGACGATGGGTTTACATTAGGTTTTTGGCTTCTGAAATTACGCCAAGATCGTGCAAGTGGATTATTGACAGAAGAGCAAATCAATCGCTTGGATAAACTAAAATTTGTTTGGGATCCTCACGAGCCTCATTGGGAAAAAGGGTTTGCTGAGACGCAAAAATATAGAGCGAAGTTTGGTGATAGCTTGGTGCCTGAAAATTACCTTACAGAAGATGATCACTATCCATTGGGTGACTGGGTCAGAGCGCAGCGTTTGACTGAAGGCAACTATCCAAGAGAAAAGTATCAGAGGCTTTGTACGGTAGATTATGTCTGGGATCTTCGTGAGTATGATTGGCAAAGAGCATTTGCTGCCTTGAAATTATACAAAGAAGAGCATGGCGACTGTTTGGTTCCTGCAGATTATTTTACTGATGAAGAGTCGGTAACAGGTGAACTAGAGTTAGGCCAATGGGTGATTCAACAACGCGTAAATATGGTCTATAGCTGGTTGACAGAAGAAAAAATGTTAGCACTTGATGCAGAAGGCTTTGATTGGACTCCGGAATCTGGAGAGCCGCTACACCTACATCTTTATAACACCAGTGACTAATACTCTAAATTAGAGTATATTTTTTTTCCTAAAGGTCGCCTATTAAGGTGACCTTTTTTCTTTTTAACTTTTTAGTCGTTTGTATTTGATGCGCTGAGGTTGCGCGTCAAGCCCTTTTCGGGCTACAAAATCATCATGGTATTCACTAAAGCTGCCCTCAAACAAGACAACTTCACTGTCTCCTTCATAAGCTAAAATATGTGTGGAAATCCTGTCTAGGAACCAGCGGTCATGTGAGATTACCATCACACAGCCAGGGAATTTTTGAATAGCCTCCTCTAGTGCTCTCAGAGTCTCAATATCCAGATCGTTAGAAGGTTCATCTAAAAGTAAAACATTTGCTCCTTGTTTGAGAGTAAGGGCCAAATGCAATCGACCTCTTTCACCTCCAGAGAGATCACCAACCCTTTTTTGCTGGTCGCCACCTTTAAAGTTGAACCTTCCAGCATATGCTCGCGAAGATATCTCGTAACCGCCAATCTTGAGATTCTCTTGGCTGTCCGAAATCGCTTCCCACACACTCTGACTGTCGTTTAGATTTTCTCTACTCTGGTCAACAAACGCCAGTTTGACTGTATCTCCAACAATAATGTCTCCGCTATCAGGCTTCTCTATACCAGAAATCATTTTGAAAAGAGTCGATTTTCCTGCGCCATTACCTCCTACAATTCCTACAATAGCCCCCTTGGGAACACTAAAAGATAGGTTATCTAAGAGTAATTGATCACCAAAACTTTTACTGACTCCTGAAAATTCTATGACTTTATCCCCTAAACGAGGACCAGGAGGGATATAAATTTCATTTGTTTCATTGCGGCTTTGAAAATCCTGAGAGCTCATTTCATCGAAGCGGGATAAACGAGCCTTGCTTTTAGCATGGCGACCTTTGGGGTTTTGTCGTATCCATTCAAGCTCGTTTTTAATGGTCCTTTGGCGAGCGTCGTCCTGTTTCTTTTCCATATCAAGGCGCTGTTCTTTTGTCTCCAGCCAAGTGGTGTAGTTCCCCTCGTAAGGAATACCATGACCTCGATCAAGCTCCAAAATCCAGCCAGCAACGTTGTCAAGAAAATATCGATCATGGGTGACAGCAACTACAGTTCCTGAAAATTCTTCTAGAAATTTTTCTAGCCAATAAACAGATTCAGCATCTAGGTGATTGGTAGGCTCATCTAACAAAATCATATCAGGCTTTGAAAGCAATAAGCGACATAGGGCCACTCGGCGTTTTTCGCCCCCTGAGAGCTTGGTTACATCTGCATCCCATGGCGGCAACCTAAGAGCATCAGCTGCAATGTCTAGCAAGTGATCTAAGTTATGAGCATCCCAGTGCTCAATAATATTTTCTAGCTGACCCTGGCGTTTAGCTAGCTTGTCGAAATCTGCGTCTGGTTCTGCGTAATCTAGGTATAATTGATTTAGGTCTTTTAGCGCATCGATCGCCTCACAGACACCATCCTCAACATTTTCACGTACATTCTTATCTGGGTTTAGGTGTGGCTCTTGCGGCAGATAACCAACTTTAATGTTGGGCATTGGACGCGCTTCACCCTGGATATCAGTATCAAGACCCGACATAATTTTCAGTAGTGTAGATTTTCCAGATCCATTGAGACCAAGAACGCCAATTTTAGCTCCTGGAAAAAATGATAGCGAAATATCTTTTAGTATTTCCCGCTTAGGTGGAACAATCTTGCCAACGCGGTTCATGGTATAAACATATTGAGACATAAGGCTTACAAAACATCTGGTTATTGGTGTACCTTATATTTTAGCGGAAATAAGCAACTGACAGGAATGATTTATTATCGGACAATAGATATATGTTGTAAATTTAGAGTTTTTGCGAGAAGGAAAGCAAGTGATGGAGAGGTCAAAAAGAGAGAACAGAGCAGAGGAAGACTCAAGGCCATTGCGTTTTGTTACAGCAACCTCACTTTTTGATGGGCATGATGCTGCTATTAATGTAATTCGTAGGTTAATTCAAGCCAGAGGTGCCGAGGTAGTTCATTTGGGGCACAATCGCAGTGTTGCCGAGGTTGTTCGTGCTGCCATTCAAGAGGATGCCGATGCTATTGCTATTAGTTCATATCAAGGCGGTCATATGGAATATTTCTCTTATCTATTGGAGCTATTGAGAGAATATGGGGCTGAGCATATAAAGGTTTTTGGAGGCGGAGGCGGTACGATTACTCTTGAAGAAAAAGAGATTTTAGAGTCAGCGGGAGTTTGCCGTATATATCATCCTGCGCAAGGCATGGAAATGGGTTTAGTGGGAATGGTAGATGATTTATTCAGCCTTGCTCAAAATGAATCACCAGATAATCCTAAGATATCAGTTTTAGAAGACAAAGAATCTTTTGTCCTGCAGTCAGATATTAATGATGAGATGAGGATCTCTCAAATCATCTCAGCTATAGAAGATGGCAGTATGCCTGACGATGTTCTTGAAGAGCTTAAAACCAAATGGAGTTTGACTTTGAACAAGTCGCCGGTGGTCGGCATTACTGGCACTGGTGGCGCAGGCAAAAGCAGTGTTGTTGATGAGCTGCTAGAAAGATTTTTACAGCAAAGGCCAGACATTCGCATTGCAGTTTTGGCTGTAGACCCCACTCGGCGGAAAACTGGAGGAGCCTTATTGGGCGACCGTATCAGAATGAATAGCCTTACCTCCGCTAATTTTTACATGCGGTCAATGGCTACACGAAGACAACATTTGGCGACCAACAAAGTGCTTGGGGACGTCGCTCTTTATTTGAGATCGGTAGGTTATGACTTGGTGCTTGTCGAAACAGCGGGAATTGGGCAAAGTGATTCCCAGATCGTCGATGTTGTTGATTTATCAATTTATGTCATGACTAGTGATTATGGCGCAGCTACTCAGCTCGAAAAGATAGATATGATTGATTATGCTGATGTAGTTATTTTAAATAAATTTGAAAAACGTGGGTCTGAGGACGCATTGCGAGATATTCGCAAACAGTGGCAAAGAAATCATAATGCGTTTGGTTTGCCACTTGATGAGATACCCGTTTACTCTACTATTGCTAGTCAATTTAATGATCCGGGACTTAATTATGCTTTCTACAGTTTGTGTAGATTGCTGGTCGACAAAAAGAAGCTGGATGCAAGTGTCTGGATACCAGCAGTTAAGGTCTTCCCTAAAAATTCCAAGTCTGTAGTACTTATTCCTGAAAATAGAATTCGTTATCTTGCAGATATTAGCGAACAGGGTAGGCAGATTCGCTCTAGAAATTTGCATCAGACCGAGCTTGCATCAGAAGCTTTTCAGAGTTACCGCATGCTTTTAAAGCTCCAGGATGAGCTATTGCCAAATCCTTTCGAGCTATATTCTAAGTCTGGACTTCTAGAGTCAGCCTCTGATAAGACGTTGTCTGCTCTGCGCCTAGTATACCAAGATGCAATATCTGAACTGTCTAAGGAATCAATAGAGTTATTGCAGCAGTGGCCAGAAAAAAAAGCTGGTGTAGAAAAAGAAAGATACTCTTACTCTGTCAGAGGTAAAGATGTTGTAGGCGACAACTTTATAGATTCTTTAAGTCTTCTTAAAATTCCAAAAGTTGCGGCGCCACAACACCAAGACTGGGGAGAGGTGTTAAATTTTTTGCTAGCAGAAAATTTACCAGGAAGTTATCCCTATACGGCAGGCGTTTTTCCTTATCGTCGTGCTGGAGAGGATCCTGCGAGAATGTTTGCTGGTGAGGGAACCCCAGAGAGAACCAATCGTAGATTTCATTACGTTTCTGAAGGATTGCCTGTCGCACGCCTTTCTACTGCCTTCGATTCTGTGACACTTTATGGCGCTGATCCAGAGAAGCGGCCAGATATTTGGGGGAAGATTGGTAATTCTGGAGTTTCAATCGCAACACTAGATGATATGAAGAAGCTTTATTCTGGTTTTGATTTATGCTCACCCACAACCTCAGTTTCTATGACGATTAACGGTCCAGCTCCCATGATTCTGGCTTTTTTTATGAATGCAGCAATTGACCAACAAGTAGAAATTTACCTTAAAAAGAATGATCTTTGGAGCCAAGCTGAACGTAAGATAGATAAGTTTTTTGAGAATAAAAAACGACCTCAATACCAAGGAGAATTGCCTGATGGTCACAATAAATTAGGCTTAGCAATGCTCGGTATTACAGGCGATAAGCTAGTGGACAATAAGGTTTATGTTCAAATAAAAAAGGACACCTTGTCCTCGGTTCGTGGAACTGTTCAAGCTGACATTCTGAAAGAAGACCAAGCTCAAAACACATGTATTTTTTCAACAAATTTTGCAATGCGAATGATGGGTGATGTGCAGGAATATTTTGTCAAAAACAAGATCCAAAATTATTATAGTGTCTCGATCAGTGGGTATCACATCGCTGAAGCTGGCGCGAATCCGATATCACAACTAGCATTTACACTATCCAACGGTTTTACCCTGGTAGAGTATTACCTAGCGCGAGGCATGAAAATAGATGACTTTGTCTCCAGCTTCAGCTTCTTCTTTTCTAATGGCATGGACCCTGAGTATGCTGTGATGGGTCGAGTAGCTCGTCGCATCTGGGCAAGGGCTATGAAGGAGCGATACGGCGCCAGTCCTCGCAGTCAAATGCTTAAATATCATATTCAAACGTCGGGGCGAAGCCTGCATGCACAAGAAATGAGCTTTAATGACATCCGCACAACGCTACAGGCATTATATGCAATATTTGATAATACCAATAGTTTGCATACAAATGCTTATGACGAGGCTATAACTACCCCAACATCAGAGTCGGTGCGTCGAGCTATGGCGATACAGCTGATTATCAATCGTGAGTTCGGTTTGAATTTTTGCGAAAACCCATGGCAGGGCTCTTTTGTGGTTGATCAGCTAACAGATCTACTGGAGGAAGCTGTTTATATTGAGTTTGATAGAATATCTGCACGTGGCGGCGTGTTAGGTGCCATGGACACCATGTACCAGAGAGGCAAAATTCAAGAGGAAAGCCTTGATTATGAACACAAAAAACATGACGGAAGTTTGCCGTTGATTGGTGTAAATACATTTCTTCCCAAAGAAGGCGAAGAAGAAACTATAGAGGGTCGCGAGCTGGCCCGATCTGATGAGGTGGAAAAACAACTTCAAGTAGACAACTTAAAGGCATATTATTCTCTAAACAAGAATAACGCGCCAGGCTTATTGGCCAATCTTCAGTTAGCAGCACTAAGTGAAGGCAATATATTTGAAAGTCTTATGGAGGCAGCTAAGTTGAATTCTCTTGGGCAGTTGAGTTCAGCTTTATATGATGTTGGTGGACTGTATAGAAGAAATATGTAATATCGTTTCATAATATTCAGTCCTTTAAAAATATCTCACGTAAGTAAAAAATACGGACTTAATAAGCGTGTAATTTCTTAGTTAATTTGTGTACAATTTAAGCTCTTTATGAAGAATTTTCTTACCATCAATTAAAAAAACTAACCGCGTGACATACATGTTTGATAAAGACCAAACCATCGAAAATTTTGACCCTGAAATCTGGTCATCAATACAGAGCGAATCGCAGCGCCAAGAAGAACATATTGAGCTTATTGCTTCTGAGAATTACACAAGCCCTGCTGTGATGGCAGCTCAAGGAACAAAGCTTACTAACAAGTATGCTGAAGGTTATCCAAATAAGCGCTACTACGGTGGATGTGAGTTTGTAGATCAGACAGAAGAACTTGCTATTCAGCGCGCCAAAGAATTATTTGGCGTGAAGTTTGCCAACGTACAGCCTCATTCAGGATCTCAAGCAAATGCTGCCGTGTTTCTGGCACTTTGTTTGCCAGGTGATACCATTTTAGGTATGAGTCTGGATGCTGGAGGTCATTTGACCCATGGCGCTAAACCGAGTTTTTCTGGAAAAATTTATAATGCTGTGCAGTATGGCTTAAATCCAGAAACTGGTTTGGTTGACTATGATGAGATAGAAACTCTAGCAGTTGAGTGCCAGCCAAAAATGATTATTGCTGGATTTTCTGCTTATTCGGGAATTCTAGACTGGGGCCGTTTTCGTGAAATCGCAGACAAAGTAGGAGCTTATCTTTTGGTTGACATGGCCCATGTATCCGGTCTTGTTGCTGCAGGTGTTTATCCTAGCCCTATACCCTTTGCAGATGCTGTTACATCCACCACACATAAAACACTCCGTGGCCCACGTGGCGGCATTATTCTGACAAATAACGAAGATTTAGCGAAGAAATTTAATTCTGCTATTTTCCCTGGCGGTCAGGGCGGGCCGCTTTGCCATGTCATTGCTGCTAAGGCTGTTTCATTTAAAGAAGCTATGACTGATAGTTTTAAGGTTTATCAGCAGCAAGTAATAAAAAATGCTAAAGCAATGGCAGCCACTTTCATGGAGCGTGGCATTAAGATTGTATCCAGTGGTACTGAAAATCATCTCATGCTTGTTGATCTTATTGGCAAAGAATATACCGGAAAAGATGCTGATGCGGCCTTAGGAGAAGCGTTTATTACAGTCAATAAAAATGCTGTCCCTAATGACCCTAGATCCCCATTTGTTACCTCTGGCCTCCGTATAGGTACTCCTGCTATCACTACTCGTGGCTTTACTGAAATTGAATCAATTGACCTTGCCCACTGGATATGTGACATATTATATAGTCTGGAAAATAATACTTCGCACGCGGTCATCCCTCAAATAAAAATCAAAGTACTTGAGGTTTGTAGGCGTTTTCCTGTGTATAGCAAATAAAGAGTTTGCTTTGAAATCCGGTCTTTGACTTCGCACGCCTCTAGCTCAGCCCTGCTTTGTGCCACCGAGGGGCACCCCAATGTGTTACAATTACACACCGTTAATTAAAAAGTAGCAGTGTTATGTATTGTCCTTTTTGCGGCGCAGAAGATACCAAGGTAATTGATTCTCGATTAGTTGCAGAAGGCGGCCAGGTGAGACGCAGGCGCGAATGCTTGTCTTGTCGAGAGAGGTGTACTACATATGAACTTGCTGAATTGGTGATGCCTAGAGTCATCAAAAGTGACGATACCCGCGAGCCTTTTGATGAAAAAAAACTTAGAGCAGGACTTTTAAGAGCTCTTGAAAAACGTCCGGTAAGTATTGATCAAATCGAAGATGCCATATCACATGTTCAGCATAAACTAAGGGCAACTGGCGAAAGAGAAATCACTTCTAGAATGATAGGAGAGAGAGTAATGATAGAGCTTAGGGGTTTAGACGAGGTAGCTTATGTGCGTTTTGCCTCTGTCTATAGAAGTTTTCAAGATCTTAGGGAGTTTCGTGACGAGCTTGATCGACTGGAACGCAAGCCGCTCGAAGGGAGCAAGGAATCACCTTAGATGACAAGCATTAATCACTTAAGTAGTTTTGATTTTGAAATGATGGCCCAGGCTTTAAGGCTTGCAGCTAGAGGGCAAAAAACCTGCATGCCAAATCCTGCTGTAGGTTGTGTTGTTGTGAAGAATGGTCGAGTATTAGGTGAAGGATGGCATGAATTAGCTGGCGAAGATCATGCTGAGATCAACGCACTGAAGTCGATTGGTAAATTATCTCATGGCGCTACCGCTTATGTCACACTTGAGCCATGCAGCTATCATGGGCGCACCCCCCCCTGTGTAGACGCTTTAGTAGTGGCTGGAATCGCTAGAGTGGTCTATGGCATGACTGACCCCAATCCAAAAGTTTCTGGCAGTGGCCTAAGTAAGCTTGAAAAAGCAGGAATTTTGGTAGAAGGGCCATTGCTTGAGCTTCAAGCTCAGCAATTGAATCGAGGTTATATTAAGCGTCATAAATGCAATCAGCCTTGGGTAACTATTAAGCTGGCCATGAGCCTGGATGGACGTACAGCAATGGGTGACGGTGAAAGCAAATGGATCACAGGCTTCCATGCTCGTCAAGATGTGCAGCGATTAAGGGCAAAACATTGCGCTATTATTACAGGTATTGGAACTGTTCTGCAGGATAATCCGTCTTTAACAGTAAGGTATGAAGAGATTGATAGAAGTGACGGACTGCCTAATGAGAAAAGAGATTCTTCTAGAGAGCTGTCTCTGAAGCAACCCTTACGTGTAGTGGTAGATAGCAAACTTAATACGCCAGTAGATGCAAAAATTTTATCAACCACAGGTTCTGTGTTAATTGCTTCGACCCTTATTTCGGATGCCTTAGGTTCAAGTAAGGCGGAAATTGTCCGTGTACCAGGCAATGATGAGCGAGTTGATCTTTCAGAGCTACTGAAAATATTGGCAGAAAGAGAATGCAATAATGTGCTTGTTGAGGCGGGACCAAAACTTGCAGGAGCCTTCCTGCAAGCCGGACTTGCAGATGAACTTGTAGTTTATGTGGCCCCTAAATTGCTGGGAAATATGGCAAGGCCATTGTTCCATCTTCCATTTATTCATATGAACCAACAAGTAGAATTAGATATTATTGATATTGGGCAAGTGGGTGGAGATCTCCGTATAACGGCCAGACCAATAAAGAATTCAGCGATATAAAAGAGAAATTGATTATTATGTTTACAGGTATTGTGGAAGCAACAGGTGAGGTGACGGCACTGGATTTACGTGGTGGCGATGTTAGGCTTCGGATAAGAGCTAATAGTTTAGATTTGTCAAAAATTCAGTTAGGCGATAGCATTGCGACTAATGGCGTTTGCTTAACAGTTGCAAGTTTACTCGAAGATGGCTACGAGTCAGACGTCTCCTCAGAGACCCTGTCTGTAACTTCTGTAAGTAGCTGGCATATTGGCACCAAGGTGAATCTTGAGCGTGCATTAACGATAGACACGCGATTAGGGGGGCATCTAGTTCTTGGTCATGTAGATGGTATAGGCGAAGTGGTCCACCTTAATCCTGATGCTCGTTCTTGGTGCTTGCGGATTTGCGCACCTAACGAGCTGGCTAAATATATTGCACAAAAAGGCTCGATCACTGTTGATGGCACTAGCCTTACGGTGAATAAAGTTGAAGGCGCCGAATTTGAACTGAATATTGTGCCGCATACTTTAGAGCATACTGGAATAGGGTCTTATCAGGCAGGATCTCTAGTTAATTTAGAGGTGGACGTGATTGCGCGATATGTAGAGCGATTATTGCTGGGAGACAGCGCTGCTAATACTTAGTATTTTGCAAAAAACTTATGTTTAATAGCTGGTTATATTTTTTAATGGCTTTTATTAGAGAGTGGGTATGTTGACAAACAGTGTCGAAGAAATAGTCGAAGATATACGTCAAGGCAAAATGGTCATTCTTATGGATGACGAAGATCGAGAAAATGAAGGCGACTTATTAATGGCTGCAACAATGGTTCGTCCGGAAGATATAAACTTCATGGCGACTTATGGTCGCGGGCTTATATGCCTGACGCTGACAGAGCAGCGCTGCCGGCAACTAGACTTGCCATTAATGGTCAGTGTTAGCAAGGCCAGCCGTGGTACTAATTTCACTCTATCTATTGAAGCTGCTCATGGCGTGACAACTGGAATATCGGCTGCGGACCGTTCGCGGACAATCCATGCGGCAGTGGCCGATACCGCTTGCCCAAAAGATATTGTTCAGCCAGGCCATATTTTTCCTTTACAGGCAGAAGCTGGAGGTGTTTTATGTCGAGCTGGCCATACTGAGGCTGGATGCGATTTGGCAAGAATAGCAGGATTTGAGTCAGCTGCAGTTATTGTTGAAATCATGAATGATGATGGCACAATGGCACGTCGCAACGATCTTGAGCTGTTTGCAAAAAAACATGATCTCAAAATAGGAACAATCGCTGATTTAATTCACTATCGATTAGTGACAGAAAAAACCATTAGCTGCATTAGTGAGCGTGAGGTGATTACACAATATGGCAAGTTTATGCTCCACACCTATCTAGACACCGCTCGCAATGAGAAGCATTTTTCTCTTGTTATGGGCGATATTGCTGGTAGTGAGCCACCATTGGTTCGTGTGCATATAAATAAATCAGCCAGAGATCTTTTTGGTGTTGAGTCTCCAGACGGTTTTAAGAGTTGGACCTTATCTCGAGCAATGGAAAAAGTAGCAGAAGAAGGGAGAGGCGTTGTAGTCTTTCTTTATTACCCAGAAACCGCTGATGATATAGATTTCAGTATTGATGGAATAATTAGCCCGATGCCTAAAAAAGCTGGAGATGTTGTTTATCAGCAGATAGGCACCGGATCCCAAATTTTGATGGACCTTGGGGTCCATAAGATGCGATTACTGAGCGCCCCATTCCGATTTACTGCAATTTCTGGTTTTGATTTGGAAGTAGTTGAATATATAAGTTGCGAATAATTTTTATGTTCTTTGGTTGCAGAAAGACGTAGATTTTTAATATTCCATATTGAGAAAGTAAAAATGAGCACATTTAGCCCTAGTGATAACAGTAGCTTCGACGTTGGTCATGCACGTATTGCCATAGTGGTTGCCAGATGGAACGCCAAAATTACCGAGAATCTTCTTATTGGGGCAAGACATGGACTGACTGACTATGGTATCGCCGAGAAAAATATTGACTTATTTAGGGTCCCGGGCGCTTTCGAGCTTCCTCTTGCTTGTCAAAAATTAGCCCAGAAATCTATCTATGATGGGATTATTGTTCTTGGTTGTGTTATTCGTGGTGGAACCCCGCATTTTGAATATATATGCGGTGAGACTACGAGAGGGATAGGCCAGGTCACACTACAAGAAAGTCTACCAATTGGGTTTGGCTTGCTAACGACTAATGACCTTGAGCAGTCCGAATTACGGTCCGGCGTAATTTTTAACGACAGTGAGAACGAAAACAAGGGAAAAGAAGCAGCATTAACCGTATTAGAAATGATTTCTTTATTTTCTAAACTTGGATCATTGTAATGTTTTTGCCTTCAACTAGAAAAAAAGCAAGAGAGCTTTTGGTTCAGGCCTTTTATCAGTGGGAAATTTCTGGTTCTGAGATTAGCTGCATAGAGGTTGAATTTGCTACTGACAACAATATGGATAAAGTAGATACTGAGTTCTTTAAAGAATTATTGTATGGCATACCAAGCAAGCTGATTGATGTGGATGCTGCTTATGAGGGACACCTTGATCGGAAATTCAAGGATTTAGATCCTGTATCTAGGGCTTTGCTGAGGATTGGCTCCTATGAGCTATGCTTTAGGATTGATGTACCTTATAGGGTGGCCATTAATGAAGCGGTAAATTTGGCCAAAAAATTTGGTCCAACCGATACCTACAAATATATTAATGGAATTCTTGATAAGGTGGCCATAGATAAGCGCGATCTAGAGATTAAAAGCCAAGCACGCGCCAAATAGTAAAAGATATTGTATGTCTGACAGACATGATGTTGTTTAATATTCTTAAATTCTGTCTGAACGATTCTTAGTCAGGACTAATTTTATGAGTTCTCAGAAGTGCCACTAGATGAATTTTCAATTATACAAAAATACTTTTCGTCTTTAGGGGAAAGCCAAGGCATTTCTTTGGGTGTTGGCGATGATTGCGCTATTCTAGATATACCTAAAGGTAAGCAACTTGCAGTTACTGTAGATACATTAGTTGAAGGTATTCATTTTCCAGTCAGGGCCTCCCCTGCTGATATTGCTCATCGTTCTTTGCGGGTCAATCTAAGTGATATTGCCGCTATGGGTGCGGATCCTCATTGGTTTACCTTGGCGTTAACTTTACCAGAGGTCAGCGATAGCTGGTTGCATCAGTTTTCACAAGCACTGCTTACTGATGCATTGAGTTTTGGTTGTGCCTTGGTTGGCGGTGACACAACAGCGGGACCTTTGTCGATAACTATTCAAGTGCTTGGTACTGTTTCTCAAGGAAAGCCACTTATTCGAGGTGGTGCCCAGGAGGGAGACAGTATTTATATAACAGGTTCACTTGGCGAAGGAGCTGCAGCTCTTTCTCTCTTTGATGCGACTAGTGACCTTGCTCGCATTGCAACTAAAGACACTCTTAATCGTCTGCTACAGAGATTCTATAGGCCTGAACCGCGCCTGAAAGAAGGCGCCTATTTGCGAGATTTAGCATCTGCCGCTATAGATATTTCGGACGGCTTGATTGCAGATCTTGGTCATATCGCTAAATCTTCAGGTTTGGGTGCCAATATAGAGCTTGATCGCCTCCCCATTGCTTCCTGGCTTTTGGCTCTAGCAGAGCCAAGCTATATTGAGGATTGGGTGTTATTTGGTGGAGATGATTATGAGTTATGTTTTACTGTACCCAATAGAAATAAAGATTTAATAGAATCCATGATTAGCAGTAGAGAATTGAATGCAGTTTATATTGGCAAGATGTCGAAAATACCAGGAGTCCGTTGTTTTGATAGCCGAGGACAGGCAGTGGAGCTAAAAAAATCTGGCTATCAGCACTTTTAAGCGCTCTTTATGTCATTTTGAACAGGTATGTTGCAAGCAGGTAAGATGATTTAGAAATAAAGGCACCCAAATGAAAACAACTATACCAACCTTTCAGCAATTAATTCGTAATCCAATCCACTTGTTGGCATTTGGTTTTGGTAGCGGATTATTGCCTAAAGCGCCAGGGACAGCAGGCACCGTAATGGGGCTCCTGTTTTGGTGCCTGCTAGCAGAATTGCCATTAACTTCATACTTGGCGACTGTCACTGTAGCTGCGTTGGCGGGGGTTTATATTTGCGGAAAAACTGCTAGTGATTTAGGCGTTCATGATCATGGCGGTATTGTCTGGGATGAAATGGTCGGGCTTTGGCTGGCATTGACTATAATCCCAGTCTCTTGGGCTTGGGTGTTAGCGGGCTTCTTGATTTTCAGGCTGTTTGATATATGGAAGCCTTGGCCTATTAGCTGGCTGGATAAGAATATAACCGGAGGCTTAGGTATAATGTTAGATGATTTGGTCGCTGGCGCCTTAACTTGGTTGGTGTTGTTTTTAACAATCAAGATTCTATAAGAAAAAACAATTTTGGTATGCTTAATCGCTGAACCTGTTGATGTGGGACAAAGTAGCTAGTGGCTTAAAGTCCTTTACTCGCTATGCATCATGGTTAAAATGAGCAACCTTGGCTAAATTACGTTTATGTTGGAGTAACTAGTGTCCTTAGATTTTATACAGAAATCGCAGCTGCCAACCCGATGGGGGATGTTTGAGTTGCACGGCTTTCATGATGCCGCTAAAGATAAAGAGCATATTGTCCTCTCGCTAGGGCCAATTTCTGGTGCGGGTTCTGTTTTAGTGAGAATTCATTCTGAATGCCTCACTGGCGATTCATTGTTTAGTCTTCGTTGTGATTGTGGGTCTCAACTAGAAGAAGCTATGCGCCTTATTGCCAAAGAAGGTAGGGGTGCGGTACTTTATTTGCGTCAAGAGGGTAGAGGCATCGGCCTACTCAACAAAATTAAGGCATATCACCTCCAAGACGAGGGTGCGGACACTGTCGAGGCAAACGAGCAGCTGGGCTTTGATCCAGATATGCGAGACTACAGCATGTGTCAGTCTATTTTTGAGCATTTTGAGATTGATAATGTACGTTTACTGACAAACAATCCTAAAAAGGTTCAAGCACTGGAAGAGATGGGAATTGTTGTCTCAGAGCGAATTGCATTACAAACTGGCCAAAATCCACACAATGAAGCATACCTGGCTGTAAAAGCTGGAAAATTAGGGCACTTATTTGATAAAAATAAGAGCTAGGCTTTAGTTATTTGTTTTTTTGAAATATTTTTTTAAAAAAAATTGTATCAAGGTTGTTCTATGTCATTGGCAAAGCGAATCATACCCTGTCTCGATGTTGATAAAGGTCGAGTAGTGAAGGGCGTCCAGTTTTTGGATATACGGGATGCTGGAGACCCTGTTGAAATAGCTAAGCGCTATAACAACCATGGGGCTGATGAAATAACTTTTTTAGACATCACAGCAAGCCATGAGGGTCGAGATACTATGATCCACACGGTGGAAAAGATAGCGAGCGAGGTATTTATTCCTCTTACGGTTGGCGGCGGCGTGCGATCATTGATTGATATTAGAGCATTACTCAATGCTGGTGCTGATAAAGTAGGTATTAATTCTGCAGCTGTAAAAACCCCAGAATTCGTTCAAGCTGCGGCAGATCGTTTTGGTTCACAGTGCATTGTTGTGGCAATTGACGCTAAACAGGTAAGCGCAAAGGGCGAGCCTTTACGCTGGGAGGTGTTTACTCATGGTGGACGCAATACGACTGGAATTGATGTGTTAGTCTGGGTCAACAAAATGGCCAGTTATGGAGCAGGAGAAATTTTATTGACGAGCATGGATAACGATGGAACTAAGAATGGCTTTAATCTTGCTCTTACTCGAGCTGTTAGCACAGCAGTAGATATCCCTGTTATTGCTTCAGGCGGCGTTGGTAATTTGCAGCACTTAGTGGACGGCATTCTTGAAGGAAAAGCCGATGCAGTTCTTGCAGCTAGCATTTTTCATTTTGGTGAACATACAATTCCTGAAGCTAAGTCATATATGTCTGCAAAAGGTATTGAAGTGAGACTTTAAATTTACATCAAAATGCTGGGTATTTTTATGACTCAGGCTGTGTTTTGCCTAGCAAATGTAAACCCTGTAGTAAATTCAAAGCATCATGGAGTTGATTGTCGCTGATGGTAACCTCCTTTTCTTTGGGATTTTTTTGACCTAATGGACTACTTAGGTGTCTTGGTAAATTTGCCTCTTTTATGCCCACACTATTCTTCTTCCATACCTTTATGTCGGCAGGTTGAACTATAATATCTGGCTTTATCCCCAAGGCTTGAATGGACCTTTTGTTTGGAGTGAAGTAACGTGCAGTGGTTAGCTTCATTCCACGATTATTCCCTAAAGGAAAGATTGTCTGAACAGAGCCTTTACCGAAGCTATTGGTCCCGAGTATGAGTGCTCGACCATGGTCCTGGAGGGCACCTGCAACAATCTCTGCTGCGGAGGCTGAGCCTTCATTTATAAGCACCACCATAGGCAACCCGTTTAATCTGTCGCCCGAAGAAGCCTGATAGCTTGCACTTGATTTGGCCCCCCGACCTTCGGTGTAAACTACTAACCCTCCATCTAGGACTGCGTCTACAACCTCTATGGAGGTGGTAAGCAGGCCTCCTGGATTATTGCGTAAATCTAGAACTACCCCTTTTAGCTGACTATCTTTTTCAGATAGATCTGACAATGCTTTTTTGAATTGTTGGCCTGTATTTTCTTGAAATTGTGCAATTCTAATGTATCCAAAGCCAGATCTTGGTATTTCACTACGCACGCTACTTACATGAATAATATCGCGTTCAACGCTGATTTCAATCGGAGCATCTGCTCGTCCTCGGACAATTGTTAGTAGCAACGTAGACCCTTTTGGTCCACGCATTACTTCAATGGCTTCGCCAAAAGTCATGTTTTGCACAGCATTTGAATCTAGCTTGATAATCAAATCTCCTGGTAATATTCCCGCTCTATATGCAGGAGTTCCATCGATTGGAGAGATGACTCTAATAGCTCCTTTTTCTAAGCTTACTTCAACTCCTAGGCCTCCAAATTCACCTGAGGAATGCTCCTCTAATAAAGAAAAAGCTTGTTCATCTAGATACTCAGAATGAGGATCCAGAGAGCCAAGAAGGCCTTTTATGGACATTTCAAGTAATTTTTTGTCGTCGACTTCTTCTATGTATTCTTGTCGGATTCTTTCGAAGGTCTGAGTAAAATGACGTAACTCTTCAAGTGGTAGGCGGGACGCCTCTTGAGTTTCTTTTGCCTGAATGCAATTAGAAAACATATAAGATGGTAAAAATAAAATAAAAGAAAAAATAATAGCTTGGGCTTTGGACATAATTTTATCCTGGTTAATTTAGGGCTTCTTTTGCATGGGAAAGCCTAGGTGATTTTTTCTTCAGCCAAATTTTTGGATTTGAGGGCTTCCCGTTTTGGCGCACTTCAAAGTAAAGAGCATGTTTCTCTTGGCCTCCAGTATTTCCAACTCTAGAAATATTCTCTCCTTTTAGAACCCAGTCCCCTGTTTTTTTTAGAAGAACTTGATTGTGAGCATAAAGAGTCATATACCCATTATTATGGTTAACTATGACCAGTAAGCCATGATTTTTAAGATAGCCTGAAAAGATAATTTCCCCATCATGGATAACACTAACTAGCGCTCCCTCTATTGCACTCAAAAGCCACCCTTTTGAGTGCAATTCAGAGCCCATCAAAGGATCGTAACGGTTACTTAACTGTCCATTTGTAGGCCAAGGCAATTTACCCTTGCTTGCTGCAAAAGTTTTTTCAATAGAGGAAGCGGGGAGGTTTTGGGTGCTTTTCTCCGCATCCATGAATATAGATTCTAGCCTACTTCGCTCGTTATTTAGTGTGCTCAACTTCGTTTGAGATGAGTAAATTTTTTTATTGAGACTTTTTACGATCTTTTTTCTATGTTGCTGCGCTGTTAGTAGATTTTTTGTAATTTTTTTAAGCTTGGAGCGATTTTCTAGGAGTTTAGCTTGTCGGTTGAAAATTGATTTTTCAATACTTGCTAACTCTTGAATGATTGATTTGTAGGTGTTTATTTTTTCACCCCTAGCGCGTAAAAAATAATTATAGTACTCAAGAGTTCTACTAATACTCTGTGGATTTTTTTGACTCAACAATAACCTTATCGGCTCTTGGCCACCCTGACGGTGCAAAGAGGTAATATAGCTTACTATCAATTTTTTTTGGCTTTGCAGGGATATTTTTAAGGCAGCATCTTCTACACGGAGCGCCTTAAGCTCAAGATTTAAATTTTTTAACTTTCCCTCTAAGATTTTGATCTTAACGCTTAAGTCTGCTAAATTTAGTTCAGTATTTTTAAGCTTGTCGTTAAGTGATTCTTGATGTTTTTCATCCCCCTCTAAGAATTGTTTTAGGTGCAGAATGTCACTCTTAAGCTTGTTGAGATGTTGCAGAGTGCCCGAGTCTTCTGCTAATGTTGGCGCGATTAGCATGAGCGTCAATGCCGCTGATTTTAATAACTGCTTTAGATTCATTATCGCTGACCGAAATAGATTAATGAGTTTTAACTAAAGACTGCCCTGTCATTTCTATTGGTTGAGGTAAATCCATAAGGGTCAGGATGGTGGGGGAAATATCTGATAACGCACCACTGGGGAGTAGAGAAATTTTTCTATCTCCTACGTAAATTAGAGGCACAGGGAAGATCGTATGCTGTGTATGAGCTTGTCTGGTATCTTCGTCAAACATCTGTTCTACATTACCATGGTCAGCAGTAATGAGGCATTGCCCCCCGACATTTCTGATTGCTAGTGTTACTTTTTCGATGCATTCATCGATTACCTCTACTGCTTTAACCGCTGCATCAAAAACACCGCTATGGCCAACTTGGTCACAGTTGGCGTAGTTACAAATAATGGCGTCATAGTCGCCACTATTAATTGCTTCTAGGAGTTTTTGTGTAAGCTCGTGAGCGCTCATTTCAGGCTTGAGGTCGTAAGTAGCAACTTTTGGAGAAGGTATCAGTATTCTTGACTCTCCGTCAAAGAAACTTTCTTGTCCGCCACTAAAGAAAAAAGTTACATGTGCATATTTTTCAGTCTCGGCGATCCTTAATTGAGTTTTCCCTAGCTTACCTAGATGCTCGCCCAGTGAGTTACTGATGCCTTCTGGAGGAAATGCTACTGACGCCGCTATATCCGACGAGTATTCTGCGGTCGTTACAAAGTCAGCTAGCAAAGGCCTTACAGTCCTATCAAACCCAGAAAAACTGTTGTCAACAAAGGCATGGGTTATTTGCCTTGCTCTATCTGGACGAAAATTCATGAAAATAACCACATCATCATCTTTGATGGTGACGTGATTCTCGCCTTTAGCGCAGATTGCAGTAGGTTGGACAAATTCATCACTTTGACCATCTTTGTAGCTGGCGTGCAGCGCCTCAATTGAGCTTGAAGCCTGATTTTCCGGCGAGGCTTTCGTCAACATGTCATAGGCTGCCTTTAAGCGATCCCATCTTTGGTCTCTATCCATGGCATAAAATCGACCACATATACTAGCAATGCGTCCGACGCCTAAATCTAAAAAGACAGAATCTGTAACCCTTAGCGAGACCTCGGCACTTCTTGGCGGGCTGTCTCTGCCATCTAAAAATGCATGCAAATAAACTTTTTTTGCCCCTCTTTGTGCAGCTAGCCTAATAATGCTGTTTATGTGATCCTCGTGGCTATGCACTCCACCCGCAGAAAGCAGACCAAGAATGTGCACTGCCGTATCTTTGGCAACTGCTTTATCTATAGCGTTTATGTAAGCCGGATTAATGAAAAAATCTCCATTTGTGATGGCATTGTTAATCTTAGATAGATTTTGATGTACTATTCGCCCAGAACCCAAAGTAACATGGCCGACCTCACTATTTCCCATCTGCCCCTCAGGAAGACCTACGGCAATTCCTGATGTGCCTATGAGGCTGTGGGGACAGGTCTTCCAGAGATTGTCTAGGGTGGGTGTTCTCGCACTATGGATAGCATTATGTTTTTTATTTTCACTGTATCCGTATCCATCTATTATCAAAAGGAGTAGCGGTTTTTTCGGTTTAGTCATGACTTTTTGGGCTCTGTTGTTTTTTTCAAAGATGCTAATTAAGAATCTTACCGGCAAAGAGCAATTAGCGCCAATCATGGTTTCCTGTTATAGGGTTCGCTGTGTATAATTTGGCTATTTTATTGTTTTGTATTCTGTGAAAAATAACAAGCGGAGCTTTATATTTTGGAATTCTTTAATTTTATAAGCGAGCAATGGGTGCTTGTTAGTATCTTCATGGCGTTACTTTATTTGTTTGCTATAAATGAACGCGCTAAAAGCGGAAAGAGCATCTCCCCTCATGTAGTCACTCGAATGATTAATGCGGATGAGGCTGTATTGCTCGACGTTCGTGATGCAAGAGAATTCAATGCAGGACACATTGCGGGCGCTATTAATATCCCCAATAGCAAGCTAAGTGACTGTATATCTGAGCTAGAAAAATATCGTGGAAAAGCACTTATTGTTGCCGATAAGGTTGGACAACAGTCGGGAGCTATAGGGCGTACACTTCAGCAACAAGGATTTAGTGTGCTAAGACTAAGCGGTGGCATGATGGAATGGAAAAATCAAAGCTTGCCAGTTATAAAGACATAAGCCGCTTCAGCACACTAAGGGTCGAAGTTTTTAGAAGCGGTTGTCACTTTGGCTGATCGCTATGTTCAATTATATGAAGTTCTTTTATTTTTCGGGTTAGAGTGTTTCTGCCCCAGCCAAGAAGTTCGGCAGCAGTTTTCTTCCTGCCTCCAGTATGAGTTAGCGCTGCTTCGATTAATATCTGTTCAAAGCTTACTGTTGCTCTCGCAAGAATATCAGTATTGCCAGAAGCTAATTCGTTTTTTGCCCAGATTTTGAGCTGCTCTTCCCATGAACTGAAGGTATTAGACACGTCTTTTGATGCAATTAAAAATTCTGGAGGAAGATCGTCAATATACACCTCTCGACCGGGAGCCATTACTGTAATCCAGCGACATACGTTTTCGAGCTGCCTGACATTGCCTTCCCATGGGAGATTGCACATGTGCTCCTCCGCTTCAGGGGAAAGAGCTTTAGCCTCACCTTCTAATTCTATAGAGGCCGCCTCTAAAAAGTGCTTCATTAGTTTAGGAATGTCTTCTCGACGGTCTGCTAGTTTTGGAAGGTGGATTCGGATAACATTTAATCGGTGAAACAGATCCTCTCTAAATCGCTTCTGCAAAACTAGATCTTCTAAATTTTGATGGGTTGCAGCAATAATTCGGGTATCAACTTTTATAGGTGTGTGGCCGCCTACAAGGTAAAATTCTCCATTTGAAAGCACTCGAAGGAGTCTTGTTTGTGCTTCTGCTGGCATATCCCCAATTTCATCAAGGAAGAGGGTGCCGCCATTTGCTTGCTCAAAGCGACCCTCTCTCCGATGAGTTGCACCGCTGAATGCACCTTTCTCGTGACCGAAAAGTTCAGATTCTATTAGGTCATGAGGAATTGCAGCCATGTTAAGTGCAATAAATCGATTATTTTTTCGCGGACTATTATCATGTAACGCCTTAGCTACAAGCTCTTTTCCAGTTCCTGATTCCCCGTTTATCAAAACGGTTATATTGGAATTTG
Organism: uncultured Porticoccus sp.; assembly: GCA_905181945.1. GTDB lineage: Bacteria > Pseudomonadota > Gammaproteobacteria > Pseudomonadales > Porticoccaceae > Porticoccus. Next base: position 96,322 of record CAJIZZ010000009.1, on the reverse strand, counting down.
ATAGTCTTCCTATGGCACGAAAAACCTCCTGCATGGAAGGAGCCTCTCCAATGATTTCACTGTTATGGCTGGAAGTTTTTTTTTCTGGAATAAGATTATTTTTTTGTTCTTGAGCAAAACTAATTGCGCGTAGCGTTACAGCGACAAGTTCTTTGATGTCAAAGGGCTTCGGTACATACTCAAAGGCGCCTCCCTGGTATGCTGCAACTGCACTATCAAGATCTGAGTGAGCAGTAGTTATAATAACTGGCAGAGCTGGGTTCGAGGAGTGAATTTTTTTTAATAACTGCAAACCATCAATCCCTGGCATTCTTATATCGCTGATTATAGTATCAGGGGTTGACTTGTTCAGCTCATTAAGTAAATTGCTACCCTTTTCAAAGCTCGTCACCATAATGCCTGCCCTAGCCAGCGCTTTTTCTATTACCCATCGAATAGATCGATCATCATCAACAACCCAAACAGTATGTTTCATTTTATTAGCCTAAGGGTAAGTACACATAAAAAGTAGTTTTATCGACTGAAGTTTCACATCTAATAAGACCGCGATGAACATCAACAGCTGACTGAGCGATCGATAAACCAAGACCGGTGCCTTCCGGCCTGCCACTGATCATTGGAAAAAAAATACTATTAAGGATTTCTTCTGGTATGTCTGGGCCATTATTAATAATTTCAACGCAGCAAACCATTCTATGGTTGACGCCTCTAATGGTGAAGTTCCTTTCAATACGAGTTCTTATCCAAATTCTTGGGGTTTTTTGCACGCTGTTTTTTAATGCTTGGACAGCATTACGGGTAATATTTAACAATGCCTGGATTAGCTGCCCTCTATCGCCATTGATTTCTGGAATACTTGGATCGTAGTTTCTTTCTACTTCTATGTAGCCCAGCGTTTCTTTTTCTGTCAGCGAGACGATGTACTCAAGCACTTCATGTATGTTAGTGGGCAAGAGTTTAGGTAGAGCATTTGACCCAAGTAGTCGATCGACTAGGCTGCATAAACGATCAGTCTCACTAGAGATGATGTCAGTAAACTCGAGAAGCTCTGGCTGGCTGCTTAGATCATCAGAGAGTAACTGCGCTGCACCTTTAATCCCCCCGAGAGGGTTTTTTATTTCATGCGCAAGACCGCGGACTATACTGCGTGTAGCATCATGCGTAGATAGCAGCTCGTTTTCTTTACTTAGTTGTAGTAGCCTTTCTATTGGCTGCAGCTCCAGCAAAAGCATTTTTTCTTGGCCCCAGACAATAGGAGAGGCGGTAAGATCAGTAGTGATGTGACGACTATTTAAAAGCTGCAGGCTGGCTTCTCTCTGCGTAAAGGGTTGAGCCTCCTTCAATGCTTTATCCAGAGAGCATAAATGTACTACCTCCCCTAAAGAGCATTTTTGGTCGGGCTGTAAGAAATTTAATATTGGTAATCCAATGATGCGAATCGAGCTTGCATCGAAAAGATTTTCTGCTGAAGGATTTAAATAGGAAATCGTTAGCTTTTCATCTAACAAGATAATGGATACGCTAAGACTGTCTAAAAGTAGATTCTGTAGATTATCTTTTTTCATCATTGTAGCTGGCTATAAGTTTGGTTTCTTGCATGTTAGCGAATAACAGAGATTACGAAAACTCCCTAAAGACTTGGTTTTTTTATATCGCTATTTTTTACTTAAGTGCCAGCAAGTCGGGCCGTAAAGATTCTCAACCCGACTTGCCAGATTGCAGCTTTTACACAGAATAATACATATCAAATTCAACTGGATGAGTTGTATGTTCTACGCGGTATACATCTTGCATTTTTAATTCAATGTAGGCATCTATCATTTCATCCGTAAAGACCCCACTTTTCGTTAAGAAATCTCTGTCATTATCCAGAGCCTCCAGAGCCTCCCTTAGGCTTCCGGCCACTTGTGGAATTAAGGCGCCTTCTTCTGGAGATAAGTCATAAAGGTCTTTATCTGCAGGCTCGCCTGGGTGTATTTTGTTTATGACTCCATCAATCCCGGCCATAAGCATAGAGGCAAACATTAAGTAGGGATTTGCTGTTGGGTCACCAAATCGGAGCTCTACACGCTTTCCTTTGGGTGAATCAACATAAGGAATACGTAGTGCCGCTGAGCGATTTCGAGCTGAATAGGCAAGCATTACTGGAGCCTCAAACCCTGGAATTAGGCGCTTATAAGAATTGGTGGACGCATTTGCAAAAGCATTTAAGGCTTTGGCATGCTTGATTATTCCCCCGATATAGTAAAGTGCAGTTTCGCTTAATCCAGCATAACCATTTCCTGCAAAAGCATTTTCGCCATTCTTCCAGAAAGATTGATGACAATGCATACCGGAACCATTGTCACCCACAAGAGGTTTGGGCATAAATGTCGCAGTTTTTCCATAGGCGTGAGCAACATTATGTACACAGTATTTGAGAATTTGAACTTCATCAGCTTTTTTGACGAGAGTGTTAAATTTTACCCCAATTTCGCACTGCCCAGCGGTAGCCACCTCATGATGATGCACTTCAATGTCTAGTCCCATTTGTTCCATTGCCGAACACATTGCAGTTCTAAGATCATGTAGACTGTCTACTGGCGGCACTGGAAAATAGCCCCCTTTGACCCCAGGACGATGGCCCATGTTGCCATCTGAGTAGTCAGAACCAGAAGACCATGCCCCTTCTTCAGAGTTAATTTTGTAGAAAGAACCGCTTATATTGGAGCCCCACTTTACATCATCAAAAACAAAGAATTCTGGCTCTGGGCCAAAGAACGCAGTGTCGCCTAATCCGGTTGTAGCTAGATATTCTTCGGCTCGTTTTGCAACAGAGCGAGGATCGCGATCATAGGACCTCATGGTAGAAGGCTCAATAATATCACAACGGATAATTATGGTTGCTTCGTCAGTAAATGGATCCAGAATAGCCGTTGTATCATCAGGCATTAAGATCATATCTGACTCATTTATACCTTTCCAGCCTTCAATTGATGAGCCATCAAACATTTTGCCGACTTTAAAAAATTCGTCATCTACATCTTTAGATGGAAAAGAAACATGCTGCTCTTTCCCTCTTGTATCCGTAAAGCGAAGATCTACCCAGCGCGCTTCACTTTCTGTAATAAGTTTTTTAGTTTGTGACATTTGTTCCTCCAAATTTAAGTATGCCTAGCTACAATATAAAAATGTTTCATTGGTGATCTTTTGTTCTAGATATTAGCTGTAATTTTTACTGCTATCCTACTAGTTATCAAAGCAAAAATTGTGCCAACACTATAATTGGTCAACAGACCCAATCATAGCGCCCTAGAAAATATAATTGCACTGTTAGGGTGCCATAAAGACCATTTATGGTGCAATTTAAGATCATTTATAGTGCATTTATTGGTATATTTTGTAAACCACTTTATTTTTTCCATTTGGCTTGGGTTGTTTCTACAGCATGTCATGCAAGCATTAACTGTAATTAATACGGTATTTTTTAAGTTTAAAAAAATTAAAGTGAGCATTTTCATGCATTTTGCTATCTCCAGATAGCTCAGGTCAGTATAATGCCGTTTTTTTCCCAACCTAGGATCAGTCTTGTGATTGAAAATCTTCGGAATATTGCCATTATTGCCCATGTTGATCATGGTAAAACCACTTTAGTTGATAAGCTTCTTCAGCAATCGGGCACTCTCGATCGAAAAGATATGAATTCAGAGCGAATAATGGATTCAAGCGACCAAGAAAGAGAGCGCGGTATAACTATTCTTGCTAAAAATACAGCTCTCAAGTGGAATGGATATAATATCAATATTGTAGATACCCCTGGGCATGCTGATTTTGGGGGAGAAGTTGAGCGTGTGCTCTCAATGGTTGATTCAGTTTTATTATTGGTGGACGCTGTAGATGGACCAATGCCTCAAACTCGGTTTGTTACCCAGAAAGCTTTTGAGCAAGGATTAAACCCTATTTTGGTTGTAAATAAAGTTGATCGCCCGGGTGCAAGGCCTCATTGGGTCGTAGATCAGGTGTTCGATTTATTCGACAGATTAGGCGCTACTGATGAACAGATGGACTTCCCTATAATATTTGCTTCTGCTTTGAATGGGGTTGCTGGTCATGAACCTGAGTCTTTGGCAGAAGATATGGCGCCTCTTTTGCAAATGATAGTAGACAAGGTTAGGTCTCCGGCGGTCAATAGGGACGGCCCCCTCCAAATGCAAATCAGCGCATTAGACTACAATAGCTATGTTGGCGTTATTGGTGTGGGTAGGATCACTCGTGGAAAATTAAAGCCTAACGAGCAAATTGTTATAGTCGACAGCGAAGGAGTCTCTCGCAAAGGTAGAGTTCTTCAAGTTATGGGCTATAGTGGTCTTGAGCGTGTAGATGTTATTGAGGCGGAAGCGGGTGAGATCGTGTGTGTCACAGGAATCGATAAGCTCAATATTTCTGACACAATATGCAGTCCAGATCACCCAGAAGCCTTGACACCTCTGACAGTTGATGAGCCAACGGTAAGCATGACGTTTCAGGTAAATAATTCTCCTTTTGCCGGCCTTGAAGGAAAGTTTGTCACTTCTCGCAATATAAAAGAGCGCCTAGAGCAAGAGCTAATCCATAATGTTGCATTAAGGGTGGTGCAGGGCGATACGCCAGATAAATTTGTTGTTTCTGGCCGCGGCGAATTGCATTTATCGGTCTTGATTGAAAATATGCGTCGTGAGGGATTTGAGCTGGGAGTGTCAAGACCAGAGGTTATTACGAAAGAAGTTGATGGTGAAATTCTTGAGCCGTTTGAACAGGTAGTTATTGATGTTGAGGAACAACACCAAGGCTCTGTAATGGAAGAATTTGGTCTGCGTAGGGCTGAGCTTGGAAATATGGAGATGGACGGGAAAGGAAGGGTTCGCCTAGAGTTCATAGTGCCTTCTCGTGGACTCATTGGTTTTCGTTCGCAATTTCTAACGATGACCAGTGGTTCGGGTATAATGACCAGTATTTTTGATCGTTATGGTCCAGCCAAACAAGGAGATTTAGCTAAACGCCAAAATGGCGTTTTAGTCTCAATGGTGAGAGGAAAGACTTTGGCGTACGCTCTGTTCAATTTACAAGAACGCGGACGCCTTTTTCTTGGTCATGGCGCTGAAGTTTATGAGGGACAAGTTATAGGTCTCCATGCTCGTAGCAATGATCTGCCTGTTAACCCAACAAAAGCTAAGCAATTAACTAATATACGTGCTGCTGGGACAGATGAAAATTTGGTCTTGTCTCCGCCTATACATCATAGCCTAGAGCAAGCACTTGAGTTCGTTCAAGATGACGAGCTAGTAGAGGTGACACCAAAATCAGTTCGTATACGCAAGAAGTTGCTCACAGAAAATGAGCGAAAACGAGCCCCTAAGTTCTAACATCCTTTAGTTATCTCGAAGGTATGCAAAAATTTTCCTGCTTGCAGCAGGAGGCTTGTTTTCAGCAGCTTCTTTGTGTGCCTGCCGAACCAGTTGCCTTAAATGCTGTCTATCTATCTCTGGTGACTCTAGCATTAGCTCGCTAATAGCTCTGTCTCCTTCAGCGATAAGTCGATCCCGCCATTGCTCTAATCTTAGCTGCTCTTGCCGAAAGCCTTCACTCTGATGGTCAAAGGATTCAAGTGCCGCTATAATTTTTTGGCTATCAGCAGATCGCATACATTTTCCAATATATTGCATTTGTCTGCGTTTCCCCTCACGATTTTTGAGGCGCCTTGCCAGCATTACCGCTTCGAAAAGCTCTTCTGGCATTGGAATTTTTGCTAGTTTTCCAGGAGAGAGATTAATAAGCTTTTCGCCAATCTTTTGCAAATTGGTCATTTCACGTTTTAGGGCAGACTTACTTTTGACGATAGACTCAATAGGATTTTTTTCTACTAGGTCTATGAATAGATCAGAGTTAGTGATTGGTTTGTCAGTCATATACGATTAACCGTAAAATATTGTAGCTAGCCCTAGAAAAGAAAAGAAGCCAACCACATCAGTAATTGTTGTTAATGCAACAGTTCCCGCTAGAGCGGGATCAATTCGACAAGACTTTAGAATTACCGGAAGTGTGGCTCCAGCCAATGCAGCTACGATTAGGTTGATAGCCATCGCTGAAGAAATAATTACAGCAATGATGGGATCTTTAAACCAGAACGCTGCGACTCCACCCATTACTAACGCCCAAAGTATCCCGTTTAGCGCACCTACAGCAAATTCTTTGCTTAGCAGCCATCGTAGATTGCTCCGGCCGACCTGGCCTAATGCCATGCCGCGAATAACAACAGTAAGCGTTTGACTGCCCGCGACTCCTCCCATGCTTGCCACAATGGGCATTAGTATGGCTAACGCTACTACCTTTTCGATTGTAGCTTCAAAAATATTAATTACCGAAGAGGCCAAAATGGCAGTCATTAAATTAATGCCAAGCCAAACTGCTCTTCTGGGAGCTGTTCGTCCAATAGAGGTAAATGTCCCCTCCTCATCACTCAGTCCCGCTAGACTAAGCAGGGAATGGTCGGCTTCATCACTCATCACGTCAACCACGTCATCAATAGTGATGCGCCCTAATAATTTATTTTCTTGATTTGTTACTGGAGCGGACACCCAATCATTTTTTTTAAATAAGTGCGCAACCTCGGAATCAGGCATATCTGCATAGATGCCCTCAGTTCTAGCAACCATGACTTCTCTGGCCGTGATATCTGGGCTGGAGGTCAACAATTTACCAAGAGGTAGAATACCTAGAAGAGAATCCTCTCTATTGACTACAAATATGCTATCAGTGGTATTAGGAAGCTCTTCATGGCGTCTTAAGTAGCGCAATACAACATCAATTGTTATGTCTGGCCTTACAGTAATGGTATCAGTATTCATTAGGCCGCCAGCTGTATCTTCGGCATAACTAAGAATACTTTCGACTCGAAGCCGATCTTGTGCGCTCATTGCCTGTAGTACTTCTGGAATGACTTTTTCAGGTAGTTGCTGAAGAATATCTGCTATATCGTCTGGATCTAGACCTTCTGTCAGAGAAGCTACTTCATGGCTCTCCATTTCCTTGAGAATTTCCCCACTAAGCTCTTCGCTCAACTCTCCTATTACTTGACCTTCAAGCTCTTTATCGATCAGATCCCACAGAACTCGGCGTGCTTTAGGCGGCGCTGACTCTATTTGGTGGGCAATATCAGCAGGTGTCAAGTGGTTAAGCATGTAGCTCAGCAAGCGAACATCACTGGAGTCCATTAGCTCGTGAATGCTCGCAAGCTGAGAGAGCTGGCTAACTTTTTCGTTATGTCCCTGCATTGGAGAGGTGTCCTTGGCTATCGCTATAGACCAAGCAATAGTTTATAGGCGGGTGCTTAAAATTTACAGCGGTCATTGCATATTTCTTGCCAAGAGGCATGTGGTTTTATTGCGCCTCGTTAAATCGGTTGGCTAGCAATTGCTCTATATCTTTATATGCTTTTTTTGCGTCACTTCCCTGAATGTCAAAGTATAAGATTGCACCGTTGCTTGCTGCAAGCAATAACAAGGACATTACACTTTTGGCATCCACTAGCTTATCTTGGCTTCGACCTACTTTTATAGTGCAGCTGTATTTATTCGCGGTAGATGCCAGCTGTGCTGCTGCACGAGCATGAAGGCCTAGTTTGTTAATAATAGTGAGCTTTGTGCTTATTGATTGTGACATATTAATTATTAGGTTACCTATTAAGTTAGCTCAACTCTCTATGCCATGCCTGAGTGTTGGTATAATCTTTTTGAAAGATTTTTTTTAGCATGTTGCTAATATATACAGAGCGATGCTGTCCTCCAGTGCAACCAATTGCAATAGTGACATAGCTGCGATTGGTTTCTTGAAATTTTGGAAGCCAGCATGTCAGAAAGACGCTGATATCTGACAACATTTGAGATACTTCTTTTTCTTGCTCAAAAAATTTAATGATTGGGCTTTCATTGCCATTGCAACCTCGTAACTCAATGTTCCAATATGGATTTGGCAGGCAACGAACATCAAAAACAAAATCTGCATCAGTTGGCACGCCATACTTAAATGCAAAAGATTCAAATAGGATAGAAGTGGTATTTTCATTGCTTGGAATTAACTGTTTTTTTATAACACTCCTGAGCTGATGGAGATTCATGTTGCTAGTGTCAATTTTGCGATCTGCTAAGGTAGAAACAGAGTCCAGCAGCTTTGTTTCTAACAATATAGCCTCTTTGATCGCTACTTTATTGGAACTTAGCGGGTGTTTTCGACTTGTTTCACTGAAACGTTGAATCAACACATCGTTAGATGCATCGAGAAATACTATTTCATAGCTCACTTCATAATTTTTAATTTGGTTAAGAATTTCTGGTAGTTGGGTTAAGTCATTCTCCAGACTTCTTGCATCAATCCCTACGGCCAGATTATTATGTCGATGGCTTTTTTTAAAGTGAGATGCGTGTTCGATCAACCCAAGAAGAAGTTTAGCAGGCAGATTATCTATGCATGAGAAATCAGCATCTTCTAGCATATTAAGGGCTGTACTTTTACCAGAACCAGACCGCCCGCTGACAATTATGAGCCTCATTTTTTCTTAGCTCCTCCATTTTTGATCGCCTGATAAAACACTTCCTTGGATGAAGAATTCCTTAGTATTTCGCAGGTTTTTTTATCCTGTAGTAATTCTGCAATGGATGACAGCGCATCTAGGTGTGCGTTATGTTCCTCCTCGGGGACAACTAAAGCAAAGACTAGATCAACCAATATGTTATCTGTGGAGTCAAAATCTACCGGGCTATTTAGCTTAAAAAAAGCCGCTGTAATTTTTTCGCATCCAGGCATCCGACAATGTGGTATTGCTATCCCTTCTCCTATACCCGTGCTGCCCAGGCGTTCTCTTGCAAGCAAGCCCTGATACAATTTCTCTGAGTCAACACCATTGATTCGACCTGAAAGAAAGAGGGAGAGATCCTCTAAGATTCTTTTTTTGCTTTTTCCCGCAGCGTTGGTGACAATATTTTCAAATGGAATTAGATCAGATAGCTTCATGTGTGGTCATCTTTTTCGGTGTTTTTCTTTGTGCTTAATAAGCTGTCTATCTAGCTTTTCTGCAAGTAAATCTATTGCTGCATATAGGTCTTCGTGTTCGGTGGCGGCAAACAATTCTCCGCCACTTATATGTATAGTGGCATCCGCTTTTTGTAACAGTTTTTCTACCGAGACAATAACATGAATGCTGGTAATATGGTTATGGTGGCGCTCTAATTTTTCTAGTTTGTTTGTAGCATACTCTCTAATTGGGGCAGTTATAGCTAGGTGATGGCCGCTGATAGTTAGCTGCATATGAGTCTCCATTTATTTTTTATCGCATAATGCTTGGATGCATTTTCGTTTATTAGAGGTAGCAATTCCTGCGCTCTCTCTGTATTTAGAAACCGTACGGCGCGCAATCTGAATACCCATTCCAGTCAACAAGAATGTTAGCTTGCTGTCACTCAAAGGGCACACCGGATCTTCAGTGCTGACGATTCTTTTTAGGATAGCGCGAATTGCCGTAGATGAAAACTCTTCTCCGTGTGATGTTTTTACATGGCTTGAGAAGAAATATTTTAGCTCAAAGATGCCCAGTGGCGTATCTATGTATTTTTGAGTGGTTACCCGAGATATGGTAGATTCATGAAGTTCTAGTTCTTCTGCTATATCCGCTAAAATCATAGGCTTCATACCGATCGGTCCTTGTTCAAAAAATTCTTGTTGTTGTTTGATGATGCAGGAAGCAACCCTTAATAAAGTTTCGTTGCGATTCTCTATACTTCGAATCAGCCATCTTGCTTCCTGTAGATGGCTTTTTATAAAGTCGTTTTCTTGACTGGAATCCCCTCGCCTGACTAAAGATGCATACTGTTCATTAATTTTCAGTTTTGGTGTGATATCCTCATTTAGCAATACATGCCAGAATCCATTTGATTTATGTACACGCGCATCAGGTGCAATGTACCCTATGGGCTCGTTATTCCACCTGTCCCCCGGATGAGGCGATAAAGTTCTTATTAAGAATACAGCCGCATTGATAACTGCTGCGGTATATCCGGTAATTTTTTGGAGTCGCTGATGGCTATTTTCGCCCAACAGATTAATATAATCAGACACCAATAGTCGGGCTTCATTTAAATATTCTGTATTTTCTGAGAGCTGATTTAGTTGTATTAGCAGTGATTCAGAGAGGGTTCTTGCTCCGACTCCTGGGGGATCAAACTGTTGTATTTGATATAGCACTGCATGCACATCTTCAAGTTTTGTTGTACCACCTAGCAATACTTGGATATCCTCGGCCGCCACAGCAAGCATTCCATTCTCGTCAATCGAGTCAATAATATGCTCTCCAATTAAGAACTCTATCTTAGAGAAAGGTGCTAGATGGAGTTGCCATATTAAATGATTCTTGAGGGAGTCAGTGGTTCGATCGAGCTCTTCATCTCCGCTAAAATCGGTATTTTCGGCCGTCTTATAGTTAGTTGGTTCGTAAATATCGTCCCATTTGATATCGAGAGGCAGCTCTTCCGGTATTTTTTCTTCCCAGTCACTTATAGTTAGATCCTCGGTAGACACGTCTATGGATTCATTTGTTGATTTTTGCTCAAGGATGTCTAAATTTTCTGTCTCTTCTTCAAGTTCTAAAAGTGGGTTGTTGTATAGGCTTTGTTGAATTTCTTGAAGGAGATCCAGTGAGGATAACTGAAGAAACCTTATGGCCTGCTGTAGCTGCGGGGTCATTGCTAGATTTTGAGTAAGATTTAACTGCAGGCCTGTCTTCATGGGACTTTATGATAGCTCTAGTTTAGGGATAAAGAATTCTAATAAAAGTTTAATCTGAGCATGAGATGTCGCACAAGCAATTTTTATGCCTCAGTTGAGAAAATACTAAATATAGTTGAAATTTTTGAAATAGACTGAGTGTGGTAATTGTCATCAAAGTACAAAATCTTCGCCTAGATATATTTCTCGAACTTGCTGGTTGGCCACTATCTCAGAAGCTTGCCCCTCTGCAATAACTTTTCCTTCGCCGACAATATAAGCATGCTCACAGATGTCGAGAGTCTCACGTACATTATGATCAGTGATCAGAACACCAATCCCCTTACTTTTCAGATGCCGAATAATTTGTTTAATATCATTTACGGAGATGGGATCGACTCCTGCAAAAGGCTCATCAAGAAGAATAAAATTAGGCTCCGTGGCCAGAGACCTAGCAATTTCGACTCTTCGGCGTTCACCTCCTGAGAGACTGAGACCCACAGAATTTCGAATATGAGTAAGATGAAACTCTTCTAACAATTCGTTAGTTTTATTTCTACGTTGAGTGTCATCGAGATCATCTCGTGTTTCTAGAATAGCTAAAATATTGTTTTCTACGCTCATCTTTCGGAATATAGACGCCTCTTGGGGCAGATAACCAATACCTTTTTTTGCGCGCCCATGCATTGGCAGATTGGTGATATTCTCCTCTCCAATGAAAACTTCTCCGCCATCTTGTGTGATTAAGCCAACTATCATATAAAAACATGTTGTTTTCCCGGCACCATTTGGCCCCAGCAGGCCAACTATGGCACCGCTTTCTACTGAAAGCGAAACATCCCGAATGACAGGTCTTTTTTTATAGCTTTTAGAGAGATTAAGAGCCCTGAGTACTGCCATAAACGCGGCCTTGTTATTTAGTGGGTGGAATAACCATTTCTATCCGGTTCTTCTTGTTTCGCCCAGAAGAAGCTTTCACAGTTTCGGCTTTTAGGTCATAGTCAATCGTATCTCCAGTTATGGTTGTACCATTTTGCTCGAGACTGGCATCTCTGATTAGCCTAATTCTTTCATTTTTAAGAAAATAATTAATAGTATTTGCACTTGCTAAAACAAGCCCTTCTTCAGTATTTTGGATTTGCTGATAGTGAGCTGGGGTTCCTGTAGCCACGATGTTATCGCCTTCTTTGGTGTTAGTCGTTACAGTTACTTTGTCCGCATTAATTTTTATGCTCCCTTGCCGAACAATTACGGAACCTTCGTAGGTGGCTGTGCCTTCCTGTTCGTTTTGCTCTGCACGATCTGATATGATTTTAATAGGTGCTTTTCTATCATCAGGGAGTGCGCTTGAAAATGTGCACCAGCCGAATACACCTAACAGAAGAATAAATTTAGCGGCCATGGATAATCCCTTGGACGTCAGAGAGAAGCTTGAATACTTCCGTGTCTAGATTTCCTTCCATTCCGACGCCCACAGATTCTCCATTTGGACTAATCATTTTAACCTTACGGTCAGTTTTAACAGTATGTGTTTTAGGATACAGGGTCAACTTTTCGGTCTTGAGTTCACTCTTGTCTCCATTAGCCAGATATTTCCATACACATACATCTTTTCTGAATATTATATTCTTGCCATCATTGGCTGTTTCGCCTTTATCTGCCTTAAGATACCAGGGTCTGGTAGAATCTTGTGTCTGATAATATGTGAGTTTTGGTTTGTTGAGCTTAATGCGATTGCTTTCTTTGAAATAACTAGTATTAGCAGCTTCTATCTTGGATGCTAGCTTTCCTTCTTTGTTAAACTCAAGCATTGATATGCTTAGCATGTAGCTATCAAATTTTCTATCGATAGCGTTTGAGCTATAGTTGGTCTTTTTCATAAAGACTTCAGGTTGCGCAAGCCAGAACAATAAAAAAATTCCAGCTATACTTAAAAGCATGATTGTTAAAAGCAGATTACGCATAGTTAAATATATTTTTCAAAAAAGTAATCCCTACTAGTAATTTATTTCTCTAGAGGTAGTCCAGTAAAATTGAATCCAGGGTGTTTTGTGCTTGCAAGATCAACTCGGCTAGTTCTCTTACCGCCCCACACCCGCCTTTTTCTGAGGTTTGCCAATGAGAATGTTTGGCTACAAAATTATGGGCGTCAGCTACTGCAACCCCTAACCCCACTCGGCTAATTACAGCAAGATCTGGTAAATCATCACCAAGAAATGCGATTTCTTGCATTTTGTAGCTGTGATTTTCTTTGTCATCCCTCAGAACTTCTTCTAGGGCAGCCAGCTTATCTTCCCTACCTTGGATCACTAGTTTTATACCAAGCTCTTCCGCCCTTCTTGCTACAAGAGCAGATGATCGACCAGTTATGATTCCTACTTCGATGCCACTTCTTTGTAGTAATCTAATGCCAAGACCATCCTGAATATTAAATGCTTTGAGTTCTTCGCCATTGTTGCCAAAATATAGTCGTCCATCGGTTAGTACACCATCAACATCTAATAGCAGCAGCCGAATTGATTTTGCCCGACTCAGAATTTTCTGGTTGCTTGTCGCCATAGTTAGACAATTCCCGCCCGAAGTATGTCATGCAAATGCAGTATACCCACAGGATGATGGTTTGAGTTTTCTACCACTAGGGCTGTAATCTGACAATCTTCAATAACCTTAAGGGCTTCAGCAGCCAGCGCATCTTGGTGGATTGCTTTGCAGTCAGCTTGAATAAGTTGACCCACAGGGGTTACTTTTATGTCGATATTAGCATCTATAGTTCTGCGCAGATCACCGTCAGTGAATACACCTAAAAGCATACCGGAGTCATCGGTCACAGTAGTCATACCAAACCCTTTTTTCGACATCTCAAGTAGTGCATGGCTCAGGAGATCTTTAGCGTTCACCTTTGGAAGCTTCTCACCACTGTGCATTATGTCTTGCACTTTTAATAGTAATTTGTGTCCTAGTGCTCCTCCTGGGTGAGAAAAAGCAAAATCTTCAGCAGTAAATCCTCTTGCTTCCAGTAACGTTATAGCTAAAGCATCCCCCATGACAAGAGTCGCAGTCGTGCTAGTTGTAGGAGCCAAGCCAAGAGGACATGCCTCGCAAGATACCTGGACATCTAAATGAACTTCTGCACTTACAGCCAGGGTCGAGAGGTGATCTCCAGTCATGCTGATCAGAGGAACACCTATGCGTTTAATTAGAGGCAGCAATGTGACCACCTCAGATGTAGTTCCTGAATTTGACAGGGCTAAAACTACATCTTTGCTGGTTATCATGCCGATGTCACCGTGGCTTGCTTCGCCCGGATGAAGAAAAAATGCTGGGGTGCCTGTACTAGCTAAAGTTGCAGCAATCTTTCGGCCAATATGGCCTGATTTTCCCATACCAGTCACCACAACACGACCTGAGCACTCGAGCATTAGCTCGCAGGCTTGGATGAAATCGTTGTCAATACGATGCTCCAGCAGTTTAATAGCTTGGGCTTCCATGCGTATGGTCCGCTTAGCCACCTCTAAATAGTCGTTTTTGATCATGTTTAGCTCTATTTTTGTTAGTATAACGGCAGTAAGTTATGGTTAACAATCTTTAAGATTAAGAAGAAAGGTATGCTTTAACTTCCAGATACAAGAACAGCATAATAAAGTACATATAGCGATAATAGAGTAAACCCTATTTTTTTTGACATCGTTGCTTGGCGACGATACTTTTTTCCCAACCATAGCGATGATGCGATCATGGCAGTTAGTATTAGCGTTAATATACTCATAGACAAATAGTCGCGAAGAAAAACCTCTTTGCCTAGCACCAATGGGGCGATTATTCCTGGTGCGGCCATAACAGCCAATAAGTTCAATAAGTTAGAGCCAAATATAGTCCCTATGGCGATATCGTGATGGCCACGGATGGCGCTAATTACCGAGGCAGCTAGCTCTGGAAGGCTAGTTCCGATAGCGACAACAGTTAGACCAACAACAAGCTGACTTATACCAAAAAATTGAGCAAGCTCTTTAGCGCCCCAGACTAGCAAATCTGAGCACACGAGCAGTACTCCGATGCCTATTAAAAAAAAGATTAAAGCTTTTTTAGTTGGAATAAAATATGCACTGTTATTTGAGTCTAAGTTTTCTATGCGAGAGGTGTTTTTTTTGCAATAAAAAATCAAAGCAAAAAGTGGAAAAATAGCAGCACAAAGGATCACCCCTTCAGTGCGAGTTAGGTTCCCATCATATAAAAACATGCCAGCAAGCAAAGTTGCAACCAAAAGTGCAAGCGCTTCTATTTTAAGTAAATCATGACGGAGAGGAATGGGGCAAATAAGAGCAGTGAGACCCAAAACTAGGCCGATATTTGCCAGATTTGAGCCGATAGCATTACCTATGCCCATAGTGCCAGCATTGTTTAAGGATGCGTTAATAGAAACAATAATTTCTGGCGCAGATGTGCCTATGGATACAATTGTAAGGCCAATCACCATGGGCGAGATGCCAAAATTGTGCGCAACCGCAGCGCTGCCTGTAACAAAACGGTCAGCCCCCCAAACTAAGCCTATTAGTCCAAACAGCACTGCTAAAATTGCAAGACCTAGCGTTTCCATTTTAGCTTTAATTCCTTAATTTTGGCTTGGGGGTATTTCGTAAACTAGACTTGCAATGTTATAGTGCGGACGTCCCGAAGTCAGCTATTTTTGGTGCTATCAACTCAATCTGTTTTCATGATTGGATTAAGTTGGTGGTATTGTCGATCAAGTAAAGGTTTATAAGGAATCTAAAAATGCTCCGCAGGTACTTAAGTTTAACAATAGGCATGCTTTTTTTTGGCTTAGCGTCTGTAGTTGCACCCTCTATTGCAAATACAAAAACTGACCCTGCCGACTTAACGCATATACAGCAACCGCATGATTTGGTAGAGCAGGTCACACAGGAATTACTGAAAACTATTTCGACTCATAGAGAAAGTTTTACTAAAGACCCAGAGAGCTTTTTTGGAGAACTCGATGTATTGCTAAAGAATGTTATTGATTTTGACTGGATCGCATTTAGGGTGATGGGGCAGTATGCCAAAGCTGCCAGTGCTGACCAGCGGAATCGTTTTGCTGTTACGTTTAGGCGAGAGCTTATCGAAACCTATGGTCGAGGTTTGCTATCTTACGGCGAGCAATCTATTGTTGTTGTTCCGCCAAAAAAGGCCATTAGCGGCCTTAAATCAATAAGGGTTGTACAGGAAATTCGTGGCTCAGATGGGGTCTTCCCTTTAGTTTATTCAATGAATTTAACTCGTGACGGTTCTTGGAGAGTAACTAACTTAGTTATTAATGGCATAAATTTAGGTAAGATTTTTCGAAATCAGTTTATTCAGAGAGCAAAGCAATTTGGCGGAGATATCGATAAAGTTATTGACAACTGGTCATCTTCTGCTGGCTAAGAACTAGGAAAATATATATGAGTCCTGCTGAGATAAAAACTCTATTACTTTTAGATCTGCCTGATTGCGAAATAACAGCTGAAGGCGATGGCAGGCACTTTGATATTGTTGTAGTTGGACAAATTTTCTCTGACCTTAGACCTGTCCAACGACAGCAGTTAGTTTATGCGGTACTGCGTGACTGTATTTCTGACGGGTCTATCCATGCCGTAAATATGAAAACATTTACTCCAGAAGAATGGCAATTACAGTAATTTTGCTAAGCACTATATTTTATTGGGTCGCTTCTAAACGCTTCTTTTGAGCAAGAAAGGATTTTGAATGGACAAGCTGTTGATCTCTGGAGGCGGCCCACTGTCTGGCGAAATTCGTATTTCTGGGGCAAAAAATTCAGCTCTACCTATTTTGGCAGCTACTTTGCTCGCAGATGGCCCTGTAATGGTATCTAATATTCCTCATCTCCATGATATTACTACTATGTTTGAGCTACTTGGTTGTCTCGGCGTAACAGTCACCATGAACGAAAAAATGCAAGTTGATGTTGATGCCACTACACTTAATAATCATATTGCACCCTACGATCTAGTAAAGACGATGCGCGCTTCTATTTTGGTTCTAGGCCCCATGTTGGCAAAATACGGTGTTGCCAAAGTATCTTTTCCTGGAGGTTGCGCTATCGGCAGTCGCCCTGTTGACTTGCATCTTGAGGGCCTTAAACTAATGGGTGCTTCAGTTGAGATAGACGGAGGTTACATTAATGCGAGTGTTGATGGGCGCCTGCGAGGGGCTCATATCACAATGGGTATCGTTTCAGTTGGGGCCACCGAGAACTTGATGATGGCTGCAGCACTTGCTGAGGGTCAAACCATAATTGAGAATGCTGCGCGTGAGCCGGAAGTAGTTGATTTAGCACAATGTATTAACACCCTCGGAGGAAGAGTTTCTGGAGCAGGGACATCAACAATAGTCATCGATGGGGTTCTTTCTCTTCATAGGGGTAGCTATAGGGTAATGCCGGATAGAATTGAAACGGCGACCTATCTCGCCGCAGCTGTAGCCACTAGGGGTAAGATTAAGCTTAAAGACGCAAATCCAAAGACCCTGGGTGCTGTATTAAAAAAACTGCAAGAAGCGGGTGCTACAATCACCACAGGAATTGATTGGATTCAGCTAGACATGGAGAAAAAAAGACCCAAAGCAGTTAGTTTTGCAACAGCGCCTTATCCAGGGTTCCCAACGGATATGCAGGCACAGCTAACAGCTGTTAATGCTGTTGCCGAAGGTTCTGCAGTTATTGTCGAGACTGTTTTTGAAAATCGCCTAGTGCAAATAAATGAATTAAATCGTATGGGTGCAGTTATTAGTGTAGACAAGAATACCGCTAGCGTGACAGGCGTGGAGCGCTTGAAAGCTGCGCCGGTAATGGCATCAGACCTTCGTGCTTCAGCAAGCTTGGTTATTGCAGGTTTGGTTGCAGACGGAGATACTGTAGTTGACAGGATTTATCATATTGATCGTGGCTATGAGTGTATCGAAGAAAAATTTCAGCAGCTGGGAGCTAAAATTCGCCGAATCCCTGGTTAGATTTACTGAAGGTATTCACAGGACTACATTAGAGATCAGAAGGTATGGAAATAACAATTGCCCTCACCAAGGGACGCATACTGAAGGAAACCTTACCCTTGTTGGCCAAAGCAGGAATTAAACCCGCTGAGGAAATTAACAAGAGCCGAAAATTGGTATTTGATACAAATATCAAAGGCGTACGTTTATTGATATTACGTAGCTCTGATGTTCCGACTTATGTCAGGTTTGGAGCGGCTGATATCGGTGTGGTAGGAAAAGATATTCTGCTTGAGCATGGATCTGAAGGTTTATATGAGCCATTAGATTTGAATATTGCACGATGTCGATTAATGACGGCAGGGGTTATTGGTGTTTCGTCCCAAAAGGGACGCATTAGAGTTGCTACCAAATATGTCAATATTGCCCGCCAATTTTATGCTGAGTGCGGCCGTCAAGTAGATATAATAAAGCTCTATGGTGCAATGGAATTGGCACCAATTATGGCGTTGTCTGATGAGATTGTGGATGTTGTAGATACCGGAGGCACGCTTAAAGCAAATGGATTGGAGCCCAAGGATAAAATTTTTGATATTAGCTCTAGGCTTGTTGTAAACAAAGCTGCAATGAAAATGAAATATTTAGGTATTCAAAAAATAGTAGACAGTCTTGAGCGGGCGGTAGGTTAAGATATGCCGCCAGAGTCGATACATATAAAGCAACTATCATCAGATAGTAAAAATTTTGATTTACAGCTCGATCAGTTGCTGGAGTGGGAGAGTGACTCCACCCTAAAAATCGATCAGCTGGTTAGCAACATATTGATAGGTATTCGGCGAAAAGGGGACGATGCCCTCATAAAATATACCAGGGAGTTCGATGGTAGAGATATTTCTGATATTGAAGAGTTGGTTGTTTCTCGCGAAGAGATGAGGGAAGCACTTGATAGCATTAAGGATATTGAAAGGGAGGCGCTAACGTTTGCCTCTAAGCGAATTCTCGATTATCACCAGCATCAAAAATTAGAATCCTGGAGTTATAATGATGCAGATGGAACTCTGCTGGGTCAGCAAATTACCCCCCTTGGCAGGGTGGGAATTTATGTTCCAGGAGGTAAGGCAAGCTACCCTTCTTCGGTCTTAATGAATGCATTGCCTGCAAAAGTAGCCGGTGTGAGTGAAATCGTTATGACGGTTCCTGCCCCAGGGGGTGAGCTGAGCCCGCTGGTGCTTGCCGCCGCCGCCATTGCTGGAGTTGACCAAATTTTTACTTTGGGCGGGGCTCAGGCGATCGGTGCCTTGGCTTATGGTACAAAAACAATTCATAAAGTTGATAAAATTGTTGGACCGGGGAATATTTATGTGGCCACAGCCAAACGCATGGTTTTTGGGCATGTCGGACTAGATATGGTGGCTGGACCATCAGAAATTTTAGTGATATGTGACGGTACAACCGATCCAGATTGGATCGCTATGGATCTTTTTTCTCAGGCTGAACATGATGAGAATGCGCAAGCAATTCTAGTTAGTAATGATGCTGATTTTTTGGTCCGCGTAAAAATTAGCATAGAAAAACTGCTACCTACTATGGATCGTGCTGCAATTATTCAAGCCTCTTTAGAAAGCCGTGGCGCTTTTATTTTGGTTGAGAGTCTTGATGAGGCTGTGATGTTGATTAACCGGATTGCTCCTGAGCATTTGGAGCTGTCGGTTGCTGATCCAGAGAGATTGCTTCCTAGAATTCGAAATGCAGGGGCTATTTTTATGGGCCGTTTTACATCAGAAGCTTTGGGCGATTATTGTGCGGGGCCTAATCATGTGCTGCCAACGTCTTCTACTGCAAGGTTTTCTTCACCCTTAGGGGTGTACGATTTTCAGAAACGCTCTTCAGTGATCATGTGTAATGAAGATAGCGCTTCAAGTCTTGGCAAAAGAGCCTCTGTCATAGCAAAGGGTGAGTCACTGACAGCTCATGCCCGGTCTGCTGAGTACCGTATTAAAAAATAGATAGATTAGAGTTTTGACTATAAAGGCTAAAAATCAAGAGCGACAACTGCAAGATGGAAAATAATAAGTATTGGAGCGACATTATAGGTAAACTGAAGCCTTATATTCCAGGCGAGCAGCCAAAAAATCTGAATTTACTTAAGTTAAATACGAATGAAAATCCTTATCCTCCATCACCAAAAGTGCGAGATGCCATTATTTCTGAACTAGATGGCCGGCTTCGTTTGTACCCTGATCCCAATGCAGAAATTTTAAAGAAAGCAGTCGCCGATACGCTCAATGTTGAGACTGAACAGGTATTTGTGGGTAACGGTTCAGATGAAGTTTTGGCACATATTTTTCATGCATTCTTTAAGCAGCAGACTCCAATTTTATTCCCTGATGTTACTTATAGTTTTTATCGGGCTTATTGTGGTTTATATCAAGTGCCTTACGAATTAGTTCCATTAACGGAAGATCTATCTATCAGTATTAGTGACTACCAGAAGCCTAATGGAGGTATAATTTTCCCTAACCCTAATGCACCTACAGGCCGATTATTATCGTTACCAGCTATCGAGACTTTACTGAAGGGTAATAAAGATTCAGTTGTAGTCGTAGATGAGGCTTATATAGATTTTGGTGGAGAAAGTGCTACCACTTTGATTGATGTGTATCCGAATTTGCTAGTCACGCAGTCTTTATCTAAGTCACGTTCCTTGGCAGGATTGAGGGTGGGATTTGCGGTAGGAAACTCATCTTTAATAACTGCTTTGAATCGAATAAAAAATAGTTTTAATTCTTACCCTGTAGATCGTTTAGCGATTGTGGGGGGCGCGGCTGCATTTCATGATAAGGCGTATTTTGAAAAAACTTGCCAGAAAGTTATTGAATCTAGAGAAATCTTGACGATATCTTTGGCTGATTTAGGATTTTTTATTTTGCCATCCGCAGCTAATTTTTTGCTTGTGACCCATAATAAGAAAAATGCTGTTGAGTTGCTGAAACACCTCAGAGACAAAGGAGTGTTAGTTCGCCACTTTGATCAGCCTAGATTGAAACAGTACCTCAGAATTTCAATTGGCTTGCCTGAGCAAAATGAATATCTTTTAAACGTAATCAAGACACTGTTCAACAAATAAAATCGATAAATGTTTATTTATAAGGGTAACAGATAGCTAGTTAGTTAGCCTTTGGTCGAGTGCCCGCTACTGCATTTATAATTTTTCTCTTTCCATCTCTCAGTACGTCAAGTTTTACCGAGTCTCCTGGAGACAAATTGGCGATTATATTCATGCCTCTGTCATTGTCAGTTGCCCAGATCTGATTTATACGGACAATTATATCGCCAGGCAGTAACCCAGAAAAAAACGCCGGACTATTTTGATAGACATCTGTAATAACTAAACCTGATGGCGGCTCAAGAGCCAGCTGTTTTGCTGCCTCCGGTCTTAGCTGGAGGGCTGTTACCCCCAGCCATCCCCTGATGACTCTTCCGTGCTTGATAATGTCTTCTAGTATTTCAAGGGCGGTATTGGCAGGTATGGCAAAACTTATACCCGTTGCATATCCGGTACGATCTAGTATCGCAGAGATAATGCCGATAAGATTACCCTTCGTGTCAATTAAGGCGCCACCTGAGTTACCTGGGTTGATCGCAGCATCTGTTTGGATGAAGCTTTCAAAGATATTTAAGCCCAGCCCTTTTCTATGAGTTGCGCTGATAATGCCCTGAGATACGGATTGACCCACACCAAAAGGATTGCCAATGGCAAGCACTATATCCCCGACTTGCACGTCATCAGTATCAGCTAGCTTGATTGGGATAAGATTATCTAAGTTGATTTTTAGTACCGCAAGATCAATTTCTGGATCTTTTCCTACCACTATAACAGTTGCTTCTCTCCCATCTTGCAGTTGAAGAACGATCTGATCTGCACCATCCACAACATGGTGATTTGTTAAAACATAACCATCAGCGGTCATAAGGACACCTGAGCCTAATGAGGATTTCATTCTTTGTTGCTTTGGTGGATTGCTCCCATTGTAGAATCGCTGAAAAAGCGGATCAGCAGATAAATGGCTATTAGGGGGTAGTTTTTTCTGCGTGTAAATATTTACTACAGACGGAGAAGCTTTTTTCACCGCTACGCCATACGAGTCGGACTCAGTTTGCCTTGGCGTAGGGATAGATATAGGTTGCTGTTGGTCATCAATCCATTGAGGAAAAAATGTAAAAATAAGAATAGCAAGAAGAAGCCCAGTGATGGTTGGCCAGAAAAGATAGTTAATTAGGCGATAAATTTTTTTCACCGAGAACTCCTGTCTTTCTGATAGTAATTTTGGCGCCAAAAAACTAATTTTTATGAGTTATTCTGCATGCAGATATGATCGAAATTAGTCAGCTGACATTTAAAGTTGGATCATCATTACCTTCTTCTAAGGCGCAGTCTAACTCACTATTTGATGGCGCATGCTGAGCATTTGTCAAAGAACTGTCTTCTTTTAGGCCATACTCTTCGCTTAAAACACCCCCTGGAGCCTTTGGGGCATAATCTTTTGGCGGTTTTAAATTATCTTCTGAGGCTAGGTTCATAGTTTTGTCCGCGTCAAATGCAGAATTTATAATTTGACGACTGATATCAGCAGTAGTTAAATGAAGAGCTGCGCTAGCAAAACTTTCAAGTAGACTTTTGTAGCTTTTTGATAGGCCTGATACAACCTCAGATGTTTTGCGAAAATGCGCAGCTACTTCTTGCTGATAATTACTGAAATCATCTTGAGTTTCCGCCAGTTGAACTGCAAGCTCTTTTTGACTTTTGTTGTCCTTTTGGGCAGGACGAAGAGCTTTTGCTAAAAAAAATCCAGCGATAACTCCTGCGCCTAAGAATAATAAATTTACAAATAAAGTCGAAGTCAGCAAGATATGATCTCCGTAAAGTTTATTGAATTTAGTGCTGTTGCTATATCTTATCCTTAAACAGCCACAGTCTCAAAGATGTAAGGGGGTTGTGGTCAATATTTTTTTAATGGCCTTTACGCTAAACATATTATGGGTAAGTTTTTCTTTATCAATATATGAGTTCTCGTTGCCTATTTTGCTATGCCTCGTTAGAGTTTACGCATAATAGAAATTATTTGTAATTAATCCATACACGAGTATACGCACATTATATTACCTTCACCGAAACAGCGATATCTATCAGACCTTCAGCAAGATGGATTTAATTATGATCCGTCCCAAGAGTTTGCAGTAGATTTACTGCAGTTGCTTTATAGGCGACTGATAGAAGATGAGCTTGTACGCTCCAAAAAAGGATTATTTGCAAAGTTGCGCAAACAGCTTGGGCTCCCTTGTGATCTAGCCCCAGTCCAAGGTCTATATTTTTGGGGGGGAGTGGGGCGAGGCAAGACCTACCTAATGGATAGTTTTTTTGATAGCCTTCCTTTTGAAATGAAAATGAGAGCCCATTTTCATCGCTTTATGCGAAGGGTTCATGCGGAGCTCAAGTCACTCAAAGGGAAGAAAAATCCACTAAATATGGTTGCTGATAATATTGCTGATGAAGCTCGCGTGATATGTTTTGACGAGTTTTTTGTATCTGACATTGCAGATGCGATGCTTTTAGGAAAACTATTTGAGCTACTGTTTGCTAGACAGGTAACTTTGGTAGCTACATCTAATGTTGAGCCAGATGAGCTTTATTCGAATGGATTACAACGACAGCGTTTTCTTCCTGCTATTGAACTGTTAAAGCAGCATACGAATATCATTAATGTTGACAGCGGAATAGATTATCGCTTGCGTAGCTTAGAGCAGGCAGAGTTTTATCATTTTCCGTTAGGCTTCGCTGCTGATAAAGTTTTAACAGAGGCTTTTGAGGTATTTTGCCCATTATTGAGCGAAGCTGTAGTAGACGTAAAGCTGGAAGTCGAGAGTCGTCAAATCCAATGCCGTCGTTTGGGCAAAGAGGTAGTTTGGTTTGATTTTAATGTTATTTGTAGTACTCCCCGGAGCCAAAACGACTATATCGAGCTGTCCCGAGAGTTCCATGCTGTTTTGGTTTCTAATGTCCCAGTTATGGGTAAAAAAAATGAAGATCAAGCAAGACGCTTTATTAATTTGGTTGATGAATTTTATGATCGCAGCGTAAAACTTGTTTTATCAGCCGAAGTAAGTTTGATGTTGCTATATGAAGATGGCGCTCTTAATTTTGAATTTCGACGAACTAGAAGTCGTCTCTTGGAAATGCAATCTTATGAGTACCTGGCCAGACCTCATCAGCCTTGATCTATATTTAGCGTCGATAAAATTGCTAGCTTTTTAGCCTGAATAACCCAAGAGAAGTAATTATTATTTATTAGATGCAGAATCTCCTTGAAATGACCATGACTGCTCTGTAAAATGCGCCCTCCTTTGTGATAGCCACACCAAATTTTAGTTAGGCAGAGTTAGATGAAAACATATAGCGCGAAAGCCGAGACAGTACAGCATGACTGGTACATTGTTGATGCAGCAGACAAGACCTTAGGTCGAATGGCGACAGTAATTGCCTCACGACTACGTGGAAAGCATAAACCAGAATATACTCCTCATGTTGATACCGGGGATTACATAGTTGTCATTAACGCAGAAAAAGTCCAGGTCACCGGCAATAAAGCAAAAGATAAAATTTATCATAGTCATACCGGTTATCCTGGTGGTTTGAAGTCAATAAGTTTCGAGAAATTGATTGAGAAAGCGCCTGAGCGAACCATCCAAAGCGCAGTTAAAGGTATGTTGCCAAAGGGGCCATTAGGTCGAGCTATGTTTAAAAAATTGAAAGTATATGCTGGCCAAGCGCACCCACACAGTGCTCAACAGCCTCAAGATTTAAATATTTAACGGAAAGTTAGTTATGGCAGATTCTCAATATTACGGCACAGGTCGCCGAAAAACGTCATCTGCTAGAGTGTTTCTAGCAAGCGGTGGCGGCAGTATCACGGTGAATAATCGGACTTTAGATCAGTATTTTGGCAGGGAAGTCGCTAGAATGATTGTTCGTCAGCCTTTAGAGCTAGTTGATTGCATTAAGACATTTGACTTGAATATAACTGTAGTTGGCGGAGGTAGTTTTGGCCAAGCCGGTGCTATTCGTCATGGAATTGCTCGTGCATTATTACAATATGATGAGGGTTTACGCAGTCAGCTTCGCAAGGCTGGTTTCCTGACACGTGATGCTCGTGAAGTTGAACGTAAAAAGGTTGGATTACATAAAGCGCGTAAACGACCACAATTTTCTAAGCGTTAATACAGGCTTTCTACTCATTAAAAAGCTCGCAATTTGCGAGCTTTTTAATGAGTGGGGTTTTATGAATCCACTGTAAAGATGCGGTGTTATTAGAAATTATCGAGCTTTTGTTTTTCCTGTATAAAAAATGAATTGTTCTTTGCTATTTCCTTGTAAAAATCCCTAGTTTTCAGTACTATTCTTACCCGTTTTGACACATAAAATATTGCCAATCTTAGTTGCTAGGAGAGCGTCATGACTGATGACGGTATTAATTACGGGCGCCGCCGGTTCCTGACAAATGCTACTTGTGTTGTAGGCGCTGTAGGTGCCGCTGCCGCTGCCGTTCCTTTTGTCGGCTCATGGAGTCCAAGTGCTAAAGCAAAAGCTGCCGGTGCGCCAGTTAAAGTAAATATTTCAAAAATAGAGCCAGGACAGATGGTTACATTCGAGTGGCGAGGAAAGCCAGTCTATGTTGTTCGTCGCACGCCTGAGACAATTGCTGCCTTGAGTGGCCATGACGATATCTTTAGGGACCCTTTGTCGCTTAACTCAAAACAACCAAGCTATGTCAATGGGGTGCATCGCTCCATTGAGGGTAAGGAAGAGTACCTGATTGTTGTGGGGCTATGCACTCATCTAGGCTGCGCACCCATGTTTCGTCCAGATGTTGGCGCTCAAGATCTAGGCGGAGATGGTTGGTATGGAGGATTTTTCTGCCCATGTCATGGTTCAAAGTTTGATCTTGCTGGGCGAGTATTTGCAGGTGTTCCTGCGCCCACTAATTTAGATGTCCCTCCACATTCTTATGAAACTGATAATGTGGTAGTCATTGGTGTAGACCAGGAGGCTAGCTAATGAAAGCGTTAGTATCATTGCGTGATTGGATAGACGCGCGTTTGCCAATTATGCGTGCCTGGAATACGCATATGGCTAAGTATTATGCCCCTAAGAATTTTAATTTTTGGTATTATTTTGGTGTGCTATCGTTAGTTGTGCTAGTTATACAGCTCATATCAGGTATTTGGTTGCTGATGAGCTTTGAAGGTTCATCTGAGAGAGCCTTTGCTTCAGTCGAATATATTATGCGTGACGTCGATTTTGGTTGGATTCTCAGATATATTCACTCCACTGGTGCGTCAGCTTTTTTTGTAGTCATCTACCTTCATATGTTTCGTGGGTTAATTTACGGCTCATATAAACCACCGCGTGAGCTAGTTTGGATTTTTGGTATGACTATCTACGTCGCCCTAATGGCTGAAGCCTTCATGGGGTATGTTCTGCCTTGGGGGCAAATGTCTTTCTGGGGGGCGCAGGTAATTATCTCATTGTTTGGTGCAATACCTGTAGTTGGCGAAGACATTGTGCAGTGGGTTAGAGGGGATTACCTGATTTCAGGTATAACGCTAAATAGATTTATGTCACTTCATGTCGTGGCATTACCTATTATCTTACTGGCTTTGGTTGTCTTGCATATTTTGGCATTGCATGAGGTGGGTTCGAACAACCCAGATGGTGTCGATATTAAGAAAAATAAGGATGAAAATGGTATCCCATTAGATGGAATTCCTTTTCATCCTTACTATACAGTGCATGATCTTATCCCAATCACTGTATTCTTGTTCGTTTTTTGTTTTATCCTGTTTTTTATGCCAGAAATGGGCGGGTATTTTTTGGAGTATGCTAATTTTGAAATCGCTAACCCCCTTAAGACCCCTGAGCATATAGCCCCTGTATGGTACTTTACGCCGTTTTACTCAATGCTTAGGGCGGTTCCAGACAAGTTTGCTGGATTTTTAGTTATGGCTGCCGCCATTGCCATTATGTTTGTATTGCCCTGGCTGGACCGTAGCCCAGTAAGATCTATGAGATACAAGGGTAGTTTTAGTCGTGGAGCTATACTGGTCTTTGCTGCCTCGTTTGTTATTCTTGGTGTTCTTGGGGTGAAGGCCCCAACACCAGAGCGAACCTTTTTGGCTCAAGTATGCACCGCATTATACTTTTTGTTTTTCCTTGCTATGCCGCTTTGGACTCGTATAGAAAAAACCAAGCCAGAGCCAGATCGCATTACAATGAATGGCGGTATGGGCCCCTGGAAATCCTTACTGGCTTTATTTATTGTGCTCTTCTTGATATGGGCGCCACTTAAAGCGGTAGGTGCAGAATCTAATTTTGACTGCGGGTCTATTAACTGCGATGAGTTTAATGCTGACCTGAGCGACAAAGCTTCGTTGCAAAACGGGGCTAAGTTGTTTGTTAATTATTGCATGGGTTGTCATTCTGCGAAATATTCCCGCTGGGAAAGAGTGGCTAGAGATTTACAGATACCTCCTTCTATAGCGAAAGAAAGTCTTATATACGCGGACCAAAAATTTGGCGCTTTAATGAATATTTCAATGCCCGCAGATAAAGCAAAAGCATGGTTTGGCGCCACACCTCCAGACTTAACCCTAGTTGCTAGGGCTCGCTCTCCCGAGTGGATCTATACATACCTTAGAAATTTTTATTTAGATCCAAGCCGTCCTCTTGGCGTAAACAATAAAGTATTTAAAGATGTCGGTATGCCCCATGTTTTGTTAGACCTCCAGGGTTTGCAAGAGTGTGCCCCTGGACCAGTTCTTGCCGCAAACGGCGGCATTAAGCGGGACCCTTTAACTAGAGCTGAAGTCTTAGACGACCCGTGCGGCCGCTATACTCTTTCCGAAAAAGGCAAGCTTTCCCCTGAAGATTTTGATGAGGCGATGTTTGATCTGGTTAATTTTTTAACCTACGTTGGCGAACCCATGGCTGAAGACCGTAAGAGAATTGGTGTCTATGCGTTACTTTTTCTTGCATTTCTATTCATCTGGGTTTGGCTTTTAAATCGCGAATATTGGAAAGATCTTCATTAGCACCTGCTTGGGCGGCAAATTTAGCCGCTCTTTTATTCATAGTTATAACTGAGGTTTTATTATGGGGATTGTTGCAAAACGATCATCTATGACATTTTATTCTGATCCGACTTGTCATTATAGCCATCGGGTTCGTATTGTCTTGGCAGAAAAAGGAGTTACTGTTGACATCGAAGATGTCGATAATCTAGCTATTCCAGAAGAGGTCTTGGCACTTAATCCTTATGGTGTGCTCCCTACACTTATTGATCGTGATCTGGCTTTGTATGAGACAAAGGTAATGATGGAGTACTTAGATGAGCGATTTCCTCACCCTCCATTACTTCCGGTCTATCCTGTAGCGAGAGCTTTAAGTCGTCAGTTTATGTTTCGTATAGAAAAAGACTGCAGTACCCAGATAGATAAAATTACTGACTCTCCCGAGGGCCCAATTAAAGAAAAGGCTCGCAAAGAACTACAAGATAGCCTTGTTAGTCTCGCTCCAATTTTTTCAGACTTACCTTATTTTATGAGCGAATATTTTACTTTGGTAGACTGCTGTTTGGGCCCCATTTTGTGGCGATTGAAGAGCTTGGGTGTAGACCTGCCCAATAATCGACAAACAAAGCCGCTTCATGATTATATGGTGCGTATTTTTGAGCGTGAATCTTTTCAAGAAAGCTTGTCTGAAGTCGAAAGAGAAATGGAATAACAAACAGTGTCATTTTTTGTACGGGATGGATCGTTAGTAATTGATATTTATCAGCTATGATTATGACATCAAATAAACCTTACTTAATTCGAGCAGTATACGAGTGGATTGTTGATAACAATCTAACACCTTATATGTCTATTGATGCATATCATCCAGGAGTTGAGGTGCCGCAAAGCTATGTAAGTGATGGCCAGATAGTGCTTAATTTGGTGCCTCGAGCTATTACGAATTTGTTAATGGATAATGAGAAAATTTCATTTAGCACACGTTTTGGCGGAGCTCCTTGTGATATTTTTTTGCCGATCCAGTCTATAGTTGGAATTTACGCACAAGAAAATGGCCAAGGGATGATCTTTCAAGGGGAGGACCCGAAAGATCCAGAACCATCGGGCCCAACCTCCGTTACATCAGTACCACCATCGAAGAAGTTGCCCAGAGGCTCCGGTACTTCTGATGTAAACAAAAAACCCTCCTTGAGGATAGTGAAATAGAGAACTTAATTATGTCTGATCCAGTTGTGATAGTTGGTATGGCTAGAACGCCTATTGGTAGTATGCAGGGCCAGTTTTCTGAAGTCTCTGCAGTAGAGCTGGGTGCAGCGGCTATAAAAGCTGCTATTGATCGCTCCGGAGTCCCTTTGGATGCGATTAGCTCTGTTGATATGGGGTGCGTGTTGTCTGCAGGACTTAGGCAGGCACCAGCAAGACAGGCCACAATAGGTGCAGGGCTTCCAGTTAGGGTCAGCGCCACCACCATCAATAAGGTTTGCGGTTCTGGCATGAAGGCTATCATGAATGCATATGATGGCCTAACCCTTGGTCGTACAGATGTAGCCATTGCAGGCGGGATGGAGAGCATGACAAATGCTCCATACCTCATGTCACAGGGTAGAGGCGGCTATCGTTTTGGTGATGCCACTATTTACGATCATATGACGATGGATGGCTTAGAGGATGCTTATGCTAAAAGTGCTATGGGGCTTTTTGCTGAAAAAACTTGTAGTAAGTATCAGTTTACTCGGGAAGAGCAAGATGCGTTTGCTATTACTTCGTTAAGAAGAGCGCAGCAGGCTATTACAGACGGGAAATTTGATTCTGAAATCACCCCATTTGTTGTAAAAAGCCGTCGTGGTGATACCTTATGTGCTCAAGACGAGCAGCCAGGGAAAGGCAACATAGAAAAAATTCCTCAATTAAGACCAGCATTCAAAAAAGACGGCTCTGTTACTGCTGCTAATTCCAGCTCTATTAGCGACGGTGCCGCCGCTTTGGTACTTACTCGTTTATCTGTAGCAAAAAAGTTAGGATTGAAGCCTTTAGCTAAGGTGTCTGATTATGCTAGTAATTCACATGAACCTGAATGGTTCACTACAGCCCCAGTTGGGGCTATTAAGAAATTATTAAAAGCACTTGATTGGTCTAAGAATGACGTGGATCTTTATGAAATTAATGAAGCATTTGCTGTTGTAACCATGGCGGCAATGAAAGACTTAGACTTGCCTCATGAAAAAGTTAATGTTCATGGTGGAGCATGTGCTTTGGGTCATCCAATAGGGGCTTCTGGGGCCCGAATTATTGTAACGCTGTTAGCTGCAATGCAGTTATATGAAAAAAAGAAAGGCATTGCTGCAATATGTATTGGTGGAGGTGAGGCGTTAGCGGTTGCCCTTGAGCTGATGTGACGTTAAATCTTGAGAAATATAAAAATAGGCCTGTAGATCGAGCGTAATTATCAGTTTTAGTTGGTGTACTCAAAAGCTGATACGACGCTGACAGCCCCTCCAGTTTCGCTCGCTAACCGTAAGGCGACTTCTCCTTTTTGTCGAGCAACAAGACCCATTAAGAAAACTACTCCGTTTTCTGTAACCACCTTTATCGACGAGGAATTCACTTCTTCGTTTGCCATCAATTTAGTTTTTACTTTGGCAGAAAGCCATGCATCGTTAGTCCTTGAAATAAAAGAAGTGGGACCACTGACTTTTATTTCGTTGTACACTTGACGGACCCCGCGATACTCTTTGGCAGTTTTAGCTGCAAGAATTCTAGCCTCTAAAGAAGGGGCTTGTCCGGTTAGCAGTACCACTCGATTATATGAAGTAATATTAATATGAGCATTTTCTAGCTCGGGGCTAGTTTTTTTTATGTTAACTCCAATTAATATTTCAAGCTCCCAGTCATCAATATCAGTACCGAGTGAAATTTTTTCTGGATCTTGTTTTATTGGTTCCTCGGTTGCAACATGAATAATTTTAGTGCATCCGGCTAGAATGCATATGCAAAACACTAAGAGACTCGGCAATGAATTCGACATCAGTTGTTTTCTCCAAATAGTTGTTGGTCTATCAGCTCGCAAAGACAGAAAATACTCAACATTTGTAATTCGCTGATTCGATGTGCATCATCATGCTCAACCCGTATTTCTATATCCTCGTTGCTCAGTAAGGCCGAAAGGTCTTTGTCATACATGCCCGTAAATGCTATTACCACCATAGATTTATCGTGAGCAGCCTGAATGGCTTGCACGAGATTACCGGGGTTGCTTCCACTGCTAAATATAGCTAAGAGGTCGCCAGGTTCCCCTAATGCTAGGATTTGCTTACTAAATATTTGATTTTTTCCATTCCTATGACAAATAGCCGTTAGTATTCCGCTATCATTCAGAGATATGGCGGGAAGTCCTGGGCGTTCAAGTTTATATTGAAGCAGAAGAGACTCGGTGAGGATGCTAGCCAAAGCAGTTGTTAGGCCGTTGCCGCAAGATAAGACTTTCCGGCCTTGGAGTAGTTGTTGAACTATTTTATGACTGGCGCTGACAATATATGGGGCCAGCATCTTGGTGCAGTCTTTTTTAACCTGAATGCTTTGATTGAAATGTGCAATAACAGTTGATTCCATGGCTCTCTTGTCGACTCGTTATATTTTTTAAAAGGCTAAGTCGTCATTCTACCTCATGCTTAATTCGTTTGCTGACGCTTTAATGACAGATCGTCATATCGATATATTTCCCTGAATTCTTCCTCTGAGGCTACTTGGCCTTTGCCTTTCGTGCAAACTACTGGATGGAGTATATTTTTCCTTTGCGAAATTTTGCCCAAGGCTGCGTTCTTTTTATAGTACCTAATGGATTCAACTGAAGAGTGCCGGTGACACCATAAAATTTATGATTTGGATTTTTTTTCATCTGCTTAAGAGAATAATGCAGTTGGTAAGCGTCAATACCGAGTGCAAAAAAATGCCGATAAATTGGCGGCATGCTGACCCCTGATAAAAGAGTGGACAGGTCTAGAGACCAGGGTGTGGTGATAAAGTTGATACCATTAAGGTCCCTGTTTCTGTCGACCTCTTCAGAGCCAGAGTAAATTTGTGATGTGCTGTATATTTCAATATCTCCAGCAAACAGAAAATCTAAGGTGGGCTTTATTTGACGAGCACGATCTGGATAGGCTACCAAAAAGATCATATCAATGTCTTTTCGGCGGCGCGGTGTATAAACTAAGGGCTTGCCGAGCAGTTTCTCCAGGTTTCGTTTGCGAGTAGAACTATTTTTTATATGTAGTATTGAGCTTAGTTCTGGGGTGAAGTCAGTTACTGTGTTGCTATACAATATTGTATCAGTTATTTTACCACCTTTTTCTTGCCAACGCTCATGGAATGCTTTGGCTGAGCGCCTCCCCCAGCTGCTACTTGGAGCTATTATTAATGCTGACTTATGGCTCTTAGTCCATGCCTTGCTGGCAATCTCACGACTCTCATCTGTTACGGAGAGACCAAATTGAAAAATATTTCTTCTTGGTGATGTTAGTTCTCCCATATAATTTAGCGTGATAATTGGAACTGGAATTCTCTTTAATGCTAAAAATTGGAAAGCATTGTCTTTTTTTACCGGTCCAAGAACTAACTGTGCACCGTCATTTACAGCCTGAGTATAAAGATTAACTACATCCATCATATTTTCTGTATCATAAAATTGAACTTGAGGTACTTGCTCTTTGTTTTCCTTAGCTCTATATAAGGCAGCAAGAAAACCGCTTTGTATCGCATCACCTGCTTTTTTTTGTGCGCCGCTTAGTGGAAGTAAAACTGCAATTTTGTTTTGAGTATCGCTATATTTCGATACTTTTTCGTCCGAATAAGACTGAACCTCTTGCGGAAAATATTTTTCCCCAATATTTAAAATAGAAATTTGCGAGCAGCCTGACGCTAGTAATGCTATAAAGCACAAGATGGTTGTAACTTGAACTCTAAACATTGGTGTCGTTTCTTATGGTGGGTGAGTTATATATAGTAGCAACACCTATAGGTAATATGGGAGACATGGCACCTCGTGCTGTGGATGTTCTCCATACCGTTGATTTAGTGGCGGCTGAAGACACTAGGCGCAGCAGTCGCTTATTCAGACATTTTGGCATAAAAACCCCTATGGTTTCTTATCATGACCATAGTGATAATAAACAAATTAACACTATTGTCGATATGCTTTTGCGTGGAAATTCTGTAGCTCTAATTTCTGATGCCGGAACCCCTTTGATTTCTGATCCTGGCTATAGGTTAGTAAAAATTGTTAGAGATAAAGGTCTAAAAGTAGTCCCTATACCTGGATCTTGCGCTCTTATTGCTGCAATTAGTGTATCAGGCTTGCCTAGTGATCGGTTTATTTTTGAAGGATTCCCTCCAGCCAAATCATCTGCTCGTGTTGCAAAATTTGAAAGTGTTGCTGAAGAATTTAGGACTTTAATTTTTTATGAGGCCCCACATAGAATACTAGAAACTCTGACCGATATGGTGAATGTGTTTGGTGGAGCTCGCCAAGTAGTAATCGCTAGAGAATTAACAAAAACCTATGAGACTTTTTTGTCTGGATCTCTGATGAAAGTTTTAGTGCAGGTAGAAGAAGATAAAAACCAACAAAAAGGCGAGATAGTTGTTGTATTAGAAGGGGTTCGTCCCTCAGAAAAAGATCCAGACACTGCTGAGGCCAGGCGAGTGTTAGCGATACTGTTGGACGAAGTATCTTTGAAGCAAGCCGCCTTATTGGCTGCAAAAATTACCGGCTACCAAAAGAACGAATTATACGCCTTAGCTCTCTCTCTTAAGCAATAAACCAGCCGAGAGAATTTTTTAGCAACCTTAAGTGAGATTTTTATAAAAATAATTTTTAAGCAACTGATTATTTCATGGTAATCTATGCGCGGAGTTGGCTGGGCAGCCACCGCTGTTTTTCTCGATATTTCCTTAGGTGGTATTGGGTTGACAGGGGAGGAAAGTCCGGGCTCCATAGGGCAGAGTGCCAGGTAACTCCTGGGGGGCGCGAGCCTACGGAAAGTGCAACAGAAAGCATACCGCCGATGGTCATATTTTGACACAGGTAAGGGTGAAAGGGTGCGGTAAGAGCGCACCGCGCAGCTGGCAACAGATTGCGGCATGGTAAACCCCGCTCGGAGCAAGACCAAATAGGAGTCCTTTGGCGTGGCCCGCGTTGGACTCGGGTAGGTTGCTTGAGGCGTGTGGTGACGCGCGCCCTAGAGGAATGGCTGCTCACGACAGAACCCGGCTTATAGGCCGACTCCAAATATGACTAACCTCTGGCAATACCAGAGGTTAGTCTCTCTTTTTGAGCTTAAGTAATGCATAGTTCTATGCCGATTTTTCTTAGCAGTGAACCTTTCAATTCTTGATGAAATTAGCTTTCTTGCTTATTAGTTAAAGAATCACTTTAACTGATATTTCTAGCTATATGTTTTTCTTCATTATATCCTATTTAGCGCCCCTGTATTTTATTCGCTAGTCGCAAGTTATTGAGTTTTATCCAAATTTTCTTTATTGGTGGGCTTTATTTTGCCTTGACTTTGACTTTCTTGAGCATATAGTTACAAAAGTGGGGTAAAGTGGATAAAAGTGGTTCTGATGATTAGCAAATAAGGTTGGATAGAAAAGTGTTCAGAGGCAGCAATGAAATCAATATCGATATCAAAGGGCGTATGGCAATGCCTTCAAGATATCGTGATGTTTTAACCGAAATATGCGGCGGAAGTCTCGTCATTACTATTGATATACAAGATAAATGCCTGTTGATCTATCCCCTGCATGAATGGGAAGCAATAGAAACGCAAAT
Source organism: uncultured Porticoccus sp. (assembly GCA_905181945.1). Classification (GTDB taxonomy): domain Bacteria; phylum Pseudomonadota; class Gammaproteobacteria; order Pseudomonadales; family Porticoccaceae; genus Porticoccus. The sequence goes on along the minus strand of CAJIZZ010000009.1, from coordinate 61,617 downwards.
TGCAGCTCTTCCGTCCTTTAATTCAACCACACGAAAGCTACAAAGAATTTTGATTGGCCATGCGAGAGAGGTCAGTCTTGACACTAGTGGGCGAATTCTGATTCCACCAGAATTGAGGCAGTATGCCGAGTTAGAGAAAAAATTAATGCTAGTGGGGCAGCGCCATCGATTTGAGCTGTGGAGTGAGAGCAGCTGGAATAGAGGAAGAGACAGCTGGTTAGCTGAAGCTAGCGATGACTTAAAGATACCGGAAGAAATGCAGTCTATTTCATTATAGGTAGAATTTTATGTCAGTAGAGGTGGGACATAAGGCTGTTTTGTTAAAAGAAGCAGTTGAGGCGCTTATTACTAATCCCGATGGTTTGTATATCGATGGGACATTTGGCCGAGGCGGGCACGCGGCACTGATATTGTCTCAGCTAAGCGAGACTGGAAGTTTGATGGCGGTAGACAAAGATCCGAAAGCTTGCGAGGTGGCGAAAAAGAAATTTTCTAAGGATGCTCGTTTTGAGATAAAGCAAGCTTCGTTTGCAGATATTCGTAAACTGATAACAGAGAAACAGCATGAGGGAACAGTAAGTGGGGTGCTCCTAGATTTGGGTGTTTCATCCCCTCAGATTGATGACCCCATAAGAGGATTTAGTTTCCTGCGAGATGGTCCGCTTGACATGCGCATGAATCCAAGTTGTGGGATTAGTGCCGCCGAATGGCTCTCGACAGCAAAAGAGAATGATATAGCTCAGGTTTTAAAAGACTACGGTGAAGAGCGATATTCCAAGCGTATCGCTCGTGCAATTGCTGCTGCTCGTGCCGATAAGCCAATAACACGTACTGGGCAACTTGCAGCAATCGTTAAAGAAGCTAACCCGGCTTGGGAGAAAGATAAGCATCCAGCAACAAGAGCTTTTCAGGGCATCAGAATTTTTATTAATCAAGAGCTAAAAGATCTTGAGAGCGTGTTGCCTGATATTTTAGAAATTATGGCAGTGGGTGGCCGATTGGTCATTATTAGCTTCCATTCTCTTGAGGATCGTATTGTAAAAAGATTTATTCGTGATCAGGAGAAAGGGAAGGCTATACCTAGAGGCCTACCTGTTATGGAAAAAGATATTGTTAGGCGTTTGCGTTCGATAGGAAAGATAGTTAAGCCAAGTGGCTTAGAGATTAAGGACAATGTAAGAGCCAGGAGCGCTGTGATGCGAATTGCAGAAAAGCTGATATAACTTTGATTAACATAGGAATGATTATGCTATCTGGGCTAAAAATTACATCCTGGTTGTTAGTTTTCTGGATTAGTGTGATTTTTTGTGCGCTTTCTGTGGTCCATGTCAGCAATGCTTGCCGGCTGCTTGCTAGCCAACTGTCAACTCTCGAGGGAGAGTCAAACATTTTGCAGGAGATGTGGGGAAAGTACTTATTAGAAAAAAGTTCTTACACCTCATTGATTAATATTGAGAACAAGGCAATAGATGAACTGCAAATGCGAGCTCCTCGGCAAGATGAATTTATAGTCGTTTCTCCATAGGTATTTTAGATAACTGCCAGGAAGAGTGTTGAGTGAAACTAAAGCAAAATAAGTTGACTGTTTCTCGCTGGCGCTATGCGTTAGTGATGACTGCGCTCCTAATATTACCAGTAGCACTAATTTGGCATATTGCTGGACTGCAGGTGTTGTCTGATGTAGATAAAGGCTATGAATTTCTTCAAGGAAAAGTCTCAAAAAAAATGGTTCGTAGGGAAGTCATCCCTGCTTATCGTGGAGTTATTACCGACAGGCACGGCGAACCGCTTGCAATAAGTAGCCCTGTAGTACAGCTGGTAGCGGATCCTCGGCTAGTAGATGTCAATCATCCTAAATTTTCTGAGTTGGCTGAGCATTTATCAGTAACTAGCGCAAGCTTGAAGAAACGAGTTTTGAGGTATGCCAAAAGACCATATATGGTTTTGAAGGCAAGAAATTTTTTGCCTCCTGCTGTAGCTGAAAAAATTCTTGCCTGGAAAATACCTGGTATTTATGGAGAAAAAACATATAAGCGCTTTTATCCTGCAGCCGAGGTGATGTCTCAGATAGTCGGAATCACTGATGACAAGGAGAAAGGTCAGGAGGGCATTGAATCGTCATATGACAGCACGCTAGCCGGTGTCCCTGGGCGAAAAAAATTACTAAAGGATCGAAGGGGCAACGTGATCAAAGATCTGGGGGTGGAGCGTAATGCTAAGCCTGGCGAAGCTATAGCCTTAAGTATTGATATGAGGCTCCAGCACAAAGCTTACACTGAATTACAAGACGCTGTTGTTAGGCATCAGGCGACTTCTGGATCAATTGTAGTGCTTGATGTGCACACTGGGGAAATTTTAGCAATGGCAAGTCAGCCATCTTACAATCCCAATGATAGGAAAAAATTAAGCTCTGATGCTTTAAATAAAGGGGCTCGCAATAGAGCAGTTTTAGATTTATTTGAACCGGGATCGACCGTTAAGCCCTTCACTGTTTTGGCAGCCATGGAGAACAGCAAGATATTCGCTGAATCAATTATTGATACAAATCCTGGCTACATACAGGTAGACAAAAAAAGAATAAAGGATGAGCGTAATTATGGGGAGATTGGTCTTGCCGATTTACTCAAGAAGTCCAGTAATGTTGGCGCTATAAAATTAGGTCTAGCTGTCGATCCAGAAGATATGCATGATTTATTTTCACGCGTAGGTTTTGGACAGGTTGTTGGGACGGGTGTCGCAGGTGAAAGCCCAGGAACACTGCCTGTACATAAAAAATCGATGAGACTAGAAAGAGCAAATTTTGCAATTGGATATAGCTTGAATGCCTCAGCCTTACAGATTGCTCAAGCCTATGCAGTTTTGGCATCTGATGGATTAAAAAGACCAATTACGCTATTAAAAACAGATAAAATTCTAGAAGGAGAGCAGGTGGTGGATGCAGAACTAGTTGCTATAGTTCGCCAAATGATGACAGGTGTCACTCGTAAAGGAGGGACCGCAGAGAAAGCAGCTATTTATACTTATGACGTGGCCGGGAAGACAGGCACTGCTTATAAAAATGTAGCGGGAGGATATGATGATAAGAGATACGTTGCATTATTTGCAGGCATAGTGCCAGCAGATAAACCGCGTCTAGTGACAGTGGTGATCATAAATGATCCTAAAGTGGGCGGGCATACTGGAGGTCAGGTGGCTGGACCAGTGTATGCGAATGTTACAGAGAGAGCTCTTAGGGTGTTAATGGTCGCACCAAAAGTAGTAGTCAGCGATAGAGCTGTTGCGTTGAGTGCTAAGCCAAGTCCGATAAGATTTGGAGGTGATATTTGATGGCGGTATTGAATAGGCCAATTACCCGAAGTCTAGGAAGCTTGATGCCAGAGGTTTTGTTTCCTGAAGAGTTAATCAATTTGAAGATTTCTGGTCTCTGTCTCGATAGTCGACTGGTTGAAAGTGGCGATTTATTTATTGCGGTCCCTGGGTTTTCACACGATGGACGAGATCATATTCAGTCATCACTTAAGGCTGGCGCAGAAGTCGTGCTTGCTCATGCAGACGGAATTTTCCTTCAAGAGCATGACAGAGTAATACCGATACCAAGCTTGAATAAGAAAATAAGTGAAATTTCTGGACGTTTTTATTCTGATCCATCTCATAACATAGCACTGACTGGCGTGACTGGAACTAACGGAAAAACCACTTGCACGCACCTATTGGCACAGCTATTTAGCCTTACAGGTAATCCTGCTGGAGTTATCGGGACTTTGGGTTACGGGTGCGTAAAGAATGGAATATCTGAGCTAAGTGGTGAAGGGATAACGACACCGGATCCTATTACTCTTCAGGCGGTTCTGGCTAGCTTTGTGTACCACAATATAAGTAAAGCAGTTATGGAGGTATCTTCTCATAGCCTCAGTCAATTTAGGGTTCATGGTCTATTGTTTGATACGGCCATATTTACTAATTTGAGCCATGACCATTTAGATTATCATGGCGATTTTACAAACTACGCTGCCGCTAAGAAGCAGCTATTCAACATGCCTGATCTGCAGACCGCTGTGATTAACGAGGATGATCCTGTCGGTCTAGAGATAACTAAAGAGTTACCCTCGTCCGTAAATGTGTTTACTTTCTCTTTAATGAATCCAAGCGCGGCTATCTACGCTAAGGATGTAAGTCTATCAGTGTCAGGCATTGAGGCGAATATTTGCACCCCTTGGGGCAATGGTATGCTCAAGAGCCAGCTTATCGGTAGGTTTAATTTGCTCAATTTGCTAGCTGTCGTTGGAGCTGCTTGCTCCCAAGGATTGGTTTTCGAGGAGGCTATAAGACTGATTCCTCAACTTACCGGAGTGCCAGGGCGAATGGAGATTGTTTCTAGTTTGGGTGACTCTGGTGATGTCAAAATTTCTGAACCAGCGATTGTGGTAGATTTTGCTCATACTCCGGATGCTTTAAAAAATACACTAGAGACTTTACAGCAATTTTGTCATGGAAAATTATGGTGTGTGTTTGGGTGCGGGGGTGACCGGGACAAAGCTAAACGGCCAAAAATGGGCAATATTGCTAGCCAGTTAGCAGATCAGGTTGTTGTGACAAGCGACAATCCTCGCGGGGAGAGCCCGGAAACGATTATTAATGAGATTCTTTCCGATGTCATTTCTGAGGCAAAGACTGATCGATCGTCCGTTCATGTGATTCCAGATAGAAGAAAGGCTATTGATTTTGCTGTTCAGTCTGCGACCAAGAAGGATATTGTTTTAATCGCCGGAAAGGGGCATGAGCTGTATCAGTTTACTGGACATAAAATGATACCTTTTAGCGACCAAGTCGAGGCCAGTCTGGCTCTACAGAGGAGGGGTGGCTAGTTGATAAATACATTAATGCTCTCGAAAATGGCTCTAGAATACGGCGGAACAATTATGTACCCAGATTGCCATTTTCAGTCTGTATCGACAGACAGTCGTAGTTTAAAGAAAGGTCAATTATTTGTTGCTCTCAAAGGAGAGAAATTTGATGGACATGAATTTATTTCGTTGATTTCATCTCAAGCAAGCGGATTGGTGGTTGAGCGTCCAATGAGCGACCTAGTCATGAGTCAGTGGGTGGTTCCCGACACAACTAAGGCGCTAGGACAGATTGCTGCAGTTAATCGTAAGCATCTTAATGGATGTTTAATTGCTATAACAGGAAGCTGCGGGAAAACTTTAGTTAAAGAGATGATTGCAGCTATTCTCAGCAAGACGGGATCGGTATTGTTCACAAAAGGAAATCTAAATAATGAAATTGGAGTTCCTCGTACCTTGATGGAGATTCGCTGTGAACATAATTATGCGGTAATTGAAATGGGTGCAAGAGCTAATGGAGATATAGATTATCTCTGTAGTTTTACTAAACCGAATGTTGTTTTAGTAAACAATATTTTGCCTGCACATCTTGAAAGTTTTGGCACTCTTAGTGATATTGCTAAAGCGAAAGGTGAGATCTACAGGAATCTCTCTGCCGGAGATACTGCAGTTATCAACCTTGATGAAAGTTATGCTCAGATGTGGCATGAATCAACAAACGCAAGGGTCTTGAATTTTTCGATCAATAAGGCTCATGCCGACTTTACTGCCAAGAATCTTGTCTTAAAAGAAAACGGCAGCTATAGCTTTATTTTAGTTACTCCTGAGGGAGAATCAGCCATATCTCTTACTTTAAGCGGGAAGCACAATGTTGTAAACGCGATTGCAGCAGCAGCTTGTTCTTATGCGGCAGGTGCTTCAATGTCCTCTATTGTGGACGGTCTGAATCATCTAAAGCAGATACCAGGCAGAATGAATCTTGAGGAGCTACCTTCTGGAGTCACTTGTATTGATGATAGCTATAATGCAAACCCGGGTTCAGTAAAAGCAGCCATTGATAGCCTTGTGGAGATCCGCAGTCTTCATGTCTTAATATTGGGTGATATGGCAGAGCTTGGTGATGATGAGGTCTCCCTACATGCTGATATAGGCAGCTACGCATTAAATAAAGGCGTGGATATTCTTTTAGCCCTTGGCCCTCTTTCTTTTTATGCTGCCAGAGAATTTGGTCAAAGTGGTCAGCACTTTAAAAGCAAGCAAGAATTGATTGATTATTTAAATAGCAGTGAATTCTTAAACTCAGGTGTGCTTGATTTCGGATCAGCTATCCTGGTAAAAGGGTCAAGATTCATGGCTATGGACGACATATCCCAGTTGATAAAAAAATTAGGGGAGACCTAAATGCTTGTCTGGCTAGCTGACCACTTAACGCAGTATTTTACTGGCTTTGGCGTAGTGCAGTATATAACTGTCCGAGCAGTCATGGCTGCACTAACCTCTTTAGGAATCTCATTGATTTTTGGGCCGTGGATGATCCGTCGTCTGACTTACCTTCAGATTGGGCAGTCAGTTAGGAGTGATGGCCCTGCTAGCCATCTAGTCAAGACTGGAACACCAACCATGGGCGGGGTATTGATACTTTTTTCTATCTTTACTAGTACGCTTCTTTGGTCAGATCTTCTTAATCCATATGTTTGGATAGTGCTGCTGACGACTTTTTTGTTTGGAATTATTGGCTGGGTCGATGATTACCGAAAGGTGATTAAAAACAACTCTCAAGGTATTTTGGCTAAATGGAAGTATTTTTGGCAGTCATTGGTAGGAATTATAGTTGCAGTTATTCTTTATAAGATAGGCGGTATTGGTGTTGAAAACGAGCTAATAGTTCCTTTCTTTAAGGATATAGCGTTGCCGCTAGGTATGTTTTATATCGTGCTCACTTATTTTGTAATTGTCGGCAGCAGTAATGCGGTAAATCTTACGGATGGCTTAGATGGTTTGGCTATTATGCCTATAGTCTTAATTGGCAGTGCCTTGGGGCTAATAGGTTATTTGGTAGGACATATAGAGTTTGCAGAATATTTGCATATTCCTTATGTGCCTGGTGCTGGAGAGGTGGGGGTGTTTTGTGCGGCGCTTGTTGGTGCCGGTATGGGGTTCCTCTGGTTTAACACGTACCCTGCTCAAATTTTTATGGGAGATGTTGGATCATTATCTTTGGGCGCAGCCTTAGGTGTTGTGGCGGTAATAACTAGACATGAAATTGTTTTTTTTATCATGAGTGGCATTTTTGTTATGGAGGCAGTATCGGTGATGATGCAAGTAGCTTCTTTCAAGTTAACTGGTCGTCGAATTTTCCGTATGGCTCCAATTCATCATCACTTTGAATTAAAAGGTTGGCCCGAACCTCGTGTCATCGTTAGATTTTGGATTATCACGGCCATGCTGGTATTGCTTGGCTTGGTAACACTGAAGCTTAGGTAGCAAGAGAATGGATTTACCAATGAGGCAGTTAATAGCAAGCAATAAGCTCAAAATGGTAGTAGGTATTGGTGTTACAGGATTTTCTGTGGCTCGACACCTGTCTCAATTGGGGCAACATTTTGTGATGTTAGATACTCGCCAAAACCCCCCTTTGCTTGAACAGTTTAAGGCCGAGTTTCCAGACATATCAATATCGCTAGGAGAGCTCGCTACTGATAGCTTTAAGAATGCTGATGAGATCATCCTTAGCCCTGGACTGTCTAGGCAAATTCCAGCTATTCAAACTGCGATCGAGTTAAATATCCCAGTAATAAATGATATTGAATTATTTTCTCGATCTGCTAAGGCTCCTATTATTGCTATTACAGGCTCAAATGGCAAAAGTACTGTCACTACAATAGTGGGAGAGATGTGTACTGCTGCAGGTCGTTCGGTGGGTATTGGCGGGAACCTAGGGACGCCTGCGCTTGAATTGCTTGATCAGAATGCGCAGCTTTATGTTTTAGAGTTATCAAGTTTTCAGCTAGAGTCTGTTGGCAGTCTGTGTGCTGAAGTAGCAGTAGTGCTTAATGTTAGTGCAGATCATATGGATCGCTACAAAACATTACTTGATTACCATCAGGCCAAGCATCGGATTTTTAATGGGGCTCGCCAGGTGATAGTTAACCGGAATGATAGGCTTAGTGCGCCACTAGTTGGAGACAAAGTAAAAACATGGAGCTTTGGCCTTGACCGCTCAGATTTTAATGGTTTTGGGTTAGTTTCTGGAGATGACGGTCAATCATGGCTGACTTATGAATTTGAGAAATTAATGCCTGAAAGCGAACTTGGAATAAAAGGATTGCACAATACAAGCAATGCTCTTGCTGCTTTAGCCTTAGGCTCAGCAGTAAATTTTCCCTTGAGGTCAATGTTACAAGTATTGCGTCAATTTACCGGGCTGCCTCATCGATGCCAGACAATAAGAGTTCTAAATGGCGTAACTTATATCAACGATTCTAAGGCAACAAATTTAGGCGCTACTTTGGCAGCCATTAAAGGGCTTGGCTGTAATAATATAATTTTGATTGCTGGCGGCCAAGGGAAAGCACAAGATTTTTCAGCCCTCTCCACTGCGCTAACTGGGACGGTTAAGCAGCTTGTATTAATAGGCGAAGCCGCATCTGAAATAGGTAATGCTGTTTCTGGAAAAATAGACACTATTTATGCAATAAGTATTGAGTGTGCAGTAAGAGCATCTTGCGAAATTGCACAGCTGAGAGACATTGTTTTGTTGTCCCCGGGATGCTCAAGTTTTGATATGTTTGCTGATTTTGAAGATAGGGGTGAGAAATTCATCTGCGCAGTAGAGGATTTGAGATGAATTCAAGACCGCTGCAGCCGAGGGAAGGTTTTTTGCGTTCTCTGCAATGCATAGATCAACCCCTCTTATTTGCAATGCTGGCTATTCTTACGATTGGCTTAGTGATGATTTATTCCGCTTCAATTAGTCATGCTCAGGTTGAGTATGGCGATGGCTTTTATTACCTTAAGCGACATTTAATATTTCTTGTGCTTGGCATGATTACAGCCGCCATCATTCTAGCCGCACCTTCGCGAATTTGGTACCGACTCTCCCCCCCATTGTTCATAGTTACAGTTTTGCTACTGCTGGTAGTTCTATTTACACCGGAGATCAATGGAAGTAAGCGTTGGATCTCTCTTGGACCCTTTAATCTGCAAGCTGCAGAGGTAGCTAAATTTACTGTCATTTTGTTTCTGGCGGGTTATTTGGAGCGTCATCAAGAGCAACTTAGAGCCGAATGGAGGAGCGTCTTTAAACCTTTAGTTGTGGTTGGATTAGTGATTATTCTTTTATTTTTTGAGCCAGATTATGGATCTATGGTAGTCATAAGTGCCACAGTTTTTTGTATGTTATTTATTGCGGGAGTTGCTCTTTGGCAATTTGGCATAATATCCATTTTAGCTGCTGCTGGCTTATCTTATGTTGCCATTATGGAGCAGTACAGATGGGAGCGCTTAAAGACATTTATGAATCCTTGGTTAGACCCTGGAGATTCTGGTTATCAAATAACAAACTCAATGATGGCTTTTGGTCAAGGAGAATGGTTGGGGGCTGGTTTAGGTAAGAGCGTGCAAAAACTTCACTATTTGCCTGAGGCTCATACTGATTTTATTTTTTCCATTTATGCTGAAGAATTTGGATTAGTTGGCGTTACATTAGTCGTATTTTTGTATGCGCTGTTGGTGCATCGGATATTGCATATAGCCCGTCAAGCGATGAAAAGTAAAGATTGGTTTGCCACTTACAGTTGTATTGGTATTGCCATGCTTTTGGCAATGCAATCATTTATTAATATAGGCGTTACTTCAGGATTACTACCTACAAAAGGACTAACGTTACCTTTTATTAGTTATGGCGGGAGTAGCCTTCTTGTTTGTATTGCGATGGTGGTGTTGGTTTTGAAAATTAGCTCAGAAGTAGGTGATACTCGAGAGACAGGAAAGCGGGTGAGGCGTGATAGAGCAGAGATGTAATAAGGTGATGATAATGGCCGGAGGTACTGGCGGACATATTTTTCCTGCTCTGTCAGTGGCGGAGGTATTAAGGAGCAAAAATATTGCTGTTACGTGGCTCGGTACTCGCGCAGGTATCGAGATGGAGCTGGTTCCAGCTAAAAATTTCCCTATTGATTATATCGATGTAGAAGGGCTAAGGGGCGCTGGAATAATGAAGTGGTTGAGGGCGCCTTATATTATAGTCAGGGCTATATTCCAGACTCTGGCTGTAATCCGCAAAGAGTCCCCAGATGTTATTTTAGGTCTAGGTGGTTTTGTGTCAGGACCCGGCGGCATTGCTGCTCGAATACTTGGGCTACCATTGGTTATTCACGAGCAAAATGCAATTGCAGGGACTACTAATAAGCTGTTAGCTAAAGTTGCTAACCGAGTCCTAACTGCTTTCCCTAATACACTCACTCAGGGTGAGTGGGTTGGAAATCCAGTTCGCAGTGAAATTATTGCACTGCAGTCGCCGCTACTTAGTTCTAATAGAGAGACTCACCCTTTAAGGATCTTAGTATTAGGTGGGAGCCTTGGTGCGATAACAATTAATCATCAAATTCCTTTAGCGCTAGCTACTATAGGGAAGCCTCATTGGTTTGAGGTTAGACATCAGTCTGGTAAAAAACATTTAAAAAATACTAAGAATGCATACAAGAATGCTGGTTTCAAGATTACTGTGGAGCCGTTTATAGCTGATATGGCTGGAGCTTATAAATGGGCCGATGTAGTTATTTGCAGGGCAGGTGCACTAACAATCTCAGAGCTGACTACAGTAGGTATCGGGGCGCTCTTAATACCTTTCCCTTACGCAGTTGACGATCACCAAACTCGAAATGGCGAATGGCTCGTGCAGCATGGAGCTGCAATTATGATTAAGGAGTCAGACTTAACAACCGAGGGGTTGGCATCAATCTTAAATGAGTGGTTAGGGGATCGAAGTAATTTAATCTCTATGGCAATCAATTCAAGACGATTGGCAAAAGTAGACGCTACTGACCTAGTGGTCGATATTTGTATGGAGGTAGCATGAGTAACGAGATAAATTATTTTATACCTGAAATGCGAAGGATGAAATGCATACATTTTGTTGGTATTGGGGGCAGCGGAATGAGTGGAGTAGCAGAAGTTCTGATCAACCAAGGGTACAAGGTTTCTGGTTCAGATCTAGCGATGAACGGTAATATACTCCGATTAGAAAAATTGGGTGCAAGCGTGCAATTGGGTCATACGGTAGAAAATATTAAAAGTGCTGATGTCGTCGTCATATCTTCGGCTGTGACACATGATAACCCAGAGGTAACTGGCGCTCGAACTCTCAGGATTCCTGTAGTCTCTCGTGCGGAAATGTTAGCAGAGTTAATGCGCTATCGTCACAGTATTGCTGTTGCAGGAACGCATGGAAAAACTACAACCACCAGTCTATTGGCCGCTATTTTGGCTGCAGGTGACAAAGACCCAACTTTTGTTGTTGGGGGGCTCGTAAAAGCAGTGAATGCTAATGCTGGATTGGGCGTAAGCCCTTATTTTGTAGCGGAAGCCGATGAAAGCGATGCCTCTTTTTTGCATCTACAGCCTATGGTTGCGATAGTAACCAACATTGATGCGGATCATATGGAAACTTATGATTTTGACTTTAATAAGTTAAAGCAAACCTTTTTAGCCTTTCTTCATAACCTGCCTTTTTACGGGTTAGCTGTTTTATGTATTGATGATCCTGTGATTAAAGCAATGCTGCCTGATATTTCAAGACCTATTCTTACTTATGGTTTCTCTGAGGATGCAGACTATCGTATTCAGAATATGTCTGTTAATCAGCAGTACAGTTATTTTGATCTACATAGACCTAATGGGGTCGGCCCTCTATCTGTTGAGATGAATATTCCGGGCGCTCATAATATCTTAAATGCCGCCGCCGCTATCACTGTTGCTATTGATGAGGGGGTTTCTGATAAGGCAATCAAAAAGGCCTTATTGGAGTTTCAAGGAGTCAGTCGACGTTTTGAGATTTATGGCGAATACCCCATAGATAGCGGGACTGTGATGCTAGTGGACGATTATGGACATCACCCACGAGAGGTCTCGGCTGTCATTAAGGCAATAAGGGAAGGTTGGCCAAAAAGGCGGTTAGTGATGGTGTTTCAGCCTCATCGTTTCACACGCACTCGTGATCTTTTCGAAGATTTTGTTCAAGTGTTGTCTAGTTGTGATGCGTTGTTATTACTAGAGGTTTATGCGGCAGGTGAGAATGAAATTCCCGGGGCAGACAGCAGAACACTCTGTCGCAGCATAAGACAAAGAGGCTTAGTCGACCCTATTTATGTTTGTAGTGTTGATGATGTTCAGGAAGTCCTTGGAGACATACTCCAGGCTGGAGATATTTTGGTTACCCAGGGTGCAGGGAGTGTCGGCAGACTTGTAAAAATACTTGCAGATGCAAGGTTAATATAGGGTTCGCTAGATGAAAAAAATGATAATAAGCCAGTCAATGAAGACAAAGTATGGTCGAGTTGGGGTGCTGTTTGGTGGTATGTCAGCTGAGAGGGAAATTTCCCTATTGTCTGGGAAGTTTATGTCGGAGTCCCTGATTAGATCTGGCGTAGATGTTGTGCTTATTGATGTTGATGGGGATTTTTTGCAGCGATTGCCTGAGTATCAGTTAAGCAGAGCAGTGATTATGTTGCATGGGCCTGGAGGAGAGGATGGAAGCCTCCAAGGTGCCTTGCAGTTTTCCGGGCTGCCTTATACTGGGAGCAGGGTTTTGGCATCAGCATTAGCAATGGATAAATTGCATAGTAAGCAATTTTGGCAGGGTATTGGTTTACCTACGCCAAATTTTGCCGTGCTGGATAAAAAAACGAACTGGAACAAAACGCTTAGAAAATTGGGTGGCAAGGTGATAGTCAAGCCCTCGCAAGAAGGTTCGAGTTTAGGTATGAGTCAGGCTAGTGATCCTAAGTCTTTAGAGCAGGCATGGAAAATTGCTTCAAAGTTCGATGATATTGTGATTGCCGAGGAATGGATTGAAGGATCGGAATATACCGTTGCGATATTGGGCGAAGAGACGCTTCCTTCCATCAAACTTGAGACAAATCACACATTTTATGATTACACCGCAAAATATCTTGCAAATGACACTATTTATAAGTGCCCGTGTGGATTAGGCGTCGAAGAAGAGAAATTACTTACAAATTTAGCAGTAGAAGCTTTTACAAGTATCGGCTGTAGTGGTTGGGGGCGCGTAGATATAATGTCTAATTCAGACGGAGAGTTTTTTTTATTGGAGGTAAATACTGTCCCTGGGATGACTGATCACAGTCTGATGCCAATAGCTGCTGTTGCCGCCGGATATAATTTCGATGAGCTGGCCCTAAAGATTCTGGACAGCTCTTTATGATGATTATTTTTTTAACTCAAGATGGATGTCTTAAAAATGAACACGGCAATTAATCGTAATGAGATTAGGGCAACAAAGATACAAGAACACTTTTTCTTGTTGCGCAATCTTTTGGATTGGCTTTTTAGGAGGCTAGCACTGTTGCCCTTGGTGGTAGTCTTTGTCGTTATAATCTGGGGAGGCAGGCACCTCTTTATTGCTTTTGATGTCCCCATTAAGAATGTTTCGGTAATGGGCATATTTAGTAATATAAGCAAAAAAGAAATTGAAGAATCAGTGGTTCCGCTAGTCTCCGATAAAGGATTCCTCAGCCTAGATTTGACTACAATCGCAGCTCTTCTGGAATCACGCTCATGGATAGAAAGCGCTACTGTTAGGCGAAAGTGGCTGGGAGACATAGAGATAAAAGTAGTAGAGGAGACTCCAGTTGCTCGTTGGGGAAAAGACAGTTTCTTAAATAACCAAGGGGAAATATTACAGATCGAAAATAATAGTAACTTGTTGCATTTGCCTTTATTGCAAGGAGAAGAATATTCGGAAGGCCTGCTGATGAAAACTTATCGCGAAGTTGCTTTGTTGTTGCAGCCAGCAAGTTTGAAAATTATGGAATTAAAGAGGGACGACCGTGGAGTTTGGTGGTTGACCTTGTCAAATGGTTTAGAGCTTTTAATTGGTCATGATCAGATCATAGCAAAAGTGCGTCGATTCTTAATTGTATGGGCGTCTGAATTACAGACCAAGAGCACCGATGTGGCGAGTATAGATATGCGTTACGAAAATGGCGTTGCAGTGAAATGGAAATAAAAATCATCGATGTGATAGATGCAAGCTTAAGGGTGTAAGAAAAATTGCCACGTATGTTTTATAGCGAGCAACAGTAAACCTAGACATAGAAGGTAAACATGAGGTCAAAAGATGACTAGTTCGAACGAAGAGCAGTTAATAATTGGTTTAGATATTGGGACATCAAAAGTTGCAGCTATTGTAGGAGCGGTGAGCCCTGAAGGTTTCCTAGAGATAGTGGGAACTGGACTGCAGATGTCTTCCGGTCTAAAGAAAGGAGTGGTCATTAATATTGAGGCTACTGTTCATTCGATACAGCGAGCTATTGAAGAGGCCGAACTAATGGGGGGGTGTAACATCAACTCTGTTTTTGTGGGAATCGCCGGAAGTCATATTCGCAGCTTGAATTCCCATGGCATTGTTGCGATTCGCGATCGAGAAGTTTTGCCTTTAGATATAGAGCGTGTTATTGATGCCGCTCGAGCAGTTGCTATCCCCGCCGATCAAGAAATTCTTCATGTGCTACCCCAAGAATATATTATTGATAATCAAGAAGGGGTGCGCGAGCCTTTAGGTATGTCCGGTGTGCGACTGGAATCAAAAGTGCATCTTGTAACCTGCGCAGCAAATGCCGCTCAAAATATAAAAAAGTGTATTCGTAGATGCGGTCTCGAGGTTGACGACATTATTCTGGAGCAGCTCGCATCAAGCTATGCCGTCTTAACGGAAGACGAAAAGCAGCTAGGGGTCTGCTTGGTGGATATAGGTGGAGGAACTACTGATATCGCAATTTTTTATGATGGAGCGATTCGCCATACAGGAGTGATACCTATTGCCGGAGATCAAGTGACTAACGATATCGCTCATGCGTTAAGAACTCCAACTGCTCATGCGGAAGAATTAAAAATTAAATATGCGTGTGCTTTGGCAAAGTTAACCGCTCCTGAGGAGACCATAAAGGTTCCTAGTGTCGGAGATAGGCCTCCGCGCGATTTATCTCGCCAGGCTCTGGCGGAAGTGGTTGAACCAAGATATGAAGAATTATTTTCTTTGGTTCAAGCAGAGTTACGTCGCAGCGGATTTGAAAATTTGGTGGCTGCTGGAATGGTGCTTACAGGAGGTACATCTAAAATGGAGGGCGTTGTCGAGCTGGCGGAAGAAATTTTTCATATGCCGGTTAGGATCGGGTCCCCTCAAAACGTTAGAGGGTTAACTGATATCGTTGATAATCCTATTTATTCTACTGGCGTTGGGTTGCTGCTCTATGGAATGCAGCAATTATCAGAAGGATCATTGTCAGGCAAAACCGCTAAGGGTGATGGTAGAAGCTTCATGGAGACAGTGAAAGGGTGGTTTCAAGATAGTTTGTAAATATTTTATTTTTAATTAAAGCTAAACGAGGGGTAATCGTTATGTTTCAGATCGTGGATAATACACCAGATAGTGCAGAAATCAGGGTAGTAGGTGTTGGAGGAGGAGGAGGCAATGCCTTAAGACATATGATCGTAAGCGGTGTTACTGGAGTTGAATTTATATGTGCCAATACTGATGCTCAGGCGCTTAAGGATATTGACGCCACAATTTTACAGATAGGAAGTGGACTCACAAAGGGATTGGGTGCGGGAGCCAATCCAGATGTAGGTCGTCAGGCCGCAATGGAGGATCGTGAGAGAATTTCCGATGTTTTGCGTGGTGCTGACATGGTTTTTATTACCGCTGGAATGGGTGGGGGGACTGGAACTGGAGCTGCACCTATCGTTGCAGACGTGGCTAGAGAGTTAGGGATCCTTACAGTTGCGGTTGTTACACGCCCTTTTATCTGGGAAGGAAAAATGAGAATGTCAGTGGCAGAAGAAGGCCTAAAAGAACTTAAAGATAAGGTAGATTCTCTTATCACTGTGCCAAATGAGAAACTGCTGCAGGTGCTGGGTCGCTCCACTAGCGTGCTTGCGGCATTTAGCGCAGCAAATGATGTCTTGCTGGGTGCTGTTCAGGGGATTGCTGATTTGATAATACGACCTGGCATGATTAACGTAGATTTCGCTGATGTGCGAACAGTGATGTCTGAGATGGGTCAAGCTATGATGGGAACAGGTGAGGCAATAGGGGAAGATAGGGCGCGTGAAGCTGCTGAAAAAGCTATTCGTAGCCCTCTGCTGGAAGACATTAATTTACAGGGCGCGAGAGGCATCTTGGTTAACATAACAGCTGGACCAGATCTTTCATTGGGTGAGTTTAATGATGTTTTAGAGACTGTACATAATTTTGCAGCTGACAGCGCTACGACTGTGGTGGGTACCGTGATTGACCCATCATTAGGAGAAGCAATTAGAGTCACAGTTGTCGCTACAGGCTTAACTATGTCTGATAGCCAAAAGTCCTCTATCAAAATGGCGGATAACACAAAACCAATCGAGAGTGTAAAGGTGACAAAAAATGGAGATACAGATTACACTGAATTCGAACGACCAGCCGTACTTCGAAAAGAAGGTAGCTTATCGGAGGATGGGCTGAATGTGAAATCAGGATCTGATTCGGATGATTATCTCGATATTCCAGCATTTTTACGCTGTCAGGCAGATTAAGGTAGTGTATTATTCTAGGGTGACACTTTAAAAAGATCGTTGATTTCGTACGTCAATTGAGCTTGACGATTTTTAGTTTGAATTATGATTTGCGCCGATCAATATTTTTGTATGCATCTAACTAAATAATTGGGTTTCTGCCATCAAAGTCAACAGACCTACCATAGAGAAAGTATCCCGGATAATAGTAAAAGATGATTAAGCAGCGAACATTGAATAATATGATCCGCGCCACTGGAATTGGTTTGCATACCGGCGAGAAAGTTTTTCTGACTCTCCGCCCGGCTCCGGAGGATACCGGGATTGTATTTCGACGTTCTGATTTAAGCCCTATGGTGGAAATACAGGCATCAGCTGAAAATGTTGGTGATACGATGCTTTCTACGACTCTTACGAAGGGAGAAGTTCGTGTTTCAACAGTCGAGCATTTGTTGGCAGCTCTGGCTGGTCTTGGGATTGATAACGCTATCATTGATGTTACGGCTCCAGAAGTTCCTATTATGGATGGTAGTGCAAGTCCTTTTGTTTTTTTACTTCAGTCAGCAGGGATAAAAGAGCAAAATAAGCCAAAACGATTTATACGAATAAAGAAACCAATAAGTGTTTCAGATGGAGATAAAACTGCTTCCTTCAAGCCGTTTAACGGTTTCAAGGTAGAATTTTCTATTGATTTCGATCATCCGGCTTTTAATAATCGAACATTGCAGGCATCAGTTGATTTTTCTACCACCTCTTTTGTAAAAGAGATTAGTCGTGCCCGCACTTTCGGTTTTATGCATGAAATAGAATATCTGAGATCTCAGGGTCTAGCACGTGGTGGCAGTATGGATAATGCTATTGTCGTAGACGAATTTCAGGTGTTAAATGAAGACGGCTTACGCTATGAGGACGAATTTGTTAAGCATAAAATTTTGGATGCTATCGGTGATTTGTATTTGCTAGGAAATAGCTTAATTGGTGAGTATATTGGCTATAAGTCTGGCCATGGACTCAATAATTCGTTGCTTAGAGAATTGATTGCCCGGAAAGATGCTTGGGAAATAGTGACCTTTGAGGGTGATGACGATGAAGCACCAATTTCCTACACGAAGCCTTTGCTGACGGCATAAAATTTTCCTATATAATGATTTGGCAGCTGCCATGGATGCTATTTTTTTAAAAAATAACTACAGCAAATCGAGAGCAGCATTCACCGAACTATTCGATAGCTTATCTGAGCCGCATGCCCTACTTTTATTCTTGTGCAATTAAACGTCTAGTCTTATATATCCTGGAATGATAATGAAATTTTTGGCAAAACTTTTTGGTAGTAAAAATGATAGAGAAATCAAAAGAATACGAAAGGTTGTAGATCGTATTAATAGTTTTGAGGAAAAATTTTCTGTTTTACCAGATGAAGACTTAAGACTTAAGACTAAAGAATTTCAGAAAAATTATGAGAAAGGGTTATCCCTGGACCAGCTGCTACCCGAGGCGTTTGCTGTTGTGCGAGAAGCAGCTAAGCGTACTTTAGGCTTGCGTCATTTTGATGTCCAAATGATAGGAGGTGTGGTTCTTCATGAAGGTCGAATTTCAGAAATGCGAACAGGTGAAGGTAAAACGCTAATGGCAACTTTGCCAACATACCTTAATGCTTTATCTGGAAGAGGTGTGCATATTGTTACTGTGAATGACTATCTAGCTAATCGCGATGCTGAATGGATGGCACCTATATATCAATTTTTAGGTATGGGTGTCGGAGTTATTTCCTCTGGCTTGTCTCCAGAGGAAAAAATAAAAGCATATCAAGCGGATGTTACTTTTGGCACAAATAACGAATTTGGTTTTGATTATCTTCGCGATAATATGGTCTTACGTCTCGAGGATAAGTTACAGAGAGGCCTAAATTTTGCTGTTATTGATGAAGTGGATTCAATCCTTATTGATGAGGCCAGAACACCACTTATTATCTCAGGAACTGCTGAGGATAGTTCTGCTTTATACCAAAAAATTAATAAATTAATTTCGACTCTTGTTCTTCATTCTGAGGAAAATCAGGGTGATTTTATTATTGATGAGAAAATAAGGCAAATAGAACTAACAGAAAATGGGCACTGTAAAATAGAGTCCTTGCTTGAAAGTGAAGGCTTACTTCAAGAGGGAGACAGCCTATATAACGCAATCAATCTGTCACTGCTTCATCATGTCCAGTCAGCACTCAAGGCGCACCACTTGTTCAGCAAGGATGTTGAATATATTGTACAAGATAAGCAGGTTGTGTTGATTGATGAGCATACAGGAAGAACAATGCTTGGGCGTCGATTATCAGAGGGTCTTCATCAAGCCATAGAGGCCAAAGAAGATGTTGTTATTCAGAGCGAAAGCCAAACAATGGCATCGACGACTTTTCAAAATTATTTCCGTCTCTATGACAAATTATCAGGCATGACAGGGACAGCCGATACTGAAGCCTATGAGTTCCACCAAATATATGGACTCCCTGTTGTGGTGATACCAACAAATTTACCAGTAGCTAGAGTAGATCTTAATGACTTGATTTACCTTACACCAGATGAGAAATATGATGCTGTTGTTGCAGACATCAGGTCATGTATTGAGAAAAATTCCCCAGTATTAGTTGGAACAGCTACCATCGAAAGCTCAGAAGAAATGGCATCAAGATTAGAGAAGGTAAAAATTCCCCATCAGGTGCTGAATGCAAAACACCATGAAAAAGAAGCGCAAATTATCGCTCAAGCAGGGCAGCCTGGAACAGTCACAATCGCAACTAACATGGCTGGTAGAGGAACAGACATAGTTCTTGGAGGGAGCTGGGAAGCAATTGTTGCAGAGCTAAAAAATCCTACTCAGGCTCAAATACAGCTAATCAAGAATGAATGGAAAGTCCGCCATGATGTAGTTATTGCCGCTGGCGGGCTCCATATACTTTGTACTGAGCGGCATGAATCTCGACGTATTGATAACCAGCTGCGAGGTAGAGCTGGTAGGCAAGGTGATCCCGGTGTATCGCGATTTTATTTGTCGCTGGAGGACCCATTGATGCGCTTGTTCGCATCGGATGGAGTTAAAAATATGATGCGATCTCTGGGAATGGAAAAAGGGGAATCGATCGAACATCGGATGGTGACAAGTGCTATCGAAAAAGCTCAAAAGAAAGTTGAAGGCAGAAATTACGATATGCGTAAAAATTTGCTTGAATTTGATGACGTTGCTAACGATCAGCGGCAGGTAATTTACCAACAGAGGGATGAGTTGTTGGTGGAAGAGGACATTAGCGAAGTTATTGCTAGTATAATGTCTGATGTTATTGACATATCAATAAGTTATTACATCCTTCCACAAAGTTTGGCAGAACAGTGGGATGTTGCTGGCCTAGAAAATCATTTCGCATCAGAATTTAAGCTGCAGGTAGAATTGCAAAAGTGGCTGGATAATGATGAACTTTTGAATGAAGAAGGAGTTCGATTAAGAATTCAGCAAAAAGCTAAAGATGTCTACGAGGAAAAAGCCTCTGCAATTGGCGCAAATATTCGTGTCATTGAAAGACAGGTAATGTTGCAGGTATTAGATACCCTATGGAAAGAGCATCTTTCTCGTATGGACCATTTGCGGCAAGGGATAAATTTGCGCGCATATGCGCAAAAGAATCCTCGACAAGAATACAAGCGTGAATCGTTTGAATTATTTCAACAAATGCTAGAAAACATCAAGGTAGAGACCATTCATTTCTTAAGTAAGGCTGAAGTTCGTGATCGTGAGGATATCGAACAAATAGAGCGTTCTAAAATAGAGGCTCAGCAACGACAAAAACTCGAAATGAACCATGATAGGGTCTCAGCAATTGGCGAATCCAAAACATCAAGCGGAGCTACTAAAAAGTTTTCTCAGGGTAAGCCGTTTGTTCGATCAGCTGAAAAAGTAGGAAGAAACGATACTTGCCCTTGTGGTAGCGGAAAGAAATTTAAACAATGTCATGGTAAATTGAACCAATGAATTAATTATACACATTTTTTATGCTATTTGGATTAGCTTAACTCAGTTATGTTGCCTAGAAAAATATAGCGAGGAAATCATGGCGGTAGGCAAAGATTATTTTCCTGAAATGCATCCTGTGCCAGGCTTTAGGCTAGGTATAGCAAGCGCTGGCGTCAAGACTTCAGGTAAAAAAGACTTGATTGTGATGGAAATGATAGATGGAAGCTCTATTGCGGGGGTGTTCACAACAAATGCGTTTTGCGCAGCACCAGTGCAAATCTCAAAAGAGAATATTTATTCGACCCAATGTCGTTATCTGGTTATAAATACTGGTAATGCAAACGCAGGAACTGGGGATCAAGGAAGAAAGGATGCTGAGTCTATATGCCAGGCTCTTGCAGCAATAACTAGAGTTGATGAGAGAGCTGTGTTGCCTTTCTCTACGGGTGTTATAGGAGAATATTTGCCAGTACAAAAAATTATTTCAGCGTTGCCTTTAGCATACGCATCACTTTCTGCAACCAGTTGGGACGAAGCCGCAAGGTCCATCCTTACAACAGACACCCGCCCTAAAGGTGCAAGTGTCCAGTTAGACTTTTCTGGAAAAAAAATTACAATCACAGGGATCACAAAAGGCTCAGGAATGATAAGGCCCAATATGGCTACTATGTTGGCTTACGTGGCTACCGATGCAGTGATAGAACAAGAGTTACTAAAAAATATACTTGCTAGTATGACCGAGCACTCATTTAACCGGATTACTGTCGATGGCGACATGTCGACAAATGATTGCGCCATTTTAGTAGCAACTGGGGCTTCTGGTGTTGATGTATCAGAATTGTCCGCCAAGGACATGGATAAGTTTTTGGCTTGCCTGAAAGAATTGTTTATTGCTTTGGCTCAACAAGTTGTTCAGGATGGAGAGGGCGCTACTAAATTTGTGACAATAAAGGTATCTGCAGGTAAGGATGAGCCTGAGTGTCTGAAGGTGGCATATGCTGTAGCTGAATCCCCGTTGGTAAAAACCGCTTTGTTTGCTTCAGATCCTAATTGGGGGAGAATTCTTGCAGCAATAGGATACTCTGGTCTTTCTGATCTGAATGTTGATGGCATAGAGGTTTATTTAGATAACATTCTTATAGCTGAAAAGGGTGGAAGAGCTCAGAGTTACCTAGAATCTCTTGGTCAAGAAGTTATGTCTAAAGATTTTTTTTCTATAAATATTATTCTGAATCGCGGTCATGCAGCGGAAGAAATCTATACGACTGATTTATCTTATGATTATATTAAGATCAATGCAGAATATCGTAGCTAGTGCTTAAAATTTACGTGGTTGCAGCAGTTATTTGGGCCAAAAATAAAAAAATACTTATTACCAAAAGGCCTGATAATAAACCTCAGGGAGGTTTTTGGGAGTTTCCTGGCGGCAAGATAGAAAGAGACGAAACACCGACTGAGGGGTTGTTCCGAGAACTAAAGGAGGAGCTGGCTATTTCTGTTCTTGAAATGAGACCTTTTATTAAGCTTGAGCATGAATACCCAGAGCGTTCTATTATTTTAGATGTATGGATGGTGGAAAAATTTACTGGCAACGCTAGAGGAAATGAAGGACAAACTATTGCCTGGGTTTCTATTGATCAATTGAATCAGTACCAGTTTCCTGAGGCAAATAGGCTGATTGTAGATAAACTCCAGACATTTTTACCCTGCTAGTGATGGGTTGTGTCATCCCTATCAGTTATACCTGGCTCTTCAAGCCCCTGTATAGCAGGATTCCCTGGAATACTAAAACCTTCCGAAGCCCATTCACCAAGATCGATTTGTTTACAACGCGTTGAGCAAAAAGGCCTATAGGACGACTCTTCGTTCCAAGTAACTTTAATTTTGCATGTAGGGCAGTCGATGCAGGTAATTTTTTTATTGCCGCTTAATTCTTTCATGCTGTCATTTTTCCTTCTTTAGTATCTTTTTATTGAACATTTTTTTGTGTTGCCAAGGTCAAATAAAGCTCATGGAGTCCATCTATTTTTATTTTGAGCGCCTTAATATCGCTAGTATTGTCAACAATGTCATTAGCAAATTCTAGTCTTTCTGAGCGTTGCATTTGAGAGCTAATAATTGACTGCACAGTGTTTTTTTCGCCGCCATCACGCTTTGAGGTGCGTTGAACTTGCAGGCTTTCTGGCACATCTATGACTAGGATTCTATCCATTAGTTTGTGTTGACCTGTCTCCACTAATAGCGGTGACTCGAGCACTGTGTATGAGCTAGCAGATAGTGTGAGAAGATCAATGATCTCTTTCCGAATGGGGCGATGCAAAAGAGTCTCCAACCATACTTTTTTTTCTGGAGTCTCAAATATTTCTTTACGTATAAATGCTCGGTCCAAGTTCCCGTCCAAAAGTAGACTTTTTTTACCAAAATAGTCGGCGATTTTGATATGGAATATAGAGTCTTTCTTTGCTATATTTCGCGCCACAATATCTGCGTTGACTACGTCTATACCCAGCTGTTTGAAGTAGTTTCCTGCAGTACTTTTACCGCTACCAATGCCCCCTGTGAGCCCAACAAAAAAACTCATTATATTAACCTCATAGAAAAATCTATGGCTTGACAGTTTTTAGTTAAACCCCCAGATGAAAGATAGTCTATGCCAGGTATAGCTTTTTGGGTAATATTGATTGTGTCTATATTTCCCGAGACTTCTAACTTGATTTTTCCTGCATTCATGGTAATTGCTTGCTTGATCATATTAGGATCAAAATTATCTAACATTACCATGTCTACGTTTGCCGTTAAGGCTTCTTGAAGCTCCAAAATCGTTTCTACTTCTACCTCTATTGACCTTTCCGGAGAAATCTCTCTAGCTTTTAGAACGGCAGATTTTATTCCGCCACAGGCAGTTATATGATTTTCTTTGATCAAAAAGGCGTCATACAGCCCCATACGATGATTTTGGCAACCACCAACCACCACAGCGTATTTTTGTGCTAGCCTCAAGCCAGGTATTGTTTTGCGAGTATCAAGAATTGTTACATCAATTTCTGATGTTAATTTGGCATACTCTCGAGCAGTGGTAGCTGTGCCTGATAAGGTTTGAAGGAAATTAAGAGCCGCCCTTTCTCCTGTTAGTATACTGCGAGCAGAGCCTTTGAGCCTGCATACAATTTGTTCTGGTTCTAGCGATTCTCCATCCTCAGCAAGCCATTCTATTTTTATATGAGGATCTAGTTGGCGGAATACTTCGTTGAACCATGCTTGGCCACAAAGAACAGCTGGATCTCTAGTAACAACAAAGGCGTTAGACATGGTGCTACTTGGAATTAGCTGAGCCGTAATATCGCCGTCACCAATATCTTCGATTAAGGATCTAGCAACACTAATTTTAATGTCTTCCGTGAGTTTTTTGTTGTTCAGCATATCAAAAATATTTCATCCATTTTTATAGATATTATATCAGCACAACTGCTGTGTTAAAGACCCCATAGGGCCCATATTAGCAATATGACGGAGCATGTTTTATATTGTTTTTATTTAATGCAAAATTGCATGTATGTTTTTTTAAGAAAGTCTTTTATTGTTAGCTACTTAGTATGTAGATAGTGAATTTTAAAATCTCAAGATCAATTAATTTCTGGACAACCACTAATGATCAATTCTAATGGCTGGCATACTGGAGCCCGATCTGAACCATCGCCAAATTGCAGTGATCGCCCAAATGGAGCAAAAGTCTCTCTTTTGGTTATTCACAATATTAGTTTGCCGCCAGACCAGTTTGATAGCAATTATGTCTGTGATTTTTTTTTAAATAGCTTAGACGTGAGCATAGATCCGTATTTTAAGAAAATCTCTAATCTGCATGTTTCCCCGCACCTACTGATTGGTCGTAAGGGCGAATTGATACAATTTGTAGGATTAAATGACAGCGCATGGCATGCCGGCAAGTCATTTTTTGAAGGTGATGAGAATTGCAATGACTTTTCCATTGGAATCGAACTGATCGGCGCTGACAACACTCCCTATACTGATAAGCAATACCAAACTCTTGTTAGCGTCACCAGAGATGTGATGACATGCTACCCTTTGGTGACACGGAACCGTATCGTCGGACATTCTGATATAGCACCTGAACGTAAAACCGATCCAGGCCCTTCCTTTAACTGGAAACGCTATCTTTCAGCTCTTAATGTTTAAGTTTTGTGTGAAAATCAGCTTAGTATTTCTAGTCTTGATCCCAACGAAACAACACCCCTGCAAGTGTTATAAATATGACGGTCATCAAACCCAAGATGGCCAACTGTGGGGCGATGTCATAAAAATTTGCACCTTCTAGCATAACGCTTCTGGATGCTTTCACTAAATGTGTCAGTGGGAGAATTTGCGAGAATTCTTGAAGCCATTGAGGGGCACCGTCAAGAGAAAACCATAATTCTGAAAGAAGTAACATGGGAAAGCTGATAAGGTTAAGCATACCATTTGCTAAGTCCTCACTAGACGTTCGAGCAGCCATAAGTAGCGACATACTTATAATTGCCAGATTACCAGTTATAGCTATGATGAGCAGCAGCAAGTAGCTACCTATCATCATGAAATCAATGAATAAATCGCAAGAAATAAATACAATCGTGGTTACTGCAAGCATGATGAACAGCCTAGATAATGCTTGCGAGACTAAGAATTTCCATGCACTTAGAGGAGTAGCCTGTAGCCTCTTAAGGACTCCATTTTTACGATAACGGACAATGACATAGCCAATCCCCCATAACCCGCTAAACATGATGTTCATTGCCAAAATACCCGGAATTACCCAGTCTATATAGCGTATTTTTTGGCCCTTGATCTCTTGGCGCTGCCAAAGAATTTGAAGATTAGCTGACTGTGATTTATCTGCAAGCATCAGTTTTTCTAACAATAACCCTTTTTCCGATTCAGGGTTTACCCAGTAGCGCCTCGCCTCGCCTGGGTCGACGAATATGTCCAGCTCATGGAGTCGTACTTTGCTGATAGCATTTTCAAAATCTGTATATGCTATGACCTCAATGGTGGGTTCATTTGAAAAAATACCAGATGATATTGTTGGTATTAGCTTAGAGGCATCGACTGCAGTTGGTGCGATACTAAGCACCCCAGCGTGAAATATTTTTTGGCTCTCAGACGAAAAAGCTAGGGCCAGTATAATTACTATGAGAGGGGTTGCTATAAAAGACCAAAATAGGGAGCCCTTGTCTCGATAATATTCCCTGTTTCTAGCCATCCATAATGCAAAAATTTGCTTCATTATTTCAGATTACTCCCTTAAATGGTGCCCAGTTAGCTTTAAAAATAAGTCATCAAGAGAGGGCTTCCTTACTTGTAGTGATTGCAGGGTGATATTTTTGGATATTAGTTCCGATAAAGTTTTTTCTACGTCATTGGTAGGAATTGCGATGCAGTCTTCGCGTATCTCTATAGGGCTCGAGATGCAATTGATGTGACTGGAGTCGTGTGCGTTATTAAAATCTTCCCGATCAAGGCAAACATAACTATGGTTAAAGTTTTTTTTCAGAAGAGCACTTGGGGAGCCATCAGCTATAACTTTCCCTTGATCCATTATGACAAGTTGATCGCACAGTAACTCAGCTTCTTCCATATAATGTGTAGTTAAAAGTACAGTTTTCCCACGCTTTTTGATATTTCGAATCAGTGTCCAGAAATTCCGTCTTGCTTGAGGATCTAGACCAGTTGTAGGTTCGTCCAAAAATAGTATTTCCGGATCGTTCACCAAAGCAATCGCCAAAAGTAACCGTTGCCGTTGACCCCCAGAAAGTTTTGTAGCGTAAGTTTCTAGGAATTCTTCAAGTTGGCATATTTCAATCAGATCATCGATAGACTGTGTATGACGATACAGTTTTGAAAAAAGCTTAAGAACCTCTCGAGTTTTAAGGTAATCCATTAGCGCCGTTGTTTGAAATTGAATACCTGTCTCTGACGAGAACTGACTATCACGCAATTTTCCTTTATATAAAATCTTTCCAGAGGTAGCTTGTTTGATATTTTCAATGATCTCAATGGTTGTAGTTTTTCCTGCGCCATTAGGGCCGAGCAGCCCGCAGCATGACCCTTTGGGTATTGCGAAAGACACGTCATCAACTGCCCTTAAAGAGCGAAAAGATTTTGTTAAATTGAAGACTTCAAGGATGGCTGTCATATAGTAATTAAGTGTATAGCATCATTAGTGTTATCTGTTAGGGTATAAATCTTTTTAATTGAAATTTTTGACAGTATAACGTGCTGACCGCGAAGGAAATATTAAATGAAATTCCAACAAGGTACTAGAAGTTGGGGTGAGGCGCTTCGAGTTTATAGTCGACCAGAAGTAGTTAGGATGTTGTTCTTGGGTTTCTCTGCCGGGCTACCCCTTTTGCTTGTATTTAGCACACTAACCGCTTGGCTTCAGGATCTGGATGTCAGTAGGAGCAGTATTGGATTTTTTGGGTGGGTGGGAATAACCTACTCTATCAAAGTTTTTTGGGCACCAGTTGTTGATCGCATACGGATCCCTTGGCTAACTGAGAAATTCGGCCAACGACGAAGTTGGATTTTGATGGGGCAGCTGGGGATTATGCTTGGGTTGGTTGCCATGGTATTGGTCGACCCAAAGGCTTCCTTGTCAAATTTCGCAATATGCGCAGTGATAGTTGCTTTTTCATCATCGACTCAAGATGTCGCTATCGATGCTTTTCGTATTGAATCAGCAGCAGACGAGATACAGGGAGCACTGGCTGCAGGTTATCAGTTTGGCTATCGCTCAGCGATGCTTGTTGCAGGAGCGGGAGCGTTCTATATAGCAGATATATATAGCTGGAACACTGCATATTTTTTTATGGCTGCTTTGATGTTTGTTGGCATTGGCACTGTTCTTGTTATCCCTGAACCTGCTCGAGATGATAAAGATAAGCCTAAGTCAATAAAGTCAGAAAAGACAGGAAAATGGGATCGTTTGATTCATTGGTTTCAGGTTGCTTTCATGGCTCCGTTTATCGAGTTTTTTAAAAGGAATGGCTCTTATGCATTAATAATTTTGACGTTTATTGCCGTGTTCCGTCTTAGTGACATTGCGATGGGCATTATGGCTAACCCGTTTTATCTAGATATGGGTTTTACCAAGACTGAAATTGCTAGTATTAGCAAAATATTTGGTTTTTTTATGACGCTGCTAGGAGCATTTTTGGGCGGCCTGTGTGTTGTCCGTTATGGTGCTCATAGACCTTTGCTGCTGGCGGCTGGATTAACGGCAGTTACTAATTTATTGTTTGTAAATTTGGCAAATATGGGGCATGACATTAATGGACTAGTGATGGCAATAAGTGCCGATAATATTAGCGGTGGATTTGCAGGAGCTGTTTTCATTGCTTATTTATCCAGCCTGACTAATCGCGCCTTCACCGCCACGCAGTATGCGCTTTTTACCTCATTGATGACTTTGCCGGGTAAATTCTTTAGTGGTTTTTCTGGTATCATAGTCGATGCTACTAGCTACCAGGTATTTTTTACCTATGCTGCACTAATGGGCATACCTGCAATAGTCTTGTCTTGGATGCTGTGGAAAAAAGCGGGTCATGCAACTTAAAATTTCCATAAGGAACTAGTACTTTGAAGTACCTAATCTTTGTTGTTGTTGCGCCTATTGCAGAAATCTCGCTGCTAATCAAAGTTGGTAATGAAATTGGCTCCTTGCCCACCATTGGTCTTGTGTTGCTAACAGCTGGAATAGGGGTTTCTTTGCTGAGACAACAAGGTGTAGAAGCTTTTTCCCGCGCCCGCAAAAAAATGAATGCCGGAGGCCTGCCTGCCCAAGAGATGATCGAAGCTGTTATTATTGCGCTTAGCGGTGCTTTGTTGGTGGTCCCAGGGTTTGCCACTGATCTTCTAGGATTTGCCGGTTTAGTGCCAAGACTTAGAATGTATTTTTTATCAGGGTTAGTGTCAAAATTTTTTGTTAGGAGTTATGGCCAAAGCTTTACCCGAGAGCAGCCAGGCAATGATATGATTCATAATAAGGGAAAAGCCATAGATGCTGAATATTGGAGAGAGGGCGAAGATAAATAAAAATTTTTATACTGCCCCTTGAAATGATTAGATCGTGACACCATATATAAGGTTGCTTCAGTGCAAACCAGTTTTAATAGATTTTTTATAAATTGGTCTCGTTGAATATAGTTTAGATATTTCATGAGGCCTTACATAACAGTTGGAGAATGCTAATGAAAATTCGCCCCCTACACGACCGCGTTGTTGTTCGTCGAAAGGAAGAAGAAGAAAAAACTGCAGGCGGTATTTTGTTGCCTGGTTCTGCTAAGGAAAAGCCAAATCAAGGCACTGTGATTGCTGTAGGATCTGGCAAAGTCTTAGACAGTGGTGAGGTGCGCCCAGTAGACGTAAAGCTCGGAGATATAGTTGTTTTTGGTAAGTATGCCGGTAGTGATACTATTGAGATCGACGGAGAAGAACTGGTTATTCTTGGTGAAAATGACATCAAAGCAGTTATGGTTAGCTAACAGTTAATGTAACTTATTCTACTTTGTATTAGGTAGAGTAAAAGTTTCAATGAATTTTTAAGAAAGGAAAATATTATGTCGGACAAAGAAGTCAAATTTGGAGATAGTGCGCGCAACCCGATGCTGAGGGGCGTTAATATACTCGCGGATGCTGTAAAGGTAACACTAGGGCCAAAGGGGCGAAATGTAGTTTTAGAAAAATCATACGGCGCCCCTGTAGTTACTAAAGATGGAGTTTCCGTAGCAAAAGAAATTAATCTTAAGGATAAGTTTGAGAATATGGGCGCTCAGATGGTTAAAGAAGTTGCATCTAAGGCTTCTGATGATGCTGGCGATGGAACTACAACAGCCACTGTGCTGGCACAGTCTATTGTAAATGAAGGCTTAAAATCAGTAGCTGCGGGGATGAACCCAATGGATTTGAAGCGTGGAATTGATAAAGCGGTTACTGCAGCTGCTGAGCAAATTGCTACTATGGCTAAACCTTGCGCAGATACAAAAGCTATTGCTCAGGTAGGAACTATATCGGCCAACAGCGATACGCATGTCGGCGACATCATTGCTAAGGCAATGGAAAAGGTTGGAAAGGAAGGTGTGATTACAGTTGAAGATGGTACTGGTCTTGAGAATGAGCTAGATATCGTTGAAGGAATGCAATTTGATCGGGGTTACCTTTCTCCATACTTCATCAACAATCAAGAAACCATGGGTGTTGAGCATGAGAGCCCATACATCTTGCTTTATGATAAGAAAATTTCCAACATTCGCGATTTGCTTCCTTTGCTTGAAAGTGTAGCAAAAGCTGGCCGTCCGCTCATGATCATTGCTGAAGATGTTGAAGGCGAAGCTCTGGCGACACTGGTTGTAAATAATTTACGCGGCATAGTAAAAGTTGCAGCATGCAAGGCCCCTGGTTTTGGCGACCGTCGCAAAGCTATGCTTGAAGATATAGCCGTTCTTACGGGGGGTACTGTGATCTCTGAAGAAGTAGGAATGGAGCTTGAGGCTGTAACGTTGGAGCACCTAGGTACCGCCAAACGTATCAGTATGACTAAAGAAAACACAACTGTTGTGGATGGTGCTGGTGACAAAAAAGGTATTGTTGCTCGAGTAAAGCAAATTCGCACACAAATTGAAGACACCTCTTCTGATTACGATCGCGAAAAACTACAAGAGCGGGTTGCTAAACTGGCTGGCGGTGTTGCTGTCATCAAAGTGGGTGCAGCTACAGAAGTAGAAATGAAAGAAAAGAAAGCTAGAGTGGATGATGCTCTGCATGCTACTCGCGCAGCTGTTGAGGAGGGCGTTGTGCCTGGAGGCGGTGTTGCTTTGATTCGGGCTCTTCAGGGCATCGAAGGACTGACTGGGGATAATGAGGATCAGAATGTAGGGATCAGGTTAGCTCAGCGTGCTATGGAGTCCCCTCTTCGTCAGATCGTTACAAATGCTGGAGGAGAGGCTTCGGTAGTTGTAGATAAAGTCAAAGCTGGCAAAGGTAATTTCGGCTATAACGCAGCGCTAGGTGAATATGGCGATATGATCGCTATGGGAATTTTAGATCCCGCAAAAGTAACTCGTAGCGCACTTCAGGCTGCGGCATCTATAGCAGGCTTGATGTTAACCACAGAGGCCATGGTTGCTGATTCCCCGGCAGATGATGCTGCTGCTGCTGGAGGTGGAATGCCGGATATGGGTGGTATGGGCGGTATGGGTGGTATGGGCGGTATGGGCGGTATGATGTAGGCTCACCCCACAAGAATGAACTCAAAGCCTCGAATTTCGGGGCTTTTTGTTTGGAGTTTGTGTACTAATATCGAGTACTTTATTGAAGGGGTCTTCAGAACAGGCTATAGTTTTAGGTATATAAAATACTAGCTGTCAATTTGATACTAAGGATATAGATATGGAATTTTTTAACTTTCTCGTTCGATGGGGTCATCTGTTGTTTGGCATCACATGGATCGGGATGCTCTATTATTTTAATTTTGTTCAAGGCGGTTACTTTAAACAGGCAACGCCTGAGGCATTGGCTGATGCAAAATCTAAGTTGGCACCAAGTGCACTTTGGTGGTTCCGCTGGGGCGCCATGTTTACTTTTATTTCTGGGATAGTGCTACTCGGCGGACTTTCGCATAACCATCAGTTTAATAATTCAATTGTGATTGGTTCTACCATGGGAACTCTGATGTTCTTGAATGTCTGGCTGGTGATTTGGCCTGCGCAGCAAATAGCACTTGGAATGAAAGAAGGCGATGTCGCCAAAAATGGCGCTAAAGCTCTTTTAGCATCTAGGACCAATGTGTTGTTTTCTGCACCTATGGTCTTCGGTATGCTGGCCAGTCCTCATGGGGCTCAATGGGGTGGAAGTGGTTACGGTACTGCTGTGGGTGGACTGGATTTAATGATCTGTTTGGTGATTATTGCAGCACTGGAAATTAATGGCCTGATCGGCAAACAGGGGCCAATGGCTTCAGTGAAGGGCGTTATACATGGTAGCTTGACGCTAACAGCTGTGTTATTTGGTGTACTTTATTTTTGTTAAAGTATTTTGCCTTCTCAAGTTAAAAAAAGCCCTGAAATTCAGGGCTTTTTTTTTCTAGAATTTTATTTTTAGGCGTGATGGCAGCGATATGCCAAAAATTAAGAGATTAAAAAAATCTGCTTGATGGCCAGTTTTTATGCCTATAGCGTATAATCTAAATTCTGATCCTGTAACAGCTAAATCTTTTTGCGAGGGTGTCCAAAATATGAGTAATGATGATTTTAATAGGATCGATTCCATTGTGCCTGAAAGCGATGAAAGGATAGGCAGAGGAAAAGCTTATGCTAATCAAGCTTCTTCCAAGGGGAGTGAGCCTAGTAAAGTAAGCAGCATCCTTGCATCATTAAGCTCTAACGGCTATAAAATACTTTTTTTTATTACGTTGATTGTGGGCTATTTGTTTATATCCCAGGAGCTGCAATTAGCGCGCTTACAGGATCGCTTCAATGAGCTTGAAGCTAAAATTATTTCCACAGATGAGTCGCTTGATCAGTCGGGGGAGCTGCTAGTTACAAGACTTGGAGCGCAAGAATCTACCTTAGTGAAGCATTGGTCTGAAATAAGAAAGTTATGGGCTATTGCTTATGATAAAAATAGAAAAAATATTAGCCAGCAGCAAGAAAAGATCAAGTTGCAAGGTATCGCTTTAGAAAAGCTAAAAACTTTGACAGCAAGTCAGAAAAAAGAGCTTACTAGCATGACTGATAAGTTAGATAAATCTACCAAGACAGTGAACACTATGGTGGTGTCTTCTCTGGCTGCTAAGTCAGAGATAAGTGACTTAGTAGCCCAAATTCGAGGGCTATCTATAGCAGGCCTTAATGCTCGTATAACTGATAACGAGAAAGCAGTTAAAGCAATTGACGCGCATCGACTCAGCGTTAATCGTGAAATACAGCAACTAAAAGAGCGGTTAGGCGGTAAGCCTTAATGAGCCGATTG
Organism: uncultured Porticoccus sp.; assembly: GCA_905181945.1. Taxonomy (GTDB): domain Bacteria; phylum Pseudomonadota; class Gammaproteobacteria; order Pseudomonadales; family Porticoccaceae; genus Porticoccus. The sequence continues at coordinate 28,966 of CAJIZZ010000009.1, read as the reverse complement.
ATCAGCCTAAAAGAAGGTGTTGATATTTTGGGCTCGTACTAAAATAATTTTATGGGAGAGTTTCAAGTGACTGTGATCCGTCAAGACGACCTTATAGAAAGCATTGCCGATGCACTGCAGTTTATTTCTTATTACCACCCACTTGACTTTATACAAGCGATTCATCGCGCTTATGAAAGAGAAGAATCTCAGGCAGCTAAAGACGCCATGGCTCAGATACTAATTAACTCTCGTATGTGCGCTATGGGACATCGGCCGCTTTGTCAGGATACCGGTATAGTGAATGTATTCATGAAGGTGGGTATGGATATTCAATGGCAAGGTAGTATGAGTGTTACCGATATGATTAATGAGGGGGTTAGGCAGGCGTATAATCATCCAGATAATTTATTGCGAGCATCTATATTAGCTGATCCTGACGGCGCGCGAAGAAATACCGGCGACAACACACCTGCGGTTATTAGCTATGAAATTGTTCCCGGCAATAAATTAGTTATTGATGTGGCTGCAAAAGGAGGAGGATCTGAGGCAAAGTCTAAATTTGCTATGCTGAACCCCTCTGACTCAGTGGTAGATTGGGTATTGCAGGAAGTTCCCAAAATGGGTGCTGGTTGGTGTCCTCCCGGAATGCTTGGTATTGGTATTGGTGGTACAGCAGAAAAAGCAATGCTCTTGGCTAAAGAGTCACTAATGGAGTCTATCAATATACAAGAACTCCAAGATAGAGGACCGTCATCTCGTGCAGAAGAACTTCGGTTGGAGTTATTTAAAAAGGTTAATGATCTCGGAGTCGGCGCTCAAGGATTAGGAGGATTGACTACTGTTTTGGATGTTAAGGTCAAAGACTTTCCTGCTCATGCAGCCAACAAGGCTGTTGCTCTGATTCCTAATTGTGCCGCTTCGCGCCATACTCACTTCACTCTTGATGGGTCAGGCCCAGCAAAGCAAACACCACCTAATATTGAAGACTGGCCAAAAATTTCATGGGAGATAGGTGATAGTGTTAGAAAAGTTGACTTAGGTAAAGTCACCAAAAATGATTTATTGGATTGGATGCCAGGTGAAACCATACTCCTCTCAGGAAAAATATTAACTGGAAGAGATGCTGCCCATAAGCGTATTGTTGAAATGATTACTGATGGCGAAAAACTGCCTGTTGATATGACCGGACGATTTATTTATTACGTGGGTCCAGTTGACCCCGTAAGGGAAGAGATTGTTGGCCCAGCAGGACCAACAACTGCAACGCGAATGGATAAGTTCACGCGTACCTTGCTTGAAAAAACTGGTCTTATTGGAATGATCGGCAAGGCCGAAAGGGGCCCAAGTGCAATTGATGCCATTAGGGATCACAAAGCTATTTACTTGATGGCTGTTGGTGGAGCCGCCTATTTGGTGTCGAAAGCTATTATTGGCGCCAAAGTGGTGGCTTTTGAAGATCTTGGTATGGAGGCAATTTATGAATTTGAGATTGTTGATATGCCTGTTACGGTGGCTGTAGACACAAATGGTGAATCAGTACATCGTACTGGACCAGAGATTTGGAAAACAAAAATTGAAGAGCATGCGTTGAAGCTTGGAGAATAAGTTATTCCGATCCAGCTTCTATTGACAATAATGTTTATTGATAGGCGCTGTTTTTTTTGGTTTTCTATGCGAACAACTAGGAATTTTCATGGCCAATAGTCTTTACTGGTATGATTATGAAACATTTGGATTAGATCCAAGTCGCGATGGCATATCACAATTTGCTGGGATTAGAACCAATGAAAGGTTAGAAGTAATTGGTGAGCCATTAACTATTTATTGTTACCCTCCGATTGATCGATTGCCGTCACCTGAAGCTTGTCTAGTCACAGGGATTACCCCACAGATAGCTTTAGAAAAAGGAATCCCAGAAAAAGAATTTATTCAAAAGGTGCTTCAAGAGCTATCTTTTCCCAATACATGTGGGGTCGGATACAACAGCATTGGATTTGATGATGAGTTTACTCGATACACCCTTTATCGTAATTTTTATGACCCTTATTCCCGAGAATGGGAAAATGGGAATTCTAGGTGGGATATTTTAAATCTACTTCGTCTATCTCGAGCGTTGAGACCAGACGGAATTGAGTGGCCAGTTAAAAATGACGGCTCCCCTTGTTTTAAGCTGACTAGTTTGACTCAGGCTAACGGGATTGATCATGAGTCTGCTCACGATGCTTTGTCTGATGTACTGGCTACAATTAATGTGGCTAAGCTAGTGATGACCAATCAACCAAAACTATATGATTATGTATATCAGCTTCGATTTAAAGATAAGGTGATGGAGCTGATTGATGTTCGTCAGCGCAAGCCATTCTTGCATGTATCTGGAAAGCTTCCAAAGGAAAACTATTATACGACTTTAATGTTGTCGTTGGCACTCCATCCCACTAACAAGAATTCTATTATCTGCTTTAATCTGATGGGCGATCTAGAGCCTCTTTTGGAGCTTTCAGTAAAGGAGATCTATCAGCGTTTATTTTTTCGAAAGAGTGACCAGGAAAAGCTTTCAGTTTTAACCATAGAGGTCAACAAATGTCCTGTGGTAGCCACAGCTAAACTGATAGATAGCTTAGTCGCGAAACGCTTAGGAATATCGCTTGAGCAGTGTGAGAGTAATCTCCAACTGCTATTAAAAAATAATCTGGCCTCGAAATTGCAGGCAGTTTACGCTATGCGTGTGTTTGAGAATAGCGATGACCCTGAGAGGTCTTTATATCAAGGATTCATTGATAATTCTGATAAAAAATTACTGCCAATAGCGAGAGAGGCGTCCCCCCAAGAACTCACAGCTAATAGCATACTTTTTCGAGATAAACGCTACCAAGAATTAATATTCCTCTATAGGGCAAAAAATTATCCTGATTCTTTGAGTTTGCAAGAGCAAACTGTTTGGAAAAATATGCGCCTCAAGAGATTAACTGATATCGTAGGGGGACAGCTATCCTTGGAGAGTTATTTCTCAAGGATAGACGAACTGCTTTCAGCAGAAAAGCTCTCAGAGCAAGACTGCAATATTTTGCTGTCTTTAAAAGATTGGGGTCGAGACATCCTGGGCGAACTGCACGTCAAATAAAGATGCTGGTTCGAATACGGAAAAGTCGCTAAAATAAGTATACATGGGCATTAGTTGTGAGGGAAAAGTGAAATTTGAAGGCGCAAGTATTCTCTCTGTTAGTCAATTCGAAAGAGCTGATATTGATACTATTTTTCATGTGGCAAATCATATGGAGCCTTACGCTCAGAGGCAAAAAAGAACCCGTGTTCTAGAAGGGGCAATTCTTGGCAACATGTTTTTTGAGGCAAGCACCAGAACTCGTATCAGTTTCGGTAGTGCCTTTAATCTTTTGGGTGGCGATGTAAGGGAAACTGTTGGATTTGAGTCTTCTGCTTTAGCAAAAGGAGAATCCTTGCACGATACAGCAAGAGTATTGTCCGGCTTCAGCGATATTATCTGTATGCGGCACCCTGAACCTGATTCAGTTGCAGATTTTGCAAAGAGTAGCCGGGTTCCAGTCATAAACGGTGGCGATGGCAGCAATGAGCACCCTAGCCAGGCATTGCTTGATTTATATACAATTGAAAAAGAATTGAAGGGCTTGGGACGAAAGATTGATGGGCTTCGCATCGCTATGATTGGTGATTTGAGGCATGGAAGGACAGTGCATTCTCTCAGTAAATTGTTGATGCTGTTTAACAATATTTCCGTGCAACTGGTGTCCCCTAAAGACCTAGCTATGCCAAAAAACATTGTAGAAGATATGAGAAGTAAGGGTTTATCTGTAATAGAGTCAGAAAAAATTGAATCCAGTATATCCCACGTAGATATTGTTTATTCAACTAGAATTCAAGAAGAGCGATTTACTAGCAAGGATGAGGCTGATTTATACCGAGGTAAATTTAGGTTAAATCAAGCAATTTATACCGCCCACTGTGAGCCCAATACTGTCATTATGCATCCATTGCCTAGGGACTCCAGAGAGGAGGCGAATGAGCTGGATATAGATCTTGATGGTAATCCAAGTCTGGCCATTTTTCGTCAGACGGATAATGGTTTATTGGTCCGTATGGCCTTATTTGCCATGACTCTTGATGTGGTTCATTTGGTAGAAAAAAATTCGTCTGATGTGCCTTGGCATAATCTCCGTTAGCCTCCACAAGGAAAGTTCCGCAGTAATTCCCATTTAATAAAAAAAGCCATTTTAACTATGAATGAATTTGATGATATCAGACACTATTACGATAGTGAGGTGGTTGCTGTTTTGTCTAGGCTGGCAAAGAACCGAGAATTTATAGACACTCTTTTGTCAATCAAGTATCCAAGGTTACGTCGTTGGGCTCCTTGGTTGGTACGCCCAGTTATTTCTTATACATTGCGCTCTTCTTTCTCAAAGATGCGAACAGTTAGTCATCTTCATAGTGCTATAAGAGAGAGTTTCGGTAACCTATTAGTAGAAATTGGTAGTGTTTTAACGGTCACCGGTCTTGAAAAATTGGACCGCAATACACCATACCTCTTCATCAGCAATCACCGTGATATAGCGATGGATCCTGCTTTCGTTAATGTAGCCTTGCTTGACGATGGTAGGGACAGTGTAAGAATTGCGATAGGAGACAATCTTTTAACTAAACAATTTGTATCTGATCTGGCGCGAGTGAATAAAAGTTTTGTTGTTAAGCGATCAGTTGTAGGGAGACGTGAAAAGATGACAGCGTTAATGCAGTTATCGCGGTACATTCGTTCTTCGTTAGCTGAAGATAAATCTTCAGTATGGATTGCTCAACGGGAAGGTCGAGCAAAGAATGGCATGGATAAGACAGAGCCTGCATTGTTAAAAATGCTGACATTCAGTAAGCAAAAAGACCAAACCTTTGGAAATGCTTTACAAGAGCTTAATGTGGTTCCTGTGGCTATTTCGTATGAATTTGACCCCCTTGATGCAGAAAAAGGGCTGGAGCTCCTAGAAAAAAGAACAAACGGCAGCTATGAAAAAAATGAACATGAAGATTTTTTTAGCATATATCAAGGTATTGTTGGCCGGAAAGGCGCAGTGCATGTTTCTTTTGGAGAACCCCTGGTGGCAGATTATACGTCTGCAGATGATGCAGCACTTGCAATGGATCAGCAAATTATTAGTAATTACAAGCTGCATGCCACCAACTTATTGGCATACTATAAATTATATAAGTCCACTAACGAAACTGACATTATGCTTACAGAGATTGATTGCGATTGGGTGAAAATAACTCATGAGTTTAATCAACGCATCAATTCTATTGCCCCTGAGGCTCAAAAAATTGTTCTCGAAATGTATGCAAATCCTGTTTCTCAAAAAATAGCCCGCCGCGGATCCCTATAGAGAACTTACTTTTCTGCTCGCAAGAGGTTGGTCTGGTTTACTTTTACTTAAAATCCTTTAGAGACCCTACCCCTACTGTTACAATCTTCTCTGATCCCTGTATTTACTGATCAAATGGAACATAATGCCGATAGATGACGCAATAAAAGAAGAGATTCAGCAAGGCTATCGTCAGTTTTTAGAGGGCAATAGTTTGCAGCCAAGACTTGGGCAAAAGCAAATGATCGCAGCTATCGCTAATACCATAGGCAGCGTTAAGCAGGATGAAGAAGGATGCAAAATTTCTGATGATGGTATTTGTGTAGTTGAAGCAGGCACAGGGACAGGCAAAACAATTGCCTATTTGTTATCGACACTCCCTTTGGCCAGGCTGCTAGGAAAACAAGTAGTTATTGCTACTGGAACGGTTGCGCTGCAAGAGCAGTTGGTTAATAAAGACATCCCCTTGTTATTGGAAAGTGCAGGATGGGACTACAGTGTTAGTCTTGTTAAAGGTCGCGGGCGATATCTTTGCCCCCTTAAGTTAGAGCAATGCCTTGATACCGCGCAAGCAAAGGATGCCGGCGCATTTTTGTTTGAGGATGAGATCACTTTTAATCCAACGGCTAATATCATAGAAAGTTATCGTGCTATGGATCAGTCCCTGAAAGAAGGTAGTTGGCTGGGAGACAGGGATAGCTGGTCCGATGTTTTGGAAGATGTAGATTGGCGCCCGCTGACAGTAGATCGACGCCAATGCACAGGGAGGCGTTGTCGATATATTACAGAGTGCTGTTTTTTCAAGGCCAGAGATGAGCTAGAGAAATCTGAATGTATTGTTGCCAACCATGATTTAGTGATGGCTGATTTAGCCTTGGGCGGTGGGGTAATTTTGCCTGCTCCCGAGGACACTATATATATTTTTGATGAGGCTCATCGAATAGGCGCGACAGCGCTAAATCATTTCTCGAGTCAGTGCCGTCTAAAAAATACTATGAATTGGTTAGGTCAAGTCAAGAAGCAAATAGCTGGAAAATTGGCGCTTTTTTTGCAGACCCCAGATATCCAGAAGCGTCTAGAAAAAATAGGTAAGGCGGCCGGGGCATCTGAAACATTATTAGGATTAAGTTATCCTATCTTCGAAAAATTTTTAAATAATACGGATAATGAGACACCTTCTTGGTGTTTCCCCGGAGGTGACCCAGGAGGCGAGATAAGAGAGATTGCTGGGCATGTGTCAGAAGAATTCAATACATTAGCTGCCTTAATTAAAACATTGTCGGATAGTCTGGGAGAGGCTATGGATGAGCCTCATTTCCCTCTTCCACAAGTAGATCTAGAGCAATTATTTCAGCAAGTAGGAGTTTGGCAGAGTAGAGTTGAGGCGGTCCAGAGATTGTGGAAAAGCTACGCACAAAGCGCAAATACTGATATTGGTTCTAAGAAAGACGGCAAGCTTAAGAATAACCTTGAGCGCTCTCCTAGTGCTCGCTGGATTTCGCTTGAGCAATCAAATTTGGGTAATTTGGATATCTGCTTGTCTGCATCACCAACAGATGCTGGAGGTATTTTTCATGCAAATTTATGGAAGCAGTGTTACGGCGCTATACTTACATCAGCTACACTAAGAACATTAAGTAGTTTTAATAATTTTAAGCAGCGCACTGGGCTACCAGCTCAGACAGAGTGCGTAGCGGTAGAAGGGGCTTTTGATTTTGCTACTGCAGGGGTTTTGTTGATCCCAGATATCGGTGTTGACCCAAGTGATTCAGCTGGCCATACGAATGCGTTGATTAAAAAGATGCCAGAATTAATTGATTGGAATGAAGGGACTTTAGTTCTTTTTTCTTCTCGCCGACAGATGGATTTGGTGTCAGAAGGGCTACCATCAGAATATAGAAAAATTGTCCTGACTCAAGGACAGTACGGACATCAAGAAATTGTACGCCGGCATAAACTAGCTATTGATGAAGGGGAAGGTAGTGTTATTTTTGGCTTAGCAAGTTTTTCTGAGGGCATGGATTTTCCTGGCAGTTATTGTCGACATGTTATTATTGCCAAGATACCTTTCTCAGTTCCAGATGATCCTATTTATTCAACAGTATCTGAATGGATAGAAGGGAAGGGGGGCAATCCATTTATGGATTTAATGTTGCCTGAGGCATCTATTCGATTACATCAGGCATGTGGTAGATTGATTCGCACAGAGAAAGACACAGGTAGGATTACCATTTTGGATCGACGAATCATCACCAGGCGCTATGGTAAGCAACTGTTGGCTGATTTACCACCATTCGGTAGAGGCTTTTCTTAAAGTTAGAGCACTCTGTGAGTCTTTTAATTGAGTGCTTTTAGTTTAGTTTGAATTGAAAGCTTCATACTTAGTTGATCTAAGCCAGCTAGATCTAGTTGATATTCGCGGCTTCCATGAGTTATAAATTTGTCAGGAAGGCCTAGGTGCAACACGTGTGTAGTAAGACCTAAGCATGCCAGGCATTCGCTTACAGCACTTCCAGCTCCACCAAAAACTGCATTGTCCTCAACTGTGACTAGCAGTATATTTTCTGACGATAGTTTTTCTATAAGCGCGGCATCTAATGGCTTAACAAAGCGCATATCTGCAACGGTGGCATTCAGCTCCTCTCCGACCAATCTTGCGGTTTCCAGTAAAGCTCCAAAATTTAAGATCGCTAGCTGCTTTCCTTCCCTGACTATTTTACCCTTACCGATAGGTAGGGCCGTCATTTTTTGAATTATTTCTATTCCTGGGCCTGTTCCACGAGGATACCGAACAGCAGCAGGACCATTGTGAGAAAATCCAGTGTAAAGCATTTGGCGTGTTTCATTTTCATTGGAAGGAGTCATTATGATTAAATTCGGAATGCAACGGAGAAAAGTGATATCAAAACTCCCTGCATGACTCGCCCCGTCTTCACCAACAAGACCAGCACGGTCTATAGCAAATAAAACATTAAGATTCTGCAGTGCCACATCATGAACGAGCTGATCATAGGCTCGTTGCAAGAAAGTAGAATAAATTGCAACTACAGGCTTTGTGTTTTCGCAGGCAAGGCCTGCAGCTAAAGTAATGGCATGTTGTTCGGCTATAGCAACATCATGGAAGCGATCTGGGTAGCGTTGAGAAAATTCAACCATCCCTGAACCCTCACACATAGCTGGTGTAATTGCTATAAGTAGGGGATCTTCAGCTGCCATGTCGCACAGCCAGTCACCAAAAATTTGCTGATATTTCTTTTTTGGCGGCTTTGTTGAGATTTTTTCTTCGGGAGCAGTTACATTTGGCTCAATTTTATTTAATGCATGGTAGCCAACAGGATCTGATTCTGCTGGTCCAAATCCTTTACCTTTTTGTGTGATTGTATGTAAAAGAATTGGGCTTGAAAGGGCTTTTAGATTGCTTAATGTTTTTATTAAAAGAGGGACATCATGGCCATCTATGGGCCCTATATAATTAAACCCGAGTTCCTCAAAAACAATTCCTGGAGCAACCATTGCCTTCAAGTGTACTTCAGTTTTTTTAACAAAAGCTGAAGCTGCAGGTACCGCTCGCAGAACTTTTTTGCCTCCTTCGCGTATTGTATTATAGAAACGACTAGACCATATCTTAGAGAAGTAGGTAGCGAGACCTCCTACATTATGTGAGATGGACATATTGTTATCGTTCAAGATAACTAATAGGTCAGCATCGGTATGAGCGGTATGATTAAGTGCTTCAAATGCCATACCTGCTGTCATAGCACCATCACCGATAATGGCGACAGTTTTTTTTGTGTCGCTATTAAGCTTGAAGGCGAGAGCCATACCCAGTGCGGCACTAATGGAGGTGCTTGAGTGACCTGCGCCAAAAGCATCATAAGTGCTTTCTTCTCTGTTTGGAAAAGGCGATAAGCCCTTGGCCTTGCGCACAGAAAGTATCTCTTCTCTACGACCAGTTAGGATTTTGTGTGGATATGCTTGGTGTCCAACATCCCAGACAAGCTTATCATCCGGCGTATTGAAGACATAATGTAGAGCAATCGTTAACTCAATGGTGCCCAGTCCAGCGCCAAAATGCCCACCACTATGCCCCACGCTAAATAGCAGATAACCTCTTAATTCATCTGCTAATATCAATAGCTGTTCCGACGTGAGCCCCCTTAAGTCAGAAGGATCGTTAATGCTGTCGAGTAGTGGAGTTACTGGTCGAATCAGAGGTATATTGTTAAAGGTTTGTGCCATCTATTTGGTATCCGAAATTGAGATGTAATACTACACCAAAATTTATATTTAAGTGCTGCGAGTTTGATTTTTAAATTTAAAATACTTTTAGTACTTTCGGCTGATAATATAGTCAGCTACTTCTCTCAGATGTTGCGCATTTTCATCAAAAACTGATAATGCGTTTATTGCTGATGTATGTAATTGAGTGGCTTTTTCTCTGGCTCCATCCAAACCAAGAAGTTGGACATAGGTAGCTTTGTTTAACGCCTCATCCGCACCTGCTATTTTCCCTATTGCCTTAGTGTCTCCGACAACATCAAGAATATCGTCCTGAACTTGAAAGGCTAGACCAATAGATAGGCCGTAAGCATTAAGAGCTGTAAGTTCAGATGGATTTGAAAGACCAGCAGATAGTGCGCTCATCATGATGCTAGCATGAATCATCGCACCAGTTTTTTTATGATGCATGAGTTCCAGCTCCTCTAGGGTCAATGTTTGATTAACAGAGGATATGTCTATGACTTGCCCTTTAACCATCCCGTCTGCCCCTGCTGCTTTTGCAAGGCAGGCGATCAGTTGAAGTGATGTTTTAGGGGGAACTTTATCAAATTTGGTGAGTTGTTCAAATGCCATTGCTTGCAAAGCGTCTCCGGCTAGGATTGCGATTGCTTCACCGAAAACAACATGACAAGTAGGTTTATTTCTTCTTAGGGCGTCATTGTCCATAGATGGTAGATCGTCATGTATGAGTGAATAGGCATGAATTAGCTCTACAGACATAGATACTAAGTCGGTGTCTTCAGTTACTCCACCCAAAGCTTCTGCTGTAGCATAAGACAATGCCGGACGTAAACGCTTACCACCATTTAAAACGCTGTATCGAATTGCTTCATGCAACAGATTGCTGGAGTCTGTTTTTTCAGGCAGAAGGACAGTTAGTTTTTGCTCGATTCGTTGTTGGCAAGAGTGCAAAAAATCAGCAAAAGACTTGTTACTCATTAGTTATCCTCAGGCTCAAATGCTTCAAGCTTGCCTGATCCCATAGTTAGCATCTCAACCTTCAATTCTGCATCTTTCAATGCCTGCTGGCATTCCCGAGTTATTTTAATCCCATCTTCAAAAAATTTTAGTGAGTCTTCGAGATTTAGGGATCCTTCTTCCATATTTTTTACTATTTTTTCTAGTTCGTTGATTTTTTTTTCAAAATCAATAGGTTGTTTTGATTCTTTCACTTTGCCGTCCTCCAAAATATAATTAGCAGCAGTGGCTGAGCTAATACACATAGTCAATTGTCAGCCTACTGCATCGTTGAGTAGAATAATTTTACCCGTATGCCCAAATACTTCCATTTGCATGTGCGCTTCAATAGCCTTTGATAAAGGGTATGCAGAATCAATTACTGGCTTAATCTTATTGCTATTGAGGAAATGTACCATGTTTTTGAACTCAGTATTACTGCCCATGGTTGTTCCTTGAATACGAATATGGTTAAAAAAAAGTTTGCCCATCGGAAGACCATCAGGAGGTCCACCGGCCGTGGATCCGAAGAAAACATATCGTCCACCAGGGAGAAGAGTGCTTAGCACGCTATTTAATGCATCGCCTGCAGCGCTGTCAATAACGGCATTAAAGCCTCCAGATTGTTCGTGTAATTTTTTATAGCAATCCGGATCTTGGTAATTTTCAGCTCCAGTAGCCCCCAGCGCTTTAGCGGCATCAATTTTTTCTGCACTACCACTGCTGACATAAACTTCTGCGCCAAGATGCAGGCACCATAATATGGCAAACGTAGACACGCCGCCGCCTGCCCCAGTGACTAAAACCTTTTGACCTAAATGTATTTCAGCCTGTGTGACCACTGCTCTCCATGCTGTAAGTCCAGCAAGTGGTATAGCTGCAGCTTGCTGCCAGTTTAAGTGTTCTGGTTTAGCATGAACATCTCCTGCGGGGGAGCAAATAAATTCTGCAAAGGTGCCCTGATCAGGCATTCCAAGAACACGAAAATCAGGCCCATAATAAACTTCATTTTCTCCCCATGCCCTAGCCGGGTACAGAATAACTTCTTTACCAATTAAGCTTGAATTAACACCCTCGCCTATTTTATCTATTATCCCTGCTCCATCAGAACCTGGTATGCAAGGCACCTGTGTTCCTGGATAACCGCCTCGTGTCATCCAGTAGTCGCGTCGATTGAGCGCTGATGCAACCAACTTTATTCGTACTTCTCCAGGCATAGGAGATGGGGTTTCTACCTCTTTGATTTTCAGACAGCTGGGGCCATTAGTGCTTGTTAATACGACTGCTTGCATTGTGGTATCCTTTACTTAAATATATCGACTATAGTTTACGGAATTTTTTAGTACATCTTTAGTCTTATATGAAGTATTTTTGTATAATCTTTTTTTAAGAGGGCTTGGCTCTCTTAATCGTAATTACTTAGGAGTAGTCATGTCTCAACTGAAGCGTTTGGCTTTTTTTCTGTTTATTGTTTGTTTTTTTTCAGCAGCGCATGCTGGGTTTCCTTTATCGGATGCTTCTGGAAATAAGCTACCTTCGCTATCTCCTATGCTAAAGCAGGTAAACCCTGCAGTGGTAAATATCGCTACATTTTCAACAAATAGCCAAGCACAAAATCCACTAATGAATGATCCCTTTTTTAAGCGTTTTTTCCAAAGCAGACCGGGTCAGAAACGTAGACCTGAATCACAAGCGCCTCGTAAAAGGCGACAAAGTGCTGGCTCCGGAGTTATTGTTGATGCCGCAAAAGGTATCATTATGACAAATCATCATGTGATAAAAAATTCTGATGAAGTGCGTGTATCTTTGACGGATGGACGAGAATTTACTGCTGAAATTAAAGGTGTGGATCCAGAGTTGGACATTGCTATTTTGCATATCGACGCCAAAAATCTTGCTGAGGTTCGTTTGGGTGACTCCAATAAATTAGATGTGGGAGATTTTGTTGTAGCTATAGGTAACCCCTTTGGTTTGGGGCAGACGGTTACTACTGGGATAGTGAGCGCCTTGGGTCGGACAGGGTTGGGGATTGAAGGCTATGAAAACTTTATCCAAACCGATGCATCAATTAATCCAGGAAATTCCGGGGGAGCGCTAGTGAGTCTGAATGGAGAGCTTATCGGTATCAATACAGCAATTATTGCTCCATCAGGAGGCAATGTAGGTATTGGTTTTGCAATCCCTGTCAATATGGCTCAAGCGAGCATGGAACAGATTCTCGCAACAGGCGAGGTAAAGAGAGGTCAATTAGGAGTTTCTATTCAAGATATTACGCCTGAACTGCGTGAAGCGTTTGATTTAAAAAATGGCCAGCAAGGGGTTCTAATAACAGGTGTAGCGGAAGACTCTGAAGCCGAAGAAGCGGGTATAAAGGCGGGTGATGTCATTACTGCTGTTGATGGAAGAGCTACCAGCTCAGGGGGGCAACTTAGAAGTCAGATTGGCATAAAAGGAGTGGGAGACAAGGTGGAGTTAAGCTTGATTCGTGAAGGTAAAGCTAAAAAACTGCAGGTAGGAATTGGTAAGCAGCAGTCCAGTACTATTGATGGACAGTTGCATCCGCTATTAGAAGGTATTCGTGTAGAGCCAAGTCGAGACAACAATGGCTTGATGGTTGTTGATTTAGAGCCCAATTCTCGAGCTGCATATATTGGATTAAGGCCAGGAGATCTAATAGTTGGAGTCAACAGAAAAAGAGTAACCGATTTCAATAGTTTCAGTGAAGCATTGAAATTGAGCCAGAGTTCAATTTTATTGCAAATTAGCCGAAATGGACGCCCAATGTATGTGGTTATTCGCTAGAGGCGGACTAGTTTCTGGTGATCTGGTTATGCAGTATTTTTCGCAATCACGGCATACAGCGGATCACCAAATTCTGGCGAATAATCGGCGATTTCTATATTTCCAAAAGAATCAGCCTCAGAAAGGAAGGATTTGATTAAATAGCCGCGTTGTTCATCATTGAGCTGCAGCCAGACTGACGTGGCTTTTGCTTCAAAATAACGATTTGAATAAGTGATAATTAATGGCGCGCCATTTTTTAATGCTCTTCCCATGTCTTTTAGTACGGCTACTGGATTCGTTAGATAGTCAATAGACACACATATAATGCCAGCATCAAACTGGTTGTCATGAAAGGGAAGACTGGGGTCATCGTTGAGGTTATGAGCCACCCATGTATCCAGTTGCTTATTATGAAACATCTCTCTTTCGTTCATACCTAAGCCGGTAACACTTTTATAATCTACTTCCTCTGGCAGATGGGATAGCATGCTACTCATGAGATCTAAAATGTCCCCGTTTTCAGGCAGATATTTGCGGTAGATATTTGTGACAGCATCTATCGCGCTATAGTCGATATGCGCAACAAACCTGGGGATGGTGTAAAATTTTTCATCTGCCGTTTCATCCAGCCGACTAAATGCATCATCAGGTAATTCAAACGATATTTTTTTATCAAAGTTCATATTAAGATAGGAATGGTATTCAAATATATTTCATAAAGTAGGGGTATTCTACAAAAGATAACATAAGAATGGCTACCTCGATTGATGATTTAATTCTTTTATCTCTTGGTTTAGTTGACGTTCAACGTCTCTTGGAGAGCCGGTATTGCGAGCTAGCAAGTCATAAGCAATAGGCACAATAAATAAGGTAAAGAATGTTGCCGCCAGAACTCCAAATAAAATCACTATGCCAATAGCTTTTCTTGTCTCTTCCCCTGCTCCGGAAGATAAAATTAGAGGAATAGAGCCCGCCATAGTTGTGATTGATGTCATGACAATCGGACGCAGACGGGTTTCTGCAGCTCTGATCAAGGCCTTAGAAAATTCCATTCCCTCATCACGTAGCTGGTTAACAAATTCAACAATCAAAATTCCATTCTTGGCTGCCAAGCCAACCAGCATAATGAGCCCAATTTGCGTATAAACATTTAAAGAATTTCCCGTGAAATATAGCCCCGCTAGCGCTCCAGAAATTGCGAGAGGAACGGTTAAAATAATCACTAGAGCATGAATATAGCTCTCAAATTGAGCCGCTAAAACTAAGAGCACAACAGCAAAACCTAAGGCGAAAACAAATAGTAACGATGAGCCACTTTTCTGGTAATCCAGCGAGGTACCCTTATAGTCGATGACAGCAGTTTCAGGTAAGTGCTCACGCACTAATTGGCGCATAAAGGATAGAGCTTCTCCTAGCGAATAGTCCTCTTTGAGTCCGGCCTCAATTGTAATAGCGCGCGTACGATTATAGCGATTTAGTGATCTAGCATCAGCGTATTCCTCAATTGTAATCAGGTTACCTAGCGGAATTAGTCTCCCTGTACTGTCAGATCGCACATAAATATTTTGTAAGTCTGTCGGAGTATTTTGCTTGGACCGCTCTCCTTCTAGAATCACATCATACTCTTCTCCATCATCAATATAGGTGGTGACACGACGCGATCCCAGCATAGCCTCTAGCGTGCGACCAATAGTGCGCGCGCTCACTCCTAGGTCATCCGCTCGATCTCTTTCGATAACAATACGTAGTTGCGGCTTCGTTTCTTTATAGTCGCTGTCAAGATCGATTAATCCAGGATTATTTTGATTTATTTTTTTGATCAGAGTATCGCGCCATTCTCCTAGTTGCTCATAAGTGCCACCGCCAATAACAAACTGAACAGGTTTTTTGGTTCCTCGGCCAAACCCTTGACGCATGACAGGGAATGCGCGAACACCAGGAAGATCGCTCATATTTTTAGAAATTTCACCCATGATAATCTTAGCTGAACGGCGCTTACTCCAGTCATTCAGCACAGCAATCACTATGCCGTCATTAAAGCTCGTGAGAGCGCCGAACTGTCGAGGCGCCCTAACCAAAGAGCGGCTGATTTCGCCGCTATCAATATAGGGCTGCATGCGTTTTTCAATCTCATCCATGTACTCTTTGGTGTATTGAAAGCTAGCACCCTCTGGCCCGGTGACTATGAGGTAGAATGCCCCACGATCCTCCTTGGGTGCGTATTCGGATGGAAGGATATTGATAAATAAAATGGCTAATGCCGCAACAGCAGCAAAAACACCAATCATTAGCATCCGATAACCTAATAATTTTTCTAACAGCGATGAGTATGCTGATTTGACCTTTGCGAAGATGCTATCAATTTTCTTAGCCAGCTGGTTAGGCTCTGTTTTTTTTAAGATTTTAGATGCCATCATTGGACTAAGCGATAGGGCTACCACAGTTGAAAATGCTACTGCGACAGACATCGCGATGGCAAATTCAGTGAATAGTCTTCCTAGATCTCCTTTCAAAAAAGTGATCGGCGTAAACACTGCGATTAGTACTAGCGAGGTGGCAACAATAGCAAACCCAACCTGACGAGTTCCTCTATAGGTTGCAGTAAGAGGGGGCTCTCCTTCTTCAATGCGTCGAGAGACGTTCTCTAATACCAGAATAGCATCATCAACGACCAGTCCAATTGCCAGCACCATAGCTAGCAATGTCAGCAGATTAATTGAAAAACCGAAGGCATATAAAACCGTAAATGTTGCAATTAAAGATACAGGCACCGTAATTGCCGGAATAAGCATTGCACGAGCATTTCCGAGAAACATGTAAATGACAAAAATAACCAAACTGATAGTGATAAATAACGTTTTATATACAGCAGTAACCGCATTACGTATAAAGACTGAAGTGTCGTATGAGTTGATGATTTCCATGCCAAGAGGCAGGTCAGGCCCTAGTTGTTTTGCTAAATCAATCGCGTCCTGAGCTATAGTGATAATGTTCGCTTTCGATTGCTTGACAATCCCAATTCCAATCATTGGTATTCCATTGCCGCGGAAAAAAGTTCTATTTTCAATTGCACTTTTTTCAATACGAGCTATATCACCCAGCCTTACAAGATCATTGTTGTTATTTCGGCTAACAACTAGCTTTTTAAAATCTTCAGGGGATTGATAGGCGCGTTCAATGCGAGCGGTAAATTGTGTCTTAATTGATTCAATGCTTCCGGCGGGCAGTTCGATGTTTTCTTTTATTAGCGCATTTTCTACATCAGTAAATGTGATGTTTCGTGCTGCCATTTGGGTGCGATCTAGCCAAACTCGCATTGAGTATTCTAGCCCACCGCCAATACGCACTCGAGCTACACCAGGAAGCACTGAAAAGCGATCCTGCAGATATCGCTTGGCATAGTCTGTAAGTTCCATAGTGTCGAGTCTGTCACTTACGAGATTGAGCCATAAGATAACATCATCGCTTGAGTCTGCTTTTTGAATATCAGGGGGTTCCGCCTCCTCGGGTAAATTGTCAATTACTCCAGAAACACGATCACGTACATCGTTGGTCGCCGCTTCAATATCACGATTAATATCAAATTCAATATTGATGCGAGAGCGACCATCAGATGAATTAGATGAGATAAATTTTATACCCTCAATTCCTGAAATTCTATCTTCAATTACTTCAGTGATACGAGTTTCGACAATATTAGCTGAGGCTCCTTGGTAGGTTGTACTGATAGAAACTACGGGTGGATCAATATCGGGATATTCACGTAAGGAGAGATTAGAAAATGAAACCAAGCCAAATGAAACCAATAGTAGGGCTATAACTGAGGCAAAAACTGGCCGTTTAACAGAAATATCCGACAGGAACATTTAGTGCGCACCATGAACATTTTGTATTAACAGTTCAGCTAATGGAGTATTTTCTGTTTCTATAGCGCGAATGGAAATTTCAGCGCCATCTTTAATTTTTAACAATCCGTGTGTGATCACCTGATCGTGCTGCTTTACCCCAGACAAAATTTCAATCTCACCAGGTATCCTAGATCCAATCTCAACCCCAATCTCTTGCGCGTTTAGCTGGCTGTTAGCTTTGGTTACGATGTATACAAAATTTTTCTCGCCACGCTTAATGAGGGCTTCTTCAGGTATGAGTAGCGCCTGACGCTCATGCGCCATAATGACAACCTTCATTAGCAAGCCTGGCTTTAAAATTCGATCTTTATTGGAAGCGATCGCCCTGACCTTGATCGTTCTTGTGATAGGGTCGATTCGTGTATTTATCGTTTTTATTTTACCAGCAAATTCTCTGTTGCCGAAAGCCGCTACTTTGCCAGTAATCGGCATATCTTTTTGTAGTAACGACAAGAAAATCGATGGCACATCAAAGTCAATTTTTATGATACTGATATCATCAATTGTTGTGATGGGGTCTCCCGGTTGGACTAGCGCACCTACGCTCACCTCCCGTAAGCCTAGAACACCATCAAAGGGCGCTAAAATAGCTCGCTTATCTAGGCGCAGGGTTACTAGCAAATCGCCAGTTTTAACTACCTGGCCCTCTTGAAAGTGTATCGCAGTCACTTTTTCGGCAGTATTGGCTGTAATTAAGGTCATTTCATTTGACCTGGTTGTACCTAATGCTTCCACTCGATCAGTTAGCATAGTTTTTTTGACAGGCGCGACAATAACACTAGTCGGACCTTCTTGGGACGATCTTTTTGCCATTACTGGTAAGACTGTGATGATGAGTGTTAGAAGAACTAAAAAGGCTGTGATGTGAATCATATTGGCACTGCTCTTAATTATAAAAAAGTATTCTTCAGGCTTTATAGTAAATATTCATTCAGTATATATAGTAACCTGGTACATACAAAATAGTTCCAATCGGGGTAAACCTGTAAAAAAGAAGAGAAATTGATGAATTGGAGAACACTATGACTGGATTCACTTTACACACAGAAGAAAGCGCACCTAGCGCCAGCAAACCACTGTTAGCCCAGTCGCAAAAAGCCTTTGGCATGATTCCAAGGCTACACGCAGTAATGGCTGAATCACCAGAGCTGCTTGAAGCATACCAGTGTATTCATGAACTCTTCGTTAACTCCTGTTTTGACAAGGATGAGCTCACCGTAGTCTGGCAGGCAATCAATGTTGAACACTCATGCCACTACTGTGTTCCTGGACACACCGCGATAGCTAAATCCATGGGTGTAAGTGATGACATATCAGAAGCACTGCGTAACGAAACACCACTACCCAGCGACCGACTAGAGGCTCTGCGCGCATTTACAGTAAGCGTGGTTCGCGACCGAGGTAATGTGGATAACGACACAGTTCAGATATTTCTCAATGCTGGGTTTACTCGCCGCCATATCCTCGAAGTAATTCTTGGGGTCTCTCAGAAAGTGATGTCTAACTACATCAATCACTTAGCGAAAACGCCTGTAGATGCACCGTTTAAAAAATTCGAATGGACAAAATCGGTTTAATGGGATGGCGAATGGAAGAATAATGGTAAAGGCGTATTAATTTATGAAAGGAGTGAAAAAAACACACCTCCCACAGAAAGTTTGTCCTATATGTAATCGATCATTCAGCTGGAGAAAGAAGTGGGAAAAAGTTTGGAATGAAGTTAGATATTGCTCAATAAAATGCAAGAGTGAAAAAAATAAATCTCAATAAATGAAGATAAATTATTTTCTATATAAAGTTTCATTCTTACCCATACAATGGACTTAAACTATAAAGCTGGTCTGACTAAGCGTATTTGATTAAAAAAATCCTGACAGGGATCTGTAATAAAAAAGACAGTATCGATAACTAGATATTTTTTCTAATCGATTCGAAATTTTTCTAATATATCTCTGGAAATATATTCTAACGCCTTCTCATGTGTTGCCTTAAAATCTAAGAGTGGAGCCATACCAGCCTCATAAGCCTCTTTCCAGCGCAATACACATAAACACCATCGGTCACCTGTTTTTAGCCCTGGAAACTGATATTCAGGCAGAGGCGTACCTAGATCGTTACCTCTTGATTTAGTAAACCTCAGAAACTCATCTGTGATGATGGCGCATACTACATGGGTTCCGTGATCTGCTAAGTTAGTATTGCAATACCCATCCCTTAGAAAGCCAGTCACAGGATCACTGCAGCAGGAAGTCAATTTTCCGCCTAAAACATTTTTTGTTTGCTCATGGTGTTGTCTAGGAGAAGTATTACCTCCAGCGAACTCTTTAGTTTCATTATGCCCTTCTTCCATCTTACGCCTCCCTTGGTAACCACCATGTAGTATACATTTAACAGGTATGGGTAATGTAGTTGTTGTTACCTTTATCACTACTTTTTATTTCCTCTTCTAGAAAACCAAACATCTTTGTCTATATTCACTACCTTTCTTGTTTAGCGCCTTACTCTTGATAACTGACTAACACCTCTCCTAACCGACATGCCGCTAGCAGTCTCTTCTTCAGCGCTTGCCTTACTTACAATTGCATTTTATTTACTTACCTATACCATATAGGGGTATAAGGTATTTTAGTTAGACTAGGGGAAACAAACCATGGCAGATTGTTGCGAATCAAAATATCCAGATTATGGAAAACATATTCCAAGAGTGAATAAAGCTATAGGTCAGCTGAATGGGATAAAAAAAATGATTGAAGAAGGCAGGTATTGCCCTGACATTATCACGCAATTAAGGGCAGTGAGTTCAGCTTGCCAGTCACTCGAAATAATTATGCTTCAAAAGCACCTTGAATCCTGTGTGATTGATGCCTTTCAGTCAAATGACAAGAATGCTCAGAAAGAAAAAATTCGAGAGCTAACAAATTTGTATAAGGGGAAAAATGTTTTGTATGTTGGTGACGAAAAACATGAATAAGTTGTATTTCATATTTATTTTGCTGTTAGCAGCGCACCAATCTATGATTCATGCAGCACCGATGAGCTTTAAAGGGTCAACAACCAGCATGACTCAAGCGAGCAAAAATTATTTTAGTATTGAGTCTAGCTACGCTTCATCTATTAAGGAGTCGTTTGGCGTAAAGACTGTTAGAGCTAAGGGTAACGGCTATGACACAACGTCAGGAGAAATATTTTATTTAAGAAAATTGATGAGAAAAAATACTATTAATTCGCAGGCAAATTTATGGCTGTTTGCTGGAGCAGGCTTTATAGGCATAAAAAAAAATAACATAAAAGAGCATCATGTCTATTTAAGCCCAATCTTGCAGTTTGATTATGAGACCAAAAGAATGTACGGAATGGTTTCTCACCAAGTCTTAAGAGCTGGTCATGAGAACTTTGATGCAACCAAAATTGAAGGCGGCTTTTCGTTCTATGCAGCAGGGTACACTGAAATTCAGCCCTGGTTCATATTAAAAACTAAAAACATCAATAGTCTAAATAACAAAATTAAATATACGCCTACACTTAGATTGATTAATAAATCCATATTTATGGATGTTGGAGTATCGACGGATGGAGATGCATCCTTTCATTTCATGTATACATTTTAGGAGAGTATTTAATGAAAAAAACAATATTTCTAATAGCCATAATACTTTTCAGTGTGCATAGCTACGCATTGACTCAAAAAATTGAAGTACTGGGTATGGTATGCGCTTTTTGCGCACAAGGTATAGAGAAGAGCTTCAGGGCCGCGGATAACGTTGATGATGTTTTTGTTAGTCTAGAAAATTACTTTGTCGCTATAGAATCGAAAGATGGGCTTGATAATAAACTTATTACGAAAGTGATCAATGATGCAGGCTACGATGTTCGAAAAATAGAAATTTTTCCTGGCACTATGAGTCAAATTAGGATCGAGAATGAAAAATAAGCTAGCAGACTACCTATCTTTATTTGCTAGTAGCGGAACTATTATTTGCTGTGCGTTACCTGCGTTGCTAGTTTCAATTGGTGCGGGGGCAGCGCTAAGTTCTCTTTTTTCAATATTTCCACAACTCGTTGTTATTTCAATATATAAGGCTCAGATATTTATTGGTGCTTTTACGATGCTCGTAATTTCTGGAGTGCTCCAATACCGCGCAAAAAATCTGCCTTGCCCTATAGACGAAAAAAAAGCGGATGCGTGCACTAAGGCAAAAAAATTATCATTAATTATTTATTTTATTTCAGTAGGATTTTTTATTATTGGGCTTACTTTTGCTTACCTCATTCCATCTTTGCTATAAGTGAAGCGCTTATACACTGGGCTTTAACTATATTGGTGGAGGCGGCGGGAATTGAACCCGCGTCCGTCAGTCCTCTGCCGAAGGCTCTACATGCTTAGTTCAGTCATTAATTTAATAATTCACAACCCGGCTGGCAGGGTACGTAAATTACGATTCCAGTAAGTTTTTAGTGAGTCTACCCCAGACAAGTTTCATCACGATCTTATGAGTATGACACCTGATAGCCCCGAAAGACTCTGGACGCACAAGCACGGCTCCAGTCAGATGGCTCCCTACCGTTTCTTAGGCGGCGAGTGCGTAGTTGTCGTCGTTGGCAACTAATAGTTTGCGACTTTGGATTAACGAGATTGGTCACCATCTCGGCATGCACCTTGGGTTTTGTAACCGGCGTCGAATCCAGAACGCCCCCTTAAGAAATTATATTAACACAGGTATCGACAAATCTGATGTAAGTTATTGGGCAAGAAATTTAAAAAACGAGCTAGACTAGACGTTGTGTCGCATGATTCGTTGTTTTTGGCGCTGCCAGTCATGATCTTTTTCGGAGGCACGCTTGTCATGAGCTTGCTTGCCTTTTGCTAAAGCAATCTCACATTTTACAATGTGCCCTTTCCAATATATAGATAACGCAACACATGTATGCCCTTTTTGGTTAACGGCATTAAATAAGCGAGACAGTTCTTTTTTGTTCAATAAGAGTTTTTTGTTTCTACCAGGATTGGTGACATAGTGGGTTGAAGCCGTATTTAATGGCGCTATATGGGTACCCATGAGATAGGCCTCACCATTTTGCAGCAACACAAAACTATCCGCTAGCTGCCCTTTTCCAGCCCGCAAACTTTTTACTTCCCATCCCTGCAGGACTAATCCAGCTTCAAATTTTTCTTCTAAGTGATAGTCGTGGCGAGCTCTTTTATTTTGAGCAATGATCGGGTTTTTCTGTATTTTTTTTGGCTGTTTTCCCATAAGCATGATTATAGAGAGTGACGGAGCAAGCTCCTATGATTTTCTTGTATGTTAAGATGAAAAATAAATAGTGTAGCTTGATTGGTTTTTAACCGCCCAATTTGTCGGTACAATTAAATTTTTAAAAATTAGGCAGGATTAATGTTGAAAAATTCTCATCCCGAAGCTCCCTCTCAGAACAATAAAAATAACACCCAAGGAAGCCTGCATGGCACATGGGCTAGCCGTTGGACTTTTATTCTGGCAGCTACTGGCTCTGCGGTAGGCTTGGGAAATATTTGGAAATTTCCTTATATTGCAGGCGAGAATGGTGGGGGTGCATTTGTCCTTGTGTATATAGCATGCATTGCAATTGTAGCTCTCCCAATTATGGTTGCTGAGGTGACATTGGGGCGCATGGGTAGACAAAGCCCTATCAATACCATTCGAAATTTAATTAAAGAGTCTGGTGCGAGCAAAAGTTTTGGCGTTATTGGTTGGATGGGTGTTTCTGCCGGACTGATGATATTGTCTTATTATTCGGTCATTGCTGGCTGGGCCCTTAATTACATCGAATATATGATTTCCGGAGTCTTTCAGGATGTAACTGCTGAACAAGCCGGCACTATTTTTGATGACCTGATGAAAGATAAGAATGAATTGATTTTCTGGCAATCGTTATTTATGTTGATGACTGTTGTTGTTGTTATGTGCGGAATACATAAAGGCTTGGGCTTGGCTTCTCAAATCCTGATGCCTCTTTTGTTTTTGCTATTGATAGGCTTATTAGTATTTGGCTATCAGCAAGGAGATCTCACTGGTGCCTTTAATTTTTTGTTTGGGTTTAATTTTGGATCCCTTACATGGCAGTCAGTATTGGTAGCCCTGGGGCATGCTTTTTTTACATTAAGCATCGGAATGGGGGCAATGATGGTCTATGGAGCATACATGCCAAGCAATACTGGAGTTTTCTCAAATGTGCTCATGGTAGGTGTTTTGGATACCTTGGTAGCGTTGATCGCAGGGTTAGTTATTTTTTCCATTGTTTTTGCAAATCCTAGTATTGAGTCTAGCGCAGGACCTGGATTAATGTTTGTTAGCCTACCCGTAGCTTTTGGTAATATGTTAGGCGGTTTATTTTTTGGAACTATTTTTTTCGTGCTAGTCAGTCTGGCAGCATGGAGCTCATCAATTTCACTGATTGAGCCAGCTGTAGCCCACTTGGTTGAATCGAAGGGTTTTAGTCGAATCACAGCAAGTTTATTATTGGGCATGGTTACTTGGGTTGTTGGGTTAGGTAGCGTATTCTCGTTTAATATCTGGACCGAAGTAAAAATTGCTGGGTTTAATTTCTTTGAACTAATAGATTTTATTACTGCTAACATCATGTTGCCATTAACGGGGATATTTGTGGCAATTTTTATTGGTTGGTTTGTAAAAGAAAAAATGGTTCAAGAGGAACTATCTGGTGACAATCAAGGATTATCCTGTGTTTGGCGGTGGACTGTACGATATATCTCGCCTTTGGCTGTGGCGGCTGTGCTTATTATGGGTATTTACCCGAGAATGACGTAATGTTGACAGCCATCAATCGGACGGCTTTGGTGGCCTACTCGGCGCAACAGATGTTTGATTTAGTTAATGATGTGGCTTGTTATCCCGAGTATATGAAAAATTGTGTGGGTGCCAAAATTCTCAAGCAAGATAAATCTTTTATGCTGGCTCGACTGGATTTGAAGAAAGGTTTTCTACAACAAAGTTTTACAACTCATAATACCTTGTATGAACCAGAGCGTATTAGCATGACTTTAGATGAAGGTCCATTCAGCAAATTTTTAGGAGAGTGGTCTTTTAAGGCGCTGAACGAAGATGCCTGCAAAGTGTCTTTGGATTTGGAGTTTGAGTTTAATAATTTTTCTGTAAGTTTAGCCTCAAACCAGCTGTTTACTTTAGTAGCTAATAATCTTGTTGATGCTTTAGCATGTAGGGCAAAAGAGGTATATGGCTAATGGCGAAAAAAGAGTTAATTCCGGTTGAGGTTGCTTATGCATTGCCAGCGAGACAGCAGATAATAGAGCTACAGGTTCCTAGTGGAACAACAGCATTTGAGGCGGTCAAAAAATCTGGTATTACCGCGCAGTTTCCGGAGATAGATATTGAGAATGTAAAAATGGGCATTTTTGGGAAAACGCTTGGCACCAAAGGTTTAAAACCACCAAAGGATCAAGTGCTTGAGCGGATGGATAGGGTGGAAATATATAGGCCGCTCATTATTGATCCAAAAGAAATCAGACGACGTCGCGCAGAAAAAGCGGCCAGCACGTCAAAAATAAGAAATCTTGAAAGTTCAGACTAAAGGATTGCTGGACCAGATACGATGCTTGGGTTTGTTATTCTCAGATAGATTTAACTGAATTTACCAGTCGCCAAGCATATTAGCCGGTTTTGTATGTGGCATGAGCCCATGATTAGCTGTCTGGAGTAATCGTTTCTTCGGTCTGTTCTGGATTGGGCATAAAATCACCTCGAAGACTTACTAGTTTGTCCTCTTTGAAAAAAATGGCCATTCTTTCTCTAACCTCTGGGCCCTTTGCTGGATTTAAGCTATAAAAATAATCCCAACGATCTTGATTGAAGGTGTCTGCGACGAGTGGTGTTCCCATAATAAATCTTACTTGAGATTTCGTCATCCCCGGTTTGAGCTGATCAATCATAGTCTGATCGATGACGTTACCTTGTTGTATGTCAAATTTGTATACTTCCGGTAGCTTAATAAGACTGCGATCGAATGTTGGCATTTTTGGCATAGAAAAATTCGAACATCCAGGTATAGCCAGAACCAAGACTAAATAGCATAGTATTTTTGCAGATAAATGCATTATGGGGTTTCCGTTATTACATCAACGGTTGATAATACAGAATACAATCTATCTATAGAAGGGTTTAGAAAGGAATGAATGACGAAAATAGTGAATTACGTGATGCAGGATTAAAAGTCACCGCCCCTAGGCTTAAAATATTAAACATTTTAGAGAGCTCCATTGAATCTCATTTAAGCGCCGACGATATCTATCGTCAGCTCATCGAAGCCGGGGAAGATGTTGGAATTGCTACGGTGTATCGTGTTTTGACTCAATTTGAAACTGCAGGACTTGTAATGCGACATAACTTTGATAATGGCCCTGCGGTTTATGAAATTGAACGCGGCGGCCATCATGATCATATGGTTGATGTTGATAGCGGAAAAGTGGTTGAGTTTCATAGCGCTGAAATTGAAGAGCTACAAAAAAGCATTGCTGTTGATAACGGATTTGAGCTGGTTTGCCATAGCCTAGTTCTCTATGTAAGAAAAAAATAGCTTACTATCGCTAAATCAGATTTCTTTATTTGATTCGATCATTTCTTTCGCATGGCTTAAGGTTGTAGTCGTAATGTTAGTCCCCCCAAGCATTCGTGCAATTTCATGTATTATTTCAGTGCCAGATAAGGTAGTTATATTGCTATATGTAATATTTTTTTCCGTATTTTTACTTACAAGCATATGGTTATGAGCTTGAGCTGCCACTTGAGGTTGATGGGTGATGCAAAGGACTTGACCTCGATGTCCGAGCAGACGAAGCATTCTTCCTACTATATCAGCGGTAGCGCCGCCAATTCCTACATCGACCTCGTCAAATACGAGTGTTGGAATAGATGAATTTTTGGCCGCTATTACTTGAATAGCAAGACTGATTCGAGATAGCTCGCCGCCGGATGCAACACGAGTAAGAGCTTTCGCTGGCTCTCCTGGATTTGCGCTAATGAGAAATTCAATATTCTCTTGACCATGCGCACCAAACTTATCATTTGCGAGTGGCGTGAGATTGGTTATAAATTGCGCACCAGACATAGAAAGCAGCTCAAGTTGCTCTTGTATCGCTGCGGCAAGTTTTTTGGCTGCGAAGCTCCTTTTCTTGGTCAACTGTTGGGCTGCCGTCAGGTAATCTTGATGCAGTTCGATTGTTTGCTTTCTAAGAAGTATTTCTTCATCGTGACTTATTGAAAGATCTTTTAATGCATCTTTTAATTCTTTATTTTTGAGGTAGAGTTTTTCTGGCGAGACTTTATATTTTCTTGCTAATTGATATACCTCGCTAAGCCTGGCCTCTATTTTTTTTAGTGCTTCTGGTTCAGCATTAAAGTTATTTAGGTGTTGCTGAATTTCCCTACCAGCCTCTTGAATTTCAATTTGCGCGCTCACAAGCAATCTTTCAGCTTCCTCCAGAGCAGCTGGTTTTGTGGGAATTTTTTGTAGTATTTGCAGAGAGCTATTTAGAGCTTTTTCAAGATTAAAGTGATCCTCTTCCGAGCATATTTGAAGAAGCGATCGGCTGTCTGTGATTATTGATTCTGCATTTGAAAGTACTACTTGCTTTTGTTCAAGTGACTCTAGCTCATTTTCAGAAATACCAAGCTCATCAAGTTCTTCAGCCTGAAAAGAAAGTAACTCTCGAGATGCGACTATTTCTGCAGACATGCTTTCAAGTCTTGTGAGTTTTTTTTGAGCAGAAATCCATTGATAAAAAAACTCTTGGGTTTTTTTTGTTAGGTTAAGGCAAGCAGCAAAATTGTCTAAAATATAACAATGGGTTTCGCGCCTAAGCAGTGATTGATGCTCATGCTGATTGTGAATATCAATAAGAGTTTCCCCGAACTCCCGCAACTGTTGCATTGTGGCTAATTGCCCGTTGATATGGCCGCGGGACCGACCTTCTTTCGTTAAAACCCTTCGGAGTACGCATTCATCATCTGTAGCATCAAAATCATAGCTACTGAGCCATTTTTTGGCATGAGGCACCTTGCTGACATCAAAAACTGCAGAGACTTCAGCCCTTTCGGCTGTGCTTCGGATTTGCTCAGTGTCTGCCCTGTCGCCTAGCGCCATCGATAGCGCATCGACTACCAGAGATTTTCCTGCACCAGTTTCCCCTGTTAGGGCAGTCATGCCCTTACTGAAGTCTATTTCAAGATACTCCACTAAAGTAAAATTTTTGACAATTAGCGTTAAAAGCAAAATCGTTCTCGTGTTAATTTAATATGAAGATCATATTGTTAATCTTATACAGATTTTTCTGATGCGTCTGCCCTTGAAACTTTTTTTGATGACCCAATATAAGCATACATAGCTAGATGAGACTTTAGGCTTTTGTATGATTTTAGCTTGGTTTAAATTTAATGAAAGTGAGTATCAAGGAGGTTGTTTGTGGCAGGCAAGAAAAATAAAAAATCTGGCGAGGTTGTTGATGATGCTATCGATGGCGTGACGGACGAATCTAAAGTAGTTTCTTCAGAGCAGCCAGAGTCAATAGATCCTATTGTTGATGAAGAGTCGGATTTATCGCTACAGCTTGCCAAGCTTGAAGCAGATCTGCTGGAAGCCAAAGATGAATCTTTGCGGAATCAGGCGGAGATGCAAAATATTCTGCGTCGTTCAGAACGCGATGTTCAAAATGCTCACAAATACGCATTAGATAAATTTGTAGCTGAACTGTTGCCCGTTGTCGATAACCTCGAGCGGGCACTTCAAAGTATTGATCAGAATAAAGAAGATCTTAAGTCTTTGGCTGAAGGCGTAGTGCTTACACTAAAAAGCTTTCAGGACGTTTTGGCACGATACAAGGTGTTGCCGATAGACCCTAAGGGCGAAGTGTTTGACCCTGAGCTTCATCAGGCTATGAGTATACTTGAAATGCCTGGATCAATCCCTAATACGGTTGTAGATGTATTTCAAAAAGGGTACACCCTGAATGATCGCTTGGTTCGTCCTGCTATGGTTGTAGTAGCAGGGGCTGAAAAAAAATAATATTTAACAAAGAAATAATAAGGCAAAGGTTGAAATTTTCGACAATGGGCCAATATTATTAATTAGAAATGATTTTTGAATTTGAAGTTATGTTAATCCCGGAGAAAAAACCATGGGTAAGATTATAGGAATTGACTTAGGTACTACCAACTCTTGTGTTGCTGTACTTGAAGGCAATAAACCAAAAGTAATAGAGAACGCTGAAGGTCTTCGCACCACGCCATCTATTGTTGCGTTTGTTGATGGTGGTGAGATTTTAGTTGGACAGTCTGCAAAACGTCAGGCAGTAACCAATCCAGCTAATACGTTGTTCGCAGTAAAGCGTTTGATTGGCCGTCGCTTTGAAGATGATGTAGTTCAAAAAGATATTAAGATGGTGCCTTACAAAATTGTTAAGGCAGACAATGGTGATGCTTGGGTCGAAGTAAATGGTGAGAAACGAGCTGCCCCACAGATTTCTGCTGAAATTCTTAAAAAAATGAAAAAAACTGCAGAAGATTACCTAGGGGAGTCTATTGCCGAAGCAGTGATAACTGTGCCGGCATATTTCAATGACTCTCAACGACAAGCAACAAAAGATGCCGGAAAAATTGCTGG
>CAJIZZ010000008.1 GCA_905181945.1 uncultured Porticoccus sp. | reverse complement strand
AACTGGTTCCATACTAAGTTTCCACCGATCATAGGTCCTTTATTGCTCACCTTTAGACCTCTGGGATTCTTTCTTGTGACTTGTTGGTCGACAAACCCTGAAGCGCGAAAGTTCTTGTTAAACTTTTTACCCCAAACAAACACTGCCGCTGAGCTTGACGAGTCAGAGTTATTATTAGCATTTACATCTGTGTGACGACCCCCTATAGAGAAACAGTTTCCTTTTTGATTAAATAAATCGCAATCATAAGTATTCATGTTGGCAAAATTAGCGGTGGCAGATTTGTGTAAAAGTTGTGAAAATTCTGAGGCAATACTATCCCCAATTTCCTCAATAGTATCTATAGTATCTTCCGTCATACATCCTGTGCATGCACCCACGATCAAGTCCCATAAGTTGGCAGATGAATTCTCCAAGGTCCACGCCCAGGTTCTTCCATCATAGGAATAATAACCTGAATGTCCTGCGGTAATATTTGATGCTTCTAAGCCATCAATGACGCTAGCATAGGTAGTATTATTTTGTAAAACAGACCCTGCATATATACCAAAAGAAGTTGTTCCGCTAACGGTACTAAAAATTATTTTTCCGTAGTCTGAAGTACTATTAATGACAGCATTATAATTGGTTGGTATTTTTCCATAATAAGTAAGTCCACTTTGGCGGTTATTTAGGGTGGCAATAGAAGTAGTTCCTCTCACATAAATATCATACGGGTCATCCCCCGCGGTAGTAATAGTCCCAAGATTAGTTATAGTAATTTCAGAACTGTCAACAATATCAATACCACGACCGTTTAGCAGTCGCGTTTCACCTTGAATATTGAGATTCCCGTTAAGCGTGATGGTGGCATTGTTGCTACCACTTATTAAGATACCAGGAGTATCATCCCCATTGGTAGTAATATTTCCGTTTAGCGTAAAGTTGGTATTGTGTTCAAAAATATTGGTGTAACCATAAGACAGATATCTATTTGTGGTAATATTTCCGTTCATTGTGATGGTGTTGGAGCCAACACCTACAGCATTTATAATACCATAGAGACCATTAGCGCCCATATTAATATTCCCATTTATCGTGATGTTGTTGAGGGAACTGCTACTTATGTAGACGCCCACTGAACCATTATCACCATTTATATTCCCAGTATAATTGACGGTGTTACGGTCAGCACCGTTCAACCATATACCAGACGAGCCACCGCTAACCGATATATCACCCGTTAAGTCGAAGGTAACATCGTCTATATCAGAGGCTATAAGACATCCGTCTGTTGGTACAGTACTAGTGCCACTGACACACGCATCTTGAGCCATTACCTGGGAAGTAATAGAGAGAGTGATGACAAGACTGACCACCCCAATAGATTGGTAAATAGTTCTATGCATAATATTTTCGATTCACTTGGTTGGTATTCAGGTGACTAAGTAAGGGGAAACAAAGGCACTAGCTTTCTAGAAATGGAAGTTCTAGGTAACAAAAGAACCTAAATTTTTGGCAAAAAAAAGCAATAGGTTAATTTAACCTATTGCCGGGGTGTGCGCATGTAGTCTGATAAATTATTCAGGTACTACGTTGTTTGCACACGGTCCTTTTTGTCCTTGACCAACTTCGAACGTTACTGCTTGGCCATCATTTAAAGTTGCGTAACCGCCGCCGTTTTTAATTTCTGAGTGATGTACAAACAAGTCCTTTCCGCCATCTTCTGGAGTAATAAAACCAAAACCTTTGTCTGCATTGAACCACTTAACTGTACCTTTACTCATAGTAATCTCTTTTATTTTCATGTTTGTTTGTTGCAGTATTCTGCACATGCATTATAACTTTATATTCAGTAAAAACTACTTAACGTGAAAAATCTTAGAGTATATAATCTAAGTCTTTGATAATAAAAAGTTAATTATTTTTTTATTTTAAGAAAAACACCACATTCTAGGTGCGGAGTATAAGGAAATTGATCAAAAACAGCGAAATTTTCTATTGAATGAGTCCCCTCGAGCATGGCCATATTTTCCATAAGTGTTGACGGGTTGCATGAAACATAAAGAATATTGTCAAATTTTTTCACTAATTTTAGAGTTTCTTCGTCTAGGCCTGAACGGGGAGGATCTACAAAAATTGTGCTGAGATTATAATCATCCAGATCAACATCTTTTAATCTTCGAAAGGGCCTGATTCTATCCAATGCCTGTGTCATTTCTTCACTAGACATCCTAACAATGGTGACATTGTTTATATGATTTTTTTCTAGGTTATAGTGAGCAGAATTTACTGATACTTTTGATATCTCAGTAGCTAGAACTTTCCTGAAATTTTGGGCAAGCACGCAGGTGAAATTCCCATTCCCGCAGTATAGTTCTAATAGGTCGTCGTTACATTGCTTAGTTTGGCGCAAAGCCCAACTAAGCATTGCTTGATTAATTTTTGCATTGGGCTGAGTAAATCCTGTTTCAACTTGCTTATATTGGTACTCTTTGTCATCCACCAGTAATTTCTCTATCACATAGTTTAGACCGATCACTGTCTTTTTTTTACGGCTACGACCTATGATATTTGTGGCTAACTCCTGCTGAAGATCAATGGCAGCTTGTCTCCAGTCTTCATTTAGTATCTTGTGATAGATGAGAGTGATGACTGAATCGCCATCAAGCGCCGTCAGAAATTCAGCAGAAAAAAGCTTCTTTTTAAGGGCATCATTAGCATTAATCTTTTCTAGTAGCGGGCTCATAAGCTCGTTTATTTTTTTAGAGCCTACTGGAAAGTCAGAGATAACATAGGGGCGTTTTTCTCCAGGCGTATTCATCGCATAATGGGCATTTCCATCTTCATGCCAAATGCGAAATTCTGCTCTCATTCTAAAGTGAAGGGTGTCTGATTCATGCACTTCAAGGGGTGGATGTTTGGTTCCGGCGAATGTTTTCTTGAGGCCAGCTAATTTTTCGTCAAGCAACTGTCGATATTTATCCGGATGAGCTTGTTGCACGATTCAGCCTTTTAGGTCGAGTTGATAATAATTTTTTGAAGACTTCTGAATGCCTGATGCTTGATGCAAATAGTGTTTAGATTTAGTTTTTGAAGGCCTCGTCAGTGCGCGCTGCCATAATAAAGTCGTTCTTGTGAAGCCCCTCAATTTTATGAGTCCACCAGGTAACGATCACCTTTCCCCACTCCAGCAATATAGCTGGATGATGTTGGGATAATTCTGCTAACTCACCAACTTGATTCGTGAAATTTAAGGCTTTCCTGAAATCACTAAAACTAAAGACTCTTGTGAGCTGAGGGACACCCTCATGAATTTTTATACTCCAGCTGGGTATTAGCTTTAGCAATTCAACTGCCTCAGCATCTGATACGGTGGGCGCGCCTATGATGCATGCTTCGCAGACTTCCTGTGAAAAAGATTGGCTAGTTGTTGGCATATGAACCCTATTTTGATTGTTAACTATAAACAGTTTTTTGGTTTTGGCAGCCCAGCCAGCCTGGCTGTTATTTTGACTGGGCTTGGCGGAAATAATTGCATTAAATAGATGCTGCGCGCTTTACTAATATCTAGGTTGATAGCTATAAGCTTGACTAATGGCCGCATAGATGGCGAAAAGCCGTAATCAGCATAAAATTGTCGGGCTAAATATAATATTTCGATGTGTTGTTCGGTGAGCTGAATGTTTTCTTCAGCAGCAAGCTGTCTGGCAGTTTTTTCAGACCAGACAGCAAGGCTACTGAGAAGGCTAATATCTTTTTCTATTACGCGTTCCATACATCGTTAGTCATCACGCATTCCTATGAGATGCAGCAGGCTGACAAATATATTATAAAGCATCAAATACAAAGTAACGGTAGCAGAAATGTAGTTGCGCTCACCGCCATGGATGATGGCGCTGGTTTGCCACATGATGACACCTGATGCGATCAGCAGGAATATACAAGAAAGCACCAAAGATAATCCTTGAATCTGAAGGAAGACGTTCGCAATCGCGGCAATGAACGCGATAATCATGCCTGTCATCAGAAATCCGCCCATGAAAGACAACTCCTTTTTGGTAACAAGGACATAGGAAGAGCAGGCGAAGAAGATAAGCGCAGTTCCACCTAAGGCCGTTAAGATTAGCTGAGGGCCAGAGGTTGAGAGATAGAAGTTTATTATTGGGCCGAGAGTGAACCCCATCCACCCAGTTAGTGCAAAAACCCAAAACAAGCCTGCCGTGCTATTTTTGTTTTTCTCCACCATCCACAGGCAACCTATGTATGGAATAAGCATCCATAGACCCATGTAGGGTGCATTGACGGCCATTGCTACTGCACACATAGCGGCACTAAATACCAAGGTCAGCGATAGCAGAGTATAGGTATTACGCAGCACCTTTACTGCTGCTGGATTTAACGAACCAGAGACGATTGATTGTTCTAAAGCCATAGCAATATTTCCTTTTAGCTGAGATGTTTAATTAGATATATTTTACAATGTGTAAATTTCAAATCAACCACTATCGTAGTAATAACATATTATACGCCAATGGATTTTTTGTTATTTTTGGTCACTCTTTAAGGAACTCGGTGATGGCTTGCTGTTTTGCTAGACCATCTTGGTAACCTAATTCTACCAGTTTACTGCAAAACCCTTTAGAAAACATTACATAGCTAGCAATCTCTATTCCCTCGCTGCGAGTTGTTAGGCCCATTATCTTCAAA
Source organism: uncultured Porticoccus sp. (assembly GCA_905181945.1). GTDB lineage: Bacteria > Pseudomonadota > Gammaproteobacteria > Pseudomonadales > Porticoccaceae > Porticoccus. Next base: position 27,813 of record CAJIZZ010000008.1, on the reverse strand, counting down.
AAGAAGCGCATACTTAAAGGTAATTCCTTGAAGTAGTTTCTAGCCAAAGTACCAATACTTTTAGAGGGCGAAATGGCTAGAAACTTAATAGGTCGAAGATCACTAATACCTTTTGCTTCTCGTGTTTCAGCAGGTAGGATTTCGGCAAGCCTATTGATGTTCCTGAGGGTTTCTAGGTCGCTGTCAATCGCGTCTACAAAGGCGCTATTGAGTATGTGGCCAATAATTTTTGCGCTGGACGGCGGACTATGTATGTGCAGATTTGTAGCATCACTCAGCGAAGGTGGTTCACTTGAAGAGTTGTCATTTACTCCAATAATGAATATTTTATTTGCGCCAAGATGTAAGGCAGGACTAATAGGCTTGAGTTGCTGAATAGCTCCATCACCGAAGTAGGATCCCATGATTCTAGTTGTAGGGAACATGACAGGGATTGCTGTAGAAGCCATGATGTGATCGATGGTGAGTTTTGAGCGGATCCCTATACGCCTGGATCTTACCCAAGGCTGAAGCGTTGCTTCTCCATCATAAAAAGTGACTGACTTGCCGTCGCTGTAGCTAACGGCAGTAATGCTTACAGCTGTGATTCTTTTGTTATTTATAGACTCGTTGATGGCCTCAAAATCTATCAGCTCGTTCAGTAACCTCCTAAGAGGCGTGTTATCTAACAATGCTTTGGGTTTTTTTTGCGTATAGTTTTTATTGAATATAGAAAAAAATATCATGAGGGTATTTTTCAATACACCAAGCAGATCCGACCTATAAATGTTGTTGGCCTCCAGCCCACACCAAATAGACTCAATTTTTTTTATTCTAGATTGAAAAGTACGCTGATTTTCTGAACCATGACAGCCAGCAATAGCCAGAGCATTGATCGCACCAGCTGAGGTCCCGCAGATGATCGGAAAGGGGTCACTAGTTTCTGGGGGCAGTAATTCTGCCACGGCTTTGAGTACACCAGCCTGGTAGGCTGCTCTTGCACCTCCTCCAGAAAGTACCAACCCAAATTTTGAGCCGCTAGCGTTGATGTCTTTAGCCATAAGTAATGCTGAAACCCTATTAAAAATATTTTAAACTATTTTAGGTTAAATGGCCTCAATACCTAAGACCGATATGTTTTTAGCATGTAACTTATCATATGATCTTTTTTTTGAGAAAAAAACTGAACCTATACAATTATGTAATAATTAAAAAAACTGATTCTCGGTAAGAACAATTGATAGTATTAGTATGCATTAAAAAAGCTCATGAGCTTTTCTTTTGGTAAACTAATTTTTGTACCATAAATTTAGGAAGCAATTGTGGCTCAACAAGAACCTGATGTGCAGCACCCAAAAATGTCTAGTCTTCAGATTTACATAAGGTTGCTGTCTTATGTCAAAAGATACCTCGGTATTTTCTTCTTAAGTATCTTGGGTTTGATTATTTTTTCGTCCATGGAGATTGCTTTTATTGATCTGTTTGGATACACCGTCAATGCTATTGGTGGTTTGACGGCTGATTCGGCGGCTATGCCAGAAAATGTTAAGCAAAATGGTGGGCTAACTGTATTTTTAGTGGAAGTTTTTACAGAAGAAGGTGAGTTAATAGATACCCGCTGGGTCGTGCCTCTAATCATGATCTTGATTGCTGTGGTGAGAGGGGTGTCTTTTTTTATTGGTGGATATTGCATGACTTACGTATCACAAATACTGGTACACAATCTTAGAGTTGATGTTTTCAATAAATATACCTCTCTTCCTGCTAGTTATTTTGATGCCAGCATGACTGGGCACTTGGTGGCTCGAGCAACTTATACGGTATCTCAAATCACTCAAGCCGCTACAAGTGCGTTAAAAATAATGATTCGTGAGGGCGCCCTAGTCATCGGTTTGATTAGTTACTTGTTTTATCTTAACTGGAGGCTGGCATTAATTTTCATGATCGTCCTGCCCCTTATTGGACTAATAGTCCTCTCTGTCAGCAAGCGCTTCAGAAGGCTGGCCTTGAAAATACAGTCATCCATGGGCGACGTGGCCCAAGTAACCCAGGAGCTTGTTAGCGGCTACAGGGATATGCATTTATATGGTGCAAAGTATTTCGAGCGTACACGAATGAAAGCTGCCAGTAAGAATAGCCGCACACAACAGATGAAATTATCTGTGACAGAGTCAATCAGTACCCCAGTGATCCAGCTGTTAGTTGCAGCTTCTCTTTCATTTTTGATGTGGCTTGTTCTTGACCCCAGTGTTTTGTCACAAATGAGTGGTGGTGATTTCGTGAAGTTTTTGGCATCAGCCGCGTTGCTCGCTAAGCCTATTCGCGCGCTGTCGGGAATAAATAGTAAAATTCAGCAAGGAATCGCCGCAGCTGGAACATTGTTTGCCACCCTTGACACAAGTGAGGAGGTTGATGAGGGCGTCCTTGAGAAAAATCAAGTTGACGGACAGTTTGAATTCACGAACGTCAATTTTGCATATGCCGCTAACGAAAAAAATGTGCTTAACGGGATAAATTTCAGCGTACAGGCGGGCGAGACAGTTGCTATTGTTGGTCGCTCTGGTAGTGGTAAAAGCACACTAGTGAGTATGATTCCGCGTTTTTATGAGATGGGTAGCGGAAAAATCACTCTGGATGGTAAAGATTTAAAAAGCTATAAGCTTGAGAATTTGCGGAGCCATATGGCGCTAGTTTCTCAAAAAGTAAATCTGTTTAATGACTCTATCTATAATAATATTGCCTATGGCGCTTTAGCGAAATGCTCAGAAAAGGAAGTTAGAAATGCCACCAAAGCAGCGCACGCTTTAGAGTTTATTGAGCAGTTACCCCAGGGCTTTGATACCATCATTGGCGATCAAGGCGTAAAACTATCCGGAGGGCAGCGCCAGCGCTTAGCTATTGCTAGGGCGATCCTAAAAGATGCACCGATATTGATACTCGATGAGGCAACATCAGCACTAGATTCGCAGACAGAGCGCTACATACAAGAAGCATTAGAGGGGATTATGCGAGGGCGCACTACATTTGTTATCGCTCACCGGCTTACAACAATAGAAAATGCAGATAGAATTTTGACCATGAGCAAAGGAAAGATTGTCGAGCAGGGAAAACATGCAGAGCTGCTGGAACTGAATGGCCATTACGCCAAACTGCACAATAAGATCACTATAGAGCAAAAGAGTCCTCCTGGTGATGGAAAATTACAATAGATGAGACTTTCTCTCATGCTTGAAAAAGCCTGGAGTCGACACTTGAGCTGGATACTTTTACTGGTCCCTTTCTCATGGTTGTTTCGGTTGCTGGCTGGCGTGCGTCGTTTATATCAAGCTAGACTAGTGCCAAATCCTCCGTTAACCGTTCCTGTGGTTGTAGTGGGAAACATAAGTGTCGGCGGCACTGGAAAGACCCCATTGGTAGCGGCACTCGCTCATTGGTTGCAAGAGCAGGGATACCACCCTGGAGTTATTAGTCGGGGATATGGAGGAAGAGCTTCTCGGTATCCTTTGCTGGTGACAACCAATTGCTCGCCCTTGAGCGTTGGAGATGAGTCATTGTTATTGGCAAATATATGTCCTGTTGTGGTTGATCCTGACCGTTACCGGGCGGCCATATTTCTGCTTGAAAAGACAAATTGTGATTTGATTTTGAGCGATGACGGGTTGCAACATTACCGTCTACCTAGAGATATAGAAATTGCTGTAGTGGACGGAAAGAGGCAATTTGGCAATGGACAGTGTTTACCAGCCGGCCCCCTAAGGGAGCCGGTAAAAAGATTAAAGGAAGTAGACTTCGTTTTAACAAATATGACAACTTCTGATTTGCTGGAAAAAACCAAGGATCGCAAGACAGCTTCTTTGCAAAATAGCACCTCATTTGCTATTGAGCCAATCCAACTAAGGCAGTTAAATTCTGACGAGGTTTTGCCAGTGACAGGTTTATTCGATCTCAACCAGCCAGGGAAGATATGGTTTAAAGACTGGGGATACGGTCTACAGGTTCATGCAGTTGCAGGCATTGGTAGCCCTGAGAGATTTAGAGATACTCTAGAGAGCTTAGGTCTTGATCCTCAGCTCCATCATTGGCCTGATCATCATAATTTTAGTGGTGAAGAGTTTGCTTTCCAAGACGACTGGCCGATCATCATTACTGCAAAAGATGCAGTAAAATGCACACATATAATCAATGATAAAATTTGGGTAATGGATGTGCAGGCTGTGCCTGATTCCTTGTTCTTAAAGGGTATATTAGAGCAATTGCGTGAGCTAAAGTCTTGAATTTTTGCAAAAATTAGAAGGTTGGTAGAAGTTAAATTTTTAACCAAAGCAGAGTGTAAGTAGTATGAATTTTACAGTTATTATCCCTGCCCGTTATGACTCCTCAAGATTACCAGGGAAGCCTCTTATGGATATCGCTGGAATGACAATGATCCAGCGGGTATATACCCAGGCTCAAAAAAGTAATGCTAATCAGATTATTGTGGCCACAGATGATCAAAGAATATTTGACCACGTGGTGAGTTTTGGTGGCCAAGCTGCCATGACATTAGCAGATCATCAGTCTGGAACGGATAGATTACAAGAGGTGGCAGAAAAGCTCGAGCTGCCTGCCGATCATATTGTTGTCAACGTTCAGGGAGATGAACCGCTGATTCCTCCTGAAGCAATCAACCAGGTGGCTGATAATTTGGCGACGAATTCTTTGGCGGGAGTGGCGACTCTCTGCGATCCTATTGATATTGACGCTGATCTTGTTAGCTCTCACGTGGTTAAAGTGGTAACGGATAATAATGGTTTGGCATTATATTTTAGTCGCGCATCAATACCGCATCGCCGCGAAATAACAGATGTTAATGCTGGTGGAGCATCGTCAATTTTTAATCCTATGCGCCACATAGGCATATATGCCTACCGAGTATCAATGCTGAACCAATTCGTCTGTTGGCCGGCAGCCCCTATTGAAAAATTGGAATTTTTAGAACAGTTACGATTTATGTGGTACGGAGAAAGAATACACGTAGGACAGGCGACTTCCCATGTACCTAACGGTATTGATACAGAGGAAGATTTGCAACACCTAATTAGTCTACTAAAAAAATCATCATAGGTTAGAGTTAGTGAAAGAACCCATCAGAGTGTTATTCGTGTGTCTTGGCAATATATGCCGATCACCCACCGCGCATGCTATTTTTGAAAAAAAAATCATCGATGAGGGCTTGCAGCACAAAATTATTGTAGATTCTGCTGGAACAGGAGATTGGCATATAGGACGAGCCCCAGACCCTAGGGCCTGTGAAGCAGCTTTTCAGCATGGTTACGATCTTACACAATTGAGGGCACGCCAAGTAAAGCCAGAAGATTTTAGTGAATTTGATTATGTGTTGGCGATGGATAAGCAGAATCTTTTAGATTTAAAGGTAATGACCCCGCCACAATTTGTGGGCCATCTGGGATTATTTCTAGACTATAGCCGCAGTGAAAAAAAAGAAGTTCCTGATCCATATACTGGCGGAAAAGAAGGCTTCGAAGAGGTGCTAGATCTTATTGAAGATGCTTCTAATGGTTTGTTTGAGCATTTATCTGGGCAGCTAGCCTGATGCTGCAAATTACCAAAAAAGTCTCTCTTCAAAAATACAATACGTTCGCTCTCCCATCAACAGCAGAATATTTTTGTTCTGTTTCTTCGCAAGCTGAATTATCCGAAGCGCTTGCTTGGGGAAAAAAGCACAAACAGTCAATTATTATATTGGGGGCGGGCAGCAATGTCTTATTGGTTGGAGATCTAGCCGGGCTAGTTGTTCATATATCAATACTGGGCATTGAGTTAACTTCTCAGAAAGAAGATGATCTGGTGATCAAGGTGGGTGCTGGTGAAAATTGGCATCAATTGGTACTAAAAACTCTTGAAATGGGCTGGAATGGCCTTGAAAACCTATCATTGATACCCGGCTGTGTGGGTGCCGCACCGATTCAGAATATTGGTGCGTATGGGGTTGAATTGAGCGAGAGATTTGATTCCCTTGAGGTGACACATAAGGCAACAGGCGATGTGAGAAGAATGGATTTGAGTGACTGTCAGTTTGGCTATCGAGATAGCTTCTTCAAGCAATCAGGCCAAGATGAATATATCATCACAGCAGTGAGTTTCCGTCTTTCGGCTAAACCAGACATTTGTATTGAATACCCGGCGCTTAAGCAGGCTTTAATGAAGCTTCACACGCAACTGCAGATGAAGCATGGCCAGAGCTTCCATGAAATTTTAACCCCAAAAATGATCTCCGATATCGTGTCCTCTATTCGTCGTTCTAAGCTTCCTGACCCTGCCATTATTCCCAATGCAGGTAGTTTTTTTAAGAATCCGGTGATTAGTTTGGAGGCTGAAACTGCGTTGAAAAAAGAGTATCCAGATATAACTAGCTATGATTTATATAATGGCAACATGAAGATTGCCGCAGGTTATTTGATCGAAAAAGCTGGATGGAAGGGGTTCCAAAGAAATGGAGTGGGGGTACATGACCAACAAGCTCTTGTGCTTGTCAATTTAGGTGGATCTGGGTATGAACTCTTATCTTTAGCATCAGATATTCAGGCGTCTGTTTTAGAGAAATTTGGTATTGCATTAGAAATTGAACCAAGAGTGTACCAATAGCCATGACTACCGATAGTCCGTCGTTTGATGCGCAGTCTTTCTTAAAAGGGCTCACCCAAAGACCAGGCATTTATCAAATGCTAGGTGAGAACGGAGCAATTCTTTATATAGGAAAAGCAAAGAATTTACGGAAACGTGTGGCCAGTTACTTCTCTAAAACAGGCCTATCAATAAAGACCCAGGCATTAGTAAATCGTATCATCACCATTGATGTGACGGTGACGCAGACAGAAATCGAAGCCTTGTTGCTTGAACAGAACCTTATTAAGCAAAATTTACCTCCTTATAATATCTTGTTGAGGGATGATAAGTCTTACCCGTATATATTCCTTTCAGATCAAGATAAATATCCGCAATTAGCATTCCATCGTGGAAGCAAGAGGCGACTAGGTAGTTATTTTGGTCCTTTCCCTAGCGTTCAGGCCGTACGCGAAAGTATGAGTTTTTTGCAAAAAACATTTAAGGTCAGACAATGCGAGGATAGTTTTTTTAAAAATCGTACTCGGCCTTGTTTGCAGTATCAAATTAAGCGCTGTACGGCACCTTGTGTCGATCTAGTAACGCCTGAAAGTTATCATCAAGACGTCGATTATACTAAAATGTTTCTTGAGGGGAAAAGCGATAATCTCATCAAAAAATTTGAAGTAGAAATGGACTGGTCCTCAAAGAATTTAAATTTTGAGCATGCTGCCATTTTGCGAGACCAAATCACCGCATTAAGAAAAATACAGGCAGAGCAAGTCGTTGAGTCAGGCAACAAGAATATTGATATCGTAGCAGCTTCTCAGGACGGCTCACAGGGCTGTATCCATATCCTGTATATTCGACAGGGGAGAATTTTAGGCAGTAGAACGTTTTATCCACGCGTCCCATTGGCGACCTCTCCGGGAGAAATCCTAGAGCATTTTATCCCACAATATTATCTGCGAGATGGTGGAAAAGGGGATTTTCCAAAAGAAATTGTCGTAAATGCTAAACTCGATGATAGCGAGCTTTTTGCCTCAGCCGTCTCTTCTGTTGCTGGATATAAAATTGAGTTTAAGTGTAGAAGTCGAGCTATCAGAAAAAAGTGGATTGAGCTGGCAGAACAAACAGCCAATCAAAATCTTAAAAGTCTCATTATCTCCAAACAAAATTTGCTACAAAAATTTGAAGCTCTACAAAAATTGCTCAACCTGCAAGAGCTACCAGGCCGGCTTGAGTGCTTCGACATTAGTCATAGCAGCGGAGAAGCAACGGTGGCCTCCTGTGTTGTTTTTGATACTAATGGCCCTCTCAAGTCAGATTATCGCCGTTTTAACATTAAAGATATAACAGCGGGAGATGACTATGCCGCTATGGAGCAGGCATTAACTAGACGCTACAAGCGATTACAAAAAGGTGAAGAAAAGTTGCCAGATATTTTGTTGATAGACGGTGGCTTGGGCCAGTTAAAAAAAGCGGCCAATGTTCTTGAGGAGCTAGGTGTTATCGGAGTTGAAATTGTCGGAGTGGGTAAGGGGAGAACCAGAAAATCTGGCTTTGAGACGCTTTTACTTGCCCCTTCATTAGGCTCGGAAGGCATCATAGATGCTAAAAATGACTATACAGAATTAGTCCTGGAAAGTGATTCTGCCGCATTATTGTTAATTCAACAAATTAGGGATGAGGCGCATCGATTTGCTATCACTGGCCATAGGCAGCGAAGGGACAAAAAACGAAAAACTTCAAGCCTGGAGGAAATAGAAGGTGTTGGCCCTAAGCGTCGGCGTGAATTGTTGCGTTTTTTTGGCGATATTAATGAGGTTAAGCGAGCGAGCGTCGCAGAGCTTATGCGTGTTCCAAGCATAAGTAAAAAGGTAGCTGAATCTATTTACAGTATCCTGCATAATGAATAAGTTGTTACTTTTATCCTCCTGATTTTTTCGGTAGTCAAAATATGTGGAATTTGCCAAATATATTAACGCTCCTGCGTATTTTACTGATCCCAGTGTTTGTAGTTGTTTTTTATCTTCCCTGGGAGTGGAAGCATATTACTGCCGCCTCTATTTTTGGTATTGCAGCAGCGACTGATTGGTTAGATGGCTACTTAGCGAGAAAGCTTGATCAGCACACGCCATTTGGCGCTTTTTTGGATCCTGTTGCAGACAAGTTGATTGTTTCAGCCGCATTGCTTGTACTGGTTCAGGTTCACGCAACGTTGCTATTTGCTCTTCCTGCACTAGTGATAGTGAGCCGAGAAATTATAATATCTGCACTGCGCGAGTGGATGGCGGAGCTTGGAAAGCGAACCAGTGTGGCTGTAAATTATTTGGGAAAAATTAAGACCGCCCTTCAGATGATTGCGATCACAGTGCTTCTTGCTGCAGATCCGACCAAACATCCTGAATGGGATATATTAGGCACCATACTGCTGTATATCGCAGCTGTTCTTACTTTATGGACGATGGTTATTTACCTTCGTGCCGCATGGCCAGAGCTATCTTCAATGCCTGATTCGCAGGATTAAATATATTTTCTTTGAGTTTATTGTCGTATTAGTGCAGCTTCAGACTATTCTTTAATGAGCCTCTCGGGTACAATTCTGCCTCCAAAAGGCGCGGTGGCAGAGTGGTCATGCAGCTGACTGCAACTCAGTGTACGCCGGTTCGATTCCGACCCGCGCCTCCATTTTAGACTGAAAGAATAGAACAGCCAGCATGGTGAGATTCTAGAACAAAAATTGGTAGTTTAGCCCATCCATTGACTATGCCCGGATGGCGAAATTGGTAGACGCAAGGGACTTAAAATCCCTCGGTGGAAACACCGTGCCGGTTCGATTCCGGCTCCGGGCACCATAATCTATTTTATACCTCGCTACATCCCATACCACAGTTGGCTTTTAGACTCCCTGCTATATAAAAACTTCCAAAGTAGTCTAAAAAGTAGTCTCTTTATTTAGGGCACGGGGGCTATATTCCGTTTCCTTGTTATTAATAGTACCCACCCCCATACAAAATAGGTGAAATTGAAAACCACTTCACTTGAGCGTACTCTGTAAAAAAGGAAAGGAGATTGCTATGTGGTGTAAATCAACCTTTATCAGATGGATTGGTTTTTATTTTTGGCAAGAGTATGACGTCAGCAACAGAGAGCATCAGTGGAGGCAGAGGCGAAGAGAAGGAAAATCTCCCGCGGACGAAATTGAAAAAGTAGAAGCGGGACTTAGAAGCCAAAGAAGCCAAAGAAATAGATAAAACCTGTCTAGCAGAGAAACAGTTGGACAACTTGAGTTATAGTGTATTTTTATGAGAGTTAGAGCCAAGGATTGTTCTGTCTGTAAGGATGCAAAGGAAGTGCTGTATCGGTGTCGATACCAAGGTTTGAAAGATTAGGCGTTTCACTGTAGGAAGTGTCTGACGGACGTTCAATCCAGATATGAAGAAACGTATCAATATGGTGGAACTTGGAAGAGTAAGAAGAGCTAGATTTGGTAGAAAAAGAATAAGGATTAATACGAAAAGAAAAACTAAAGGATGAGTTAGGCAAATGGTTCTACGCATACTATCGGGGCTTATAGGCTTTACTCTAGCCTATCTTATTGGTGTAAGTGGTTATGTTTTAGAGGTTTTAGGTATTCTTATTGTAATTGGTATTCTTATTGTTTGGTCTGTAAATAAGAGAGGCAGCTAAATCTCGCGAGAGTTTTTTAAGGAGTTTTTATCAGGATGCATTAAAAGTTATCTTGCAGCGATGGCAGCCAGAAGAAAAATTTGATGAGTTTTTTAATCCATAAGCCTTTAGCACATTCCAAGAAGCTCCTCTCATGCCACCCAATCATTTAAAAGCTGAAATTGAAAATCACTCCGCTTGAGCGTGCTCTGTAAAAACAGGAATAGGATTAAATTAACTTCAATAAGGACATAAATTATGGAAGGTCATGGATTAGGAATATCAATTATTGTGGTTTGGACAGTAATCTATTATTTTTTACTAAGCAGGTTATATACAAATAAACCGAACAATAAATCAATAAAATAATAATTAAGAAATGAAAACTCTAATAACCATACTCTCTTTCATCACCCCTATCGTCTCCAAGTTGAACTAAGACTATGCGTGACTTGGTGCAACGTGATGGCGTTTACTATAAGAAATTCTCTGACGTTCCCTTTTCTGGAAAGGTAACTGGGTCATTCAACGGTTCAATAACGAATGGTAAGAGAGAAGGTGCGTGGATTTGTTACTACGCTGGCGGTCAGTTACATTACAAAGGTAACTACAAGAACGGTAAGATGGAAGGTGAGTGGATTACTTACCACCGTAAAGGTCAGTTAAATTCCAAAGGTAATTATAAGAATGGTAAGAGAGAAGGTGCATGGGTTGAATTCCATGATGATGGTCAGTTAAAGTGCAAAAGTAACCATAAGAATGGCAAGAGAGAAGGTGCGTGGATTTGTTACTATGACAATGGTCAGTTATTTTTAAAAGGTAATTATAAGAATGGTAAGAGAGAAGGTGAGTGGGTTGAATTCCATGATGATGGTCAGTTAGGTAACAAAGGTAACTATAAGAACGGAGTGAAGATTAGTGACTGACAGAATATGAGATGGGATGTAAAAAAAGAATTCACACCCAACTGGTGATTAGCAGAAGTACTAAATCGATGTCAGGCGGGTGGAATTTCAATTGGGACAAGCTTGCAACGCTTTCTGAAATTAAACCTCTTCAAAATCGAATGTTAGGGATGCGCTTTTAGTTTCGATAGCAAATTTATATTATTCTCTTAAAAATCTAAAAACTACTCATCAAAATAGCCCTATCAACCCATTTATTTTAATTACTGAACCCTTTAACCTTTAATTTTGATTTTTCAATTTCGTTCAAACTGTGTATGTTCAAACCGATTAGCTTTGGTTGTAAGTTCAAAATACAAATAATGCGTATAAGTTAATCAGTATATTTTGAAGTAGTAAATTGGAGTACACTTATCTCGTTGTTTAAATTCAATTTATTATTGTCGAATAAATATATACAGTAAATTAAACTCAGAGCAAGTCTTTATAAATTTTACGCAACATGATGAGCGTAGAGATACAGATTTTTTATCAACATTTCCCGAAATGGAAGACTGGTGGAACATTTGAAAGGAAGCAAAGGTAACGATATGAGAAACTGGTTTGCAGTGTCAATGACAAAGTTTTTCCGTTTCATGGCAGACACATTCTTTGCCAAACGTTATGGACATAGAGCAATAGTGTTAGAAACTATAGCAGGTGTACCAGGCATGGTTGCTGGCATGTGGTTACACATGAAAAGTTTACGCAAAATGAAAACAGGATATGGTCCAGATATTAGAGAAATGTTAGCAGAAGCAGAAAACGAGCGAATGCATTTAATGTTTTTCATAGAAATAGTACAACCAAATTTATTTGAAAGACTGTTAGTTTTATTTGCACAATTAATTTTTATGATATTTTATACAATACTTTACATAGTAAGTTATAAAACAGCACACAGAATGATCGGATGCTTTGAAGAAGAAGCAGTAAAGAGTTATACAGATTATTTGGGTATGGTAGAACAAGGTGAAGTAGAAAACGTGCCTGCACCTAGTCTAGCAATTGAATATTACAAAATGAAAAAGAATGCAAGGTTATCAGATCTTATAAAATGTGTAAGAGCAGATGAACAACATCATAGCGAAATTAATCACAAATATGCAGATGGTGATACTTCTTATAATAGAAAATGGACGTAGAAAAGATTGTGTATGCTCTCTAAAAAAGAGTTATTACCGTTTTATTTGAAGTATAGGCAAATGACTTATTGCATTCTACGCAATTGACATAAGTTGCCTTGATATTTCCTCCAATAGGGCTATTCATGTTGCTCAACCTCCGGGCGCCATCCTAAGTTTTTCCCTAGTCCAAACCTGTCCATATGGTCCTTTAGTAGACTTAGCTTTTTGTATTAAAAAAATCAAATCTTTATACCTCAAAATCAAACTAAGCTATAATTCGCGAAAATTTACTGAAGGCACATAAAACAATGAAACTAAGTAAAATATTATTGCTCCTTTTAACTGCTTCATCTGCAAGTTTAGCTCTAGCAGGCGGAGGAAGTTATGATGACCCAAGCATCTCACCTGCTGCTACTCCAACAGCTGCTCTAGCTAATTCAACTTCACAAAAAGAAATGAAATTAAGTGATGGCTTTAAGGGTTTTTATATCACAGTCAAAGGCGGTGTCTCAGAATCAAGGGATGCAGGAGAGATGCATGGCGATGCTGGCGGTGGTGAATATGATATTAAGGATAGCAACTTAGGTACTGGACATGTTTTTGGGTTAAGTGTAGGTAAACGTATAAACAATAACTTTAGGCTTGAGTTAGAGTTCTCACAAAGAGATGAGTTAGAATACGATGCCAAATTCACTAGCGAACCCTCGGTTTCAAAAGGGGTAAGAGATAAAGCAGACATAGATACAAAAAGTGTATTTATTAATGGTTTTTATGATTTTGAATCCTTTGTCATCAGTAATACATCAGTAACACCTTATTTAGGTGGAGGTATTGGTATTTCAAGAAATGAATTGGGTACAGTTACTGAAACATCGGCTGGTGGTACTGTTTTTATTGATGGAGACAAACTATCACAGTTCGCTTACAAATTTGCAGCAGGAACATTGGTAAGTCTAACAAAAAAGTTATCTATTGATATTAGTTACCAGTATGTTGATTTAGGTAGATTCAAGTCAGATAAAAACCTTTCCAATAATGGAGTACGGAGTGCCCTAACTAAAGAACATAACGGCGGTGAAATCAAAACCCAAGAACTGATGATTGGCTTACAATACAAATTTTAATTAGCTTGCCTACGAAAGAATAATGGTTAATACGAAATGAAAAAACTCCTCACACCATTACTGCTGTTACTCTTTGTAGTCAATGCTGCTGCTACTGATTTTCCAGATGTTATCAATACAAATGAAGTCTGATCCACAGAAAATTTCAGCAGTCCCCACAAATATAATTACTGGTTTTTTAGGTGTGGGAAAGACCTCAGCTATATTTCATATCCTTAAGTCTAAACCCGTGAATGAACATTGGGCGGTTTTGGTAAACGAATTTGGCGAGATCGGTGTAGATGGCAGCTTATTTGAAGGTCAGTATAGTGAAAAGCAAGGTGTATTTATTCGTGAAGTGCCCGGAGGATGTATGTGCTGCGCCGCAGGGTTGCCGATGCAAATTGCACTCAACCAATTGCTTGCACGTGCTAGGCCGGATCGCTTGTTGATTGAGCCTACTGGGCTTGGGCATCCCAAGGAAGTGTTGCAAGTGCTTTCGGCGGAGTACTACCGGGGAATTCTTGATTTACAGAAAATATTGACCTTGGTTGATGCTCGCAAACTCTCAGATGAACGCTATACCCAGCACCAAACGTTTAATCAACAAATTGCCATTGCAGATATTATTGTCGGTAACAAACTGGACTTATATCAGGGCGAAGACAAGATAAAACTTGAGCGCTATGTGAAGCAATATGGAGCTGCTGAAGCTCAAACGATATTTACGAAATATGGCGAAATAGCACCTAATCATTTAAAAGGAAAAACGGCGGCGACAGTCAGGGGCCATCTTCACAGTTCGGCTGAAGCAAAACCTTTATTATCCGAAGCTCCAATTCCCGAATGCGGTTATATTAAAGCCATCAATGAAGGTGAAGGTTTTCATAGTATCGGTTGGCGATTTTCACCAAGCCGTGTGTTTGATTATGAAGAATTATATTTGTTTCTGAGTGGCATAAGCGCCGAAAGAATGAAAGCTGTGTTTATTACTGAAAGAGGTGTAGTTGGCTACAATCTAACCTCTGATACCTTGACAGAAATTGAACTGGATGACTGCATAGAAAGTCGTGTTGAAATTATTTCTGATAATGTTAATGATAAATGGGAAGCACAGCTCATGGGCTGCGTTCGCTCCGATGCTTAAAACCGCAACTAAAAAACGTTAATATCTTACTCTGAACCGATACCTTTTCATATGGTCCTTTCCTTGTGTTACTTTACTAATTATGAGGTGATGTGTATTAGATGGTTAGATAATCTTTACGACCTTGCCATGATTTTTACACTCAAGATCAAATACACAGTTTTTGGTGCGATGTTCAAGCATATCATTCACCTTCAGTAAACAAAGATGAGCAGACCTATGAAAAATCGACTGCCCCAAGAAACCTCCCCAACCATCACGACGCTCGACGATCTTGCAAAGTTGGCAAACTACTCGCTGATGGATACGCTCAACTGCGATCCTGACGCAAAAGCAGACGGAGTCGATCATGCGCCACGACAAGTTTTTACGGGCCACTATGTCCCCATCAATCCCGCGCCAATCAAAGACCCCGAGTACGTCGTTCACAGCAAAAATTTTTTCCGCGAACTTGGCTTCGCCGACAGCATGGCTCAGTCGGCCGACTTCGTCCGCATGTTCTCCGGCGACATCTCGCACGTTCCGAAGCCGATGCGCAAGGTGGGTTGGGCGTGTGGGTACGCATTGTCCATCTTCGGTACCGAATACATACAACAGTGCCCGTTCCAAACCGGCAACGGATACGGCGACGGTCGCGCAGTTTCCGTGCTTGAGGCCGTCATCAACAGTCGACGCTGGGAAATGCAGCTAAAAGGTGGAGGCCGGACGCCATACTGCCGCGGTGCCGATGGTCGCGCCGTCCTGCGCTCAAGTGTTCGGGAGTTCTTAGCGCAGGAGCACATGCATGCGCTCGGTGTGCCAACGTCGCGATCTCTGAGTTTATACGTTTCAAAAACGGAGAAGGTGAAGCGGCCGTGGTATTCGGAGAGCTCGCGCTCGCAGGATCCCGATATGCTTATATCAGAGGCAGTCGCCATTTCGACGCGCGTCGCACCGTCGTTCATTCGGGTAGGTCAACTCGAGCTCTTCGGTCGCCGTGCGCGCAAGAAAGAACACCCGAAAGCGATGGAAGAGCTTGAACAGATTGTGTTGCATTTGATCGATCGTGAGTACGCTGACGTCATCGATAAGAAACTAAACACTGCCGAAAAACTGGTGTTACTCGCGCGTGAGTTCCGCAGTCGCCTGACGTCGCTTGTGGCGAATTGGATCCGCGTCGGCTACTGTCAGGGCAACTTCAACAGTGACAACTGCGCGGTCGGTGGCTTCACGCTCGACTACGGTCCATTCGGATTCTGCGATGTGTTTAACCCGCACTACCAGCCATGGACGGGTGGCGGACATCACTTCGCGTTTCTGAATCAAGCCGTGGCAGCGGAACGCAACTTTCACATGTTTTGTACGGCGTTGTGGCCCTTGCTGGCATCACTGACATCGCATCAGGACTATCTGCGACAGCTTGACGAGATTCGAAGTGGCTTTGCGACAGTGATGCAAGTGCAAATGGAGAAAATGTGGGCTGCCAAACTTGGACTCGGCACTTTTCACGTGGCGTTGTTCAGTGAGCTCGAAACGCTCATGGTGCAAACTCCTGTCGATTACACTCTCTTCTTCCGCGAGCTCTCGATGGTACCCGACGACATTGGGCCACTCAAAAAAAGCTTCTACGATGACTCCGAAGAGATGGATAAGCGCTGGTCAGAGTGGCTCGAAAAATGGAAATCTCTTATAGTCAGCGCCAGTACGACCGACGCGAATACTGCGCAGCCCCCTTCCCGTGACGAGCTTTCTAGGCAGATGAAACTCGTCAACCCAAAATACACTTTGCGAGAATGGTTCGTTGTGCCTGCGTACAGCCAGGCGACTGCGGGGAGCTACTCTCTAATTCGAGAGCTGCAGGAAGTCATGACGCAGCCCTACGCCGAGCAGTCGAAGGAGGTGGAGGAGAAATACTATAGGCCCAAACCGTCTGAGTTCTTTGAAATCGGGGGATTATCGTATATGAGCTGCTCGTCATGATTTTTCGAAAACTGATTGGCCAGCTTGCGGCCTACGTGTGCCAAAACCGAACCGGTGATGAGCGCAAAGGCACTCTTTGAGTACTTCACAGTATGACAAATATTAACTTATACAAGGAATATAATAATGGCACTACGTATTGGCGACACAGCACCCAATTTCACCATTGCAACAACAGCTGGTGAAATTAACTTTCATGATTGGGCAAAAGGTAAA
This sequence comes from uncultured Porticoccus sp., assembly GCA_905181945.1. Taxonomy (GTDB): domain Bacteria; phylum Pseudomonadota; class Gammaproteobacteria; order Pseudomonadales; family Porticoccaceae; genus Porticoccus. The sequence goes on along the minus strand of CAJIZZ010000008.1, from coordinate 11,063 downwards.
TGGGTTTTTTTCTTTAGTCACCCAGCAGATTACACCCCTGTTTGTACGACAGAAATGGGTAGAACAGCCCAACTAGCACCAGAATTTGAAGCACGTAATTGTGCACCACTAGGTCTTTCGACAGATACTGTTGAAGAACATTTAGGCTGGACTAAAGATGTGAATGCAACGCAAAACACATCACTTAAATTCCCGATTGTTGCTGATGTCGATAGAAAAATTGCAGAGCTTTATGACATGATTCATCCATCAGAAAGCAGTACAGCGACAGTACGCTCTATCTTTATTATCGATCCAGAACACAAAATTCGTTTAACGATGACTTATCCAATGGCAGTGGGTCGTAATTTTGATGAAATCTTACGTGTCATCGATGCACTTCAAATTGGTGACAAACATGGCATTGCGACACCAGTAGAATGGCAGGCAGGCGACAAAGTCATCATTCCACCGACAGTTAGCAATGCTGATGCGTCGCAGAAGTTTCCACAAGGTTTTGATGAAATTCTGCCGTACTTACGTTATGTAGACGTGTCTAAATAACGAAGAGTAAGCCAAAAAAACAGAGGCAAGGTTAGAGCCGCGAGCACTACTGGCTGTTCCGCCCGGCATCTCTATAATTGGCCAAGGCCACACTTTTTTAGGCGCTTGTTCTGGTTGCGTGGGACCTGGTGCTGTGATTTGTGAATTGTAGTTTTTTATGATTTCTTGGTTATGGTGTATTTTCATGAGAGTTAGAACTAAAGATTGTTCTGTCTGCAAGGATGCAAAGGAGATACTGTATCGGTGTCGATACCAAGGTTTGAAAGATTGGGTGTTTCATTGCAGGAAGTGCCTGACCGACGTTAAATTAAGGCATAAAGAAGCGTATCAATATGGTGGAACTTGGAAGAGTGAGAAGAAGTAATCCTATAAGCCGCTTCTAATATAGATGCCCACTTATAGACTGATTTTATATTTTGGGTGATTGGGCTGGGCGTACGTCGTCAAAACCTTTTGGACATATTTTAAAATAAGTGCGCTGTGAATCGTATTTATTGAAAGATTGGGGCTTTTTAAATGATAATAGCAATTAGGCCGTATCTATTAATTAAAATTTATGTATTAAATTAGCAAAACATCGAGGAAGAAAATAATGGGCATTGTATTTGAATATTTATTAACCACGCAAACACTTGTATTGGTTTTAATTGTAATTGGACTTAAAAGCTCAATTAAATTCGTTCCGCAAAATCGTGCTTATGTGATCGAACGTTTTGGTAAATATCAGTCCACAAAAGAAGCTGGATTAAATTTTATCCTGCCCTTTATTGATCGCATTTCTGCTGATCGTTCTCTTAAAGAAAAAGCCGTCGACGTGCCGGAGCAAAGCGCTATTACGAAAGATAATATTTCCTTGTCTGTAGACGGCGTACTTTATTTTCGTGTGCTTGATCCATATAAAGCGACTTATGGCATAGATGATTATGTGTTTGCTGTAACTCAGCTGGCTCAAACTACGATGCGTTCTGAGCTGGGTAAAATGGAGCTTGATAAAACGTTTGAAGAGCGCGACATATTAAACACCAATATTGTAGCTGCGATTAATGAGGCTGCAGGTCCATGGGGTATTCAAGTACTTCGTTATGAAATAAAAGACATTGTGCCGCCTCAGTCAGTTATGGAAGCCATGGAAGCACAGATGAAAGCCGAGCGGGTGAAACGTGCCCAAATACTGGAGTCAGAAGGTGATAGGCAATCAGCTATTAACCGAGCTGAGGGTGCAAAAGCATCGGTAGTGCTAGCAGCCGAAGCAGAAAGGGAGGAGCAGGTTTTACGTGCAGAAGGTGAGGCTAAGGCGATTGTGGCTGTTGCATCAGCTCAAGCAGAATCTCTTAGACAAGTGGGTCAAGCAGCGGCAACTGAAGAGGGTCAGAAGGCAGTACAACTTGATTTGGCGACCAAAGCAATTGAAGCTAAACTTGCTATAGCGAAAGAGTCTTCAGTAGTTTTATTGCCCGATAACGGTACTGATGCGGCCAGCATGGTTACTCAAGCAATGACGATTATAAGCACGCTTAATAAGAATGTTGCGAGCTAAAAAATGAATTGGATCAGCAGTAATTTGTCTGAAAGTTTGATTATAGCTGGCTTGGCATTGCTTGTTATCGAAGTTGTGGTTTTGGGTTTCTCAACCTTCGTTTTGTTTTTTGTTGGTCTTGCAGCGGTGGCAGCAGGGGTGCTTATGATCGTTGGTGTTGTCCCCGATTCAATGCTCAGTGCATTATCCAGCGTGGGAGTATTAACAGCCTTATCGGCCATGCTTTTGTGGCGCCCGTTAAAGTCCATGCAAGGTAACGTTGAAAGTAAGAAAGTTACGAATGATTTAGTTGGACATAGTTTTATTTTAAATGACGCTGTGTCTATGACCAAAAACCCTACATACCGTTATTCAGGTATCGATTGGAATCTTAGCAGCCAACAAGAATTGTCAGCAGGCACCCTAGTTGAAGTGACCGGGGTTGCTGTTGGGAAATTCATCGTTCAAGAAAAAGCATCATAGGCCTTTATTTTTCTTCCAACACCATTGCTAGTCAGCTAAAAAATAGCGTTAGGCGGAGTATCTGCAAAGTAAAATTAATGTCCATTATGTTATCTTCTATTCTTTATCAATTAAAAGAATTTATTCCAGAGCCCCAAGTCAAAATCATCAAGTTTTGTTTCTTTTTTCGCCGCTTTTTTCCACCTGAAAAAGTCATAGAATTGTCCATAAAATATTAATATTTTGAACTTAGATGCTAACCTAAACATTACTAAAACAGGCTGCTACCCTTTTTTTATTTTTTATGTGAAACATAAGGTGTGGTTTTCAGGAATCGGGATTACCACCTGCTCTTGAGCTGTCCTATACTGTAGCAGTACTATATCGATTATATGCCGATGCAATTGAGCACGATAATAACAAGAGGATAGTATCCATGAAAAAAATCAAAGCTGTGGTCTATGGTGTTGGGACAATGAACTCGATCATTACCCGTATGTTGCTCGACAAGGGAGTCGAGATTATTGGAGCTATTTCCCGTAGCCCGGCAAAAGTCGGCAAGGATTTAGGGGAGCTCACCGACCTCGGGCGCCAATTGGGAGTTGCCGTAAGCAATGATGCAGCAGAGGTGTTGAGTCGTGGGGCCGATATCGCAGTCATTGCTGTCAACAGCTATATGTCCGATGCACAGGAGCAGCTTCGCCTATGTGCTGAGCACGGCGTCAATGCGGTGACACTGTCTGAAGAAGCACTGTACCCGTGGAAGACTTCGCCGGAAATTACTGCGGAACTCGATGAGATCGCCAAACGCACCGGTGTGACTTTGACGGGTTCCGGCCATCAAGATAGCTATTGGCTCAATATGGTAAGTATGCTGATGGGTACGACTCATCATATAAACAACGTGCTGGGGCAGGCTAGCTGGAATGTCGATGATTATGGTCCCGAATTGGCTCGCGAGCAACAGGTTGGAACCACTACGGAGCAGTTCAGCACCTGGCTGGAGTCCGCTTCACGTCCACCCACCTTTGGTCGTAACGTGTTGGATGCACTAGTGGCAGATACTGGGCTGACGCCTATATCGGTTACGACGACGTCGCAGCCGGTATTAGCGATTGAACCTCTACCAGTCGCCTCGTTGGGAATCACGGTTGCCGTTGGCGATGTTCTTGGTTTTACCGATATCGATGAAATTAAAACTAGTGAAGGGCCGAGTTTTGTATTCGAAATGACCGGTTGTGTGTATCGGCTTGATCAGACTGACATGAACCACTGGAAAATAGCGGGGGAGCCCGACGTTGAGCTGTCCAATGGGGCTGTCCCCACTGCAATGACCACCTGCACCCAGCTGGTCAATAGGATTCCCGATGTGATTAACGCCCAGCCCGGTTTTATCACTGCCGAGAAATTACCCCGGCTGCGCTATCGGGCATTCAGCTTGGAAACCTACTTATCCTGACAGGGTTGGCTGGGGGTCGGAAGATATGAGTTTTTATTGACGGAGGCCACAAAACGATGACTACTGAATCCTCAACAAAAAAAGAAATACTCAAGCTGGAGGCTACAAAAGAAGCCCTGCTCAGTGAAGATGACATCCTCTGGGATGAAGTTAATGCCGCTGAAAGGGACTTAGTTTACTTAAGGCGAGCTCTGGAAACCAGCCAAAAAGGATAAGGGTTAAAAGATGAAAAAACCGCTAGAGACTATAACTTTTTCTAATGGCGATAAGTACATTGGTGAGCTAAAGGATGGCTATATCAATGGTCAGGGCACTTTACATTTAGCTAATAGTGCTTTTTATAAGGGTGGGTTTAAGAAAGGAAAATTTCACGGTGAGGGAATTTTAAATAGCCCTAGTATTGGCGAGTACGTAGGCCAGTTTAAGGAGGGTCATGCATGCGGCGAAGGAGTAATGACTTATCATATTGGGCATACATATTCAGGTCAGTGGAGCAACGATAGAAAGCATGGAGAGGGAATCTATACAGATAATGCTGGTGCTGTATATGAAGGCCAATGGAGAAATGACAAGAAGCATGGAGAAGGAACCTTAGCTTTTGACGATGGTAATAAATATTCTGGTAGCTGGGTGGATGGGAAAAAACAAGGAAAGGGCTCATACAGCTATCCTGATGGTTCAAGCTATGTCGGAGAATTCTTTGATGGCGAATATCATGGATGTGGTGTCTATACTTATCCTGGTGGTGGTAATTATGCTGGTGAGTATGAATTTGGTAAGGCTAATGGGCGGGGTATGCTGACCAAGCCTGGTATTGGAAAATATGTCGGTGAATTCATGAATGATAAAGAGCATGGGAAAGGTATTTTTACCGATATAAATGACAAAGAGTATGCATGTGAATGGAGAGATGGAAAAAAGACAGAAAAAGAATTATGAACCAGCAAGCTTCCACTCGACCTGAGTCAGCCATCAGCTTATTTTCGGTTAAATATACGCTCATCTATATTTTCTTGGTGCCATTTATCAATTGGACCTTCACTTGGGCTGTGATTTGGGAGGTTTTACCGGGCTGGGCCTTTAACCCGGTGACTATTGTGACTGGCCTAGTTCTGGTGTTTCGTGATTTCTCGCAACGTGAAATCGGCCATAAAGTCCTTATCGCTATGTTTGTTGGCTTATGTCTCACCTATTGGACAACTGGAACTGATTTAGCCTTAGCCAGTGGACTGGCTTTCATTATTGCTGAGCTGGTCGACTGGATGCTCTATACGTTCTCAAAGTTGCGTCTGTCATCACGAGTTTTGCTATCATCAGCTTTGGCCGCGCCGATTGATACCAGTGTGTTTTTGTTTATGGCGCAAGCTATGGTGCCTGGAATATTCACGGTGCCAAACATAACGATGTCTGTCATGGGTAAGTTGGTAGGTGCATTTATTGTGTTTTTGATGTTACGTAGCCGTAAACTCTAACTAACAAAAGAAATAAGGATTACAGACACTAAAAATTTTAGTGTCTAATAAAAACAAGCACTTACAAGGGGTGTGAAATTTTTATGTAAACAGAAAACCTAATATGGGCAAGTTAAGCCAATGCGACATACGGAATAGCCACACAGCTAGAAAATCCCTAAAGGTCTTTATCGGTAACCGCCCCATATGAAGCCGAGTTTACTGTTTTAGCGAATTTTGCAAGAACACCCCGAGTATATCTTGGGTTTGGTTTCTCCCATTTTTTTAACCGATTCTCAATTTCTTTCTGAGATATGGCTATAGCCAGTTCTTTAGTAACTGCATCAATCGTAATTTCGTCACCATCTTCTACAATCGCCAAAGGACCACCTTCATAAGCTTCTGGTGTAATGTGCCCAACTACAAATCCATGGCTACCCCCTGAAAAACGACCATCAGTTATCAGCGCTACATCTTCTCCCAAACCTTTGCCCACTATTGCAGAAGTTGGACTTAACATTTCCCTCATGCCAGGACCACCTTTCGGACCTTCATATCGAATCACTACCACATCGTTTTTAACTACAGTACCGTCTAGTATGCCTTTTAGGCTGTCCTCTTCAGAGTGAAAGACGCGTGCTTTCCCAGTAAACTTTAATCCTTCCTTGCCGGTGATTTTTGCTATTGCACCTTCTGGTGCCAAGTTGCCGCGTAGAACGACTAAGTGGCTGTCTTTTTTAATAGGATTATCTAAAGAGCGTATGATTTCCTGGCCTTCTGGATAAGCTTGAACATTAGCTAAGTTTTCTGCTACAGTTTTACCAGTTACCGTTAGGCAATCACCATGTAGATGGCCTGCATCCAGGAGCATTTTCATCAGAGGCTGCAAGCCACCAATTGCAATTAACTCAGACATTAAGAAACGACCACTTGGCTTCAAGTCAGCTAACATAGGTGTCTCACTGCCAATTCGAGTAAAATCCTCGAGCTGTAAATCTACGCCAATGGTATGCGCCATTGCCAGCAAATGGAGCACAGCATTAGTAGAGCCTCCAAGAGTAATAACTATTTTAATAGCATTCTCAAAAGCTTTTTTAGTCATAATATCCGAAGGTTTTATATCATTTTTAACTAATTCAACAACCGCAGCTCCTGCTCGGTTGCAATCATTTAGCTTTACATCGGATATAGCTTCTTGAGCTGAGCTATTTGGCAGGCTCATTCCTAAAGCTTCAATGGCTGACGCCATGGTGTTTGCAGTATACATTCCACCACAAGAGCCTGGGCCAGGAATAGCAGTTTCTTCAATATTTTTAAGTTGTATGTCGGAAACAGTGCCTTTTGCATGCCCACCAACAGCTTCAAACACGGAGACTATGTCAGTTCGATTTTTACCAGGCTGAATAGTACCACCGTAAACAAAGACAGAAGGCCGATTCAATCGTGCCATGCCCATTAAACAACCAGGCATATTTTTATCGCAACCACCAATAGCTACAATGCCATCATGCCCCATGCAGCCAGATACTGTTTCAATCGAGTCAGCAATAACCTCACGTGATACTAATGAGTACTTCATACCTTCAGTACCCATAGAAATACCATCTGAAATCGTAATTGTATTGTAGATAACACTTTTGCCTCCAACGACCTCTACGCCTTTGCCAACCTCTTCGGCCAATGTGTTGATATGCATATTACAAGGCGTGACCATACTCCAGGTGGAAGCAACTCCAATTTGAGGTTTTTTAAAGTCAGCATCACTAAATCCTACTGCGCGTAACATGGACCGGCTAGGGGCTTTTTCAGCGCCATCTACGACGATGGAGGAATGTTTACGATTTTTTGTATTGCTCATTATTTGATCCTTACTTTATTGGAGTAGCTAAGCCGCATTATAGAAAGAATCCAGCACTCTGTCAGGGTTCTCTAAGCAAACATATTTATTTGGAGCTTTTGTTTCCTTCCAGCTTGGTATCTGGTTTTTTTAGCGAGCTCATGTAAATCTAATTGATGTCACCATAAAGGTATTTTAGCATGCCTCTGTATAAACCTATTCTCCAACAGTAATTCCTGTCACTAGGTGCAATGCAATGTTTCAGTAGCGTTTTTGCGCTCAGAAGCTTAAGGTAAATCAGTAATCATATGCTGATGGAGACACAAATGGAGCACGCGCAAGTTTTACAAATACTAGAAGGCGACTCCTCCCAAGTCTTAGTTCCAGATTGGGGAAAACCGAAGCAATTAAATTATTGGCCGCATCAATTTTAACTTTGGTTATCCCAACATTAGTCGCTTCCTGGTTAGGGTTGACACAGATCCTTTGGATAATTCCACTAGTTGTTGGGTATGGATTATATTTAGGTTTAACGAACGAAGTTGTTTTTTATGCTGACAATAAAGATGTTTGGAATATAGCTGGAATGGGTGTAGCACCGATAGTCGTATTATTGATAGCTGGAAGTTTCATGCCAAATGACAGTAGTTCATTTGTAGCAGGCATAGTTGAACTTATAATGCTTGCTGGCATGGCGGCATCAGCGGCATGGTTTGGTATAAAAAGTTGCAATGCAACTGTGCTAATGAACACAGGAGTCGATTTTCTTAAATTGGTCGCAGTATCTGTATCTAAAGTAATCTTGGTATTTGTATTTGCATTTTTAATGATTAGTAGTTTAAGTAAAGCACTTAAGGGTGACAATCCAGGTGATCTTGAAAAGGGCTTAATAATTTTCGCTATTGTCGGTTCTATCGGGGCTTGGTTGCGCCCAAAGATAATAAATACACAGAAAGTGTTTGAGAAAAGAGGAATGGTTTTCTGAAAGGAACCTAAATTTCCGCCCTTTTTTTAAATTCGAGGACTGTTGCATTAATACAATATCTTGGCAGCCCATTGGGGCCATCAGGGAACATATGCCCTAAATGTATGTCTGAAACAGCTGATCTTATTTCTATCCTGCTCATCCCAAAACTATTGTCTATTTTAGAATAGACTGCGCCACTTATTGGCTTTGTGAATGACAGCCATCCACTAGAAGAATTAAACCTATCCTGTGTATCAAATAACGGAGCCCCGCTAATTTTATCAACAAATATTCCATCAGGAGTATTTTTAAAAATACTATATTCTTTGCAAAATCTTCCATCAGTCGCATCCTCAAAAGCTACTTTATATGCATCAGAGTTGCCAAGCTTGAAATAGCCGAGAGCTTGATAGAATTCTTTCGATGACATGTAGCCTTGATGGCCAAAGACCTCCTTACCATTCTGTAAGAAAATAATAGTTGGCGTGGCCCATGTGGGCGAATTAATGTTTAAACCATCCAGTTGACTGGCTAACCTCAGGGTTATAGGTATATCTCCCAGGTAATGCTTGATCGTTTCAGACTTGAATTTTTCACAGTAAGGGCAATAGCCTCGAGGCTCGATAATGACTATGTGCTTGCCCTTTTTCAAACCATGATTATCTGGCATTTCTAGTTTGCTGTTAATATTAAATTTGACTCCTGTGGAGTGATCAGGGCAGTATCCGTTTGGATTTTTTGCAATATAGTCTTGATGATGCGCTTCAGCGGCATAAAATGTTTTTAGTGATTTGACTTGTGTCACGATTGTTCCGAAACCTGATTCGAAAAGGAGCTTCTGGTATTCCAGAAGAACTTCCTCTGCAGTCATTTTTTGTGCCTTACTGGAATAGAGAATTAGTGATCTATATTGGGTTCCTACATCGTTTCCCTGTCTATTTAGTTGTGTGGGGTCATGAGATTCAAAATAATGCTTCAAAAGCATTTTGGTTGAAATGATGTTGGTGTTGTAGGTAATCTCAACAGCCTCGGCATGATTGTCAGGATTGAACTTATTTTCTAATTTCGTAATCTCTGTATAGGCAGGCTTAACGTTTATGCCGTCGGAATAACCTGATACTGCGCTCATTACACCTTGTAGTGATTCGTAACCCTTTTCGGCCCCCCAAAAACAACCCGAGCCTAAAACTATTCTTTCGACGTGGGAAGTCGATAGCACTTCGTCGTTGGCAGCTAAGGAACCAGCGGCAAAAACCAATAGTAAAAATAAAATTTTCTTTATTTTAAAAGAACTATTTTCCATTTCAAAAAACCGTATTAATTAAATTAACGTGAAGAATCTTATACTATCTTTGCATGTATTTATTAATATAATTATTATAAATTTTTATTCCCTCCAATTCTCACTCATCATAGAGATAACTATTACTAAGGACATTTCTTATGAATATTGAAACTCAAGCGATTCATGCTGGATTTCAGGATGATCCAACAACCCGTGCGGTCGCTGTACCTATATACCAAACCACATCATATAGTTTTCGTGACACCCAGCATGGTGCAAATCTTTTTAATTTAACTGAGCCTGGAAATATTTATACACGCATGATGAACCCAACCACTGACGTACTCGAACAGCGTATGGCTGAATTAGAGGGTGGTATTGGTGCGCTGGCACTGGCATCTGGCATGGCGGCAATCACAGCAGCCATCCAAACCGTTGCGCGTGCTGGAGATAATATTATCAGCGTTAGTCAGCTGTACGGAGGTACTTACAATTTTTTTGCGCATTCTCTGCCTAATCAGGGGATTGAGGCACGCATGGCTTCAGGTGATGATATAAATGCGCTGGAAGCCTTAATTGATGACGATACCAAAGCACTTTTCTGTGAGTCTATAGGTAATCCTGCAGGTAACATCGTTGATATTCAGGCATTATCAGATATGGCGCATAAGCATGGTATCCCCGTCATTGTCGACAATACAGTCGCAACACCTATTTATTGTCGTCCATTTGAACAGGGTGCAGATATTGTTGTTCATTCCTTAACTAAATATATTGGAGGGCACGGCACATCTGTGGGTGGCATTATTATTGATTCAGGTAATTTCCCATGGAAAGACCACCCTCGTTTTTCTGTGTTTAATCAGCCGGATCCGTCCTATCATGGGATCATATATGCCGATGCAATGGCCGAAGCTGCATTTATTGGCCGTGCTCGTGTTGTGCCGCTACGCAATATGGGTGCTGCAATTTCGCCCTTTAATTCATTTTTAATCTTGCAGGGTCTAGAAACCCTTGCTTTACGCATGCAACGACACACTGAAAATGCCCTAAAAGTTGCCGAGTATTTGTCTGTACATAGCTTGGTTGACTGGGTAAATTATGCAGGCCTAAAAAACGATAAGTATTATCAGCTTTCCCAGAAGGTTGTTTCTGGGAAACCATCAGGAATCTTAAGTTTTGGCATTAAAGGTGGAGAGATTGCTGGCGCGAAATTTATCGATAAGTTGCAGCTTATCAAGCGTTTAGTAAATATTGGTGACGCTAAATCTTTGGCATGCCATCCTGCAAGTACAACTCATCGCCAGCTGAACGATGATGAGCTAAAGTCTGCAGGAGCTAGTCGTGAAATGGTTCGAATTTCTGTAGGTATTGAGCATGCTGACGATATTATTGCTGACATAGAGCAAGCTCTCGGAAATAACGTGTGACAACAGGTTGGAAACGAAAAAAGAATATTAAGTTAGAACTTAGAGATTGATTTGGGGTCTTTCGTTAGTGGTTCATCCGGAAGACTTAAATTATAGAGCTTGCCTGTAAAGAC
>CAJIZZ010000007.1 GCA_905181945.1 uncultured Porticoccus sp. | reverse complement strand
GTTTTAAATTTGGCATCCTCGATAATTCCATCATCATTTATTTGTATCTGTAATCGCATTACATCACCACAAGCTGGAGCACCTACCATTCCTGTTCCAACATTCATAGATTTATCATCCAATTTTCCGACATTTCTAGGATTATCGTAGTGATCAAGCACTTTATCGCTATAAGCCATAATAAACTCCCTAATTTTAAAACCAGTATTTCCTAGTGTGCAGCCCACTCAACAAGGCTTAGGTCAACACCATCTTTATACATATCCCATAAGGGGGACAGCTCTCTCAGTTTTGTCACTGCTTCACGAACTTTTTGTATGGCGTAATCTACCTCTTTTTCGGTAGTAAAACGCCCAAAAGAAAAGCGAATAGAGCTATGGGCTTGCTCGTCATCTAAACCCAAAGCGCGGAGTACATAAGAAGGCTCAAGGCTCGCTGAAGTGCATGCTGAACCTGAAGAAACAGCCAGATCCTTAAGTGCCATTATCAGGGATTCGCCTTCAACGTAAGAAAAACTAACGTTAAGGTTCCCTGCAACACGCTGCGACATAGAACCATTCACTCGGACAGACTCCATATCAGATATTCCATCCCACAAACGGTTTCTTAGCACTAAAAATTTCTGCTGCTCTTCAATCATTTTTTCTCCGGCAATACGAAAAGCTTCTCCCATACCTACAATTTGATGAGTAGCCAGCGTACCGGAACGCATACCTCTTTCATGGCCACCGCCATGTATCTGTGCCTCAATCCTCACTCTCGGTTTACGCCGAACATATAGCGCCCCTATACCTTTAGGGCCATAAGTTTTATGTGCCGACAATGACATTATGTCAACTTTCATTGCTTCTACGTCAATGGGTACTTTTCCAGTACTCTGAGCTGCGTCTACATGAAAGACTACTTTTCGCTCACGACAAATTTCGCCGATAGCTGCAATATCATTTATTGTTCCAATTTCATTATTCACATGCATCAAGGAAACCAGCGTTGTATCTTCTCTAATAGCATCCTTAACCATTTGGGGCTGAATAATTCCCTCTGCATCAGGAATTAAATAAGTCACCTCAAACCCTTCACGCTCAAGCTGTCTGCAAGCATCAAGAACAGCCTTATGTTCAATTTTTGAGGTAATAACATGCTTGCCTTTCTTTTGATTAAAATGAGCGCAGCCTTTTATTCCAAGATTGTTTCCCTCGGTAGCACCAGAGGTCCAAACAATTTCTCTTGGATCGGCATTGAGTAATTTTGCTACCTGCGCCCTAGCATTCTCAACTGCAGCTTCAGCCTTCCAGCCAAACGAGTGCGATCGAGAGGAAGGGTTTCCAAAATTTCCATCTCCCGTCAAGCAGTCTGACATCATCCTAGCCACACTAGGATCTACTGGAGTTGTTGATGAATAATCTAAGTAGATAGGTAATTTCATTATTTATTTCCTGGTAACCATAAAAAATTATACTAGGATTAAGCTAGCTATTTTGCTGCAAGGTAACAAGCTGGACATCATGCTTATGAACAAGACTATCAAGACTAACATTATGCAAAAAACGGTGTATCTGGATGCTCAGGTCGTTCCACAAATCGTGGGTTAAGCATAAATCGCCTTTATTACAATTACCTTTACCGCTACAACTTGTCGCATCAATGGACTCATTGACTGCATCAATGATCTCTGCAACGTTTATATCTTGAGTATCGCGAGATAGCCTATAACCACCACCAGGGCCTCGTGTGCTTATAACCAGCTTTTGCTGCCGTAGTTTAGCAAATAATTGTTCGAGGTAAGAAAGTGAAATTCCTTGGCGGCTAGAGATATCCGCCAAGCTAACCGACCCATTATCTCGATGCATTGCAAGATCCAACATTGCTGCAACCGCATACCGGCCTCGTGTTGTCAGCCGCATTTAATTACCTCGCATTTTTATTTATTGATACTAAAGTAAAAATATCATGCAAATTATGATATAACCAACCTTTTTAGTCAAGTAAATAACCTATTGTTTTAGTAGGGTACTTGGCATGTAATTAAAAAGATTATTGATTTTTTATCTTATGCGCTGCATTTCTAATAGCCGTCAAGACACCTCGCAATATAGACAGCTCCATTTCATCTAGGCGTATCCTGCTATACAAGCGGCGCAACCTAGTCATGGTCTGACGAGGGTTAGCTCTGTCGTGAAAACCTATATCTACTAAAGCTTGCTCTAGGTGTTCAAAATATAACTCTAGATCATTTGTTTTTGCTGGAGGCTGATCCCATTCATCAAAAGAAGGCACGCAGCCAGCATCATCCATCAAGGAAGCCATACGAATTTCATAACAAAGGACTTGCACAGCAGATGCGATATTTAATGAGCTATATTCTGGATTTGATGGGATATGGACGTGATATGTGCACTTATGGAGCTCCTCGTTAGTTAGGCCTCTGTCCTCACGACCAAAAACAATCGCTACATCGTGTTCGGCAGCTTCCTTCCAAACCCGAACACCACACTCACGAGGATTCATTAGGGGCCAAGGTATACGTCGCTCGCGAGCACTCGTGCCTACCACCAAACCACAACCAGAAAGAGCGGTATCCAGATCATCCACAACAACAGCGTTATTTAAAACATCAAGGGCATTGGCGGCCCTCCAAACAGCCTGGTCTGCTGGGTAGTCTTTTGGCTCTACAAGATATAAACGATATAGCCCCATATTTTTTAAGGCTCGCGCAGCTGCACCTATATTTCCTGGATGACTTGTGTTGACAAGAACGATTCGTACCCTATCAAAGTTTTTCATGTGGTGACCTTCAAGAGCGCAACATCTAAAAAAATTTTCTTATATCAAACAGGGTAGACAATTAATAACTACACATTTCAAAAAATAGAAAAAACCAATATGTTGCAAAAAAAATGTAACTAAGAAGCCCATACAGGGACTGGAAAAACTAAAAGGATTCTATCAGGAAGGCACAATGAAATCACAACCTTTTCTCAAAGTGAAACCTAACATGAAGCACAAGCCTCTGTTACAATCCTGTCTTTTATCCTTGCTGGAATATCCTAAAATGGAACCAATGGTAAATATTGCACTTCGTGCTGCACGCAAAGCAGGAGATTTAATCCTACGGGCGACAAAACGCATAGATCTAGTACGCATTGACGAAAAAAGTCGCAATGATTTTGTCACAGATATTGACTATGCAGCAGAAAAAGAAATTATCTATCATTTACGTAAAGCCTTTCCCGCTCATACCATAGTGAGCGAAGAGGCTGGACTTTTAGAAGGTGAAGATAGCGACTACCAGTGGATAATTGATCCGCTGGATGGCACTACAAATTTTATTCATGGTGTTCCACACTTTGGGGTATCTATTGCTTGCAAACATAAAGACAAGATAGAGCATGCTGTCATTGTAGATCCAATGCGACAGGAGGAGTTCACTGCAAGTCGCGGGAGAGGTGCTTTTTTGAATGGGAACAGAATTCGGATCTCCAGCCAGCCATTCTTATCTGGAAGCTTAATCGCAACAGGTATCCCTTTTAGCAGCCCATCAATAGAGTATATGGATGCATACCTAGCTTGCCTTAATGATTTAGCAAAAGAATCTTCGGGGATCAGACGACTGGGTGCCGCCTCACTTGATTTGGCCTACGTGGCGGCAGGCAGGTTTGATGCTTTTTGGGAAATGAATTTGAAGCCATGGGATATTGCTGCGGGAGTACTGTTAATCAAAGAGGCTGGGGGCATGGTAGGTGATTTTCATGGCGGCAACACCTATCTAAAAAGTGGCAATATTGTTTGCGCAACACCCAAAGTTTTCAAATCGACCCTTCAGGTAGTTCAGAGGCATTTGGGTCACCTGTAAAAAGTTAAATTTTAGGTAAGTATCTTAATGGATCGACAGGCTTTCCATTTTTTCTAATCTCAAAATATAAACGCTTTGGTTGGACCAAGTCTCCCCCTACTTCTGAAATTTTCTGACCCGCTTTAACAAGCTGTCCTTCTTTTGCAAAAATTTTCTTGTTATGAGCATACGCACTCAGAAAAGTACCACTATGCTTTATAATAATGAGCTTTCCGTAACCACGCAGGCCGCTTCCAGCATAAATCACGAGACCTGGAGCAGCAGCAGCAACTGAAGCTCCAGGGTAGCTCTCTATATCTATACCTTTGAATAATTTAGAGCTATTAAATTTTTTTGATATCTTTCCTTTAGTCGGCCAGTCCCACCTCCAGCTCAAAGAGAGAAGAGGTAACGGTTTATCATTTTTAAGTTTTTGGGTATTGGAGACAGTGGGATGCGTGGTCTTTCGTGGTTCAACCCAGGAGGAGCTCTTGCTGGCAGGATCTCGTCCGCCATCAAGTGATATTTTCTGGCCTATGTATATCTTATCAACGCTGCGAATACCATTTATTGAAGCTAATTTTTTGGCATCAGTTTCATACCTCCAAGCGATAGAAAACAAAGTCTCTCCGCTCGAAACAATATGATAATTTATTTTTTCAGCAAGGGGTTGCGGGCGATAAGCAACGGGAGCAGAGGAGCTATGGCAACCAGCCAAAAAAAGACTGGCACACCAAAACAAGCATTTGAGACCTATTGAAAAGTTATTTGCAGAAATCCAGAGCTGCAACCTTAACCCCCTGGTATTTTGGGTTGTCTACCAAAAAAGTCTAGCGCCATCACAGCAACTAAGCCAAGCATCATGCAGCTAAATGCTGAAAATGATTGAGGATCTTGGCCGGTTGCAGCGAGAAAATCCACCGGTATAAGTAATCTATGGGGCCAAATAAATTCAATACCTGCATAAGTAAGAGTCACCCCTACAGCATCCCTCCATGGCCAGACCACAATCAATGACCCCAATACAAATCCTACAAGAGTCGCCATGGTGACCGAATAATAAGCCCTCAGGAGGGCTGATAGCATTCGCGAAAAAACCAAAAGACCAAATATACAACCTGAGATAAATATCAATAAAACGCTCCATTGCAGTTGGCTAATGGCGCTAATAACAATAGGGTAAATCCCAAGGAGCAATAAGATAAAGCTACCGGAGATACCAGGAAGAATCATTGCGCAGACAGCTATAGCTCCACCCCAAAATAATATAAAAAGATCGTCCGGTACATACATTTTTGGCACAACAGAGATAGCAACTACCACTACCACTCCTACCAACAAACCTATAGATTCTTTATAACAAAAATATGGAAGGTGTCGAATAATATATCCAGCTGATGCAAGGATGAGCCCAAAGAAAAAAGACCATATCAATATAGATTCTGTCGCCAATAAATAATTTATCACATGAGAAAAAGAAACTACGCTAAATAAAATCCCACAAAATAGACTCAACAAGAAATTACCATTCACTTTTTCCCAGAACTTAAAAAAACCTTGGGCTTTTAACACCTTCAATGAATGAAGATTAATAGAGCTGATAGACTCAAGAAGCTCCGTATAGATTCCTGTTATAAGAGCAACAGTTCCCCCAGAAATTCCGGGAACAATATCAGCAGCCCCCATGACCGCTCCCTTCAGAAAAATTAGCAACCAATGTTTAATTTTTTTCATCTTCTTAGCCAAGATTATGGTAACCAAAGAAACTAACTAGAAAGCCCACCAATGAGCGGCACAAAACGGACCTTCTCTGCCACTCTTTCTGTATAATTTAAGCTATCACCGTCCCTTATGATAACTCGCAGTTCTTGCTCATGGCTCGATCCTACAGGAATAATCAAAATACCATCAGGGGCCAACTGAAGAAGTAACTCCTCGGGAACCTCACCGGGTGCCGCAGCACTAAGAATAGCATCATAAGGAGCAAACTCCATCAACCCAAGGGAGCCGTCGCCATGAGTCAACCTGACATTGCGCACCCCAAGTTTTCTTAATCTTTCGCGAGCCCTGTCCTGTAAAGATTTTATGCGCTCAACGCTGTATATTTTTTCCACAAGCTGCGCTAAAACAGTGGCTTGATAGCCAGATCCAGTCCCAATTTCTAAAACTTTTTTACGGGGCCCTAGTGATAGTAAAATTTCTGTCATAAGCGCAACCACATAAGGTCTAGACAGAGTTTGACTAAACCCAATTGGTAATGCGGTATCCTCATAAGCCCTATGAGACAAGGCTTCATCTAAAAATAAATGACGAGGAGTTACTCTAATAACGTCCAGCACCCTCTTGTCTTTAATGCCTTGGTCTGTGAGTCGCTGAATGAGCCGCTCTCTAGTTCTTTGCGAGGTCATTCCAACCCCACTAAAATCAACAGTATTCAACTCGCAGCCCTCATTTTTTTAACGCCTAAACTATATTAGATTGAATCACTCGTTGCTAGCACTGGAATTTCTTCCAGATATGATTTTTTAACATCGAGAAATTCATGTAATAATGAGGTCGCATAGCTACCTGGAGGCAGTGAAAATGATACCTCTAAATCAAACATATCTTCCGAAATTTTGTCATGAGAAAACCATTTCCAGCTAAGCTCTCTAGGGTTTAAGACCAATTGGCGTCGCTCCTGCTGCAAACCACTAAATTCAAGAGCATTCATCCATTCCGTCCACTCTAAAAGCACTTTATTCTCAAATCTACACACTTCCTCAGATTCCATGCACCTGCCGCGACCCCACATTGGACCGGTATCACTAAAGTCTGGAAGTTTGCCAACAGAGCACAGGGCTTTACTGGCTGATTGCCAGCAATTTCTTCTAACCCTCTCTGCCAAAACTAAATTAAACAAGTAAGATCGAGCAGCAGATAAATATATACCTCCTCGGGGTGAATTACGTTTTTTTTGCCCTCTTTTTCTTTCGGCTCCGTACTCTCTTCTTAATAAAGAGTCAGCTTCCATCAAGTTTTTACCGTTAAAACCAAATCGTTGCTCTCCAAAGTAATTTGGTACCCCCTGAGAAGCGATCTGTTTTAGGCGAAAATCCAAAAGATCTTTATCTCCACTGACTTCTCGCAACCTTACTGTAAAGTAGTTTTCTTTGTGCTGCCCTCTTCGAAGCTTTCTGTCATGCCAAGAAGATTTTATTAGTTGAAATCTTGTATCTTCGATTCTTACTACTCCAGGAGCGATTAGCTTTTCATTATCAGGCAAGTGCACGCTAAACCACTGTATGGCAACAGCCCTACGATCCTTCAGACCACAATACCCAACAGCTGACTCGTCAACACAAAAATGTTTTGCAAGCAATTGTGCGATCCAGCGAGTATTATCTCCTCTTTTTTCTATTTGAAGATAAAGGTGCTCTCCTTGCCCAGAGAGAGAAAACCCCAACTTCTCTTCAACACGAAAATCTTCCAGCTCGCTGCGAAAAAAAGCAGCTGCTCCCAAATGACTGTAGGCTGATGGAAAAGATATAGAGAATTTTTTGTTTATAGCGCCCACCTTCGTCATTTAGAATAACCTCCAGCTAGCAAAAACTACCAAGCAGATTGCAATCAAGCAATGCTTCAAAAAAAGTATGAGCACAGGGGCGATATATTTTTTTATCTTATATCTTCAAACAAGCAAGACGATAGCATGACAAGCTATCCCTTCTCCTCGACCCTCAAATCCCAAGCTTTCAGTTGTTGTAGCTTTAACATTAATACGATCAGCATCGCATCTTAAGTCAGACGCAAGATTGCTAACCATTTCATTAATGTGTGGCCCCATCTTAGGGGTTTCAGCAACAACAGTTATGTCAGCGTTTGAAACACGATACCCCTTGTTGCAAACGAGTGTAATTGTGGCTCTCAATAATTCACGGCTATTAATGCCAAAATAACGAGGGTCTGTATCGGGGAAATGTCGTCCAATATCACCAAGTGCGGCGGCGCCAAGAATGGCATCACATAAAGAATGTATCAAGACATCTCCATCTGAGTGAGCCATTAAGCCACACTTAAAAGGAATTCTAACTCCACCAATAACAATATGGTCACCTTCTTCAAATGCATGAACGTCATAGCCCTGTCCTATTCTCATGACCACTCCTGCTGACATAATGCTATAGCTTCAGCAATCACTATATCTTCCCTTCGAGTAATCTTAATATTATCGTGGCTGCCCTCAATAATTCGAGGCATATGCCCCAGATTTTCAATTGCAGCAGATTCATCAGTGGGCTGCCAGTTAGCCCTGGATGCCTGCCTTAAGCCCTCCAGGAGTAGCGAAAAGCGGAACATTTGGGGTGTTTGAGCCTCCCAAAGCCTTGACCGATCTTCTGTTGCCTTTATTTCAGCCTTACTAGTGGCTCTCTTAATCGTTGCAACAACAGGTACAGCAAGAATCCCACCTATCGCATGAGAGCTCAACTGATCCATTAAATTTATAATATCAGCAACTTTAACGCACGGCCTTACACCGTCATGAACCAATACCCAGTCATTCATTTTGGCTTCATCTTTGATATGCTCTAGGGCCAAAAGAACTGAATCTGCCCTTTCTTTGCCGCCAAAAATCACTTCAATAGAAGTATTTTTAAATATAGCCAATTGTCGCCATGCTTTATCTTCAGGGCTCACAGCGACAACTATCTTGATGTGATCTATTGCTAGCAATCTTTTTAGGGTGTATTCAAGCACAGTCATATCAAGAAATTTTGCATACTGTTTGCGAGCTTCTAGGGAGAACCTTTTCCCAGCTCCAGCAGCAGGGACTATTACCCAGCTTTTCATATTTTGCTTGTCATATATTGGAGTTTTCGGTTAGTCTTTTTTTTCAATAACCATATAAAAAGTTTCGCCATTCTTAATCATGCCAAGATTTTTTCTAGCGACCCCTTCAATACCTTCCATGCTACCTTTAATGTTCTTTACCTCGCCCGCTAGTATTAAATTTTCTTCTCGCAGAGTTTCATTTTTTTTCTGCTGTACGATAACTTCACGCTGAAGTGAATGCTTGTGAGCGAGACTGCCCTCACCTACCCACAAGCTATATTGCAAGAGGAGCATGAAACAAATAAGTACAATTAACAACCAGCGCATAACAAGCCATTCTACCGCACAAAATTAACCACGTCAGCGAACCACAAAGGGCAGCCTCTTAAATTATTATGCCAGAGCCTAATATAACTAGAGAGGCTACCTGAATTCTCCCAAACCTCTGTAAGGTGCAGTGCCCTTAAGTTCTGACTCTATACGCAACAGACGATTATATTTTGCAACACGATCGGATCGACATAGTGAACCGGTCTTTATCTGCCCAGCACCAGTTGCAACAGCAAGATCCGCAATAGTGGTATCCTCCGTTTCACCCGATCGATGAGAAATGACGACAGTATAGCTTGAATCTTTTGCCATTTTTATGGCATCCAGCGTTTCTGTTAAAGAGCCTATCTGGTTAAATTTGATTAAAATTGAATTTGCGACACCGAGCTCAATACCTTTACTTAAAATTTTCGTATTAGTAACAAAAAGATCGTCTCCCACTAATTGAACTTTGTGGCCCAACTTTTCAGTTTGATATTTCCAGCCGCTCCAATCAGATTCATCCTGTCCATCCTCAATTGAAATAATCGGATATCGATCACAAAGATCTGCCAAAAAATCAGTGAATTCTTCAGAGCTGTATATTTTTTCTTCGCCAAGTAATTCATATTTACCATCATTATAGAACTCTGAGGAAGCACAATCCAAGGCTAGTGTTATATCCTTACCTAGATGGTAGCCCGCAGCAATTACCGCTTCCTCTATAAGAACAAGGGCTTCAGAGTTTGAAGACAAATTGGGTGCAAATCCCCCCTCATCACCCACTGAGGTGCTAAGGCCTTTACTGTTAAGTATTGCTTTTAGTGAATGGAAAATTTCAGCTCCCATTTGTAGTGCTTGAGAGAAATTTTTGGCGGAAACAGGTTGAATCATAAATTCCTGGATATCAACATTGTTATCTGCATGCTCCCCTCCGTTAATAATATTCATCATCGGCACAGGCATACTGTATTGGCCAAGAGTTCCGTTAATGTCTGCAATGTGCGCATAAAGAGGCAGTTTGCGCGATATAGCTGCCGCTTTTGATGCAGCAAGCGACACAGCCAAAATAGCATTTGCGCCAAATCTAGACTTATTTTCTGTTCCATCCGCTTTGATCATCAACATATCTAGCGACCTCTGATCAATAGCATCGACACCCAGCAAAAACGGTTTAATGATTTTATTTACATTATCGACAGCCTTAAGAACTCCTTTTCCCAAATAACGACTTTGGTCTCCATCTCGCAATTCAAGAGCTTCCTTTGAGCCTGTAGAGGCACCAGATGGTGAACAGGCTGAACCAATACTGCCGTCCATCAAAATCACATCCGTTCCTATCGTTGGGTTACCTCTAGAATCTAGTATTTCATAGGCTCTGATATCAGCAATCTTGCTCATATATAAATTCTCCAAAAAAATAAATACTCTCTCATATAGTATCTATTTAAAAATTTTAAATTAATTATATTTCAAATGCAGGTTGAGATTTGACCAGATCATCTATCTCTTTCATTTGAGCCAGGTAAGGCTCTAGCTTGAGTAACGGCAAAGCGCTAGGTCCGTCACATTTTGCATTATCTGGGTCCGGATGAGCTTCTAAGAATAAACCGGCTAGACCAACAGCGATGCCTGCCCTTCCTAGTTCTGCGGCCTGCTGACGGCGCCCACCAGAAGTAAGCCCCTGGGGATCTCGACACTGAAGTGCGTGAGTCACATCAAAAATAACGGGGAAGCCACCGCTTGTGTCTTTCATAGTTCGAATGCCCAGCATATCCACAACAAGATTATCGTACCCCATACAAGTACCGCGCTCACAAAGAATAAGCTTGTTATTACCACACTCTTTAAATTTATCTACAATGTTAGCAATCTGTGATGGGCTAAGAAACTGAGGTTTTTTTATATTTATAACAGCATCAGTTTCTGCCATAGCTTTTACCAAGTCGGTCTGACGGGCTAAAAAAGCAGGTAACTGCAATACGTCGCAGACATCTGCTACCATTTTTGCTTGATGGGGCTCATGTACATCTGTGATAACTGGAATCTGAAATGTCTCTTTAATTTCCTGAAATATCTTTAGTCCTTCATCTATCCCAACCCCTCGATAAGAATAAAAAGACGAACGATTCGCTTTATCAAACGATGCTTTGAATATGTAAGGTATAGCAAGTTTTTGGGTCACCTCACAAAAATGCTCTGCTGCTTGCATTGCAAGATCTCGAGACTCCAGTACATTAACGCCTCCAAACAACACGAAAGGCTCATTATTGTCTACCGATATACCATCAATATTGATGGTTATCGATGGTACAGATATTTTTGATATAGACATAAATTAGACTCTTTTAGAATGCTTAAGCGCTGCCTTTATGAAACTTGTGAAAAGCGGATGGCCTTCGCGAGGAGTAGATGTAAACTCTGGATGAAATTGACAGGCAACAAACCAAGGGTGTTCAGGTATTTCAACCATCTCAACTAATGTTTTATTCTCCGACCAAGCACCAACCTTCATTCCGCCCTCTTGCAGCCCAGCTACATAATTGTTGTTCACCTCATAACGATGACGATGACGCTCAAAAACTGTATCAGCACCATATATTTTATGAGCCATAGTGCCATGAATTAAGTAGCTAGCCTGCCCACCCAATCTCATTGTTCCACCCAAGTCTGAATCTTCGTTGCGTGTTTCTATCACACCACTACTGTCAATCCACTCGGTTATCAATCCAATAATAGAATGCGGTGTTTTAGGGTCAAACTCCGTGCTATTTGCACCACCTAAATTACAAACATTGCGTGCAAATTCGATCATCGCAACCTGCATGCCTAAGCATATTCCCAAATAAGGTATTCTGTTAACTCGAGCGTGATTGGCTGCCTTAATCTTTCCCTCTACACCGCGCACACCAAATCCACCAGGCACAAGAATTCCACTACAACCATCAAGAAGTGATGATTCGCTTTCAAGGCTCTCTGAATCAACATAACGAATATTTACTTTGGTCTGGTTACGAATACCTCCGTGAGTCAATGCCTCGTTGAGTGACTTATAGGCATCTAAAAGCTCCGTATACTTGCCAACCATAGCGACAGTCAACTCATGCTTTGGATTTAGGTGATTTTCTGCAATCCAGTCCCAATCAGAAAGATCTGGTTCTTTGCAACTCAAGCCAAGTTGCTCTAAAACAGCGGTATCGAGTCCTCGAGTCTGAAGGTCACGAGGAATAGAATAAATACTCCTAGCATCCAATAATGTCACAACTGCTCGTGCTTCTACATTAGTAAATAAGGCTATTTTTTTGCGCTGACCTTCATCAAGCTCAACCACACTTCTACATAACAAGACATCTGGCTGCAAGCCAATAGATCTGAGCTCCTTAACAGAATGTTGTGTTGGTTTAGTTTTAGTTTCCCCTGCTGTAGCAATATAAGGAATAAGTGTCAGATGGATAAGGATAGAATGACTGAACCCAAGATCTAGCTTTAATTGTCGTATAGCCTCAAGAAAAGGCTGTGATTCAATATCCCCGACTGTGCCGCCAATTTCAACAATAGCTACATCATAATCTTTACCACCAGCTAAAATACGTCTCTTTATTTCATCTGTAACATGAGGGATTACTTGCACCGTAGCCCCAAGGTAGTCCCCTCGGCGCTCATGACGAAGAATTGTTTCGTACACTTTTCCGCTAGTAAAATTATTTCGTTTGCACATTTTCGAAGATAAAAAACGCTCATAATGCCCAAGGTCAAGGTCAGTTTCAGCGCCATCTTCAGTTACAAAAACCTCTCCGTGTTGTGAGGGACTCATGGTTCCGGGGTCGACATTCAGGTATGGGTCTAGTTTAAGAATCGTAACATTGAGGCCTCGGGCCTCAAGAATGGAACCCAGCGAGGCTGCCGCAATACCCTTCCCTAAAGAAGATACAACACCACCTGTAACAAATATATAACGCGTCATTTGGATCCCTGTCAGTACACTAGGCTCAACGTAAATAGCTCGATTAAGCTACATTTTTGAATAAAATATATCCCTATATCATCAAAATAAAAAATTATTTCAAGAACAGAAGGGCAACTATTTTAGTTGTTATGATGGTAAATTAGCCTACCAGAGATGGCTGATTGTCTCAATCTATTACTACAGTGTAGACTGCTAAAAAAATCGCCACTGTAGCTCAACACCGAGCTCATTTGCTGAGGCAAAAAATCCATCGCAAATCCACAAGTCGCCAACTGCTGCTAACTTCCCGTCAATATAAATAAGCGGCACCTTGCTACGAAGCCAAGGCTCAAGAGCATACTCTTGAAATAATTTTTTTAGTGTATTCGAGCCACTGCGTCCGAATGGCTTACAACGCTCGCTGCCAGCACGGAAGCGAATCTCTATATCGCACTGCTTGGATATTCTCAATCCCCCAGTACTTAATAACTTTGTTGATATGCTTCCCTTGTTAGGCAGCATAATTTGATTAATTCCATCCCATTTTATACTTGGCTGCATAGTTATTGCCGACTCTCCTGTGTCCGCTACATAGTGATTTGAGTCACTAGAATCTGCTGGTAAGAGGTATAATCTTTTTTTAAACCGTCGTAACTGTACGCCGGCCCAGACTATTAAAGGCCTAGCATCAGGACGCGCCAATAGCATTTCATTTGAAACCACCCTAAGAACACTATGCCTGGGTGATGGTAATCTATGCGCGGAGGCCCAATAGCGGAGCACATTTGCCTGTCTTGACTCCTCTAGACATGCAAGATCATCAATAGAAATACTCCAGCCAATGCGTTCAGACTTTTCAGACATACCAGTAAGGTCTTGTGCAGCCAGAACTTCTGTCAAATGGCCCGAATCTGCACAAAGATTTGCAGTATGATTCAGTTTAGACAAGCAGTCAGGCCAGCGTTCAGATATTATCGGTAACACTTTATGTCGCAAAAAATTTCTATCAAAGCTCACATCTTTATTGCTTTCATCTTCTATCCATTCCAAGCCATGAATGGAAGCGTAGGACTCAAGATCAGCTCGAGAAAATGCTAGCAATGGTCTGAATAGCCCTCCAAGACCCAATGGTCTAGATATAGGCATTCCGGACAAACCCTTTGTGCCAGCGCCACGAAGTAGCCTATAAAGAACTGTCTCAGCCTGATCATCCGCATGGTGAGCAAGCAGCAATAAATCAGTTTTATCTAGTAATTTTCTAAAAATATCATAACGAATCTCTCTCGCGGCCTGCTCTAATCCAAAGCCCTTATTTTCAACCTTAATGGTCTCGACAATTAGAGGTACCCCCAATTTGGAACAGCAGTCTTTGCAATGTTGCTGCCAGTTATCTGCATTTATGGATAATTGATGATTAATATGGATCGCGGTAAAAGATTTTGGTCCAACCAAAGAAGCCATTATATGAAGCAATACATGAGAATCCAGTCCACCACTATAGGCAACATAAAGGTGCTCAGCATTGTTAAACGTGGGAAAATATCTAGAAAGACAAGAGACTTGAAGCGACATTAAGGTTCTGCAATTTTAAACTAAAGTACAACGTTACTGGCAATCAAAAGAAATGACAATAAATAGTGCGCTAAAAAATTATAGATTTTTCAATCACAATAGAGCGTATAACGCCCAGCAGGGCTGACAAATAAAACAGAGACGCTTCAAAAAATGCCCAACAATATTTTTCTTTTGCAATTAAGCATACTTTATCAATTACCATAACTCATCAAACGTTTATAACGCTTCTCAAGCAGCTCATCAATAGGGACTTCGGTAAGCTCATCGACCTGTCTAATTAAGCACTCTTTAAGGCTAGCTGCCATAGTCTCAATATTACGATGCGCCCCGCCATTGGGCTCAGAAATAGTTTCATCTATTATTCCTAGCTCCTGTAAAACTGTAGATGTAACACCCATCGCTTCAGCTGCTTCAGCAGCTTTAGTTGAGGTTTTCCAGATAA
The DNA here is from genome assembly GCA_905181945.1 of uncultured Porticoccus sp. Taxonomy (GTDB): domain Bacteria; phylum Pseudomonadota; class Gammaproteobacteria; order Pseudomonadales; family Porticoccaceae; genus Porticoccus. Next base: position 63,641 of record CAJIZZ010000007.1, on the reverse strand, counting down.
TATTTGCACAACCTTCCGGTGAAATAACAAAGTAAGTAGAATATTGGAGCATGCTAAGATGGTCACCAATGCCGATAGCTAATGCGCCGCCAGAGCTACCTTCACCGATAACAGTGCATACTATAGGTGTCTTTAAGCGAGACATAACTGCAAGATTTCTGGCTATAGCCTCACTAATTCCGCGTTCCTCAGAATCGATTCCTGGATATGCTCCAGGTGTATCAATTAGTGTGACAACAGGCATCTTAAAGCGTTCAGCCATCTCCATTAAACGCAAGGCTTTGCGGTACCCTTCAGGCTTTGGCATCCCGAAATTTCTATATACTTTTTCATTAACACCTCTGCCTTTCTCTTCGCCGATAATAACAACTGGCTTATCGGCCAATCTCCCTATACCGCCTATGATGGCTTTGTCATCTCCAAAATGTCTATCGCCATGCAGTTCATCAAAATCGGTGAAAACCCGATTTATATAATCTGTAGCATGTGGCCTAAGAGGGTGCCTTGCAATCTGGACAGTTTGCCAAGAAGTGAGGCCTGAATATATTTTCTTAGTAAGCTTTTGACTTTTTTCTTCAAGCTTGACGATTTCCCCGGTAATATTGATATCACTATCGTTGCCCACCAAACGAAGCTCTTCAATCTTTGCTTCCAGCTCCGCAATAGGTTGCTCAAAATCCAAATAATTTAAGTTCATGTAAGACTATCATCCATAATATTTATACCAAAAAGACAAAAATTTAAATCCAAAAAAATTCGCTAGATAAAAACACATATCGTGTCGGGAGTAAATTTCTAATTAATTAAATAAATGAAAGTTAAGATTTATTGCTTGGCTATAAGCCGTGCTGGCACTTAATTTTTAACCTGTAAATACTTCCGACATGCCTAGAATCTTAAGTGCACCATCTCGCTACCAACCATTTCTTTTAATCTCTGCAATAGTTCATCCTTAGGGGATACCAGCCATTTTTTATCTAGGGCTATTTCGCATAAAGCTTTAGGGTTGCTATAGCAAATACGAACTGGACATTTTCCTTCATTATATGGAAGCATAATTTCAGAAATATCACGAATAGTAAACTCCTGAAAATCCTCATTGCTCAAGTCAATAACAATACTTTTTAAATGATTGAGCCGGGCCTCATACAAAGTATTAATTTGATCTGCGCGCATTTTAACTCCATCAGTATAATCGTCTATAGATACCTGCCCTTGCACCACTAAAAATTCATCTTTAATAATTTTTTCACGGCAGCTACTAAAAACATCAGAAAAAACTGCTACCTCAATTCGAGCACTTTTATCGTCGAGGGAAATAATGGCCATGCTATCGCCACTTCGTGTTCTGATCATTCTTGTACCCACAACCAAGCCCGCAACAGTCTGGGTAGATTTTTCTGGTTTTAATTCACAGATACGATGTCTGATAAAGCCGTCCAGCTCATCGATATACTCATCAGCTGGGTGTCCAGACACATATAGTCCCAATGTATCCCTTTCTCCCCCCAACCTTTCCTTGACAGTCTCACAACGAATATCATTAAAATTCTTGTACCCAAATTCAGGGGATAACTCTAACGCCTTGTCTCCAAAAAGATCTGTCATCCCGCTAACAGCGTTATGAGTCCGCTGCTCAGCCATCTTGACTGCCTCACTCATTGCTGCCAGCATAACTGCACGCTTAAACCCTATCTCGCCAATTGGCCCTATACTATCCATTGTCCCTGAACGGATAAGTGCTTCTAGAGAGCGTTTATTGATTTTTTTCCCATCTACCCTTGAGCAAAAATCAAACAAGCTAACAAAGTCTCCGTCTTTATCTCTTGCAGAGATGATACTGTCGACAGGGCCCTCACCTAAGCCTTTGATAGCCCCAAGCCCATAGATCACTTCTCCCTGATCAGAGACCTTGAAACAGAAGGTGCTTCGATTAATATCTGGTGACAGCAGTGCTAAGCTTCGATCGCCGCACTCTTCAACCAACTTTACCACCTTGTCCGTATTTTGCATGTCAGCAGACAAAACTGCTGCCATAAATTCAGGCAAGTAATGTGCTTTTAGGTAAGCAGTTTGATAGGCAAGAAGCCCATATCCGGCAGAATGAGATTTATTAAAGCCATACCCAGCAAATTTTTCCACTAAATCAAATATTTTTATAGCAAGGCTAGGATCAATGCCTTGATTTTGCGCCCCTGTTTCAAAAATTTCTCGCTGTTTCGCCATCTCTTCTGGCTTCTTCTTACCCATGGCGCGGCGCAAAAGGTCTGCTTCACCCAAAGTATATCCAGCAAGAGTTTGAGCGATCTGCATTACCTGCTCTTGGTATACAATGACACCATAAGTGGGTTCTAAGATGGGCCTAAGACTTTCATGTTGAAATTTTTCATCAGGATAAGCAACTTTTGCTCTTCCATGTTTACGGTCAACAAAATCATCCACCATGCCAGACTCAAGCGGACCAGGCCTATATAAAGCCACTAACGCCACAATATCCTCAAAAGAATTGGGCTCTACGCGCTTCATTAAATCTTTCATGCCCTGGGACTCTAACTGAAATACAGCCGTTGTCTCGCCTTTCTGTATAAGGGTATAGGTTAAAGAGTCATCTAATGGAATATCATTAATTACAAGGGGCTCATTTTTTGTATTCTGCCCCCGCTGATTTACAATTTTTACGGCACAATCTATTATAGTGAGTGTTCTTAGCCCCAAAAAATCAAACTTTATCAAGCCTGCGCTTTCTACATCATCCTTATCAAACTGCGTAACAAGACCCTCTCCAGACTCATCACAGTATAACGGAGAAAAATCTGTAAGTTTTGTTGGCGCAATAACAACACCTCCAGCATGCTTGCCTGCATTCCGAGTAATGCCCTCAAGCTGAAGTGCCATATCCCATATTTCTTGAGCTTCCTCGCTACTAGCTAAAAAATCTTTCAGGATATTTTCCTGCTCAACAGCCTTTTCAAGGGTCATCCCAATATCAGCGGGAATCATTTTGGATAATCTATCTGCTAAACCATAAGGCTTGCCTTGGACTCTTGCTACATCACGAACTACAGCTTTAGCTGCCATTTTTCCGAAGGTAATAATTTGAGAAACAGCATCACGGCCGTATCGATCTGCAACATACGCAATAACCCTATCACGATTGTCCATGCAGAAATCTATATCGAAATCTGGCATAGAAACCCGCTCTGGATTCAAAAATCTCTCAAAAAGTAAGCCATACTGCAAGGGATCAAGGTCTGTAATACCAAGGGTGTAAGCAACTAAAGAGCCAGCTCCAGAGCCTCGACCGGGACCTACAGGAATGTCATTTTTTTTGGCCCACTGAATAAAGTCCATGACTATCAAAAAGTAGCCCTGATAGCCCATTTTAATAATAATTCCAAGTTCAAAGTGAAGTCGGTCAAAATATACTTTTCTTTCCTTCTCTAGGCTTTTGTCAAGAGTACCGAGTATTTTTGAGAGACGCTTTTCTAGCCCCTCCACAGATAGTTTTTCAAAAAATACATCCTTCGTCAGCCCCTCTGGAACAGGATATTCAGGCAGGAAGGTTTCCCCTAGTTTAAGCTCCAGATTGCATCGCAAGGCAATCTCTATTGTATTTTCAATAGCTTCAGGTATATCGTTAAAAAGTTCAGTCATTTCTTCTGCTGAACGAAGGTGTTGCTCGTCACTATATGTGCGCACCCTCCTAGGATCGTCTAACACATATCCCAGGCCAATACAGACTCTAGATTCATGGGCCTCGAAATGACTAGAATCAAGAAACCTAACATCGTTGGTGGCAACTAAAGGGCAATCAAACATCGAAGAAAGTTGTACTGCATTATGAATAAAATCCTCTTCGCCTGGCCGCCCAGTCCTATTCAGCTCCAAATAAAATCGCTCAGGCAGGACACTAAGCCAGCTTTGCAAGCACTCCTCAGCCTGCTTTTTGTTCCCAGATAGCAATGCTTGTCCAATATCACTTTGATGTCCGCCAAGTACGATTAAGCCTTCTGATGATTCTTCGATCCAGCGCTTTTGAACCAAAGGCTCGCCACGCACTTGCCCCTCCTGGTAAGCGCGAGAGATCAGTCTTGTTAAGTTCTGATAACCCTGTAAATTCATCACTAGGAATGTAAGATCAAATGGTTTGATGCCCTCAATATTGCTTCGAACACGGAGGTCGGCGCCACAAATAGGTTTTATTCCGGAAAGATGTGCTGCTTTGTAAAATTTAATCAAACCAAAGAAGTTTGTAACATCTGTGAGGGCAACAGCAGGCATGCCTAGTTCAACCACCCTATTCACTAGAGGGTTTATGCGCACAAGGCCATCAACAAGAGAATACTCGCTATGCAGGCGGAGATGGACAAATGAAGGCGCAGACATAAAAAATTAAACCTATAAAATGCCCTAATACCTAAGGCCAAATATATCTTGCATTGTATAAATTTACGACTTAACACAGATCGAAGTCTACTGCTTATCCTACTGCATCAGCCCCTATGATTATATAGAAAGAATAATTATACAAAGACAGTTGCAGTACTTAAGCATCCATACTCTTAAAGGGTTCAAAGGACTTTCTGTGTATAAGGCTTGGGCCCAACCTCCCTATAGCCTCAAAATGTTTTTTTGTTCCGTAGCCTTTATGACAATCAAACCCATAACCTGGATATAACTTATCAAAAGCGATCATTTCTTCATCTCTGTGAACCTTGGCAAGAATTGATGCTGCGCTAATAGAGGGGACCTTGTCATCACCCTTAATTATAGACTCTGAAGCATAACGCCATAACGGCAAACGATTTCCATCAACCACAACATATTCTGGATCTATCCTTAATCCTTCAACGGCACGCTCCATAGCCATCATGGTTGCTTCAAGTATATTGAAGCGATCTATTTCTTTCACCGTAGATCGCGCTACATTCCAGCACAGTGCTTTTTCTTTAATTTCAACAGCTAACTCTTGGCGACGTTTCTCAGAGAGTTTCTTTGAGTCTGCAAGCCCAAAAATAATATTTTCTGGGTGAAGGATAACTGCAGCAGAAAAAACATCGCCAGCCAAGGGGCCTCTGCCAGCCTCATCAACGCCAGCAAGCAACGAGCCTTGATATGCTAACCTGAGTACTTTTTTTTCAGCAAATACCACACTCAAACTCTCAATCTATTTTAAATACCTAGTGACCCCAGCAGGCTACAAAAACAGCAGTCACCCATACCTAGGGGGCGCCGATCAACGCCACCAGAGCCTTAGCCGCTGCTTCATTGCCACCACATTTTAGTGATTCATGGATAGATATAAACCTTTTTTGTAGCTTTTTTGCCTGCTCAGGGTGCTCAAAAAACCTCATTACTGCACCTGAAAGATTTTTTATAGTTGCGTTCTCTTCCAGGAATTCCGGAACCAACGGTTCGCCCGCAAGAAGATTTGGTAGTGCCACATATTTAACTTTCACCATTCTTGAAACCAAGGCATAAGTTAGCCTTCCTAAGCGATAAGCTACCACCATGGGTTTTTTTAAAAGCATAGCCTCTAGCGTCGACGTACCCGATGAGAGTAACACTACATCTGCTGCTGCCATCGCTAGGAGTGACTGATCATCCAAAAGTACCACTTCCAGCAATGGATGATCATCTAGTATTTGATCTAACTGGGACTTGCGCTCTAGGGTAGCGGCAGGAATAATCACCTGCAAGTCAGGCAAGCTATTTTTGCAGTGTTGCGCTACATTTAAAAATAAACTCCCCAACTTCTGTATTTCTGATGCCCTGCTTCCAGGCATTAATGTTAGAACTGGTCCATCGGTTAACCCTAATGCTTGACGCGCTTTATTTTTTTCCCCCTGTATTGGAAGCTCTTCCGCCAAGGGGTGCCCAACACATACTACAGGTATACTATGTTGCTGATAAAAAGATTTTTCAAAAGGAAATAATGTAATCATTAGGTCGACAGCGCGAGCAATTTTTTTAACTCTGCCTTGCCTCCATACCCATACAGAAGGACTTACGTAATGGGCAGTTTTAATACCTTTATTCCGTAATTTTTCCTCTAGGCCAAGATTGAAGTCTGGAGAATCAATACCCACTACGAGATCAAATTTTCCATCACAAAAATACTGAAACAAATTTTTTCTAATTCGAAATAATTCTGGTAGTCTTTTTAATGGCTCAATAAACCCCATCACAGAAAGCCTGTCGATAGGAAACAGTGACACAAAACCCTCTTTGGCCATCTTGGAGCCACCTATTCCCTCGAAAATTGCATCAGGGTAATAGACTTTTAGTGCGCAAATTAGCCCAGCGCCCAACTGATCGCCGGAAGATTCCCCTGCAACTATTCCTATTTTATAAGGCTGGATCATAGCTTAGCGAATGATTCCGCGTGAAGACATTTTTACTGAATCTAACAATAGATTAACCTCAGAATATTGCGATGCAAGCACATGAAGCTTTATCAGCGCATCATCTAGCGAAAGTCCTTGGCGGTAAAGTATTTTGTACCCCTGCTTGATCGCTAAAATGGCGTCCTTGCTGAAACCTCTGCGTCTAAGACCTACTGAATTAATAGTTTTAGGTTCTGCAGGAGAGCCAAAAGCAGTAACGTAAGCAGGGACATCTTGGGGTAAAAATGCTGCCGGCCCAATTAAAGTATGTGCTCCAATAGAGACGAATTGATGCACTAGTACATAGCCCGAAAGAATTGCCCAGTCACCTAAATTAACATGGCCAGAGAGGGACGCGTTATTGACCAAAATACAGTTATTTCCCACCACGCAATCATGGCCTATATGCACATAGGCCATCATCAAATTATTGCTACCGATAAGGGTCAAGCTATTATCCTGGACAGTCCCTCTGTGAATCGTAACCCCCTCACGAATAGTATTATTATCGCCTATCTCTAGTCGAGTGGGCTCTCCTGCGTACTTTAAATCTGGTGTATCCTCACCTATGGTAGAAAACTGAAAAATACGATTATTTTTACCTATAACAGTTGGGCCTTTTATGACAACATGAGCGTGGATCACGCTGCCGGCTCCAATTTTGACATTGGCACCTATAAGGGTCCAGGGTCCAACTTCGACGCCTTCAGCCAATTCTGCAGTAGGGTGAATGATTGCACTTGAGCTAATAAGAGACATAATCTTCAGGCCGACTTCAAAGCACAGAGTATGGTGGCCTCGCAGGCCAACTCGTTGTCAACGGTTGCTCTGCATTTGAATCGCCAAATTGTTCGCTTCACTGAGTCAATTTTTGCTTCTAACGTCAGCTTGTCTCCAGGTATAACCTGGCGCTTGAAGCGAACACCATCCACTCCAGCGAACAAATACAGCACATCATCGTCTGCATACTTGCCAGCAGTAACAAAACCCAGTACTCCTGCTGCTTGAGCCATCGCTTCGATAATCATTACCCCTGGGAAAATTGGTGTACTAGGAAAATGCCCATTAAAAACATCCTCATTAGCTGTAATATTTTTATAGGCCAAAATTCTGTCACCCGGATCTATTTCTACAACACGATCCAACAAAAGGAATGGATATCTTTGGGGTAAACGCTTCTTTATATCATTTATATTCATTAAGTTATCTCTAGACACCTAAAAGGTAAAGTAGTACCGAAAGTTATATCTTTTTTTCTAATGCATTGAGCCGCTGAGCTAGGTCATTTAGCTCGTTGAAACGAACTGCATTTTTTTTCCATTTTTTCGTATGAGTCAGCATTATTCCTGATGAATATGAGCCCGGCTCAGATATTGACTGCCTAGCAATACTGCCGCCAGTAATTTGAACGTTATCGCAAATTTTTAAATGGCCTGATACTCCGGTTTGTCCGGCAAAAATACAATTTTTACCCACTACCGTACTTCCTGATATGCCGGAACATCCGGCAATAGCTGTATTTTCACCAACATATACATTGTGAGCAATTTGCACATGATTATCGAAAATTACACCATCTTCAATAACGGTATCGCCGAGGGCTCCTCTGTCTATAGTGGTGCAGGCACCGATTTCTACTCTCTTACCTATAACGACTCCACCTAACTGATGAATTTTTGTCCAATGGTTTGGGCTCCTAGCAAAACCAAATCCATCTGCCCCAATAACAGCGCCGCTATGCACAATGGTCTCACTACCTATGGTAACTCCATGATAAATAGAAACATTTGAATAAATCTTACAATAATCCCCAAGAATAGAGCCGTCGCCTATCGTAGTATTAGCACCCACCTGACAACTGGCACCAATAGTCACATTTTCTCCAAGCACTACATTTGGGCCTATCGCGGCAGTCTTGGAAATTTTAGCACTAACCGCAATAACTGCTGTCTGGTGGATGCCTGCTGCTACAATAGGTGCTTTATTAAAAAGCGCTGACACCAGCGCATAAGCAAGGTAAGGGGAGTCCACAACAAGTGCATTACCAGAATAATCCGATAAACCTGATCGCGAAATAATTACTGCCCCTGCTTTAGTACAAGATAAAAATTGCTTATAGAGAGGATTCGCCAAAAATGTTAATTCTGCCGAATCTGCTTTCTCTATAGTATTTAAGCCAGAAATTTTATACTGGCTGTCGCCTACTAGCTCTGCCTCTATGTGTTTAGCTATATAGTCTAATGAATAACTAGGCATTTTTTATCTGCTTCAATATATTTCTTTCGCTCAAGAGAGTTATTTCATTTTCTTGTTAAGCCGATCGATCAGCTTTGATGTGTAATCTACATTCGCGCCACCAAAGATAGCTGTCTCTTTCCTAAGAAGGAGTGTTATTTCTTCCTCCTTGATCATCTCTTGCAGGGCCTCTTTGATCTTATCTTCCATGGCCTTCACAACTCTTGTCTGTAATGCTTTTTGCTCAGATTGAAGTTTTTTCTGAATTAGCTCTATATCTGCCCTGAGAAAACCCATATTTTTTTGAGCATCCTGATTCTGCTGGGCAGACCAGGTCATGCCCTTGTTTTCTATCTCTGTATTTAGTTTCTTAACTTCCTCCAATAGGCCGTCAAACTTCGATTTCATGGCTGAAAATTCTTTACTTGTTTCTATTTTTTTAAACTCAGCTAAAGCATATTCGGTATTAAACAACGCAGCATCTGGGGCCACGATGCCTATCTTCATAATGGACTGCTCTGCAGTAACGTTTACTGAGATTAACGTCGCCAAGGTCAATATTAATATATTTGCTATACGCACTTTCTTCTCCTTATAAGTTTAAATCTAGTTATTATTTTTTTATGCAGGTTCCTACTATACTTTAAAATCCACCACCCATATTAAACTGGAATGTTTCTTTTTCATCCTCTTTTCCTGTATTAAAAGGCACTGCAAAACTAACAGATATGGGACCAAAACTACTCTTCCATGTACCCCCAATGCCCATAGAATACCTCAAGTCTGCTAAATCTGGCTCTTGGCAAAAGTCCTCTGAAGTGTTTCCACAGTCATCGGAAAAGACATTACCAGCGTCCATGAAGACGGTCATTTGAACAAGTCTCTTATCCTTCAAAAATGGCATAGGGAATAAAACTTCTGCTGTACCCTCCATAACAACATTGCCACCAAAAGGCTCGGCTTCATGTTCGTAGCCGGCCGTCAGAGGAACGTCTCTCGGGCCAAGTGTATTTTGCTCGAAACCACGAACTGAACCATTACCTCCTGAATAAAAGTTCTTGAAAAATGGAAGATTTTCAGTGTTGCCGTAACCATCTCCATAGCCAAAATTTGAATGTAGATGCAGAGTGAGGTCTCTGCTTAATGAATGAAAAAATTGACCATCATAGTTAAACTTATAATAATTCAGATCACCCGCCGGCAAAGTTAACTCTGCTGATATTCTGTGCGATTGACCCCTTGTTGCATCAAGGCCTGCGCCGTTAAGAGTGGACACCCCCCAGGATAAATTACTAGTAAATATATGGTAATCTTCTCCTTCTTCATCTAAAAATTTTTCCATAAGTCTTGTCTTGAAGGATCCGCCAGAATCAAGCTCAAGATTTTCATATCCAAGCCCAAAACCAATATTTTGAACTTCAGATATAGGGTAGCTGAATGAAGTAGAGGCCCCTTGGCTTTCTGTCGTATAGCTAGATATGTTTCCTTCGTCATAATCTTTCTTTTGTGCAAAAACCATAAAGCCCGCACTAACACCGTCATCTGTAAAATATGGATCCGAATAATTCAAGGATAAATTTGTTTGGAAGCCATTTTGACTTAAACCTAGTTTTAATCTGTTGCCGGTACCGAGGAAATTACTTTCCGCTATATTGGCGCCCAGGGTAAGTCCATATGTCTGCGCAAACCCCAAGCTTGCTCCGACAGTTCCTGAGGGTTGCTCCTCCACTGTATAAAAAACATCGACTTGATCACTTACCCCAGGAACAGGACGAGTTTCAGATTCTACCGACTTAAAAAATCCTATTCGCTGCAGTCGATTCTTGGACCACGCAATCTTCTCACTAGAAGCAGTAGCACCTTCGATTTGACGCATTTCTCGTCGCAAAACTTCATCCATTGTTTTGGTATTTCCACGAAACTCAATCCGTCTGACATAAGCTCGGGTTCCAGGATCTATGTAAAATGTCAATTGGGTAGTTTTGGCTTTTTCATCCATCTGGGTGACGCCCTTAACCTCAGCGAAAGCGTATCCATCGTTACCTAGCCGAGCAGAAATTCTTTCTGCTGAGCGGGTCATAATCACCTGAGAAAACGTTTCTCCCTTCTTCTGAATAATCAATTCCCTAATCTCATCCTCGGATATAGTAGGATTACCAGCGAGAAGAATTTCAGAAACAGTGTAAATACTGCCTTCGTTTATATTTATTGTTATAAAGACTGACTTGCGATTTGGGCTAATAGTTACCTGGGTAGACTGTATTGAAAAATCAAGATAACCTCTATTAAGATACCAAGATTCCAGTCTTTCTATGTCTCCAGTTAACTTCTCTCGATTATATTTATCATCTTGAGCAATAAAAGATAATAAATTAGATTTCTTTAATTCAAACAAAATCTTAAGGGTGTCGTCATCGAAATCTTTATTTCCAACAATATTAATACCTGATATTGCTGCAACATCACCTTCATCTATTTTAATCGTTACTACCACCCTGTTTTGAGGGAGCTCCTCAACGTCTATGTCGATTCCAGCACCATATCTACCCTGCTTTACGTACTGTCGCTCAAGTTCTTGACTCATTCCCTCTAGAATTGCCTGACGAAAAATCTGCCCCTCAGCCAATCCAGCATCACTCAAAGACGTTATTAAGGTCTCCTCTGGAATGGCCGTATTGCCCTCAATAATCAACTTAGCTACCGCAGGCCTCTCTGAAACGGAAATAATTAACACGCCATCATCGCGAGAAATTTTTATATCATCAAAAAATCCTAATCGAAATAAATCTCTTGTAAGATTACGAATATTTTCACTATCAATGGTATCTCCAACGCTGACAGTCAGTGAGGAGAATATAGTGCCCGATGAAACGCGCTCAAGGCCATCGACTCTGATGTCTTCAATTTGAAATATCTCTGCGCGAACATTGAGAGAAACCACGAGCAGGCATAAAAAAAGGAAAAGGGATTTCATTGACATCAATTTACTCTTTTTTTAATTTAACCTTGATTGCGCTAAAAACAATCACCCGTGCCATTAACTACAAAAAATTAATTTAATATATCATTGTACAGGGCTAACGACATCAACCCAACCACCAAAAATATACCTGCCCTGAAGCCCAGCATCTGAATTCTTTCAGGCAAAGGCGAGCCCTTGATAGCTTCAATCACAAAATACAAAAAATGCCCACCATCCAAAACTGGGATTGGCAGCAAATTCATAATACCTAAGCTGACACTCAGTAATGCCAAAAATCCTAAATAGGCTGCCAGTCCATATTCGGCTGACTTGCCGGCCACTTTACCAATGCTAATAGGCCCGCTCAAGTGCTTTATCGATATGTCACCTATCAGCATCTTTTTAACTGAGTCCAGAATCATAACAGAAGTTGCCCAGGTTCTACTGAACGCCTCAGCTAGCGCGCCAAGCGGGCCGTATTCAACATTAAAATACATATTTTCCGGCCAATCTACTGACTTCACAGATATTCCGACTTGACCAAAAACATCTCCTGCGTCTGATACAATTTTTTTAGGAGTTATTTTTGTATAAAATACATCATTTTCTCGCTTCACCTTGATATCTATAGTTACCTCAGGTCGATCACGAACATATGCTACCCATGCCGCCCACTCTGTCAGGGGGAGATTATCAGCAGACAAGAGAAGATCGCCAGATATCAGGCCGGCTTGCGCTGCTGGACTACCGGGAACTATGGTGTCAGCCCTAGGAGTCACTGCAGGAGCATAGGGCACCACCCCTATACTTGACAATGGATTTAATTTTTCATCTCCAGCCATCCAGTTTTCGAGTTGTCCATGATGCTTATAGTATGCAGGCTCACCAGGTAGTTTAACTGTAAAACTAATGACACCTGACTCTCCCATGCGACCTAAAAGCTGCTCATGAAATTTACGCCATGTTGGGGTTTTCTTTCCATCAACAGCTACAATCTGATGTCCGACTTTAAGACCAGCCTTATCAGCAATAGAATCAGGAGAAATTGATCCAATAATGGGCACTATGCCTGTCACCCCCTGCAGAAATAATGCCCAATAAATAAGAATTGCCAGCAGAAAATTAGCTGCGGGGCCCGCCAAAACAATAGCCATTCTCTGCCAAACAGTTTTTTGAGTAAAAGCAAAAGCTAAATCTTCCGGGAGTACGTCACCTTCTCTCTCATCAACCATTTTAACGTAGCCGCCAAGAGGCAGTGCTGACAAAACAAACTCAGTTCCCCTGCTGTCACGCCAGCTTAAGACCTTGGGGCCAAAACCAATAGAAAAACATATAACCTTCACTTCGCAAATTCTGGCTACAAAAAAATGACCAAATTCATGAAAGGATATTAATAAGGCCAATGCGAGCAATGTATAAAAAACTGTTGAAAGTAGGTCCACTAAGCCTCCGCTTTAGTCTAAATTAGAAAATTTCTTATAAGTTAAATTACTTCTAAAAATGATTTATAACAAGTCTTGCTGCTAATTCTCGAGACCGACGATCGCAATTTTGAATAGCATTCAATGAACTTAGTTCTACTATTGCTGTTTCTTCCAAAACTATGGCGACAACTTCTGATATTTGTGTAAATAAAATTTTATTTTCAAGAAAAGCCCCCACCGCCACCTCATTGGAGGCATTCAGCGCAATAGGCGCACTACCTCCCTTGTGGGCGGCCTGTATAGCTAAAGCCAAACAAGGGAAGCGCGACAAATCTGGTGCCTCAAAATCTAAGCGTGCCGCATTAATAATATCCAGGCTGCTTACTCCAGAAGAAATTCTTTCAGGCCACGCCATGGCATGTGCAATTGGAGTCCTCATATCAGGATTCCCTAATTGGGCTAAAATAGAGCCATCTAGATACTCTACCATTGAGTGAATAATACTCTGAGGATGGACGACAATCTCTATTTCACTAGGGGAGACACCGAAAAGCCAGCAAGCTTCGATCAGCTCAAGCCCCTTATTCATCATAGTTGCAGAGTCTACTGATATTTTTCTACCCATCGTCCAGTTAGGATGAGAACAAGCCTGGTCTGGCGTCATTGTTCGCAAGCTATCCAAGTCAACCGATCTGAAAGGGCCGCCTGATGCGGTTAGCAATATTTTACGAACGCCGCATCTTTGAGTGCCTGTATAATCAGAAGGAAGGCATTGAAATATCGCGTTATGTTCACTATCAATCGGTAGTAGCATGCCGTCGGCTTGACGCACTGCATCTATCAGGAGGGAGCCCGCCATAACCAAAGATTCTTTATTTGCTAATAAAATCTTTTTTCCCGCATTTGCTGCTTCCAATATTGGTAATAGCCCAACAGCACCGACTATGGCTGCCACCACTGTGTCGACTGAGAGATCTTTAGACACAAGACATAAACCATCAACTCCAGATAAAACCTTTGTATTTGGAGAGGAGCTTTTAAGTAATCTCTTCAAAGTATCTACTTTTGATGGGTCAGAAACTACAGCGAAAACAGGCTTGAATTTTTCACACTGAGCAGCCAGATCAGCGACTCTCGTATGGCAGCTTAGAGCAAAAATCTTAAATCGATCCGGGTGTTGAGAAACGATATCTAGAGCATTAACACCAATAGATCCTGTTGATCCCAGAACTGTTAATATCTGCATAAATTACCACAACTGGCCTTCATAATTGAAAGCTACTATAAATAAAAATTAAGGTGAAAACAGGCAATGCAGCAGTAAGGCTATCCACGCGGTCTAAAACACCGCCGTGACCTGGTAAGATATTTCCGCTATCTTTCACCCCTCGATGGCGTTTCATCATGCTTTCCAGTAAATCTCCAACCACAGCAGCTAAAACTGTGGCCATTACGATAAAAAATAACATTAACCATTCTGTCAAATTTAACTTTAAAAAAATCCCAAGCAAAAAAGTTAAACAGAGATTCGCAATTATCGCTCCCAAGAAGCCTTCCCAGGTTTTATTGGGACTTACATTTGGAGAAAGCTTATTTTTTCCGAATCTGGAGCCAGAAAAATAGGCTCCAATATCAGCAGATGCAACGATTAAAACAACAACAAAAACTAACCATTTTCCATTATCTAAAGAAGTTAAAATTACTATTGACAGCCAAGTTGGAACCAAAACAAGCAACCCCATTAACCCTCTCACGCAACGACTACCCCAAAGTACAGCGCTACTTGGATACCCTTGGATCCATAACAGAGCTATCGCCCACCACGGAACAAGCCAAGTCATTAAGACTTTAGCAGTGTCCAAATGAATTGGTGTTGTTTTGGCTAGACCTAAAATGTAGCCTGATAGAATCAAGATGCTTAATACAAAGAAAGCATAGAGCAGCTTTAAAGGAGGAGTGAGAAGACCGGACAATCTCGCCCATTCCCAGCCCGCATAAACAATTACGACTGCTGAGAAAACAGAGAATGCATAGGACTCGAGAAAAAATAATGCAGCACTAAAAATTATAGCTATAAATATGGCTGTTATAATTCTCTTTTTAGGCACATCTACTTCCTGTTAATTTCTGCATTAAGCAATACTTTTTCTCGTTTACCAAAACGTCTATGTCGTTGCTGGTAATCAAGCATTGCAGCATCAAAAGCTGCGCCATCAAAAGATGGCCAGTAGCAATCCGTAAAATAAAATTCTGTATAAGCCATGTGCCACAACAAAAAATTGCTAATTCGCTGCTCTCCTCCGGTGCGAATACAGATATCAGGAGGAGGCAGTTCGGATAGACACATGTTTTCGTTGACGATACCCTCAGTTATCTCATCTGGATTCAACTGGCCGGACTCAATGTATTGTGCGATTTTTCTTGCAGCCTCTGTGATTTCCCATTTTCCTCCATAATCCAAGGCTAGCACCAAAGTACGTTTACCATTTTCTGTTGCGGCTTCAGTATCCTCAATTAATTTAATTAATTTTGAGCTGAAGTATTCTCTGCGGCCAATAACCTTTAGTTTCACACCTTTCTTTTTTAAATTTTTCAATTCTTTCTTGAGATATAAGGCTAGCAAGGACATCAGGGCTTTGACTTCTATCTTTGGTCTCTTCCAGTTTTCACTACTAAACCCAAAAAGCGTAAGTGTGCTGATATTATATTTTTCGGCAGCATCGAGAACATCGCGAACTCTTTCGACACCCATTTTATGGCCTTCGATTCCACGCAAGCCCATCTCATCGGCCCATCGATGGTTGCCATCCATTATAATCGCTACATGGCGCAAAGGATTTACAGGGGCTACAATTTTTATAGATTTTTTCATAGGATGGCCTTGAGCTAAACCTCCATCAGATCAATTTCCTTGGCGGCCAAGACCTCTTCAATTTGTTTAACATATTTGTCAGTTATTTTTTGGATATCATCCTGCACTCTTCGTTCATCATCCTCAGTAATTTCTTTCTCCTTATGTAATTCTTTTGCATCTGAAAGAACATCACGTCGAGTATTACGAACAGACACTCTAGCGCTTTCTGCCTCCGCGCGAGCTTTTTTTATAAAATTCTTCCGAGTTTCCTCTGTTAGCTGCGGCATGGGAATACGGACAAGCTCTCCAGTAGATGATGGGTTTAATCCTAAATCAGATTTATGGATTGCCTTCTCTACCTCTGGTATTAAATTTTTCTCCCACACAGAAATAGACAAAGTTCGAGCATCCAAAACATTAACATTCCCAACTTGGGATAGCGGTGTATCGACACCGTAATAAGATACTACTAGACCATCCAGCAAACTGGGGTGAGCTCGCCCTGTGCGAATTTTATTAAAAGCGTGAGATAACGCAGTTACACTTTTAACCATACGCTCTTCTGCATCTTGCCTTAAATCATCAAGCATTATGTTGTTCCTCAATCAAAGTTCCCTCGTCCCCACCTACCACGATATTTAAGAGCGCTCCAGGTTTCGACATGCGAAAGACCCTGAGAGGCATGTGATGCTCGCGACACAAACAAATTGCCGTTAAGTCCATTACACCTAATTTTTTTTCTAAAGCTTCATCATAAGTAAGACGGGGATACATTGTAGCATCAGTGTTTAATAGCGGGTCTGAGGAATATACGCCATCAACCTTGGTCGCCTTTAAAACGATTTCTGCATCAATCTCGATACCGCGCAAACATGCCGCAGAGTCAGTGGTAAAAAAAGGGTTTCCTGTGCCCGCAGAAAAAATTACCACGTCCCCGCTGTCAAGATAACGTGTAGCCTTACGACGATCATATTGCTCCATAACACCACTCATTGAAATTGCAGACATTACATGCGCAGAAATATTGTTACGATCAAGGGCGTCCCTCATAGCCAAACCATTCATCATAGTCGCCAGCATGCCCATATGATCACCAGTAACACGCTCCATTCCGGCAGCATTAAGTGCAGCGCCTCGAAACAAGTTCCCTCCTCCAATAACTAAGCCTATTTGAACGCCAATACCAACCAACTGACCTATCTCGAGAGCCATCCGATCTAGCACTCTTGGATCAATACCAAAACCCTCATCGCCCATTAGCTCCTCACCACTTAACTTCAGCAGTATTCTCTTATACTTTTTGTCTCCAATAGAAGGCATATCTTTACTCCAAGGTTATCTTTCTTGGCGCTGTTTTTCTGAGTATAAATAAAAACGGAGACCTAGGCCTCCGTTTTTATTTTACTTAGCTGCACTAATCTGTGCGGCTACTTCTGCAGCAAAATCTACTTCAATCTTTTCAATTCCTTCACCAACTTCAAATCGACAAAAAGAGAGGACCTCGGCGCCAGCATCTTCTAGCAATTTATTTACTGTAATTTCTGGATTCTTGACAAAAGGTTGATTGATGAGACTGGATTCTGATAAAAACTTATTAATACGACCAGTACTCATTTTTTCAACTATCTCCTCTGACTTACCGCTTTCTTTAGCCTGTGCAATAAAAATTTCTTTCTCTTTTTCCACCAAAGAATCAGGCATATCTTCTGGCTTCACTACTTGAGGGTTGACTGCAGCAATGTGCATGGCAACATCTTTAGAAACAGTAGTATTGATACCCGTTAGCCCTACTAAAACACCTATACGATTGTTGCTATGTATGTAAGTCCCA
This sequence comes from uncultured Porticoccus sp., assembly GCA_905181945.1. Classification (GTDB taxonomy): domain Bacteria; phylum Pseudomonadota; class Gammaproteobacteria; order Pseudomonadales; family Porticoccaceae; genus Porticoccus. The sequence goes on along the minus strand of CAJIZZ010000007.1, from coordinate 45,949 downwards.
ATAACTGGTGCCTCCATTGTCTCAATTCGTCGAATACTTATATTTTCGCCTATCTTCTGGACTAAACCCTGCCGAGAATCTTCCATGCTTGCAATAAATTCATCAAAATGGAATGACTTTTCATTAAAAGCTTTGTCAAGACAGACCTCGACAAACTTTACAAACCCTTCATCGCGAGCCGCAAAATCTGTCTCAGTATTGATTTCAATCATCACACCATAAGTGTTGTCTTGAGACAGCCTCAGAGCAACAACACCATCAGCAGCTATGCGGCCTGCCTTCTTAGCAGCTTTCATACCGCTAGATTTACGAAGATCGTCAATTGCTTTGTCGATATTTCCTTCGGACTCTGCCAAAGCTCTTTTACATTCCATCATTCCAAGACCGGTGCGGTCACGAAGATCTTTTATCATAGATGCAGAAAACGCTGCCATTATCTTACTCCCTGCTTTATTTTAATCATTTGAATTCGAAAAAGGGGGCAGAGCCCCCTTAATGTTCATTTGAACAAGCTTAAACCATTACTCTGCAGCTTATATTTCTGCCTGAACGACTTTTGTTTCTATCGTGGTAGATTTATTCTTATCTTGAGTACTGACTAAATCAGCAGTAATTTCTGCTTTAGCGAGCTCACCTTTAGTCTCTGTAGCTGCCTCTACTTCAATAAACTCGTCCTTGGCTACAACAACATTTGCATCAGCTCTTCCTTCTAAGATTGAATCAGCAACAGCAGAGCAAAATAACTTAATTGCGCGAATCGCGTCATCATTTCCAGGAATTACATAATCAATGCCATCAGGATTACTATTTGTGTCAACAATGCCAATAACAGGAATTCCAAGCTTGTTGGCTTCCTGTATCGCAATACGCTCATAATCAACATCTACCACAAATAATATATCCGGAAGCCCCCCCATATCCTTAATACCACCGATGGAATTATTAAGCTTTTCCATTAATCGGGTTCTCATCAAGGCTTCTTTTTTTGTAAGTCTGTCAAAAGTTCCATCTAGGCTCTGGGCTTCAAGGTCACGAAAACGCTTAATAGAGGCACGAATCGTTTTATAATTAGTCAACATCCCTCCTAGCCAACGATGACTAACGAAAGGCATTCCTGCTCGATGAGCCTCTTCAGCTATGGTTTTTTGTGCAGCTCGCTTGGTGCCAACAAACAAAACTTTATTATTGTTAGCGCCCATCTTGCGAATCATCCCCAACACTTCGTTAAAGACTGGGACGGTATGGTCTAAATTCAAAATATGGATTTTATTGCGAGCTCCAAAAATAAACTTATCCATTTTTGGATTCCAGTAGCGAGTCTGATGCCCAAAATGGACCCCAGCCTGCAACATATCTTTCATGCTTACAGCTGTCATAATTTTTTCCTTAAATTAGGGTTAAACTTACATACACCCCACAAGTCAACTTGCCGCAAAGCAAGCACCCAGACAAGCGTGTCGATATATGCGCGTCATTAGTCTCTATTTCTTGCTTAATACTAGCTTCACTTTAGTGTTGATAATAGCTTCAAAGCGGTGCGCTTTATACCATAATTAAGACAATTTGTGAAAGAAAATAATCTTTAAATCTATAATATAATTGGATTGCTTGGAGCATTCCAATTCTAAGCTGCAATCCTATATAATATACAGAAATATTCTTCAAAAAAATTTTTGATACGGAAAAAATTTATGCCTGTTCATATAAAAAATTCTGACGAACTTGACAAAATGCGTGTTGCTGGAAAACTTGCTGCAGAAGTCCTAGAGTTAATCGAGCCCTATATTATATCCGGCGTATCAACTGAAGAGTTAAATCAAATCTGTCATAACCATATCGTGGATGTTCAGAAAGCTATACCTGCGCCTTTAAACTATAAAGGCTTTCCTAAATCTATATGCTCGTCAGTTAACCACGTTGTTTGTCACGGTATACCTTCAGAAAACAAGCGCTTAAAAAATGGTGATATTGTCAATCTAGATATTACTGTTATTAAAGATGGGTATTTTGGAGATACAAGCAAGATGTTTTTTGTAGGAACCCCCACCAGTCATGCCAAACGACTAGTCAATATCTGCCAAGAAAGTCTTTATAAGGCCATAGAAATAGTAAAGCCGGGCGTTCGCCTTGGAGACATTGGTAATATCATTCAACAACATGCTGAAAGCAATTATTATAGCGTCGTAAGGGACTATTGTGGGCACGGCATAGGCACAGAGTTTCATGAAGATCCCCAGGTGCTTCATTTTGGACGGCCTGACACAGGCTATGAGTTACAAGAGGGCATGACGTTCACGATAGAGCCTATGCTTAATGCCGGCAGACATCACACTAAACTAAAAAAAGATGGGTGGACAGTAGAGACTGTGGACGGCCGACTATCCGCTCAATGGGAGCACACTCTTGCTGTTACTGCCAGTGGAGTTGAGGTTCTAACCGCCCGTAGTGAAGAAAATTTTTGATGACAAAACCAGCTACAATCTCTAAAAAATGTTTAATTCTTTTTAACGAAGAGCAATTTTGTAGCGATTTATTAAAAAAAGATCATATTCAAGTATTCAAAAATGCTATCAGTCTAACCAATGAAAATCTTGACTTCAGATTTTATCAGGGAGAGCAAACCTCAGTATTAATTGCAGAAAAGACCTCCTTTATTGATCTAATTCTTCGACATGCATGGAATAAATTTGACTGGGATGAAAAAATATCGCTTGTAGCAGTAGGTGGCTATGGGCGCGGCGAACTTCACCCTCAATCAGATGTTGATCTGATGCTTTTAATTCGCTCTGGCAAACCAAGCCGTTACCGAGAAGACATAGAAGGTTTTCTGGCGTTTCTATGGGATATTCAACTAAAGATCGGTCACAGTGTTCGCTCAATATCGGATTGCATTCAAGCCGCGAAAGATGATATCACTATAGCAACCAACCTGATGGAAACGAGAACAATATGCGGTGAAGAAGGGCTTAGGCGGCTCATGGTAAGAAAGACAGGAGCCTCAAGGATATGGCCTCTCAAAATTTGGCCGTCAAATAAATTCTTTCAGGCTAAGCTGCTGGAACAAAATGAGCGTCACGAAAAACATGGCAATACTGAGTACAACCTAGAGCCGAATATCAAAGAAGCTCCGGGAGGGCTGAGAGATATTCAAATGATCAATTGGGTTGCCAAGCGTCACTTCAATGTTGACTCTTTAGAAGAATTGATTGGCGATGATTTTATTACCTCGGAAGAATATCTTCGACTTAAGCGAGATGAGGCTTTTCTTTGGAAAGTGCGTTACTGTTTACACTTAACAGCAGAAAGGCCAGAAGAGCGCTTGCTATTTGATCATCAACGCAAAATTGCAAAAATTTTTAACTATGAGGATGGTGAAAAACGACTAGGTGTCGAGCAATTTATGCAACACTACTACCAAGTAGTGTTATCTATTCGCGAACTAAATGACGTTCTTCTTCAATATCTTGATGAAGTAATTATTCGCAAAGATAGGGCCAAGGAAAACTATTTACTAAATGAGCGCTTTATCGTGAGGAATCAACACATTGAAACTACTAGCGATCATGTTTTTGCCAAGCACCCATCAGCACTTCTTGAAATTTTCTGTCTGCTAGGCGAAAACAAAAATATCCTAGGTATTCGTGCTGCTACAATTCGTGAAATTCGCCAGTATCGCAAATTAATCGATCAGCCATTCCGTAACTCATCAGCCCACAAAGCGCTGTTTTTGCGCTTATTGCGATCGCCTCATAGTATGACCACTCAGCTTCAACGTATGACTAGATATGGCATACTGGGAAGGTATTTGCCTGAATTTGGGAAAATTATCGGGCAAACGCAGCATGACCTCTTCCATCAATACCCTGTAGACGCTCACACACTTCAGTTAATTAAAAATATGCGTACTTTTGACAAGCCGGAGGTGGCTCATAATTTCCCAATGACTGCCCATGTGTACAAGCAACTACCAAAACCTGAGCTAGCGTTTATTGCTGGACTCTATCACGATATGGGCAAAGGTCGAGGGGGTGATCATTCTGTTTTAGGCGCAGTGGACGCTGCTAATTTTTGTAAGCGTCACGGTCTTTCAGAAGAAGAAGTCAAGTTGGTCTCATGGCTGGTGGAAAATCACCTATTGATGTCTAGTACATCTCAGCGATCTGATATTTCTGACCCGGATATTATTCATAAATTTGCTAAAGTAATTGGCACTCAGGTTCGATTAAACTATCTGCTTGTGCTTACCGTGGCTGACATAATTGCCACCAATCCAGCACTATGGAATAGCTGGAAAGCATCTCTTATGGCCCAATTATACACTGAGACGAAAAAAGCCTTAAGTCGAGGGCTTGAAAATCCAGTGAGCCGAGAGAGTTGGGTGCTAAACACCAAAACTGCTGCTATAAAAGAGATGGCTAAAGATAACGTCAATAGTGAAATTGTCAAAAAAATATGGGGCGATCTTGATGGCGAGTTCTTTCTTAAAGAGAGCGCGGATGATATTGCTAGATACACCGTAGCGATCTCAAAGAAAGAAGATATAGCAATCCCGGTCATCTTAATAAAAGACAAAGGAGTAGAGGCTCCTGTTGCTACACAGATATTCATACATACTAACGGCCTGTATAACGTATTTCCTATAACCGCAGCCACGCTTGACAAGCTGCAATTAAGAATTTTGGATGCCAGCTTACATAGAGATACAAAAGAAAACACTTTTGATATTTTTTATGTCCTTAATGAATCAGGCAAACCATTTGGAGGTCAGACTAAGGTCATCGCACAGATTGAGGCGGCGCTAAAAAAAGCATTCCAAAACACCAACCAATCTGTTGTAGATGTGCAACGAAGAATTCCATCAACTCTTAAGCAATTTAGCATGGCCACTATTGTAAATATCAGCAATGATATCGACAAAATGAGCACAATGCTTGAGGTCATTACACCAGATAGGCCTGGCCTGCTAATGCATTTGGGTCAGATTTTCATGAAATTCAACTTACGACTACTTAGCGCAAAAATCTCAACCCTAGGAGAGCGGGTTGAAGACATTTTTCATCTGGTAGACATGGGCTATCAACCCTTAAGTGATCCCCTTTTATGCGCGCAGATAAAAGAGACTGTTTGTTACGAACTTGATGCTCGAGTAATGGAGCAAATAGAGGGCGCACCACTTCAAAAGATGAATCTTTGGGAATAAAAAATTCAATAACAAACTAAGAGTGATAGAAACTACTAAGCTATTTTGGAAAAATCAACCACCAACCATCAACTTACGATACAACAACAATGAATAGAGACCTTGATAAACTTCACCAGTATCCTTTTGAACGGCTATCATCACTGCTTTCTGAGATTGTACCACCAAAAGAATTGGCTCATATATCACTGTCAGTCGGAGAACCAAAGCACTCACCACCCAGCTTTGTTGAAGAAACAATTGCAGCCTCAATGCATAAATTATCAATGTATCCAAGTACAAAAGGAGCTCTGGAGTTCAGGCAAGTAATTTCAGATTGGTTAAAAAATCGATTTATATTAAAAGACATAGATGCAAACACACAGGTATTGCCAGCAAATGGAACCCGAGAGGCTCTTTTTGCCTTTGCTCAAGCCACTATTGATAGAGAAAATCATCCACTTATCCTAATCCCTAATCCTTTTTATCAAATCTATGAGGGGGCCGCACTCCTTTCTGGGGCAAGATTGCATTTTCTTAACTGTAACGAGGCAACAGGGTTTTTGACAGATTTTAGTTCTGTCACAGCTGAAGTCTGGGATGCGTGTCAACTAATCTATATCTGTTCACCCGGAAACCCTAGTGGTGCAGTGCTTGGCATGACTGCTCTGCAAGAATTAATTAACCTTGCTGATCGACATAATTTTATTATCGCAAGCGATGAATGCTACTCAGAAATATACTATAACGAAAATAATCCACCTACTGGCTTGCTAGAAGCTTGCGCCAAAATGCAACGCAATGATTACGCTCGTTGCATCGTTTTTCACAGCCTCTCAAAACGCTCTAATCTGCCCGGGCTAAGATCTGGATTTATTGCAGGAGACGCAAATATTATTGCATCGTTTTTGCGCTACCGGACATATCACGGATGCGCTATGTCTCTTATCACTCAATCAGCCAGCATCGCTGCTTGGAGCGACGAAGTGCATGTAAAAAAGAACCGAGAGAAATATCGCCAAAAATTCCAAATCTTTCAACAGATTTTAGGGGATTCTTTGCCATTAAACATACCGGATGCAGGATTTTATCTTTGGGTCAACATTCTTCCTGCAGGAGTAGGTAATGATGAAATTTTTTCTAGGGAATTATTTTCTCAGCAAAACGTCACCGTATTACCTGGTCGTTATCTTGGGAGGCTCTCAAATAACAGCAACCCTGGAGAAAATTACGTAAGAATGGCCTTGGTGGCCACTGTAGAAGAGTGCCGAGAAGCGGCAGAAAGAATCAAACAACTTATTGCATCTTCCAGTTAAACTAAACCATGCTAAAAAAACAAAGGGCAAGCTATGTCCTCCATAGACTGAATGAACTCTACCCCTCTCCACCCGTACCTCTAATACACAAGGATACTTATACTTTACTTATTGCAGTTCTGCTGTCTGCACAATGTACCGATTCTCGAGTTAACCAAATTACCCCTGCATTATTCAAGAAAGCGGACAATCCAATGGGCATGTCCACCCTGCCAATAAAAGACATATACGACATCATTCGTCCCTGCGGTCTAGCTCCACAAAAATCTAAAGCTATTTCTGGACTGTCAAGTATCCTCGTTGAGAAGTTTAATGGCGCAGTACCAGAAGACATTACAGCGCTTGAAAGTCTACCTGGAGTTGGCCACAAGACAGCTAGCGTTGTTATCTCGCAAGGTTTTGGTCATCCTGCATTTGCAGTTGATACTCATATTCATCGTTTGGCTCAGAGATGGGGTTTCACCAATGGGAAAAGTGTTACCCAAACAGAGAAAGATTTAAAATTTTTATTCCCCAAAAAAAGTTGGAGCGCCCTTCATCTGCAATTTATTTATTTTGGTCGTGAATTTTGTTCCGCTTGGAGCTGCGACGGCACAATTTGTGAAATCTGTACAACTTTATATCCAAACAGAAAAAAGCCTTTGAGGACCAAAAAATCCTGATATTGCAATCGCCCCCAACTCCTCCTGACTTTTTAATTACAGTTTTCATTTTTTAATTAAAAAAAATTAGGTATATTTTTTGGTAACTACCGCACTATCCCTCTATAATTTCAGATGAAAAAAAATTCTATCACTATGTTTTGATAAAAATATGAACAAAATTACGATGTATGGCATAAAAAACTGCGACACGATACGTAAAGCGACTAAATGGCTCAATCAAAACAACATACATCACCAGTTTCATGACTTGCGAACCGATACGCTGACCAGGGTTATGCTAGAAAAATGGGTGCTTGCGGTTGGCTATGAAGTTATTCTTAATAAAAGAGGAACCACATGGAGAAAGCTTCCTATGGAAACTCAAAAAAAAGTTTCTGGGCTCAACATCATACAAATACTGCTGGAGCAACCGACAATGATTAAGAGGCCTATATTAGATGTAGATGGCTCTATCCATGTTGGATTTACATTAGGTCAGTACAAGGCAATTTTTGCTCACTAATCTTAACCTAGTTTATTTAATAATTTTCATTCGGGAAGTATAAAAATGACAACAATCTTTAGCTTTGGCTTGGGTATTGGTACTCAAAATAAAAGTACTGCATGGCTGGAAGTCTTTTACCCAGAACCCCAATTAAACCCTGACGAATCTTTGGTGAAAATACTAAAAAAAACACTAGGGTACGCTGGTGGAAACCATGCTATACCCTTAAATAAGGCTCTGCTAGAGAAGCTTTCTAATGCATTTCTAGACACAAACAAATCTAATCTTTCCTCAATTGTAAACCAACTAAAAAATACTGAGAGGCCAGTCATAGCAACCATATTAGAAACTGACAGTCCTGTGGTTTCGGTGCCAGAGGGATATCTAAAGCTTCACCTTCTTTCACACAGGCTTGTCAAACCAAACAATATAAACCTTATTGGAATATTTGGGGTCCTTCCAAATGTTGCATGGACGAATGAGGGTGCTATCGATGTTAACGAACTTGCCGAACGCCAGCTGGCCTCTCGTCTGAGAAGTTCCAATTTATCAGTTACAAGTATAGATAAATTTCCCAAGATGGTTGATTACATAGTGCCATCAGGAGTCCGAATTGCTGATACAGCAAGAGTTCGCTTAGGGGCTTATATTGGGGAAGGAACCACTATTATGCATGAGGGTTTTGTAAACTTTAATGCTGGAACGGAAAATACAAGCATGATTGAAGGACGCATCTCACAGGGGGTGTTTGTAAAAAAAGGCTCTGACTTAGGTGGCGGGAGCTCAACCATGGGCACCCTATCGGGCGGCGGACAAATTGTTATCACTATAGGGAGTCAATGTCTGTTAGGCGCTAATTCTGGGCTAGGTATCCCTTTAGGAGACCGCTGCACTATTGAAGCAGGCCTATACATCACCGCGGGTACAAAAGTTAGCCTGCTGGATGATTGTGCGAAGCTTGTGACTCAAACCAAGGCTCGCAACTTGGCTGGTAAAAATGATCTTCTGTTTAGACGTAATTCCGAAACAGGTGCAGTCGAATGTCTAACCAATCATTCAGCTGTAGAATTAAACGAAGTTTTGCATTCTTCAAACTAAAGGCCAAATACATGGATACCGCTCTACCAGAACTTTCCACAACACTGCAATTGGCTTACGAATTAATAAAGTGTGAATCTATCACACCTAATGACGCTGGGTGCCAAGACCTAATGATTGGTCGCCTTAAATCTGCCGGCTTCAGTATCCAGAACCTCCCTAGCGGCGATGTAAAAAACTTCTGGGCAGTGCATGGAGCAACGGGACCCACATTTTGTTTTGCTGGTCATACAGATGTCGTTCCAATCGGTGATGTGAAAAGCTGGGTTCGCCCTCCATTTGAACCTCTAATAGAAGGGGACCTGCTTTATGGGCGAGGTACTGCCGACATGAAGGGTTCTCTAGCAGCAATGGTCACTGCGGCAGAAAGGTTTGTGTTAACTTATCCGGATCATCCAGGAAAAATTGCTTTTCTTATCACTAGCGATGAAGAGGGGCCAGCCACAGATGGAACAATAAAAGTCATTGAGTGGCTACAGCAATCTAACCAAATTCCTGAATGGTGCTTGGTCGGCGAACCCTCAAGCACGAAAATCGTTGGCGATGTGATCAAAAACGGTCGCAGGGGGTCATTGGGGGCAGAGCTGACTGTCAAAGGTATTCAGGGGCATGTTGCATATCCCCAGTTAGCGGACAACCCCATTCATAACATTTCACCAGCGTTGTCTGACCTAGTGGCTGAATGCTGGGATAAAGGAAACGAATTTTTTCCGGCTACAAGTTTTCAAATATCTAATATTCAAAGTGGCACAGGAGCCACCAATGTGATCCCAGAAAAAGCTAAAGTATTGTTTAATTTTCGGTATTCGACTGAGATTACAGAAAAAGAAATTAAAGCCCGGACAGAAGAAATCTTAGATAAACACAATCTCAACTATAAAATCTCATGGGTGTTGAGCGGAAAACCATTCCTTACCTCCAAGGGCTCTCTGGTAGAATCAACAGTAGAAAGTATTTTAGAGGTGGCTGGTATAAAAACTCAATTATCGACTGCAGGGGGTACATCGGATGGTCGCTTCATTGCACCCCATGGAAGCCAAGTTGTTGAGTTGGGGCCAATCAATGCCACCATCCATCAGCTTAACGAATGTACGAGCGTTAAGGGTCTTGACTGCCTGAGTGAAATCTATCAAAGAATCCTTGAAAAACTACTTGTCTAGAACCAAAAATCAGTCGCTTAAAATCGGTATTTTTCAACTAGGTAATTTTTTTAGCGGGTAAATATCAAATCTAGTTGATTTTCCTTTCAGAGAATACCCGGGTTGTTGATTCGCCAAAAATGGTGCATGGGCTGATCTTTTCACTACAACACGGTATCTTGCCTTTTCTTTTGCCAAAGCAAGGAGGCTGGATCCATCATCATCTGACCCCAGCAACTGGTGCAGTAGTTGCATTTCTTTTTTTACTTTGCTTGATTTTTCTCTACATGGAAACATAGGATCAAGATAAAAAACATCAGGCCTCGATGTTTCTTCGAGACCCCTTAGGTAAAAATCCGCATCTCCATGCACCAGAGAAATACGTTTCAATATTTTCTCCAAATCAGTCCCTGTATCCGTTACCTCGCTTCTTGCCCTAGCAAGCCCATCATGAAGCAGAGCCGAGACTACCGGATTTCGCTCAATCATTAACATTTTTACCCCCAATGAGGCTAAAACAAAGCCGTCACCGCCTAAGCCAGCAGTTAGGTCTACCACAAACGGTTTATATCCACCATTTGATACTCCTACAGCTTTTGCGATATCTTGATTTTTTCCTCCCCCATACAAACGACGGTGATTTGCTGTGCCGTTAATAAAATCACAACGTACAGGTCCGGGAGAGTTTTTACCTAACCCCTGTATAGCTAAACCAAGGTGGCTTAGGACCAGAATCGTCCCATCCTTCATCTTATCAATTTTTTTGTATTCTAAGACAGGTAAACTAAGATCTGCAGCAATTACACAAGCTGAAGATTCGAGTCCATCCAAAAATGTTACGCACAAGGGCATGCAACTTTTATTCATAAAATAGTTCATTTTGTAGTGCTGTAATTTTATTTACCTGTAATGTGTAAAGAAAAAAGAATATATTTTTCATGAAAACTATCGCTGATATAACTTATTTTATAGTACAAATATTCACCCCAAAAACCAACCTGCGCGCAGGGGACAAGGATAGAGAGAAATTTAGCACTAATCCGCAAACCCCAGGAGAGACAACTATCGAATTTTTATTGATTATCTATTGTTTTTTGATGCCGTAAAGTTACCCACAATATCTGTGGATAACTTTGTGGATTACCTCAATAAAACTCAGTAAGGGCCACTCGCTTTGGGAGCCTAAGTTAAATTGGTCATTTTTTAATCAACTAAAAATATTTAATAAAAACAATAACTTATAAAATTAAATTCTAATATCAATAACTTAGGTTGTTGTTTAAAAAATCATAAGAAGCAATCGGTATGATTGTGGAAAACCTCTCATACTATAAAAAAATGTTAGCAAAACAACTAGTTATAAGCCTCTTAGTTCGCCCAAGAAAATCTTATTTATTTGTATGCTATATTTTCAGCTTAACCCAAAGAAAACCCTCATCCTGTGTTGCGTAAGAAATAGATGCAAGTTGATTGCCTACTTCAGAAATAGCTGCCCTTACAAGAGAAACGCTATTATTTTTCTGGCTAATATGTCCAATCACTAATTGCTGTAACTGAGAAAGCTGTATATTTTTCAAAAAATACAGCATTTGCGCGTTATTCAAATGGCCCCAGGCACCACCCACTCTTTTCTTCAGAGCACTAGAATAGGGTCCATTCGCAAGCATACGTATATCGTGATTTGATTCCACAATTAACCCATCGCATTGCTTGTAGCACTCAATAACATGTCGCGTTACAGTACCCAAGTCAGTCAGAATCCCAAGAGTCAAGCCCTCCGCTCTAACTACAAACTGAACGGGCTCACGTGCATCATGCGCAACAGGCACAGGGGTTATCTGAAGCTTTCCAATAAAAAAATCTGAGTGGGTATCAATTAGCGTTAAGCCTGCTTGAGGGTCGCCTTTTAAAAACTTGCTCGTTCCAGAAGTCATCATTACAGGAATTTTATATTTTTTTGCGAGAGGAAAAACACCTCGAATATGATCAGAATGCTCATGAGTAACTACAATCGCATTTATATCTTCAGGCTGCAACCCCAAAAAATCCAGTCTTCTTTCTGTTTCCTTTATCGAAAACCCACAATCAATCAGAATCACAGTGTCGTCACATTGCACGACTGTACTGTTTCCTTTGCTGCCGCTACCTAACGAAGAAAATCTCATAAATCAAGAAAGATTTCCACGTATAATTTTTAGCAATTTAATACTTAAAAGCTGTTCAAGAGGCTTATTATTTCTGTCTGTAATACGCACCTCAACACTATTTTTCTCCTGTGTAACTTTTACTTTATACTTAAGGGCGTCTGGCTCTTTTTCTTCCTTGCGGCTATCGAGAAAAGTATTCACTAGCCCAAGTATTGACTCATCTTCACTCACCGTAATCACCTCGACAAAATCTGTCAAAAAATACCCTTCCGACTGATCTTGGCCTGCAACGGAAAACCCGCCCAAAGAAAGAGATTGCAGCAAGCTATTCCAACTGCGTGCATAATTTAATTTTAATTCGATATAAGGTGCTGAATTTTTAGGAACAATAACATTGACCTTTGAATCGCCTCCAATATTCTGAGCAAGTAGCGATACAGAACTGCCGGTGATGTCAGCAGCCATTGCGTTAGCTATTATCTCGGTAAATTCCTTCTCTCTTGAGATGTTCATTGAGCCTGTTGGCCACTCACCAATCGAGCCGTCTGCCCCTAAAGGCGCCTGCATTTGGATTATTCTGACCTCGCTACTACTAACACCGACACCCGGCAAAATAACAAAACGAAATCTATGGCTATACTCAGTATCGTCTTTAAACTCCAACCATCCTGTCTCCAAAATCCCTTTGGGGGGGTCGATTTTTGCAGTTGGGACCGCGCTCCTCGTCAAAATACTTCTTAATCTAGGCCAAATCTCAGCAGGAGGCTTGTTGATCGAAATCCAGCGTTTGCCAGAGAAGGATACTATGTCGACAGTCTGTGTAAATAGCTTTTCTGAGAGAGGTTGAGGTCTTGGAGCATTAAACGATTTTAACGGAAGCCCAGAAACAGGTATATCTGGAACAACATATAATTCACCCAAAGCAGCTTCAGATGGCGCCTTCATGGGAGGAATTTCCGAAGATTGAAGATAGTCATTAGCGCGATTGCGTATTGGGGCATTGCTGCCGCTACAAGAAGTGATAGCCAGCACCGCTGAAATCAACATCACTAATTTTATGTTTGATGCCATTAATCATACTCCAATTTTTTGTAGAATTTTCTTGCTAATTCAAAAGCCCGGCTAATGTCAATGCTTTGGAGACCTGGGCTTTTAGCTCATGTGATAGTTCAGTGAGAGGTAACCGAATGCCATGTTTCATTAACCCCATTTCAGCTACAGCCCATTTTACTGGAATCGGATTAGATTCAACAAACATAGCGTCATGGACTAAGGAAAGAAATTTATTTATATCGCGAGCTTCATCGGTAACCCCAGCCAAAGCAAGCCTGCACATATCAGCCATTAGACGTGGCGCAACATTAGCGGTCACAGATACGTTACCATGTCCGCCCATTAATATTAGCTCTACTGCTGTAGAATCGTCTCCAGAGTACACAGCGAACTCTGGGGGGCATGTTTCAATAAGTTCTCTCGCTCTACCCAGGTCACCAGTAGCATCTTTGATCCCAATAATATTTTCAATTTCCGCTAAACGACATACTGTACTGGGAAGCATATCGCATGCAGTTCGGCCTGGAACATTGTACAAAATCTGCGGTATATCTACCGACTCAGCAATAGCTTTATGGTGGAGATAAAGCCCTTCTTGAGTTGGCTTGTTGTAGTAAGGGGCCACCAACAAACAGGCATCAGCACCAGACTCTTGAGCACGATGCGTCCACTCGATGGCCTCCTTTGTGCAGTTTGCTCCAGTGCCTGCAATTACAGGGACGCGTCCAGCTGAATCTTCAACAATAGCAGCAATGGTCGCCATATGCTCCTGCACATCGAGAGTGGGCGATTCTCCTGTAGTTCCAACCGCTACAATAGCATTTGTTCCCTGTTGAATATGCCATTCGACCAGGCCCTTAAGGGAATCCCAGTCAATCTCAAGACCACTAGGAATCATGGGTGTTACCAAAGCAACAATGCTGCCGGTGATCATATAGCTCCTCGATGCATGCTCACAAAAATTTTAAAGTCTTATGGTACTGACACCAACCAAGCAGAACAAGCATTTGCTGATGATTTTGACTAGTATAACTGCCCTTCAGTGATCTTTTGTCTTATCTTTTCTTGGGGTATGGTCTTAATTCTCCCGATGGGCGCGTCTTGAATCTTCTATGCGCCCACAAATATTGGTCAGGTTGTTCGAGAATCATAATTTCAACCCTCCTATTAATCATTTCCGCGCTAGCCACTTCATCATCGCATGGAAAATTTTTCAATGGTGGATGCACTACAACCTTATACCCCTTGTTGTTGGGTAATCTTACATGGGAAAAAGGAAGTACGGCAGCATTACCCAATGTCGCAAATTTGGCAGTTGCCGCTACAGAGGCCGCCTTCATGCTAAAAAAATTGGCAAACACGCTCTGCTTAGGGCCATAATCCTGGTCTGGGGCATACCAAATAATTCTTCCTTGTCGCAGACCTTTCAATATTCCCCGGACATCATCGCGCGTATAGACCTCAGATTCTGAATTTCTTACAAGCCGGCCTTTTTTCTGAAAATAATCATAAACAATGTTTTTGTGCGGACGATACATACCATCAATTCCATGTCTTATCATAAGAGCCGAAGCTCCGACCTCGAGAGTTGTGTAATGAACAGCCATTAATAGGGCACCCTGACTTTGCAGGGCATGAATATGCTCCACCCCCTCCACATGAGTAATATCTTTCAATCGTTTTGTGGGCCACCACCAAGCGATTCCAACTTCAAAAAATGCCATGCCGTAGCTAACGAAATTATCACGCAAGAGTTGCAGACGAGCTGCTTCCGGCATATCTGGAAAACAGAGTGTCAAATTAATTTTTGCTATCTCATAACGATAGCCGCCAACAAAATGCAGAAATAATCCTAGCTGCCGCCCTAGCCCCATCATTACAGGATAGGGGAGGATTACAACCAGCCTCCAACACCCAAATCCAAGCCATGTTAGCCACAGTCTGGGGTGGAAATGCCTCCACATAAGCTGCTGCTTACTTTTCATTAATCACCAAAAATATACTTGCAAGATTAATAGGTTCTATAGGTAACTTAAGCTCAAACTAAATTTTTTATTTCAACCACAGGATCAACATCGACATCGTAATCAATACTCGCTACACCGAAACCAAATAATTTAAGGAACTCACTTTTATATCCCTTGAAATCAGCAAGTTCAGGCAGACTGGCTGTAGTGACCTTAATCCAAGCATTTGCGACCTTCTCCTGCACTTCAGGACGAAGCTCTAACTCGTCAACTCTTAATCGACCTTCTGCATCTAAACGAGGTTCCGCAGCGTAAAGGCACTCTGTGTAAAGTCGATAGAGCTGCTCAATGCAGCCTTCATGAGTACCATTTTCCTTCATCACCTTAAACAATAGTGAAAGATAAAGAGGCATGATTGGAATTGCAGAGCTGGCTTGAGTGACCACAGCCTTCAAAACTGACACTCGAGCATCCCCTCCTGTAACAGAAAGCATCGCTCGAATACCCTCTACTTTTTTATCTAAATCTTTTTTAGCGCGCCCAATAGTGCCATTCCAATAAAGGTCCCATGTAGCTTTTTCGCCCACATAAGTAAATGCCGTAGTGTTAGCATCTTTAGCCAAAACTCCAGCATCATTGAGTGACTTCATCCACATTTCCCAATCCTCGCCCCCCATCACTGCAACAGTTTGATCAATATCTTCTTCACTAGCAGCATCAAGGCTAAACTCTTGTATTTCTTCTTTATCAGTATTAATACCACGCAACGTAACATTTTTTCCAATGGGTTTCAGTGTCGAATTAAACACCTCGCCAGTTTTTGGATGCTGTCTGCGGGGGGATGCCAAGCTGTAAATAACAAGATCTATCTGACCAAGATCAGCTTTAATGATTTCAATTGTTTTTTGCTTGATCTCATCAGAAAATGCATCCCCATTAATACTTTTAGCATACAAATTATCCAATTCAGCATACTTGTGAAAAGCAGCTGAATTGTACCAACCAGCTGTTCCAGTTTTTTTCTCACTACCTTCTTTTTCGAAAAATATCCCCAGAGTAGCAGCACCGCTTCCAAATGCAGCACCAATACGAGCAGCTAATCCATATCCTGTGGAGGATCCAATTACCAATACGCGTTTTGGTCCGCAAAAAGACCCCTTACCTTTAATGTAGTCAATTTGCTCTTTGACATTCGCATCACAGCCTAACGGATGCGTAGTAATACACATAAATCCACGAACTTTTGGCTTGATAATCATTCTCAATCTCCACGGAAATACCCAAGCAGGCATATTGTCAGTTAAATGAGGTACTATGATACCTTGTAGTGATATGACCACCAAGACATCAGGTCACCCTAAAAAAATAAAAAATGGTCTAGCAAAAATTCTCTTTTTCAATAAAACTAACACCTCAACATAAATTTTTAGCTCTAAGATAAGGTAAAGCCATGCTTCATAGTGAATCTCTCGCCAAGTTATCCCTGCGTTTAGCTGTGGGAATATTGCTCCTATTTCACGGTATAGATAAAATAATAGACCCTTCATCAATCGAAAAAATAGGAGAAAATCTAGCAGATTTTAACCTGCATCCTCTCCTGTCTTACGGTGTCTACTTAGGCGAGGTGCTTGCTCCCCTGATGATCATCATTGGCATTAAGACACGCGTCGGAGCATTTATAATAGCTATTAATATGATATTTGCCATTCTTCTATTTCATAGCCATCAGTTGTTACAAACCGACAATTATGGTGGTTGGGCTCTAGAGCTTCAGGGCTTTTATCTTATTGGAGCAGTAATAATTTTTCTACAAGGCAGTGGGCAATATGCGGTCAGGCCAAGCTAGATTCTTAATTTTAGCGCCAAGAGGTCGAAATATGTAACAACGCAAGCATCATCTGGTAGAATTTCGTGCCAAAAAACTCAATTATGAGAAGAATAACCAAAAAGATAACAAAATAGGATGATTTAGAGTGGCCCTTGCTGACAAAATACTAGCTATTAACAATGATCTGCCCATACGCACAGATAGACCAATTCATAGCGGAAAAGTCCGTTCAGTCTATTCACTCACACCCGAAGATAGTCAGCGACTAATAGAAGAAAAGGGCTACAATTTAGCCCCTGATGCTCCACTAGCAGTCATGGTAATTAGCGATCGAATTTCTGCTTTTGACTGTATTTGGCATGGAGAGAAAGAGATGAACGGAGTGCCAGGGAAAGGGGCCTCGCTTAATGCTATTTCTAATCATTGGTTCAAGTTGTTCCGCGAAAAAAATTTAGCTGATAGCCATATTCTTGATATTCCCCACCCCTTTGTCTGGATAGTACAAAAAGCAAAGCCTTTAATGATTGAAGCCATATGCAGGCAATATATTACTGGCTCTATGTGGAGGGCATATTCTAAAGGTGAGCGTGAATTTTGCGGGATCCAGATTAAAAATGAACTAAAAAAAGACCAGAGACTCGCTGAGCTTTTGATTACACCATCAACCAAAGGAATTTTAAAAGGCCTGCCGGGTATACCTGAAATAGATGATGTCAACATCACTCGGGCTGATATGACTTCTAACTATCAAGCTTTAAATTTTAAAAATATCTCTGATATCAATCTTTATGAGACATTGCTAACGCAGGGTTTTGATGTCATAAGTGCTGAACTAGCTAAGTTAGATCAAATTTTTGTGGATACAAAATTTGAATTTGGTTACATTACAGACAAAAAAGGAAACGAGAAGCTAATCTATATGGATGAAGTTGGTACGCCTGATTCTTCAAGAATTTGGGATGGGCCCAGCTACAGAGATGGAAAAATAATAGAAAATTCAAAGGAAGATTTTCGTCAGTTACTGCTTAACTATTTCCCTGATCCTGATATATTATTAAATAAAGATCGTATGGATGAGCGCCAAGCCATTGCTAGAGACACCGAACTGCCAGAAGAAATGCTAATGGCTGTATCAAAAACTTATGCTTCTATTGCCGAAAAGATTACCGGTGAAAAAATAGGTCTATCAGAGAATCCCAAGACTGAGATCATAGAAATACTCAGAAAAGAATATGGTTTGATTACCTAGTATAATCTTCCGTATAAAATCGAGGGGTGCGAGAAGGCATCCGTGCGAGTAACTCATAACTAATAGTGCCAGAGCTTTCGGCAATCTCATTAACAGAGAGCTCTTTCCCCCAAAGAATAACTTCATCTCCCATCTCTACAGATGGAAGATCTGTTACATCTACCGTAATCATATCCATGGAGACCCTGCCAGCTAAGGGGCATCGTTGTCCGCGAATCAATACCGGCGTACCATTTGATGCACTAAGGGGATAGCCATCGCCATAACCTATTGCCACAGTAGCAATAATTGTCTGACGGCGAGCTGTCCAAGTGGCGGCATAGCCAACCGTTTCTTCGGCTTCGATAGAACGAAGAGCAATAACTTCAGACCTTAGCGTCATTACTGGTTGCAAGGTAGTGGATTCATCCTGATGTGATGTAAATGGTGAACTTCCATAAAGCATGAGACCCAATCGATTCCAGTCTGATCTCGTTTGTGGCCAGTCCAGCAACCCTGCTGAATTAGCAAAACTGGTAGGCACGGAGAGCCCATTCATTGCTTCATTAATGCGAGCTAACTGTATTGCTGTGAAGTCATTATTTGCATCATCAGCACAAGCAAAGTGGGTAGCCAAAACAATATTTTTTGTCACATTACTTGAAGCCAATAGCTCTTGATAGGTGGTTAGCAAATCTTTTGGGGCTATACCAAGACGATGCATCCCTGTATCAACATCAATCCAAACATCTAACGGGGAAGGGAGTTTGGCGCCAAGTATGGCTCGTTTTTGGCTTTCATTGACTAATGAAAGAGAAAATCCATATTTTGAGGCGAGCATAACCTCATCATCAGAAAATGTGCCTTCAAGTAAATGAATTGGATTTTTAACCCCACCGTCACGAAGCTCGACGGCCTCTTCTGTCGAAGCAACGCCAAAAGCTGCCACAACATCCTTAAGGGCTTGAGCAACAGCTAGCGCGCCATGTCCATATGCATCAGCCTTAATAACTGCCATCGTTTTAGAGCAAGGAGACAGGCTGTTGGCTAGACTGCAATTATATCTCAATGCATCCAGATCAATTAATGCTTTAGTGGGACGAGACATAATGCAGGTAACACTCCTTCGCAACCGTTTATAGACACTTATCGCATAAGCGAGCTTACATAAAAATAGAAAAGCTAACTATCTTAATAGCCTCTTTTCCCGATAGAGTAAATTTTTTGCGCGGCCAACCATACGTCTCCAACCTCACCGTTTCCGATTGTCTTGCCATCAACCTCAATAACTGGAATTATCTCTTTAGAAGAACTAGTCACCCAAACCTCGTCAGCAGCAAACACCTCATCCATTAAAATAACTCGCTCCTCAATTTGCATGGAGTCATTTCTTCGCAAAAGATCCAGTAAGATGTGTCGGGTAACTCCTGGTAAAACGTGGTTATCTAGCGATGGTGTAGAGATTACTCCATTTTTAACTATGTAGGCATTACAGGTACTGCCCTCTGTCAATTCATTGTGGTCATTATAAAGCAGCGTCTCGTTAAAACCTTTTTGATGTCCGTGTTGGAAATGCATAACATTGCCTAATAATGCCGTAGACTTAATTTGACAACGAGCCCACCGAAGATCGAGGCTTGTAGCCACTTTGTAAGGGGTCACCTTCGACTTGCTTGCCGACTGTTCCGGATTAATTTCAAAAGAAAAAGCAAAAACTGTTGGATCAATATCTTTTGTATAAGCATGCGAACGTACAGGAGCTGTGCCTCGACTTACTTGCAAGTAAATGCCCAAATTACCAAGACCATTCTTTTCAAGAAGGGCTTTACACACCTTCATCCATTCGTCATGAGGCCATTCCAATCTAATGCCTATTGCAGACATATTCCTATTCAAGCGATTGATGTGAAGGTTAAATCCAATTATCTCGCCGTTGTATGAGGGCAACACCTCGTAAATACTGTCCCCAAACAGAAACCCTCTATCCATTGGTGATATTTTAGCTTCCTCCGCAGGAAGATAAGCATGGTTCAAAAAAACTATACTCATTCAATACCCACCAGATAGTTATGCTTCATCTTCGGACAATAACTCTATTTTATAGCCATCAGGATCTTCCACAAAAGCCAACAAGGTACTGCCATGCTTCATGGGTCCGGGTTCACGCACAATAACCCCACCAGAAGCTCTTATCTGCTCGCAAGCGCTATAGACGTCTCGCACCCCAATAGCAATATGCCCATATCCATCGCCTAGGTTGTAATGGTCTATATTCCAGTTATGGGTTAACTCAAGAACAGTACTAACTGATTCGTCGTCATAACCCAAAAAAGCTAATGTGAATTCACCTTCAGGATAATCTTTCGTTCTCAGCAACTTCATGTCTAGAATATTAGTATAGAAATACACAGACCGATTGAGATCTCCAACACGCAACATAGTATGTAGTAAGCGCATATCTTGAATTTTCTCCGGCTAAATACTTTTTAAACAGCCCAGGAATGGACCTTATCGTAAACATCAGCCTAGTTTTCGGCCCTTATTTGCAGCAATCCTTAGGCGTAACGCATTCAGCTTTATAAAGCCCTCAGCATCTTTTTGATCATAAGCTCCATCGTCATCCTCGAAGGTAGCAATTTTTTCATCGAATAAACTATCTTCCGACTTACGACCCACTACAACAACATTGCCTTTGTATAGCTTCAATCGCACGGTTCCGTTAACTACATCCTGTGTAGCATCGATCAGCCCCTGAAGCATTGAACGTTCTGGTGACCACCAGTATCCGTTATAAACAACCTCTGCATATTTAGGCATCAAGCTGTCTTTCAGATGCGCCGATTCGCGATCCAAGGTCAGTGATTCAATGGCCCTATGCGCACGCAACATAATTGTGCCGCCTGGGGTTTCATAGCAACCCCGAGACTTCATGCCAACATAACGATTTTCAACTATATCCAGCCTACCTATACCGTTGTCGCCACCCACTTTATTTAAATAGGTTAGCACTTCTGCCGGAGACATGGACTGGTCATTAATTGCAACAATATCTCCTTTTTCGTAACTGAGCTCTACATAGGTAGGTTTCTCAGGCGCCTTCTCTGGAGAAACCGTCCAACGCCACATATCCTCTTCTGACTCCATCCATGGATCTTCTAAAACCCCACCTTCATACGAAATATGCAGTAAATTTGCATCCATTGAGTAAGGTGATTTTTTCTTTTTCCCAGAAAAATCAACAGGGATTTGATGGGTTTCACAGTAATCCATCAGTTTTTCTCTTGAGTTCAAATCCCATTCACGCCACGGGGCGATCACCTTAATTCCTGGCTTTAAAGCATAAGCGCCTAGCTCGAAACGCACCTGGTCATTCCCCTTACCTGTTGCGCCATGGGATATGGCATCAGCGCCTACTTCGTTAGCAATTTCAATTAATCGCTTGGCAATTAAAGGGCGTGCAATTGAAGTGCCTAGCAAGTATTCGCCTTCATAAATAGCATTTGCACGAAACATGGGAAATACGTAATCGCGAACAAACTCTTCACGCAAATCATCTATGTAGATCTCTTTAACACCTAAAGCTTCAGCTTTGAGTCTTGCAGGCTCTACCTCCTCCCCCTGGCCAATATCGGCTGTAAAAGTTACCACCTCACACTGATATGTTTCTTGCAGCCATTTGACAATTACTGAGGTATCAAGACCTCCAGAGTAAGCTAAAACCACCTTCTTGATCTCGGACACTATAAATAAACTCCTGATTAGACAACTTTGACAACCACCAATACTCACTATTCTAATATGCTGTTGACAAGTTTCACAGCAAACAAGCGATAATAAACACAGAAAACAACAAGCATACCAATAAGAAAGGTTATAATTATGTGCTACTTACTATAAAGCATATCTAAATTCCGGTAGCATTCAGTACCGAATCTAACTAAAAAATGATTAGAAGCGCAGCAAAAATGACAAATAAAATACAGCTAACAATCACTCGACCAGATGATTGGCATGTTCATTTGCGAGACAATGAAGCGTTAATTCATACTGTGCCAGACGCTGCACGATACTTCGGCAGATCTATTGTCATGCCTAATTTAAACCCGCCAGTGATGAATACAAAGCAAGCTATGGCTTACCGTAATCGTATCTTAGAGAGTCGGCCGGCTGGTTCACTATGGCAACCCATGATGGTCTTATATCTTACTGACAATACAAAGCCAGAAGAAATCAGCCAAGCTAAAGCCTCTGGTCAAATCTTCGCATGTAAGTATTATCCTGCTGGCGCCACCACAAACTCTGATTCAGGGGTCACAAAACTAAGCAACATCGCCTCCGTTCTTTCACAGATGGAAAAAGAATCAATACCCTTGCTGCTTCATGGCGAAGTTAATGACCATAACGTTGATATTTTTGATCGCGAGGCTGTTTTCATAGACCAGCAGTTACAAAAACTAATCCATAATTTTCCCGAACTCAATATTGTTCTTGAGCATATTTCCTCAAAGGAAAGCGCGCAATTTGTAGCTGAAAGACCTCATGGGTTGGCTGCAACCATTACCCCCCAACATCTTCTATATAACCGTAACCACATGCTTGCAGGTGGAATTAAGCCTCATTACTACTGCTTGCCTATTCTGAAACGAGACGTCCACCAAAAAGCACTAATTGCTGCGGCTACTAGCGGCGATCCTAGATTTTTTCTTGGAACTGATTCCGCGCCACATACAACATGCAGTAAAGAAAATGCATGCGGTTGCGCCGGCTGTTACTCAAATCATGCAGCCATTGAGTTCTATGCAGAAGCCTTTGAGTTAGCTGGAGCTCTTGATAAGCTTGAAGGTTTTGCTAGCCATCATGGTCCGGACTTCTATGGACTTCCTCGCAATATCGATACTATCACGCTAAAAAAAATGCCCTGGAAGAATCCTACTAAATTACCTTTTATGAAAAATACAATCACCCCGCTTGGGGCAGGCGAAATGAGGCAATGGCAAGTAACATAGCCTGACAACTAACTTAAGTGGCGGACTCATGCATCAATTAATGTCGGACAGATTTAGGGGCTTCTTGCCCGTTGTAGTCGATGTGGAAACAGGTGGCTTTAATTCCGAAACAGATGCCCTTTTAGAAATTGGGGCCGTCACTCTCTCCATTGATGATGAAGGTATATTGAGGCCAGACTGTAATATTTTTCACTCGGTGATTCCATTTGAAGGATCAAATATTGAACAAGCCGCTCTCGATATAACAGGAATTGACCCAAATGACCCTTACCGCATAGCCTTAGATGAAGAGGAAGTGTTAAATTTATTTTTTCAAGAAATTCGTGATGCAACCAAAGAGGCTCGCTGCAGTAGGGCTGTTCTGGTTGGCCATAATGCTCATTTTGATCTCGGTTTTTTAAACAGCGCTGCCAAACGAAATAATATCAAGCAAAGCCCATTCCATAGTTTTTCATGCTTTGACACAGCTACATTAGGCGGTCTAGCTTACGGACAAACAGTTTTAGCGAAAGCATGCAAGGCTGCAGACATAGAGTTTGATAATAGTGAGGCTCATTCTGCACTATATGATGCAGAAAGAACTGCAGAATTATTCTGCAAGGTAGTCAACAAGTGGGGCGAGCTCGGAGGCTGGGATTAATCAGAAAATTATCTACATACAACATGCTGGTAAGCGTCCTAAGCAGGCCTAGGTTTATCAATACTGCGATTTAGGTAGCCTAACTACCAATCCGTCTAACTTTTTTAGTTGCTACTATTTGACAGCTCAGTCGATTATTGGTCTGGGGGTCAACAACCATTTCTAGCATGATTTTTTCTGCGTCACTCGCTTCCCCCACTCTGCCCACCCAATCTTCATCGACATAACAGTGACAAGTCCCGCAAAGGCATTTCCCTCCACATTCAGCTAGAATTTCGTCAATTGTAGACTCTGCTGGACTCTGCATCACCGAATTATCAAGAGCTAGCTCGATCTCATATTCGTCACCATTAGATTCAATATAATGGATAAGCGACATACTTTTTGCCTCGTACCTGTTGCTGATAACATTGTTGCTTACATCATAAATCTATATTCAAAGCATAACCCCCCAGTAACTCAATAATTAAAATTAGAATAAGGCAATTTTCTTAGGAATAATATTCACTCTCGCGTTAGAATATCGAATTCTCAGGGTATTAGAATTTAACCCAAAATTACCCTGATCCTTAAATTACGAGAAAGAACGATGGACGATTCATTCAAAGAAAGATCTCTTCGCTATCATATGGAACCCTCGCCAGGAAAACTGGAAATCCGACCTACCAAACCAATGGCTAATGCGCGCGATCTAGCCATGGCATACTCACCAGGAGTAGCTTACGCTTGTGGTTATATTGTAAAAAACCCTGCAGACGTAGATAAAGTTACTGCTCGCGGCAACCTTGTCGGTGTAATCACCAACGGGACCGCAGTTTTGGGTCTTGGAGACATAGGACCCCTAGCATCGAAACCTGTGATGGAAGGAAAGGCAGTTTTATTTAAAAAATTTGCCAATATCGATGTATTTGATATCGAAATTGACGAGCTTGATACAGATAAATTCATAGATATCGTTGCCTCGCTTGAGCCAACTTTTGGTGGTATCAACCTAGAAGATATTAAAGCCCCTGAATGCTTTCTTATTGAGCAGAAATTAAGAGAGCGAATGAACATACCTGTTTTCCATGATGATCAGCATGGAACAGCCATTGTGTCGGCTGCAGCCATATACAATGGTCTGCGAATCGTAGAAAAAAATATAGAGGACATAAAAATTGTTGTGACTGGCGCTGGCGCGGCAAGTATTGCCTGCGTAAACCTTCTTGTAACGATGGGTCTGCGCAAAGAAAATGTTCGAATGATTGACCGTAATGGCGTCATATACAAAGGTAGAGGGGTTGGAATGAACCCCTGGAAAGAAGATTATGCAGTTGAAACCAGTGATAGAACCCTTGATGACGCTATAGCAAACGCCGATCTATTTTTAGGCCTGTCTGGTCCAGGAATTCTAAAAGCAGATATGGTCAAAAAGATGGCGCCCAATCCATTAATACTTGCTATGTCTAACCCAACGCCTGAGATTATGCCCGAATTGGCTAAGGCTGCTAGACCTGATGCCATCATAGCAACAGGCCGCTCTGATTATCCAAATCAAGTCAACAATGTTCTCTGTTTTCCTTTTATATTTCGGGGTGCCTTAGATTGCGGGGCAACCACAATCAATGATGAAATGAAACAAGCTTGCGTAAAGGCTATTGCCGATCTAGCTCACCGAGAAGTTTCGCCGGTAGTTGCTAAAGCCTATGTCGGAGAAGACCTCAAATTTGGCCCAGATTACCTTATTCCTAAGCCGTTTGATCCTCGTCTTATTGAAGAGATACCCTTAGCCGTTGTCAAAGCAGCCATGAAAAGTG
Source organism: uncultured Porticoccus sp. (assembly GCA_905181945.1). Taxonomy (GTDB): domain Bacteria; phylum Pseudomonadota; class Gammaproteobacteria; order Pseudomonadales; family Porticoccaceae; genus Porticoccus. The sequence goes on along the minus strand of CAJIZZ010000007.1, from coordinate 20,403 downwards.
GTGTTGCCACCAGACCAATAAAAGACCTTCGAGCATACCGGAATAAACTGCATAGCTACGTCAATCGTAGTCAGCTATTTATGCAACCTATGATCGAAAGAGCCCGAAGAAATCCGCCAAGAATAGCCTATGCTGAAGGTGAAAATAATGACGTACTTCGGGCTATGCAAGGTGTTATTGACGAAAAAATAGCCACGCCAATATTGATTGGTCGGCCCGCTGTAATTGACCGTAAAATCAAAGAAATGAACTTACGCATCACCCCGGGTGTTGATCTGCAGATCTTTAATCCTGAGGATGGCGATCATCATGAAAATTACTGGCGGCATTATCATAAATGTGTGGGGCGTGCTGGTATTTCTGTGGAAACCGCAAGGAACTCAATACATACAGACAATACAGTGATTGCATCTATCATGGTGGCATTGGGAGATGCTGACGGATTAATCTGCGGAAAATCTGGTCGCTATGACCAACATCTCAGCAAGATTACAAGTATCATTCCTCCGCGCAATAACAACAGCAGCGTTTCATCTGTTTGCATTTTACTATTGGATGATGGGCCGCTATTTCTGGCTGATGCATTTATTAATGTAAATCCCACTGAAGAGCAGATTGTTGATATCACAAAAGATGCGATCAATTTTGTAAAAGGATGCGGCGTCACGCCCAAAGTCGCTCTACTATCACACTCCAACTACGGAACGTATGACGACCAGTCAGCTCATAAAATGAAACGAGCTGCGGAAAAACTTCGCATTGAAATTTCTCATACTGAAATTGATGGTGAAATGCATGCTATGTCTGCTCTCAATGAAACACTCAGGGAGACTATTTGTAATAGCACCAACATTACCGGAAGAGCAAACGTATTGATTATGCCAAACATGGATGCTGCAAGCATAGCTCTGGGTTTGATCCGCTCGCTCACCAATGCTCGTCTTGTAGGGCCTTTTCTTAATGGTCTAGAAAAACCAGCACATATATTGATACCTTCGGTCTCAGGGAGGGGAATTTTAAATACTACAGCTATGATGGGGTCGGATTTTTTCACCACAGGTGATCAAGTGGAGACTGAGAGCTAAGGTAAATCTTAGCTAGAGTGACAGCACAATTATTTAGTAGTGTGGGGGTCTAACTGTTTCTTCAGTCTCTTCTAAAAACTTATCAGATAATATCTTTGTTGATGAGGCCAATAGCTCATACCTCTTGAGCAGCGCATCGATCTGATTTTGCTGTCGACATACTACATCGTTGAGCTGAAGAATAGTGTCTTCTTGGTAGGCCAGCTTAGTTTCCAACTCGATTATTCTTTCTATAGACACTAGAGTCTCCAAAAAATAGTTATCTGTCTAACAAAAAAAACCGCAGAATATTCTTCTGCGGTCTTTATAGTATTCCCAAATAGCTTGAAAATATAATCTTTAATTTTGTCTGTCGAAATTAAAGATTATCTGCATTTTCTGCCAAATAAGATGCAACCCCATCAGGAGATGCCGCCATACCCTTATCGCCATCTTTCCAGCCAGCTGGGCATACTTCGCCATGCTCTTGATGAAAACTTAACGCATCAATAATACGAAGCATTTCATCGATATCACGCCCTAATGGCAAATGATTAACGATTTGATGGTACACAATACCGTCTTCACCAATCAAGAATGAGCCGCGGAAAGCAACTCCAGCGTCCCCAAACTCAACATCGTAAGCTTGACAAATTTCATGCTTCATATCAGCAACCAACGGGTATCTTACCTGCCCAATACCGCCGTCGTTAATCGCTGTGTTGCGCCATGCGTTATGAGTGAACACAGAATCAATAGAAACACCTATTACTTCAACGCCTCGTTTCTTAAATTCTTCGATACGATGATCAAATGCAATTAATTCTGAAGGGCATACAAACGTAAAATCTAAAGGATAAAAGAAGATGACCGCTTTCTTTCCTTTGATGGTTGCATGCAAGTTAAATTCATCAACAATTTCACCATTAGCCAGTACCGCACCAGAAGTGAAGTCTGGGGCCTGTTTGCCTACTAATACTCCCATAATAAAACTCCTTTTTGTCGTAATTAAACAGCCAAGACAGTCAGCTATCTCATCATCCTTTCAAGATAACAATGGTAATATTACACTATCAAAGATGGCAGTTACATTGTAATTTTCTATAGCATTTATAGGCAAACACTAACAACTAACTACGCCGTCTGCGCTTGGAGCCAGAAACCAAATCAAGCAGCTTGGGACGCCTCTTTGATTAATGGGGCTAGCTCACCTTTTGCATGCATCTCTGCAATAATATCACAACCTCCAATCAGCTCACCTTTTACCCAAAGCTGGGGGAATGTCGGCCAGTTTCCGTATAGAGGAAGATTCGATCGAATCTCTGGGTTAGTCAATATGTCCACAAAAGCAAAACGCTCACCGCAAGCAGTGAGCGCCTCTATAGTGCGCGCAGAAAAACCGCATTGCGGTGCATTTGGAGATCCTTTCATATAAAGAATAATAGGGTTCTCTTCTATTTGCTCGCGAATGGTGTCCATAATATCCATTAATTTACATCTCCAGAAAGAAACAAAATATAACTAAATTCATTTGTTGATATTTTAGCTCTTTTATTGATTTCGCTAAACCCATTTCTTTCCTAAAAATTATCCATTCAAAAAGTATAATTATTACCTACTCTACACAGACAACCAAAGTGGCCTGTGTAGAGCAATATGGAATAATTACCTGATAGTCGTATTTCTTTAAAAATTATATGAAATTCCTCCTGTGATTGACCTTCCTCCAGATAAAACCTGATCTTTTATGAATGAGGCATGGTCTCTAATATCTTCATCAAGTAAATTTTCAGCTTTTATAAAAATGCTTACCGATTTTTTTGCAGGAATTTGATAGCTTAGATTAAGCGCAAGGTCAAAATAATCATCAGTTTTGAGCTCATACTTGCCTATCTTACTCTGGTTAAAAACTTGCCTCATACTTAAATCACTCGTTAGGCCGCCCCAGTTAGCAAAGACAGCAGCGCCTAAAGTGAGTGGCGGTATTCTGGGTAAATCATCACTTCCATCTCTATTTTTAGCCCTGACATAATCACCCCAAATACTTAACTTATAGTTTTTAGTTAAGTCAAAACCACCCTGGAACTCAAAGCCATAAAATTCAGCTGGGATATTTTGATATTTATAAACTCCAATACCTTCACTTTCTTCTTCGCCCTCATGGAGATGTTTTTGAGTCTGTCCAGAATTCAACAAGGCTATATAACTATTAAAGCGAGTATAGTAAGGAGAGAATGTAAATTCTTTATCTTTACCAACCCATTCTAGCGTCACATCCAATGAATTTGAGCGCTCTTCACTAAGACCTCTATCTCCCTGTTCAATTGTTTCTGTCGCATGATGGTGACCATATGCAAATAATTCCTCGTAAGCAGGCGCTCTTTGTATATGACTCAAAGTAACACCTAGCGACAGATCAGACCTTAACTGCATCTTTGTTCCTAGGGATATATTTGAAGTCTGAAATGTTTTTTCAGAGTCCTCGAAGCTAGTTGAGTTTTCGACTCCACCAGAAGCTTCACAATCTTTTTCTTCTGTGTAATCGTGAGTACATCCATCATCACTCACAAAATCATTGCCATTATATCTGACGTAACCTTGCCTCAGACCCAATGTAAGCTCTTGGTTGCTAAAAGAAAACTTTTCCAACATATATAATGATATTTTTTTGGAATCGTTATTTGCGATCATTGGATCACCAAGATTTTTAGTAAATCTCGATGCCCCAAAATCAACGCCGACAACACCTTTTGCTTGACTAATCAGAGAATGAGTTAGCTCAATTTTCCCCTCATAGGTGTTTCTTAAGAACTGAGTAGCGACTTCACCACTTGGCTCTAATTCACTATGTTCATATTCAGTATAACTTGTATCAAACTTTAGGCTATTGATGCCAGACCAGAGGTTATCTATTTGGTATACATAATTATACCTATCTGACTCAACATCCATCATTGCGCCATCTTCAATTGGATTACCGTATTCCAGATCATAGCCCTTGTATGAAAAACCAGTGTATCCATCATCGAAGATGTAGGACGCTCCAAGAGAACCTCCTTGACTGTCATTATATGAATTATTGAGTGTATTTTTGCCATTAGCTGACCTGGCAAGGGGTTCGCCCTCTGCTGCCCTTGATTTGCTGAGCTTGGATGATACCGAGTCGCCAGGTATCTTTAGGTTCTTGCTGTCACGTTTAAATCCATCAAAATGCAGCATGATGTTTTCAAAACCATAATCTGCTGAAAGCGAGTTTGTGGTTTCTCTAAGAGAACCGCCATGATTTAAATCATAGGTGCCATGAAGTCCTTTACTGATTTCAGTATGAATAGCATGGTCGATAATATTAATAGTTCCACCAACAGAGCCACCTCCATAAATCACAGATGCAGGACCTTTTATGATCTCAATTTGATCTGCAGATAAAGCATCTATGCCTACAGGATGATCGCCTGACATGGCAGAAACATCATTCACCTCCATACCATTATTAAGGATTTTGATTCGATTGCCATCCATTCCACGGATAACTGGTCGACCAATAGCATCACCCCACCCGCTATTGCTTATACCTGGTATGTTTTTTAAATTTCTCCCAAGAGAAGCAGAGCTATTTTTTCTTAAGTCGCTGTTACTGATTATCTTTACCGGGGTGACCATCTCGCTAGAAGATAAATTAAGCGGATTCGCTGTTACTGGTATTTCTTGTATATTAATTTTGACGTTCTCAGCATGTGCTGAAAAGCACACCGCAAGAATGCACAACATAAAATGACGCATAGTAATATTCCTATAAAGAATTTAGCTAAAAAATAATTAAACTAAGTTTTACTTCTAGGAATTGCTTATGGGGCTTGGGGTTGCTTTGTCAGCAATAGTCTGCGAAAAATTTGACTGTCTTCGTAGATATCACTTTTGGGGGCTGAAAAAACTAATAGGCTAAAATCAGAAAATTCTAGAGGATTAAGTAGCTTGGCTGTTTGTTGTCTTAGGTTGCAATCTTGGCATTCAGCGGAACCGCTATGATCATAACCAAAATGCTCAATACTGTGCGCTGTACTTGAATGAACATTAAAAGAAAAACTAAAAAAAAATGCAGCTAATAATAAAATTTTCTTACTTATCATGACGACTTAACTAATTCACTTGTACCATGAAGGGACTGCATGCTATAGCAATACCGCTACCTCTTCAAGAAAAAATACAAGCCAAAAATCCATATTATTTTTTTAATGAACAATGATAATGATAACTGTTCTCATTTGCATTTAGATAGGTTATGATTATCAAAATGGCGATACAGTTTATGCGATTCTTTACTTGCGCCAACTCTACTTCTCTCACTTAACATAAAAATTGATTAAAAAAGGAGGATCTATGTTGCGAGGCATAATGACAGTCGGACTAGTTTTATTTGCTGTTCTTTCAGCAGAGGCTAACTCAAGACCCAGTTTGGATGAAATGTGGGAGCTGATCCAAAAACAACAAGCAGAAATAAATAGCTTAAAAAAAGGTCTGTCTGAGAATGACGCCAAAACTGAATCTGCATTTGTTGCTGTAGAAGAAGTCACATCAGGTCCAGCAGCAAAGCTAGCTGAGTGGGCCAGCAAGACAAGTATAGGTGGCTATGGCGAGCTTCATTACAATAATCATAGCTCTGACAACTCAGCAGACTCAAAAAATGAGTTTGACCTCCATAGATTTGTATTATTTGCAGGCCATCAATACAACGATAAGTTAAGATTTTTTTCAGAATTTGAGATCGAACACAGTGTTGCTGGTGAAGGACAGTCTGGTGAAGTTGAGGTAGAACAGGCTTATGTCGAATACGACTACGCTGACAACCATAGGGCCAAGGCAGGTGTATTCTTGATACCTGTTGGCATGCTCAACGAAACACATGAGCCTGAAACTTTCTATGGTACAGAGCGCAACCCTATCGAGAAAAATATTATCCCGTCTACATGGTGGGAAGGTGGTGCAATGTTCAGCGGCGAAATCAGTGAAGGCCTTAGCTATGATGCGGGCGCTCATTCGGGCCTGTATATCAGTCCGAGTGCTGGCAACTATAAAATTCGCGATGGTCGTCAGAAGGTCAGCAAAGCCAAAGGTGATGATCTTGCATATACAGCTCGTCTAAAATACACCGGTGCACCAGGTCTTGAGTTAGCAACCACCGTTCAGCATCAAGGGGATATCTGGCAGGGTGAAAAGCTATCTGGAAAAGAAGGTATTAGCGCCCTCCTAATTGAAGCGCATGTGGCGTATAAAAACGGTCCATTCGGTTTTAGGGCGCTATATGCTCACTGGGATCTCGATAGCGATATCGAAATCATCCAAGCGGGCGCAGATGAACAAGAAGGTTGGTATGTTGAGCCATCTTACCAAATCACTGACAAGCTAGGAGTCTTTGCTCGCTTCAACCAGTATGATAATACTGCTGGCGGCAACCAGAGATCAGAGAAAAAACAAGCTGATCTTGGTTTCAATTACTGGATACATGAGCAAGTCGTGCTTAAAGTAGACTACTTTGATCAAAACAATGACAGCGGGGCAGAATACAAGGGTTATAATGTTGGCGTTGGCTGGAGTTTCTAAAATTAATATTATCTCTAAAGTTGTAGGCCTGTTGTCCCTCAAAAAAAAGGGTACTCAAAAGAAAGCTACATATGTAGCTTTCTTTTTTCTACATATGGTCCTCTCCGCTTTGATCTCAAGCAATGTATACAGTAAAACCTATCAAACGACCCCTGATTTTTTATCTGAAAATTTCAACTCGCCAATACTTGAAGCTAAATCACTTTGGCTGACTCCGGAGCTAAAAAAGCAATCAAGTGACATTCTTGGTCGCAATGTCAGAGGAATGCGTGTTAGGTACTATCAGGAAGGCGAAAAAACTGCTTGGATATTAGAGGAAATTGGAAAAGAGAAGCCCATCACTATTGGTATCTTGGTAAACGGCACTCTGGAGAATTTTCACATACAGCATGTGAAGGTTTTAGCTTTTAGAGAAACACGCGGATGGGAAGTCCGCTATCCATCATTTACGAATCAGTATAAGAATGTAAAAATGACGACTGATTATAAATTAGACCAATATATCGATGGTATTACAGGGGCAACATTATCGGTTAGGGCGCTCAACAAGACGGCTAGACTTGCCCTCTTTTACCATCAACAAGTATTGACCCTAAAGAAATAACGATAAGAAATACCCATACCCCACCATAGGAAGTCCCTACTTGATGCAAAGTAAACCAAAAAATATTTCTTTTAACCTGCGGTGGCATCGACGAGTTGGCTTATCGGTAACGCTAATGCTAGTTCTTCTCGCTATCACAGGGGTATTGTTAAATCATTCGCCAGCTGCAGGGCTCAATAAAAAAATCTTAAGCTCAGCATGGCTGCTTGATTGGTATGGGTTTGAAACAGCCTCGTTGTCAGGTTTTTTAGTTGGCGAAAAATGGTTACATCATCCTGGGGAGAGGACATTATTTCTGGATACTGAGCCTGTTGCTAGCTGCAACCCTCCCCTTCTTAGTGGTGTGGTAACGCCTGAATTTTTATTAGCGTTATGTACTGATGAGCTAGTTATCCTTACCTCTAGTGGAGAGCTTGTAGAAAAAATTAATCTGTCAAACGGCTTACCTAAAGACACAACCAATCTCGGATACTTTTATAATACAACCTTCATCAAATCTAATTCACAAATATTATCGTTAGATCTTGAAACACTTGAGATTCTGCCTAGCAAGACTGAAATTAAACAGTGGCAAACATCAAGATCTCTCCCGTCAGAGATTAGACTGAAACTCAATCAAGACTCGCAACTACCTGGCATTTCTCTAGAGACGCTTATTTTAGATTTACATAGTGGACGTTTTTTTGGCAACATAGGTGTTCTATTTTTCGACTTTATTGGTTTGTTAACCTGCTTTTTAGCTATAACGGGCCTATGGTCTTGGCTTGGGCGCCGCAAGGTGAAAATTAAGCCCCCGAAAGAGGACTATTAATCAGTCCTTCTAGCCATTGCCAATTCAAGAAAATCCTTATAGTATTCTGATTGTGGGCAGCAGCAGCTGCCTTTTTTCGTTCTTAAGTTAGCGCAGCGGCTTAATCCTTATTTCTCATAGATAGCAGAGTAACAAGTATGACCAGCAGTGCATTAATGAATAATTACGGTACAAGAAAACTTACCCTGTGCAAAGGCGAAGGTTCCTGGGTATGGGATGATCTCGGCAAGCGGTATCTAGATGCGCTATCAGGGATTGCGGTTTGTGGCCTAGGGCATGCACACTCTGCCGTGACAGAAGCTATATCGACTCAAGCTGCATCTATTATCCACTGCTCTAATCTCTACAACATTCAGACACAAGAGCGGCTAGCAGAAAAACTAAGAGCTATCTCTGGTATGGAGAAATTATTCTTTAGCAACTCTGGGGCTGAAGCTAACGAGGCTGCGATCAAGCTGGCAAGATTATTTGGAAGTGGAAAAAATATTTCTGCACCCACTATTATTGTGATGGAAAATTCTTTTCATGGTAGAACATTAGCGACATTGTCAGCTACGGGGAGCAAAAGCTACCAAACTGGGTTTGGGCCGCTGCTAGAGGGATTTATTCGGGCTCCCTACAATAATATTGATGCAATCAATGCAATTGCTAAAAATAACAAGAATATAGTCGCGATTCTAGTTGAGCCAATACAAGGCGAAGGGGGAGTTATAGTTCCTGATGCAGACTATCTGCCGCAAATACGTCAAATTTGCGATGAACATGACTGGTTGATGATAGTAGATGAAATTCAGGCAGGTAACGGCCGTACCGGGTCTTATTTTAACTACCAGCAATATAACCTTCTTCCCGATATTGTAACTACAGCCAAGGGCTTGGCCAACGGTGTCCCTATTGGGGCCTGTCTTGCCGGTAAAAAAGCAGCTGATTTAATGCATCCTGGTAGTCATGGATCCACCTTTGGCGGAAATCCATTAGCATGCGCTGCGGCGCTTGCTACTGTAGAAACCATCATCAATGAAGAGCTTTGCTCAAGGGCTAAAGAGCAAGGAAACTATATCAAGGAGCAACTTCAACACAAGCTTTTAAATTGCTCGAAATTGATCGATATACGGGGCCAAGGTCTCATGATTGGGGTTCAGCTCGACTTTCCTTGCAAAGATTTAGTTGATAGTGCAGCCGAGCAGGGACTGTTAATTAACGTTACCGCTGGATCAGTCATTCGACTACTTCCCCCTCTTAATATCACGAATGAACAAACTGAACTTTTAGTCAATATTCTCACTGATGTGATCGAACAAGGATAATAGAGAAATGACACCTAGACATTTTTTAACACTCAAAGATTTATCAAAAAAAGAATTTAAAAAACTTTTAGAGAGAGCCGCTGAACTCAAGCAAGCGCAACATAAAGGGGTTATCTATCAGCCTTTCATAGGCAAGGTTATGGCGATGATCTTTGAAAAATCTTCGACACGAACTAGGGTGTCTTTTGAAACAGGCATGGCTCAACTAGGTGGCAATGCACTTTTTCTCTCCCCTAACGATACGCAACTTGGCCGCGGCGAACCCATAGAAGATTCGGCAAGAGTAATCTCAAGCATGGTAGACATCGTCATGATGAGGACATTCAGCCAGCAATCAATTGAAAATTTTGCAGCGTACTCCTCAGTCCCTGTGATTAATGCTCTAACCGATGATCATCATCCATGTCAGCTGCTTGCAGATATGCAAACATATATTGAGCACAGAGGTAGCATTCAAGGGAAACGAGTCGTTTGGGTGGGGGATGGTAATAACATGTGTCAATCCTATATGCATGCAGCAGAAATGCTTGACTTTGAACTTCTGATTGCCTGTCCAAAAGGATTCGAACCCTGCTCCACACTGCTCAATCAATTAAGTAGTCACGTCACATTAGTGCGTGATCCAACTGTAGCCATCTCTGGAGCCAACTTAGTGGCAACTGATGCCTGGGCTTCTATGGGGCAAGAATCAGAAAGTGAGCTACGAAAAAAAGCTTTTTCTGGGTTTCAGGTGAACGAAGCGGCAATGGGTTTAGCTGCCGCTGACGCTTTGTTTATGCATTGCCTTCCTGCATATCGCGGGCTAGAAATAAGCGAGACCATCATGGAGTCTCAGTGGTCTGTAGTATGGAGTGAGGCTGAAAACAGACTTCACTCACAGAAGGCCTTGATAGAATTGCTTCTTAAATAGATAAAACCTGTCAGCCAACAGTGCTAGATTCCTACTTGACTGATTGCCGATCACATAAATCTTGGGCGGCGGCAACATCTAAAGTTCCTTCATAGATTGCCCTTCCGGTAATAGCACCGTAAATACCAGGCTTAACCACGCCATTGAGCGCCACAATGTCTTCCATATTAGTGATTCCACCTGAGGCAATAACGGGAATAGAAGAGGCCTTTGCCATTAATACAGTAGCTTCAACATTAACGCCCTGCATCATTCCATCGCGATCAATATCAGTATAAACAATGGCGCTAACGCCATCATGCTCAAATCTTTTAGCCAAGTCTGTAGCTTTAACATCTGTCACTTCAGCCCAGCCATCAGTTGCTACGAGACCTTTTTTTGCATCAATACCAACAATAATATGACCAGGAAATTGCTTACACATGTCTGTCACGAAACTCGGATCTTTTACAGCCTTGGTCCCTATGATTACATGCATCACGCCTGCGGCAAGATAGGTCTCGATAATATCGCCGCTACGGATACCACCACCAATCTGAATAGGTAGTTCAGGATATGCTTGAGAGATAGCAGCAACTACGTCACTATTTACCGGCTTGCCGGCAAAAGCACCGTTTAGATCAACCAAATGCAATCGGCGAGCTCCAGCATCAACCCAGCGTCCCGCTATATCTACAGGATTTCCATCAAATACTGTAGAGTCCTCCATGCGACCCTGCCTTAAGCGCACACACTGTCCGTCTTTTAAATCAATAGCCGGTATAATTAGCAAAAATTTATTCCTATAGGTTAACTACACACCACACAAAATATATGCATGCCTTGGTGCACACATGCTCAGCAAAATATTCTGACTCATATAAAAAAATAAGTGCTCTTTGAGGTCCTCAGATACCCTTCCAGGTCACAAAATTCTCGAGCAACTGCAACCCAGACGAATGACTTTTTTCCGGATGAAACTGCACAGCAAATAAATTTTTTGTCGTGAGTGCTGCTGCAAATTTAAATGCATAATCAGTGGTTCCAGCTACAATTTCTGTAAAGTTATTCTCGACAAAATAACTATGCACGAAGTAAAAACGCGCATCTTGCTCAATACCTTGCCACATAGGGTGGTCCATTTCTTGGTGAACACGATTCCAGCCCATATGGGGTACTTTTAGCTTTTCTCCACTGGTATCACGCATATTATGGCCGAAGAACTTAGAGCTGCCCGAAAAGACATCCAGACACTCAACTCCATTATTTTCTTCGCTATGCCCCAGCAATGCCTGCATTCCCAGACAAATACCCAAAACTGGCTTTTCAGTTATCGCTTTGAGTATTAGCTTGTCAAACCCAAGACGCCGAATATTTAACATGCAGTCGCGCATGGCGCCTACGCCAGGGAAAACTAAGCGATCAGCACTATCAATTTCTACAGGATCTTCCGTCACAATCACTTCCGCTCGAGGAGCTATATACTCCAAAGCTTTAGAAACAGAATGAAGGTTCCCCATACCATAATCTAGTACGGCAATCTTTGTACGAAAATCTGTCATATCCCTTGATACCAGTGGGGTTTTTAATTACGCAATTTTTACCTAATGAAGCCGGGAGGCAAATTTTAGCCTAAAGGTAAACTTAAAATTATTCTCCATAATATTACTATTCATTATTAGATTTTGTGGCAAACGCAATCTTGCTCAGCATAGCTTTTCGAGCAGCCTCCATGAGGTTAATGATAGACTGATGGCGAGCGTTTGCATCAGCGCTTATAATGACTTGTGTGTCTTGCTTGTCTTGCGCAAGTTCTCTCAAAACGTTCGCGATACTTTCAATTTCAGTGGAGACCAGGGGCTCGTTATTGATGAAATAATGGCCATCTTCGGTGATTTCGACCCTAATGGGTGCCGTTTCTTCATTTACTTGATTTTTTTCAGCGATAGGTAAATTAATTTTAACTTCGCTCAACTTCGCAAACGTCGTCGTTACCATTAGAAAGATAATCACTACTAATAAAACATCTATTAACGGAATAAAGTTAAGTTCTATATCGTCATCGTGATTTCTTCTTTTTGAGCGCATGCTTATTTACCCTCAACACTGCAAAAATTAATTATTCGCTGCGCATTATTTTCCATAACATGAATCTGATGATCTATCTTTGCACGAAAAATTTTATAACCAATCATAGCTGGGATTGCTACAACAATACCACCGCCAGTATTATACAGTGCAACAGAAATTCCACGTGCAAACTGTTCCACATCTTGACCATTACTTGTAAAAGAACTAAATAGTTCCACCATTCCCACAATTGTGCCAAACAGTCCCAGCAAGGGTGCTACTGTTGAAATCATTGCCAAAATAAAAAGATATTTTTCTAATTGATGACTAATAGAGTCACCTGTCTTCACGATAGCATCATTAAGAATTTCCGGTGACTCGCCTTGATTTTCAATAGCAGTAGCTAGCATTAAGCCTGATAAAGAGCTTTTACTGAGCCGCTCTAACACCTCTTTATCTAGCGGGCCATCCTGTAACTGTAATTCTAGATCGCTAACTAAATTTTCTGGAATTACGACGCTATCTCGCAAAGCAACTAGCCGGTCCATGATAACTGCGAAAGCCACTATGGAAGTGAAAATTAATGGCCATATTGGCCAACCTGCAGCCTGAATTACTTCCCACATAATTTTTTCCTGATAAAGTTAAAGCAATGTAAATTTAATTGGCACTAAAATTGTAAATATTTTTCCACTTAAAATACTTGGCGGCGCTGGAAAGGGTGCTGCCCTATCGATCATATCTAAGCCTTCCTTATCTAAAGCTTTAAACCCACTTGATTTTTTTAACTCTTTTGTGATCAATTTCCCTTGATGTGTCAATTTAACCTGCAGGACGACTTCTCCTTGCCATCCTCGACGTTGGGCAATTCTGGGGTATTTTTTATATTGTGCAACATGCATTGCAAATTGCCGACTAAAGTCATCTAATGCTGCCAATCCAGCATTTCTTGCATCATCCTCTCCTACTTCTGGAGTTTCGACCGGCTCTGGAGCGGATACTGCTGATTCTTGCTGCTGTTGAACTGATTCGGGTTCAACAGGAGTTATCTCTTCCTGTATAGATGCAATATTATCTTTCGTAATTTCTGGTTCGAATTCTTCTACTATTTTTGAGTCAGCCTCCTCAGAGGCTTTTTCTGCCAAAGGAGGAGAAGGCTCTAGAACACTTTTTGATAACAGAATAGCCTCAAAGTTCATCAATTCTTTGCTACTTTCAGCTTTATCAAATTTTAAAATCAATAGATCTGTTATCAGTATCCCATGAATGAGCATTGACAAAAAAAGCGCGTCTTTTATGTTAAATCGGCTTAAACAATCTTTAAGTTTGGCTAACATAAGTAATTATCAGTAACTAGGTAAAATTTCATTGCCGAATAATCGACAAACTAATTTAGCGGAGGTTACGGCACAAAAAATAGCTGCATAAAGCCTCTATTCAGTAATTTTTCAATGAGATGATCAAATTTAAGTATTTCAGAGTGACCCCTTTGTTGAGGGCATCACTCCTGCCATTCTTGGATCAAACTCTGCGGCCATACGCAAAGCGCGGCCAAATGCCTTAAAAATTGTTTCAATTTGGTGGTGTGCATTATTGCCGCGAAAATTATCAATATGCAGTGAAATTCCTGCATGATTAACAAATCCTTGAAAAAATTCATAGGTTAAATCTACGTCAAAATCTCCAACTTTAGGGCGAGAGAAATCAGCAAACATCTCTAATCCAGGGCGCCCCGAAAAATCCACAACAACACGAGATAAAGCTTCGTCTAGAGGTACATAAGCATGGCCATAGCGACGAATACCTTTTTTATCTCCGAGCGCTTGTTTGAACGCCTGCCCAATAGTGATGCCCACATCTTCTACTGTATGATGATCATCTATTTCAGTGTCACCTTTAGCTTTCACAGTAAGATCTATGAGGCCATGTCGCGCAATTTGATCGAGCATATGGTCAAGAAATGGTACGCCAGTTTCAAAGCTTGCCTGCCCTGTGCCGTCAATATTAACCTCAACAGAGATTTGAGTCTCAAGCGTGTCGCGACTCACTTTAGCTTTTCGTTGCGTCATGTATTTCTCCAAAACACTTTATATAAAACAAGATTCTTTTCATTCAGACTTGTTAGAACAACCATCATTCTATAAACCAAGATGATCATACATAAAAAATTTCATTCAGCCCATTCTCATTCATTATAGTGCTAGCGAAGGAGCCCTTCCAGAATAAGGGTATATTTATTGCAACTTATATTAGGAATAATTTTTATATGCCCTTAAATTTCCACTTTTATCATAAACAAAAGATACAAGAAGCTTCATTAACTAGAATAAATAAAGCACCTACAGGTAAAATGCTAACCTATGGTAACCTACTTAGCAGTCTATGGTTTTGGTGGATGTTGGGATAAATACAAAAATGTCGCCACAGGAGCGATCTAATTGAAACTATTAAAAGCTTTTATTTGGGTAATATGTCTACTTGGCATAGTTGCTATTACAACGGCATCGTTTTTAATGGTAGGCGTAGATCCAAATAGCTATAAACCTGAGCTATCAAAACTTGCCAAAGAAAATGGTGTCGATCTAGCAATAGATGGTGATCTTAGCTGGTCATTCTTCCCAAATCTGGCAGTTAATGCCGGCGCTACATCGATATCAGGAAAAAATATTCCGGAGATTCGTTTTGAGCAGGCTGACTTCAGTCTAGACTGGATGGCTCTACTGTCTAGCACCGTACGCCTCAAGACGATATCGATCTATGGTGCAGACATTACCATTCAGGCAACCGCAGAAGCTGAAAATATTGTCGCCGCCTCGACTAAAATTACCTCCACAAAAAAACAAGATATAAGCATTCCAGCCCTCCCCTTCGAGCTTGCTATTGATGGCCTAAATCTCAAGAATGCTAAGCTTACTGTTGTCTCAGCAGCCCAACAGAAAACAGTTGTAGAAAAACTAAATCTTACCGGAAAAAATCTTAATTTAGATGAAAAACCATTTTCTGTAGGATTACAATTTTCAACCATCCATCCAGACTATCCAATTCCAATTGATGTAACTTTCAGCTCTCAAATTATATTTCATGAAAAAGAAAAAATGATAGCGCTAGAATCCACAAAGTTGAGCGTTAATGGCATCGAAAATCTGCCCATTGCCTTAAGTTTTAATGCTAACTATCAGCTAGAAAAATTGCTAACTCTAGATAATATTAAGTTTAACTCAGATGATTTCACTATTAACGGTGATGCCTCGCTGAAGTTGACTAGCCCCCGCAAACTCAACATAAAGCTCAGAGGTACTGATTTAATTCTGCCTACAGCCTTGCAAAAAGTTGACCAAAAAGCTACTAATGACCAGCTATCAAATCACAAAGGATCTGCCGCACAAGCTTTGCTTTCTCCTATTGTTGTACCTCTTGCTCTACTGGAGGGCGGCAAGGGTCATATCGAGATAAGCCTGGATAGCTTTAGTGTTGATCAAATCATTATTAGCAAACTTCACCTGAACTTATTTTCCAACAACAAGGTCATAGAAATAACAGACCTGTCTGGAGAAGTTTTTGATGGCGTCTTCCAAGCAACGACAAGAATTGATCTCAGCAGCAACATGCCTCGTATAGAATTTTCCAACACGCTCAAGGATATTAATATAAATAAAGCGCTATCATCTCTTGTGGATCTATCAGATATCAGTGGGACGCTCTCCGCAGATTTTAGTGCAACTAGTCGAGGAGATACTCAAGATATACTAATCGACAATATGCATGGGGCCGGTGAGCTGTTGGCAGAAAACCTGAAGCTCAACATAATTAATGTGGAACAAAGCTATTGTGAGATGGCGTCCATCATAGAAAAACGTGCCCTGTCCAGCCAATCATGGCCTAACTACACTGAACTACAGAGCTTAAAAACCAAATTTTCATTAGACAATAAAATCGTTACCATACCTAGTCTAACCAGTGGTCTGGGCAATCTTGCTATCTCCGGGGATGGTCAAGTTAACCTAAAAGAACAAACTTATAGTGTACTAATAAAGGCTAACCTTAAAGGGGACCAAACCTCTGAATCCGGTTGTCCCATTAAAAGCAAAAGCATAAGAAATAAAGATCTACCTCTGCGCTGCAGCGGCTCATTTGCACCAGATGGCAGCATGAGATGCCTTCCTGAAAAAGGATTTATCAAACAGCTCTTAAAAGAGACAATCAAAGAAAAACTCATTAACAGCTTACTAAATTCCAAATCTGATGCAGGTGCAGAAAAAAGCGGGGGAGCTGAGCCTAAAGACGTCAAAGAGCAGATCATGGATACGTTACTAAAAGGCCTGTTTAAATAGTGGTTATCGCCGTCCGTAAAATAACCCCAGATTACCACGCAAAGTTATTTGCGTCTAAATTGCTGCAATGGTTTGATCTGTATGGTCGCAAAGATCTGCCATGGCAACATAATCCTTCGGCCTACAGAGTATGGATTTCCGAGGTTATGCTTCAGCAAACTCAAGTTAGCACTGTGATCCCCTATTACCAACGCTTTATGGCCAGCTTTCCTAGCCTAAAAAGTCTAGCTGGAGCAACCGAAGATCAAGTCCTTCATCATTGGAGTGGACTTGGTTACTATGCTCGCGCCAGGAACCTACACAAGACAGCAAAGCTGCTCACATCCACCCTAGATGGTAACTTTCCGGAAAGTTTGGAGGAACTAGAAGACCTGCCAGGAATAGGCCGATCGACAGCAGGAGCAATATACGCTATTGCTTATCAGAAAACTGCATCCATTCTTGATGGCAATGTCAAGAGGGTGCTTGCAAGGCATGAAGCTATCAGCGGTTGGCCTGGGGCAAGCGCAACGACAAAAATCCTATGGGGGATTGCCGAAAAGCGTACGCCAAAAGAAAGGACAGCAGACTACACGCAGGCGATCATGGACCTTGGTGCTACCCTGTGCACCCGAACAAAACCTAGATGCCAGGAATGTCCTGTTAAATCTGACTGTAAAAGCTTTAATGCAGGAAATCCAGAAAGTTATCCGGCAAAAAAACCTACCAAAAAAATCCCCACAAAAACTTGTTTTTTTCTGATGATTTCTAATTCAAGTGGTGAATTTTTACTACAAAAACGCCGGTCTAAAGGACTTTGGGGCGGGCTATGGGTGTTCCCTCAATGTGACGATGAAAAAGACATCTCTATTGTTTGCGAGCACCTTAATCAGTCCGCAAAATCATGGACAATACTTCCAACTAAACGTCATACTTTTAGCCACTTTCATCTAGATTACCAGCCAGTCATGATAGAATGTGATCCTCAAAGTGCTTTAGCTAAGCAGGACACTCTCTGGTATAACCCCAACACACCATTAGAGATCGGCATAGCCAAACCTATAGCAAGCCTACTAGGTGAAATTAAACAAAAAAGAGGTTAACTTATGGCACGTATGGTGTTTTGTAAAAAAATAGGCAAGGAATCAAAAGGTCTTGACACCCAACCCTTTCCAGGACCCAAAGGACTTGAGATTTTTGACAACATTTCTAAGGAAGCTTGGGATGAGTGGCTAGAGCATCAAACTCGGCTGATTAATGAGAAGCATTTAAATATGATGGACCTCACAGCGAGAACCTATCTAAATGAACAAAGAGATAAGTTTTTTTCGGGCGAAGAAATTGATCAAGCTGAAGGGTATTTGTCCACTTCAAAGTAATTTACTGCGATACTATTGACGATACAAAGATGAGGAGGTTTAATACGCGCTTCTTTTTGCAGGTCCATTGTTTCATCTTTATTACGCCCAGATAGCTCAGTTGGTAGAGCAGAGGATTGAAAATCCTCGTGTCGGCGGTTCGATTCCGTCTCTGGGCACCACGTTTATTTTATACCTCTCTGTACCCACTACTACCGTTGGCTTTCAAGCCTTCTTCATAATAAAACTTTCAAATGTAGACTAAAATGTAGACTAAATTTAGGGCATGGGGGGCTATATTCCGCTTCCTTGTTATTAATAGTACCCACCCCCATACAAAATAGCTGAAATTGAAAATACGTAAATAAGCATCTTGTATTAAAAAGATGAAATCTTTATACCTCAAAATCAAACTAAGCTAAGTTAAATTACCCTTTGTAAGAAAAAACTAAAGGATGAGTTAGGGAAATAAAAACACTACTCACAGCAACAATCATTATCCTGCTTGCTCTTCCTTCAATTTTTTTGATAAAATCTACTTAATTGCTAAAAATACAGTGAGCTCATTATCAGTGATTTGAAAATTGAACGGGCAAATTGTTAATTTTAAGGTGGCTCCGAAAAATGGGTTGTATTGGATTTTTCGGAACAAATGACCGCTTCAAGACTATATTTCTTTTATGTCTACTTTTTCTAATTCCATTGTCCGCGAATGCAGATTATGGCATTACCAGCGTCAACAGCTATGTAGAAGAAAAGCACACTGCAACCAACTTGTGTTCTCGCGATGATTCATGTGGCAATGGTCAACGATCTAGTTCCGGATATGACTTTATTGTCGTCCTTGAGCGTGAAAATATTAACACTGTCCAGCTGCCAACCTATAACGCCGTCAATAGTGGCGAATCAAACACTTCAGCCAGTCGGAACACTGCAAATTTTCCGGTTAACTCCTATTTAGTATTCCTGAACGATGATCATTCAAATTCAGATAGACAGAACAAAATAGGGCAAATAGTATTTCAAAATAAAATTCTTGGTATATATACCAGTTCATCCAACACTATATTTCGAACGGGGGTTTCAAAATCTGGCGCCACCTACCCTACTAGCCCTGCCAGCAAGCGTGCTTTTGAATTCGGATCCATTTATGGCAACAACACCTCTAGCTCTACATCTGCTGGTGACTGGATTAGTATTGGTTCTGATGACAAAACATTAAGAGTTGGTACCGCCAACGGTCAAAAAGGTGACTACATTCGTGTCATTACACAGGCTACAACAGACTTCACAATTAATGCTATTAGCAATGTATCTGTTGCTGAAGGAACCGCCTACACCAGTGTAACCCCAGCACTCACAGGCTCACCCATCGGTACGGTCACCTACACTCTTAGCGGAGCTGATGCTGCTGACTTCACTATTAACTCCTCTACTGGTGTGGTGTCCATGGTGGCGCGAGACTATGACAATCCGGTGGACAGTGGCGCTAACAATACTTATTCGCTAACTATTACCGCGACCGATACTTACGGAAACAACGATAGCGAAGACTGGGTTGTCACGGTAACCCAAGTGTCTGAAGGATCGGCTTTCACACTCAATGCCATTGCTGATGTCAGTGTTAATGAGAACGCTGCCTATACCAGTGTCACCCCGGGGTACACTGGCTCTGTTTCTGGTTTTCTTACCTACACTATCACTGGCGGGACTGATGCCGCCGACTTTAGCATCAACTCCTCCACCGGAGTAGTGACTATGGTGGCGCGTGATTTTGAGAACCCTGTAGATAGCGACATCAACAACACTTATTCACTGACCATCCGAGCCACAGATCAAGCCGGGAGATATGATACTGAGCCATGGATCGTGACGGTAGCGGATGTAAATGAACCAGTTAGTTTCACCATCGATGAAATTTCTAATGTTACTATCAATGAGAACGCTGCCTATACCAGTGTAACTCCTAACATCACTGGGACACCTATTGTTGGGGTCACCTACACTCTTAGCGGAACTGATGCTGCTGACTTCACTATTAACTCCTCTACTGGTGTGGTGTCCATGGTGGCACGTGATTTTGAGAACCCTGTAGATAGCGACACCGGTAACACTTACTCCTTCACTATTACCGCTACTGATGAAGACGCCAATACCGACACCGAAGACTGGACCGTAACGGTGTTAAATGTCGTGGAAGCCTCCGGCTTTACTATTAACCCTATCGCTGATTTAAATATCAATGAGAACGCTGCTTACACTAGTGTGACTCCGGCGCTCACCGGGACACCCATCGGCACGGTCACCTATACTATCGGCGGGACTGATGCTGCTGACTTTAGCATCAACTCCTCCACCGGAATAGTGACTATGGTGGCGCGTGATTTTGAGA
>CAJIZZ010000006.1 GCA_905181945.1 uncultured Porticoccus sp. | reverse complement strand
TGGAATAGAAGATTGATAGCGAGCATTGTTATTATTATTGACACTGCTGCTTCCATTGCCATTTTCTCCTTCATTGCTAGCCTCGGCTCCCGAGGGTCTCTCTGAAGCGCTGCTTGAGCTAGAGTTTGTAGCTTCTTCCATCGATTCAGAATTATTATCACTTAAAGTGTCACTTAAAGCATCGCTTGACATCGTGTCTTCTTCAATTTCGATAGTGGTGTTTTCGGAGGCAAGCATATTATCGAATGCGGTCATTGATTTTTCTAGCTCTGCATTTAAAATTGATATATTTTCTTTTTCAGTAGTTATGCTAGAGGGGATATTTTCCCTGTTTGGTGTGTTCTGATAGCCTTGAGAAGGAATGATTCCTGGCGTGCCAGGCAAGACGATTTTTTCTGGCTGAGTAGCGGCAGATGAAGTCGATTTTGAGCTGGGGTTGTTGCTAGCTGCCATACTTTCACACCCCCCTAACAATAAGATTATGACGCCACTCAGAATTGCATGCAGGGTAAAGAATACTCTTTGGCTATCTGGCTGTATCTGTTTAATTTTATTCATTTGGAAGTATCACTCGTATCGGAAAATCAGTTGCTAATTTCGGCACTCCATTTTTGAGGTGAGGCCTAAATTTTTTTGAGCGAATAGTTTCTATAGCTCGCTCGCCATATTCATGTGTTTCTGTAGGATATATTTTTTGAATGTTAAAATTAGTTGCGCTTCCCGCCGCAGTTACATCTACTAAAAGATTAACATAGTTGCCTGTTGATGGCGGAGTCGATTCTTGTCTTGGCTCGATAATTCTAGATCCCTGAGAGCCAAAGAAACTGTCGCGTCTTGGCAACATAGCGGGCCTAGAATATAGTCTGTCTAAGGCTTCTTTGGCTTCTTTGTTCCCAGTTACTATATTATAGGATTCTTTGTAAGCATCTATTGCTAGCTGGTACTTTCCGAATAAGAGATACCAGTCACCCAAATTAGTTTGCCCTAAAGCCTTTTCTTTTTTTGTGGAGTTGTAATTTTCATTGAGTATTTTAAGTATCTGGTCCTGTGCCAATAGGCCATGATTAAAGTAAGCACCCCGGCCTAGGACTGTGTTTTTTGGAGCCATTGACCGGTAACCAAAGGGAACAGATGCTCCAAGTTCTCCAAAGTCAGGATATAACTGCTGATGCGCAGACAGGTGGTAGCATGTTGTGGCTAAGCTAGTTAATAACGATAATAGCTTAGTGTTAGATTCATCTTGATGCTCGGTTAAGATCCTAATGGCATCTGAATATAACTGGAAGGCTATTTCAAGGTGAGAGCCGTCATTACGGCTTCCAGTCTGGGAGTATGCATCAAGATTCCATTGACCTACCTCACTCATGAGGGGTATGAGATTTGTGCTGCTTTGGCCATAAGTTTCCAAATAAACTTGGAGTAATTGACCGTAAGTAATAGTTGTTTCGGTAATGTTGCCTTGACTGGCCTGACTGTTAATAATACCGCGCAGTATCGCTTCTTGAGATAAGCCATACAGGCCATCATTAATACGCTTAATGTAAAGTGCTTTTCTGTAGACGGCAATTGCCTCATTTGGGCGGCGATTACTTTGAAGTATCTTTCCTAGGTTATAAAGCATTTCTGATAACTCTAGACTGTAAGGGCCTTCCTCGCCTTCTTTTTGTTCGATAGCGAGAAGATGGCTATCAACAATTAGTTTAAACTCAGAGGGATCCTTGGAATCAGTTTTTGCAGATTTTTTTGGGAAGTTATTTTGTCCTGGATCATTCGTCACTAGATCTTTTTTTTCTTCAAAGGTATCTAGCATAGTGCTAGAGGACACGGCTGCACTTGCAGCAAAAATCGTTACAGAATGGTATGAGAATACACAAATACATAAAATCAAGATACGTGTTAGATTCCCTGTAAAATTCATGTATTTTGGCTCGCTTTTAATTCTTGCCTCCATGGGTGGATAGCGACAGATTATTCATTGCGGTATGTTTTTATTGGCATTATACAAAGCTTAATATACTTCACCTATTAATCTGTAAGGCTTAAGTGTAGCGTATTATTTTTAAGAAATGAGGTAAAAGATAAATGTTTTTTGAGTTATGGAGCGTGATGGCCCCGGTTTTTATTTGTACCGCCATAGGGTATTGCTGGGCGCGGTCTTCTATACCTTATTCAGCTGAATTTGTTAGTCGTATAGTTATGAATATTGGTGCACCATGCTTGGTTATTTCGACTATCAGTAAAGTTGAAGTTTCTGGACAAGAATTTTATGCAGTTGCTTTCGCAGCACTGCTAATATTTCTAGGCACTGCAATGCTTGGTATGTTGGCATTGCGTATCTCTGGCGGGAGTATTCGCGCATTGTTGCCAACAGTGGTTTTTCCAAACAATGGCAATATGGGTTTGCCGTTGTGTTTGTTTGCATTTGGGGAGCAGGGCTTGGCTCTTGCCTTGGCTTTTTTTCTTGTGCAAATGGCAGCATTGATGTCTGGTGGGGTAGCTCTGATGTCTCGCTCTAATAAAGGATTTAGGGTAGCACTTAAAGATTTGGCCTTCTTGCCACTAGTCCATTCTATTATTATAGCAATTTTTCTGCTGGGAACAGGAGTAACTCTGCCTGGTTGGATTGACTCTACTCTGGGATTACTGGGTGGGCTGACTATCCCGCTGATGCTGATTACCTTGGGTGTCTCGCTTGCAAACCTGACCACTGCAGGCTGGGGTCGTAGCATAATATTTTCATTATTACGTATAGGTGGCGGATTCGCATTTGCTTGTATGGTTGTTCAAATACTAGGGCTTTCGGGAACAGCAAAACATGTTGTTTTATTACAATCTGTTATGCCAGCCGCAGTGTTTAATTATTTATTGGCACTGAAGTTTGATAGAGACCCAAATGAGGTAGCAGGGGTAGTTGTGACCTCTACTTTATTGTCTCTTCTGGTGATTCCTGTATTGTTGTATTTTTTGCTATAAGGTTTCTTTGAATGCAAAGGTATAATGTCATGATAAATTCTATTTTTATTTAGGTGGCGGAACGAACTGAGGGTGTTGTTTTGGTAAATACAAAACCTTTATCAGGATATCGAGTAATAGAGTTAGGACAATTGCTTGCTGGCCCTTTTACTGGGGCACTGCTAGCCTATTTTGGTGCCGAAGTGATAAAAGTTGAGCCTCCGGGCAAAGGGGATCCATTGCGTAACTGGAGAGTGTTAAAGGATGGAACTTCACTATGGTGGCGAAGTCTAGGCCGCAACAAAAAATGTATCACAATCAATTTAAAATCAGAGAGAGGCAGAGACCTAGTTGGGCAGCTTATTGATGGTGCCGATGTATTAATAGAAAATTTTCGACCTGGAGTAATGGAGGGCTGGAATCTGGGTCCAGAGCGCTTCAGGGAATCTAACCCTGGTTTGATCTACACCCGTATATCTGGCTATGGGCAGACTGGACCTTATGCCCACAAGCCTGGATTTGCTTCGGTATGTGAAGGAATTAGCGGCTTTCGTTATGTCAATGGTGTTCCGGGAGAAGCCCCCGTTCGGCCCAACCTCAGTATTGGAGATAGTATCGCTGGCCTTCATGCTGCCTTTGGCGTTCTACTGTCGCTTCTTTCACGTCACAGTAGCGGCAAAGGGCAAATTGTCGATATCGCTTTATATGAAGCAATGTTTAATATGCTAGAAGGCGTTATTCCTGAATTTGATGGCGCCGGAATAGTTCGTGAGCCTTCAGGAACCACGGTAACTGGTATTGTTCCCACAAATATTTATCGGTGTGCTGATAAAAAATACGTTGTAATTGGAGGTAATGGAGATTCAATTTTTAGCCGTCTAATGATAGCTATTGGTCGACCAGACATGGCCCAGGATCCACATTTTTCTGATAATGCAGGTCGTGTGCAGTTTGAGGATGAGATAGATCTAGCTCTCTCTACATGGTGTAGGGGGCTAGAAAGCAAGGAAGTTTTGGAAATTTTAGATGCTAGTGATGTACCCTCAGGCCCGATTTACAATGCAGCAGATATGCTGGGAGATCCACATTTTAATGCACGCGGATTGTTTGAAGATGTGCAGGTGAACGGTGAGCCACTGAAGATTCCTGCAATGATACCAAAGCTTAGTGAAACCCCAGGAGAGACAGCCTGGGCAGGACCTGATATCGGTAGCCACAATGCAGAAATATTTGGCAAACTGTTTGGATTGGATGAGATATCTCAAGAAGCGCTGAAAAATGACGGAGTCATTTGAGACCCACAATGACCAACCTGAAAAAATACTAGCATGATAAAAAAAACCCCATATATGATCTCGGCCGTTAAAGAAAATCTTTATCAGCTTAGTGTTATTAGGGCTATTATCCTTGGGTGTGAGATTTTAGCTTTAGTATTCTTTGGTAAATTTCGTGATATAGGACTACCTGTTTCAACTCTTGGCATTATTCTTCTTTTGCATGGTGTGGTGATTGCCGCCACTTGGCATCGATCATTAAAGACTATGGAAATAACAGAGCTAGAGTTTTTTTGCCAAGTACTCATCGACGTATTTTTTTTTACTATCCTGTTGTATTTTAGTGGCGGAGCGTCAAACCCCTTTGTTTCTTATTACTTGGTTCCTGTCAGCATTGTTGCTGGGACATTATCGCTTCGCTACACGTGCATCACCACACTGTTATGTTTGGGGGCGTACAGCGCCCTCTTGATAGGCAGCTTCCCTATTTCAGCTTTTTCCCCAGACCTGCACCATGGGCATCATCAAGAAAATAATAGTTTGCATATCATAGGTATGTGGGGAAATTTTGTGATGAGTGCACTTTTTATTACTTTTTTCGTTACTCGAATGGCTGGCGCACTGAAACAACAAAGCTCTCAAATAGCTACACACAGAGAAAATCAGTTACGAGATGAGCAGGTAATTGGTATTGGTGCATTGGCAGCAGGAACAGCGCATGAGCTTGGAACCCCGCTGAACACTATGAAAATTCTTGTGGATGAAATGAGACAAGATAAATCTAACTTTAATCAGGATATAGATATCCTTCGAGGCCAGATAGAACAATGCAGGATTACACTCAGGCAGCTTGTCGCGACCGCTGACATTACAGCCAACAACAAAGAGGCTAGGCCTATTCGGCAATACGTTAATCAGTTATTGGAGCGATGGCAGGTGCTTCATCCAGAACTGAATGTATCAGTGCGTTTTATCGATAATCCAAGAGCGCGTGAGGCGTTTTTTTATCCCACTATTGCACAGTCGTTATTGAACTTGCTAAATAATGCAGCTGATGCTAGCCCAGAAAAAGTTGACGTATCTGTATTTTGGGATGAAGAAAAATTAGAATTTTCTATTCGAGATTACGGTAAAGGGCTATCTTCATATCAGAAAGACATATTGAATAAGCCATTTTCATCCGAAAAAAAAGATGGTTTGGGGATAGGGCTTTTTTTAACGCATGCCTCTATAAATCGCTACGGGGGCAGTGTCACCATAATGCCTGCAGACAATAGGGGTGTACTTACCAAGGTTTCATTGCCGCTCATATTTGAACCAATAAGCGCAGATTAACAAAAAATTTGAAAGTGCCAGTATAAAAATGATAAACAAAAAAACCATATTGATTATTGATGATGATGAGATATTTTTAGATGTCTTGGGAAGGGCGCTGACTCGAAGAGGGTACTTTGTTGTCGCTGCCTCGACAGCTAAAGAGGCAGTTGCTTCTTGTGAGAGGCATCAGCCAAGCAAAGCTATTTTAGATTTAAAGCTTGAGAGAGGATCAGGATTGACGGTTCTGCCCCAGCTTAAAATCATTAAACCAGATATCGATGTTTTGATTTTAACCGGCTATTCAAGTGTGTCTACAGCAGTCGAAGCAATAAAGATGGGAGCCAAGGATTATTTATGCAAACCTGCAGATATAGAAGAAATTCTTTCAGTATTCAGCGGTAAGAGAATTAACATAGTTACTACAGGATCGCATCAGACGCCTCCAAGTGTCGACCGCTTGGCCTGGGAACATATTCAAAAAGTTCTTTTAGAAAACAAGGGAAATGTTTCTGCGACAGCACGTATTCTGGGTATGCATCGACGCACTCTCCAGAGAAAACTGCTCAAGAGACCAGTCAAGCAGTAAGTGCGACAATATGCCACATTCCTTTTCCTGCAAAAAAATGTAGTTTGTCGACCTTAATTTTTGAGAGGCGAGCTACGTGAAAATTGTAAGTATTGTATTTATGATAGCACCTTTATTGCTTGTTAATTCATTATGCATTGCCGAGCAAACCAGCCATGAGACACAAGGCTCTCATGGCGGCCATAAATCGACAGGACATGCGCATCAAAAAGGAGGATGGATGCTTTCTTTCCGCACAATGGATATGCGCATGAAAGACAGCCTCGATGGAGATAAGCGGATTTCTTCAGATGAAATTGTCACCGCTGCCCCCAATCGTTTCTATGGAGATGTAGGGCAACCGGCTACATTGAGAGTTGTTCCCATTAAGATGGACTCTAAAATGGATATGTTTGGCGTAATGTATGCCCAGACTGACACAGTGTTTTGGATGCTCATGCTACATCATTTTGAAAAAGAAATGGAACTTCTTACTTACATGGGCGCATCTGGCATCACCAAGCGAGGTGTTTTTAAAACCAAATCTAGCGGAATGGGTGACACCTCTTTGAGCGCTCTATGGAAAGTGTCAGACCGCAATGATCACCAATTACATCTGGATTTGGGCGTTAGTCTTCCAACGGGAAATATTGACCAAAAGGGCACTGTTTTGACCCCCATGGGCATGAGGAATAAAACAATATTGCCTTATGGAATGCAGCTGGGGTCTGGAACTTATGACGTGCTTTCTGGTGTATCTTATACCGGGAAAAGCGGCCATTCGTTGGACTGGGGGGCTAAATATCAAGCAGTCATGCGTATTGGTGAAAATGATGAGAACTACACACTCGGAGACAAGCACGATGTTTCAGCTTGGGGCGGGGTTTCTTTTGTTCCATGGATAAGAATGTCTCTATCGTTATCTTATCAATATCAGGGCGATGTAGACGGAATAGATTCCAGAATAATGCTTCCAGTACAAACAGCAGATCCTGATAATTATGGTGGAAATACATTGATAGCTCACTGGAGTGTTGCCTTGTTAGGCCAAAAAGGGATTCTTGGGGGCCATGGAATAGAGTTTGGATATTCCAAGCAGCTGGATCAAAATGTAAATGGCATACAAATGGAAATGGATGACATGATTTCTGTTGGCTATCGATACGGATTCTGAGCATCCTATCTCTGACGCTATGAGTCTTTCTTAATGTTATAGTACTTCAGAATTTTCAATTACTGGTGATCCATTTGGACTTAATTCCTGCGGCAAAAAAAATTGCAATTTTTGTTGATGTCCAGAATATCTATTATACGACGCGTGAAGCCTACGGACGCCAGTTCAATTATAGAAAGTTGTGGCAGTATGTGTCCCCACAAGGCGATATTGTGAGTGCAAATGCTTACGCTATTCATCGCGATGACGAAGGTCAATTAAAATTTCAAGATGCATTGAGAAATATAGGATTTAATATAAAGCTTAAACCTTATATTCAGAGAAGAGATGGCTCAGCAAAAGGTGATTGGGATGTCGGTATTGCAATTGACGTGCTGGATACCGCGAAAGAAGTTGATAGAATCATATTGCTTTCTGGAGATGGAGATTTTGACTTATTGTTATCTAAAATAAGAAACGATCTTGCGGTTGAAGCCTTTGTATACGGCGTCCCTTCCTTGACTGCTGGATCTTTAATTAGTGCGGCTACTAAGTTTATTCCAATTGACCAAGATTTGTTATTGTAGTTAATCCTCACCAAAATACAGGAACTAATCGGTGTTAGTCATTGTTCCAAATATCTCTATTCCTGATCATGAAATAAAAATTACAGCTGTTCGCTCTCAGGGGGCAGGAGGGCAAAATGTAAATAAAGTTTCTTCTGCTGTGCACCTTCGTTTTGATATCAAAGAGTCTTCTTTGTCAGACACTGAAAAGGACAGATTGCTGGATTTAAATGATAACCGTATCAATAAAGAGGGGGTGCTGGTAATAAAAGGCCAAAAATTTCGCACTCAAGAGAAAAATAGAAACGATGTGCTTGAGCGGCTCCAGGAAATTATTCGAATGGCTTTAGTGGTTAAAAAATCAAGAAGACCCACCAGGCCAACTAGGAGTTCTCAGAAAAAACGGCTTGATAACAAAACATTGCGCAGTAAGATTAAGTCTTTGCGCAGAGATTTTCCTGAATAGCCATGTAACATTGAATGGTGGGCCCACCAGGACTTGAACCTGGGACCAATCGATTATGAGTCGACTGCTCTAACCAGCTGAGCTATGGGCCCTTTAAGCGTTGCTCGCGTTACTCATCAAGAAAACTACGCAAATGATCAGAGCGGCTGGGATGGCGAAGTTTACGTAGTGCTTTAGCTTCAATTTGGCGAATTCGTTCTCGCGTTACATCGAATTGTTTGCCTACCTCTTCCAGCGTGTGATCTGTATTCATATCAATACCAAATCTCATGCGAAGCACTTTAGCTTCTCTCATGGTAAGGCCATTTAAAACTTCTTTGGTCGCATCCGTTAAGCTGTCATTGGTGGCAAAATCAACTGGTGACAGAATGTTCACATCTTCAATAAAGTCACCTAAGTGAGAATCATCATCGTCCCCAATCGGGGTTTCCATTGAGATAGGCTCTTTGGCAATTTTCAGCACCTTGCGAATTTTATCTTCAGACATTTCCATTCGCTCACCCAATTCTTCGGGCGTTGGCTCCCTACCAATTTCTTGAAGCATTTGCCTTGAAATACGATTAAGTTTATTGATAGTTTCAATCATATGAACAGGAATACGAATAGTTCGTGCTTGGTCAGCAATAGATCGAGTAATTGCTTGGCGTATCCACCAAGTGGCGTAGGTGGAAAATTTATAGCCGCGGCGATACTCGAACTTATCAACTGCTTTCATTAGCCCAATGTTCCCCTCTTGTATGAGATCAAGGAATTGGAGGCCTCTATTGGTATATTTTTTTGCAATAGAGATAACCAAACGTAAGTTAGCCTCAACCATCTCTTTTTTAGCTCGCCTCGCTTTAGCTTCACCTATAGACATACGACGATTGATATCTTTGACCTGGGTTATAGTTAAGCCATTCTTTGCAGAAATCCGACCTAAGCGACGCTGAGCCCTTTGTATTTCGACTTCCTGTAGCTTTAAAGCTTCCGAGTATGAATGATTACCACTGCATACTTCCGTTACCCAGTTTTCATTAGTTTCATTTCCAGGGAAACTTTGAATAAACTCACCTCTTGGCATCCTGGATTGACGAACAGCTAGCGCTGTAATTTGTCGTTCTGCGGCCCTGACCAGACCAAGAGCTTCGCGCACCAAGACAATTAGAGGATCAAATTTTCGTGGAGCTAGCTTCAGATATTTAAAGTGTTCGCTAAGCTCACTCATGGCTTTTATGGTGATCTTATGATCACGACCATGCTTCTTTAATGCTTTTTTAGCACTGTTGTTTAATTTTTTTAGGAGATCAAAACGCTCTTTTGCTTCTATCGGGTCTAAACCAGTATCAGGCTCATCTTCATCTTCATCTTCAGTCACCTCGGTCTCGCCGTTTTCTTCTTCCTCCTTCTTGGCTGCTTCTGCTTGGGCGAGAGCAGAAGGCACATGCTCCATGGGATTCAAATAACCAATCAGAATATCCGCGAGTTTTCGTTCATCTTTTTCTATGAGATCATATTCTTCAATGATGTAATCGACGATATCTGGCCATTCCGCTATAGAGCACATTAGTTCGCGAATACCTTCCTCGATACGTTTGGCAATTGCTATCTCACCTTCGCGGGTAAGCAGTTCAACTGTACCCATTTCACGCATGTACATACGAACAGGATCTGTAGTTCGATGCTGTTCTGTTTCTACAGCAGCAAGTGCAGCAGCAGCCTCGGCAACAGCAACATCATCGGTAGTTATGTCTGCAGTGTTGAGGAGATCTTCGGCATCTGGTGCGCTCTCGAAGACACTGATCCCCATGTCATTAATCATTTGAATGATATCTTCTACCTGATCGGGGTCAGAAATATCTTGAGGTAGATGATCATTTACATCAGCATAAGTCAGGTACCCCTGCTCTCTACCTCTGATAATTAAATCTTTGATCCGTGATTGTTGTTGTGCGATACCGCTCATATACGATCTGCTATGACTAAAGTTGGATGGGAAAAAGACAGTGTGTAATTATACTAAAACAAACTCAATTTGTCCTATCTGTCTAAGAAAATTAGGTAATTTTTTTTACTATCAAAGAATCCTTGGCTTTCCTGTTATTTGATTAAAAAGTGATTTTATTTCATCATTTTGTTGTTCTTTGGGAAGATTTAGCCATGCACGATTAAGGTTTTTTAGATCATGATCGTCGATAGACTCTTTTTTGGCCAAATAAAGAAACAAATCCATTGGCTTCATATTGACCATTGAGTCTCTTGTTAATCGAGCTAATATCTCTTTAAATTCTTTGACGTTGTCTCTATGGCTGTTAGCTAAAGGACGAAATAAATCTATTGCAGCGATGTTAGCTAGCTGCTCTGCTTGAGCTTGATCATGGGTACTTCGCCAGTAACCGATAATATGGTTTAGCGTATAATCAGGATTCTCATGAATTATTCTTGCCAAAGAAATGAGAATATCTGTTCCTTCAGTTTTTAAGTCTGCCAACACTTCCACGTTGGGCAAATATTTTACAAGCTCTGGGTGATTGGCCAAAAGAGCAATCAATGTTTGCATAGCCGGAATTTTTATACGCTTATTTTTTCTAGAAGATTTTTCGATATTGGAATTTTTTGGATGATTTGACTTGCTGTGATCTAAGTGATGCCTTGTATTTAGGTCGCTATAATATTCCAAGTAATCATCTGATTTTACTTTCTCTTTTTCCTTCTCTTGATGTGTTTGCATCGGATCATGCGCTGGTTCTATTAACTTAGAGAGTGTACTTGCATCCAGTCCTGTGCGCTGGGATAAAGTTTGAATCATTAAAGTTTTAAATACCCCCAAAGGCATTTTATTGATTAGTGGTGCTGCGAGTTTACTTAGCCGCGCTCGACCATCTAGTGAATCATGATCATGATTCTCAGAAATTGACTCAAAAAGAAAGTCAGAAAGCGGCATTGCATTTTCTACTAGCTCAAGAAATTGTGCGGAGCCAACCTTTAGAACTAATGAGTCAGGGTCTTCTCCTTCAGGCAAGAACATGAACTTTGCTGAACGCCCATCCAACATTATGGGGAGACTTGCCTCAAGGGCTCGAGATGCAGCCTTCCGACCAGCCTCATCACCATCGAAGCAGAAAATAACTTCAGAGGTATACCGAAATAGTTTATTAAGATGTTCTATTGTGACAGCCGTACCTAGTGTAGCTGCAGTATTATGGACACCATTTTGAGATAAGACTGCAACATCCATATATCCTTCTACTACGATCAGATTTTTAATCTCACGAAGATGATGATTCGCTTCATAAAGCCCATACAGCTCTCGACTTTTATGGAATAGCGGTGTCTCAGGTGAATTCAGATATTTTGGTTTGTCGTCACCAAGCACGCGACCACCAAAGCCGATTGTTCGACCCCGAACATCTCTAATTGGAAACATGATTCGATCGCGAAAACGATCATAAAGTTTATTTTCATCATGACGGTCAACCAGAAGCCCAACATCTTTAAATTGTTGAATCCTCTCGTCGTTGCTGCCCAGACCTTGGAGTAAGTTGTCCCATCCAGGTAACGCAAAGCCAATGCCAAAGTTACGAGCAGTTTCACCGCTCAGCTTCCTAGATTTTAAATAATTGACAGCTCTTTTGGCATTAATCGGTTCACGCAGATTGCTACGGTAAAAATTATCAGCCTCTTTCATTATAGCGTAAAGAGATTTCTTGTAGCTGATGTTAGCGTCCGTATCATGCGCTTTATGAGGTACCTCTAGGCCAACTTGCTTTGCCAGCATTTCCATAGTTTCAGGAAAAGAGGTCCTATCAAAATCAAGAACAAAGCCGATTGCATTTCCCCCGACACCGCAACCAAAACAATAGTAAAACTGCTTGTCTGGGCTCACACTAAAGGAAGGAGTCTTTTCGTCATGAAATGGACAGCAGGCAGAATAATTCTTGCCAGATTTTCGAAGGTCTAAGCGACTTCCTACCACATCAACAATATCTAATCGGTCAAGCACGTCATCGATGAAGCTTTGCGGAATTTTACTTGGCATGTATTTGCTGCCTTTGCTTTAACTTAGCGACTTATAACTAAACAAAGTATTACATGTTGGGCTAGGATAACCATAAGCCTTTTTATGCCAGCTTACAATTTAACAGAGTTATCCTGCCAGG
Source organism: uncultured Porticoccus sp. (assembly GCA_905181945.1). GTDB lineage: Bacteria > Pseudomonadota > Gammaproteobacteria > Pseudomonadales > Porticoccaceae > Porticoccus. Next base: position 74,168 of record CAJIZZ010000006.1, on the reverse strand, counting down.
AGAATTAAACTGCACAGCCTGACTAGCTTAGCTTAGCTTTAATTATTGTGCTTACTGCGCCAACATCGGCACGGCCTTGAATTTTAGGTTTGATGATTGCCATGATTGCACCCATATCTTTCATAGACTGAGCGCCTGATTCAGCAATAGCATCAGATACCATAGTCGCAACCTCAGAATCACTAAGAGCTTCAGGTAAGAACTCTTGTATAATTACTATCTCAGCCAGTTCTATATCTGCCAATTCCTGTCGATTTGCGTCTACATACTGTGTAACAGAGTCACGACGTTGCTTTACCATTTTATCGAGTACAGCCAAAATTCGAACATCATCTAGCTCAATCCGTTCATCTACTTCAATCTGCTTTATACCAGATAAAATGAGCCTAATTGCGCCCAATTTTAGTTTATTTTTAGCACGCATAGCATTTTTCATTTCTTGTGTGATCTGTGCTTTTAGCATTTAGCTCATCCTTGGCTCTATAAACAAAAAAAGCGCCGACATTGCGGCGCTTAAACGATAAATTTTTAACTTAGCCCTATAATTGAACTTAGTACATGCGTACAAATTTCTTGTTATCCCTAGAATTCTTTTTAGCATGACGCTTAACCGCTGCTGCAGCTTTTCTTTTGCGCTCCCATGTTGGTTTTTCATAGAATTCCTTACTGCGAACATCTGCTAGAATTCCAGCTTTTTCACATGAACGCTTGAAGCGACGTAAAGCGACATCGAAGGGCTCATTTTCTTTAATGCGAACGAAAGGCATGTATTCACTATCCTATTGTATACTGCTAGTTATTTAAGAATTAAAAGAGTCTTTTTTAAAAATATTAAGAAAAGATACTCCTTTACTCGCAAGGGCCAGTATTCTAAACATATACTGTCTGAGTTGCAAAACTTTTATGAGTTGCGTTGAGTGCGACATAAGATGCATATATTTCTTTTTGCTTAAGCATGTGATTTTTTATTTTTTTTAAAAAAATAAAAAATTAGTAATGATAGCAGTCAATATAGTGTCAAATTAAGTAAGTGTTTCTGCAGATCCAGTATTAATAGAGTTGAGTTAAAACAATGCGAGTACTAGGTATTGAGACTTCCTGCGATGAAACCGGCATTGCTGTATATGATAGTAATGGTGGGCTTTTAGCGCATGATCTGTATAGCCAAATAGGAGTTCACGCTGAATATGGTGGGGTGGTTCCAGAGCTAGCCTCTCGAGATCATGTGAGAAAAATTTTACCCTTAATTAAGCAAGTTTTATCGGATGCCAACACCACAGCGAAAGAAATTGATGGCTTAGCTTACACTTCAGGTCCGGGACTAATTGGTGCCTTGATGGTGGGGGTGTGCGTCGGACGCGCCTTGGCATATGCTTGGCAGGTTCCTGCAATAGGAATTCATCATATGGAGGGGCACTTGTTGGCTCCAATGCTGGAAGAGAGTCCGCCAGCATTTCCTTTTATTGCACTGCTAGTGTCAGGCGGACATACCCAGTTGGTAGAAGTTAAGGGCGTCGGTATTTATCATATCTTAGGTCAATCACTTGATGATGCAGCAGGTGAAGCATTTGACAAAGCAGCGAAGATGCTTGATCTGGATTATCCTGGAGGCCCAGCAATTGCTGAGCTTGCAAAGAAAGGTGTGGCTGAAAAATTCAAGTTTCCTCGGCCTATGACAGATCGACCTGGCCTTGATTTTAGTTTTTCTGGACTAAAGACATTCACCTTGAATACTATCGTAAAATATCGTGGCGATGACGTTTTGCCAGACGATCAGACCTCTGCAGATATAGCTTGTGCCTTTGAGGAGGCTGTTATAGACACACTAACAATTAAATGTCTTCGAGCACTTAAGCAAACTGGCTTAAAGAGGTTGGTTGTTGCTGGTGGAGTTTCTGCTAATGAGCGACTAAGAGAAAAACTGACTGAGAGAATACATAAGATTAATGGTGAGGTCTTCTATGCGAGACATGAGTTTTGTACTGACAATGGCGCTATGATTGCTTATGCTGGATGCCAGCGTCTTTTGGCGGGATATCATGAAGATCTAGCCGTTACCGCTAAACCGCGATGGCCAATGGATAACCTTATGCCTTTAACCGAGGAATAAAGCGTGTCAGATATTGTTTATATTAAGAATCTTGAGATAAATACTATTATTGGCATACATGACTGGGAGCGCCAGTCTCGCCAAATAGTTAGCATAGATCTCGAAATGGCTACCGATATTCATAAAGCAGCCGAATCAGAAGATATTCTACTTACCATCGATTACAGTGCTGTTTCAGTCCGATTGGTGGACTTTGTTCAGAGTAGTGAATTTTTATTGATAGAAACGATGGCTGAGAAAGTGGCAGAAATTATTCTCCATGAGTTTGGTATCTCGTGGTTGCGACTTCGTATTGGGAAGCCTGGGGCAATTGCTAATGCAGCTGATGTTGGAGTCATCATAGAGCGTGGAGGCACACCGTAAAGCTGCAAGTGGTAGTTATATCGAGCTACCACCGTCAACAACGATAGTTTGTCCTGTAATATAGCTTGCAGAAGTTGCTAGAAAGAGGGCTGTTTGAGCAATATCTTTCGGATCTCCTTTACGCCTAAGAGGGATTGCACCCATAATTTTTTCTTTTATTTCCTCATTCATTTGTGTGTCTAAGGCAGGCCATAAAATTACACCTGGTGCTATCCCATTTACGCGTATTTTGGGAGCCAGTTCTTTCGCTAAAGACTTGGTGAGCATGGCATTTCCGGCTTTAGCTATACAGTATATGCTGTAACCTTGAAGAGGGCTGAAAGCGTAGATATCGTTAATGGATATGATGCTCGCATTTTTTCTCAGTTGCGGGGCGATTGCCTGACAGAGGAAATATGGGCCCTTGAGATTGCTATTTATAAGCTCGTCCCACTGATCTTCGTTAGATTTTTCTAGGGTATTAGGATGAAAACTCGAAGCATTATTTATCAATACGTCTAATTTTTTTCGCCATAAAAGTAATTTTTTGACCATAGCCTTAATGTCAGAACTATTGGCTAGCTGTGCTTTAAAAGTTGCAGCCGAATCTTTGCGTACCGAATTTAGTTCTTGAGCGAGGGCTTCGGCATCGTGCTCAGAATTATTGTAATGAATTGCTATATCATAGCCATGGTTATGAAAAATGCGTGAAATTTCTGCACCAATACGACGAGCTGCTCCTGTAATAAGCGCTACCGGATTTTTGTTTTCGCTCATGCTGGTCAAAACTTTTTCTCTATTAATTTAGCAATAATTTGTTCTCGGCATCTATCAATTTCTTGCCCCAGTTGTTCGCCACTAAAGCCTTTCTTCATCAATGCTTTGTTATCTACTAATTGAATTTCGTTAAAAACTTTGATGAGCCATATGCCTGCATCATAAGAGGCAGCTCTAGATTCCTTAGAGGCGTTAGCATCTGCTTCACAGCAGCTAACAAATTGTATGAGATTACTAGATGCCTTGAATGCACCCACACCCTTGAACATTTCAACGATAGTTGAGGGATCTAAGCTTCTTGAATTATGACAAAAAGACCTATATTTAGTTACAGCTGTTGCGATTTCTCGATAACGATTTGGCGTTTTTAGTCGATTGCAAAGATCATGAACTATTTTAATGTTCACATCTTCATTGTGCTGCTCTATGCATGCAGCATCGATACCTTTTCCTACGTTGCCAATAAGCACAGCAAACCGAGTGGATGGATCATTATCTAGCGCAGCTGAATAATCTAAGGATAATAAAGTATGCATTCCAGTATTGGCTTTAGACATGCTCTGAGGGACGTTGAAGAGTCGATCAATTTCTGGAAATAGCTTCGATAGGGCGTTACATTGACGTAAAACTTCAATATAAATACTAGGTGTTTTCTCTTGCAGTGCTTTGTTTGTCTCTACCCATACTCTTTCGGCGGCAAGATGGACTAATTCTCCACTGTCTGATATATGGGCCATCAATGATAATGTCTCGTCTGCGACTTTAAATCCCAGATGATGGTAGCGAGCTGCGAAGCGTGCCACACGTAATATGCGCAAAGGGTCTTCTAAAAAGGCATCTGAGACATGACGAAGTATTTTTTGAGAGAGATCTTTTTGACCGCCATAAGGATCTATTATATTGCCATCGGAGTCTTCTGCCATGGCGTTAATAGTCAGATCTCTTCTTGAAAGATCTTCTTCTAGGGTGACATTCACATCTGTGAAAAACTCAAATCCCTTGTAGCCAACACCTGATTTTCGTTCGGTGCGCGCTAGAGCATATTCTTCTTTAGTTTGAGGATGGAGAAAGACAGGAAAACCTGAACCGACCTGAAGAAACCCTTTATCCAGGAGATCTTGTGGCGTCGAACCAACAACTACCCAGTCTATTTCTGTGTAATCATAATCAAGCAATTTGTCGCGAACGCAGCCGCCAACTTTATATTTGTTCATGCCTAATACTCGTTAGACCTCGTGTGTTAACCGCTACACTAGATGATATGTTAACAGAGAGAGAGGCGTTATGAGTATAAATAGCAACGATACTATTTCCTTATAAGCTAAGAGAAGGTAAAAGGTCTTAAATTTTGGAGTGTTCGGTATTAGCGATATAGGTGAAGAACCTGCTAAGCTGCTCCGGCCCTAAAGTTACAGGGTGAAGCTTATCATTAGGCGAGAAATACCTATTATCTTTTAGATTATTGTAGGGCGCTTGGTGAAATGCCTTGTAGCGTGCAAAGCGAATTTTGGAGCGAAGCAAGTAAATTAATTTTGCTAAATTAGCATGTATCATAAATAACACCCTTATACTGTAATTTTATACAGTAGTCTAGCATGCTTTGCTAGAATAGCAACTGTTAGCCCAGTAATTTTTTCAAAAAGTGTCCAGTTGGCGAGTCGTTTGACTGTGCAATGTCTTCTGGGGTACCAGTGGCAATAATTTTTCCTCCTCCCGCACCACCTTCTGGACCAAGGTCTACAACCCAATCGGCTGTTTTAATGACATCCAAGTTGTGTTCTATGACTACAACTGTATTTCCATGGTCACGCAGGCGATGTAAAACGATTAACAGTTGCTGGATGTCATGAAAATGCAGTCCTGTGGTGGGCTCATCCAGTATATATAGTGTATTGCCAGTATCTCGCTTGGAGAGCTCTTTTGAGAGCTTCACCCTTTGGGCCTCGCCACCCGAAAGTGTTGTTGCAGCTTGACCTAATTTTATATACGAAAGCCCCACATCGATCAGTGTTTGTAGTTTTCTTGCGATAGAGGGAACTGGTTCAAAAAATATTAGAGCATCTTCCACAGTTAAATCAAGTACTTGGGATATATTTTTTCTTTTATAGGTAACCTCTAAAGTCTCCCTATTGTAACGCTTACTTTTGCATATATCGCAAGGGACATAGACGTCTGGCAGGAAATGCATTTCCACTTTAATGAGACCATCCCCCTGACATGCTTCACAACGGCCACCTTTAACATTAAAACTAAATCTTCCGGGCTTGTAGCCTCGCGATCGAGCTTCTTGGGTGCCTGCAAATAATTCTCTGATTGGTGTAAATATACCTGTATAGGTAGCAGGATTTGAGCGAGGGGTTCTGCCAATAGGGCTTTGGTCTATGTCTACACACTTATCAAAATTATCCATTCCTGTAATTGATTCATAAGCTTCAGATTTTTTGGTCGTAGCTTTATTTAGCTCAGTTGCAGCAATAGGATAAAGTGTTTCATTGATTAGCGTAGATTTCCCTGACCCTGAAACACCAGTTATACATGTAAGTAGCCCCACGGGAAGTTCGAGATTTACATCTTGTAGATTATTCCCGCTAGCGCCGTTTAGCATAATTTTTTTATTTGTTGGAACGGTGCGTTTCTCAGGAATAATTATTTTTCGTCGACCGGATAGATAGTCCCCTGTTAGAGATCGAGGTTCATTTATGATGTCATCATAGCTGCCTTTTGCTACGATTTCTCCACCGTGTATTCCTGCCCCAGGCCCAATATCTACGATATAGTCCGCTTCCCTGATAGCCTCTTCATCGTGCTCCACCACAATCACTGTGTTTCCAATATCCCGCAACCGAGTAAGAGTAGCAAGTAGTCGCTCATTGTCCCGTTGGTGTAATCCAATCGAAGGTTCATCAAGAATATACATAACCCCCACAAGGCCAGCCCCGATCTGACTAGCCAGTCTTATACGTTGGGCCTCTCCACCAGAAAGACTTTCTGCACTTCGATTGAGGTTGAGATAGTTTAAGCCTACATCTACTAAGAAATTTAGTCGATTTCTTATTTCCTTTAGGATTTTCTCTGCAATTTTTCCTCTGCTACCCTCTAAGTGCAAATTTTCATAGTAATTGGCAAGATCTCCAACAGGCAAATTACCTACTTCAGGAAGGGATTTTTTATCAATAAAAACATGCCTTGCTGATTTTTTTAGTCGAGCGCCGTCACATTCTCGACAACGTTGAACATTAAGGTATTTTGCAAGCTCTTCTCTTGCATGATGCGATTCTGTTTCTTTGTGGCGCCTTTCCATGTTTGGAACAATGCCTTCAAACGTATGTGATCGCTTAAAAATAGCGCCTTTATCATTTGAATAGTTAAACTCTATGATTTCTTGCCCGCTTCCAAATAAAATGACTTGTTGGTGATACTGTTGCAGGTCCTGAAATGGACTATCAATATCAAACTCATAGTGTTTTGCAAGAGAGGTCAATATATTAAAGTAAAAAAGATTCTTTCTGTCCCAACTTCTAATGGCTCCTTCGGAAATGGAGCATTCTGGGAATTGCACAATAAGATCTATGTCAAAAAATTGCTTAACACCGAGTCCATCACAATCTGGGCAGGCTCCGGCTGGGCTGTTAAAAGAAAACATCCGAGGCTCAAGCTCATCGATACTATAGTTGCATACAGGGCACGCAAATCGAGCAGAAAAAAGAATCTCCGAAGGATTTTTGAGCGATGAAACATTGCCTATTGGCGAGTCAATAATTGGAGACCCGTCCATGGAGCTTATAATAGCTAACCCTTCAGAAAGGTTCACTGCAGCTTCAAAGGATTCGGATAGCCTTAACTGTAACTCGGGTTTAACTTTAAATCGATCGACTACTATTTCAATCGTATGCTTCTTATTTTTTTCTAGTACAGGAGCATCATCGAGATCTACCACCAACCCATCTATCCTGGCTCGAATGAAGCCCTGCGCCCTCATATTTTGGAATATATGAGCATGCTCACCTTTTCGATCTCTTATAATAGGTGCCAATAAAATCAGTTTGGAGTCATAAGGTAAAGCCAGAACTTGGTCTACCATCTGGCTAATAGTTTGTGCTTTTAAGGGTGCGTTGTGGTCTGGGCATTTTGGCTCTCCTGCTCGGGCATAAAGCAATCGCAGGTAGTCATGTATCTCTGTAATCGTACCTACAGTAGAGCGTGGGTTATGAGATGTGGATTTCTGTTGAATGGAAATAGCAGGGGATAACCCATCAATATGGTCTACATCAGGTTTTTCCATCATAGATAAAAACTGACGAGCATAAGCGGATAGAGATTCCACGTATCGCCTCTGTCCTTCAGCATAGAGGGTATCAAATGCCAAGGATGACTTCCCTGAGCCTGACAGGCCTGTTATGACGATAAGCTTGTCTCGGGGAAGAGTGAGGTTTATTGATTTTAAATTGTGAGTTTTTGCGCCGTGAATGGAAATATGCTTCATGCTAGATATAATCCAAAAAGTAACGAACAATCATGAGCAAGTGAGGACAATAAAGCAAGAGAGGTCAAGATAGTTTTTGGGTAATAGTGACCATTTGCCACACTTATTTTTATTTTCTTGAATAGATAGGGTTTTTTGACTGAAGCTTTGTTTTATTAGCCATTACATCTAAGAGTGATGCAATCTATAATATAAGTCCTCTTTAAGTTTAGCGATAATAGATAATCCATGAATTCTTTGGAAAGAAAAAGCCTATTTGGTTTGGCAGCTCTCTATGCTTTTCGTATGCTTGGCCTATTTATGCTGCTTCCGGTTTTGTCTTTATATGCGGACCAATATTCTGGAAACACCACGATTCTTATTGGTGTAGCGTTGGGTATATATGGATTAACTCAAGGCTTGTTCCAGATACCTCTAGGATTTTTGTCAGACAGAATCGGTAGAAAACCCGTAATTTTTGCTGGGATGCTAGTTTTTTTCTGTGGCAGTGTGTTGGCTGCCATGTCTGATTCTATGTGGGAGCTAATTGCTGGGCGAGCATTGCAAGGGGTTGGTGCAGTAGCCAGCACTATTATGGCGTTACTCTCAGACCTTACAACGGAACAAAATCGAACTAAGGCTATGGCAGTAATTGGCGGAAGCATCGGTGTTGCATTTGCCATCTCTATGATCGCTGGTCCAATTTTAGCTAATTTATGGGGGCTGTCAGGGTTATTTTGGCTAACAGCGGGCTTAGCAATCTGCGGCATATTAATACTATTGTTTGTCATTCCCTCCCCAATGGTTGTTAAGTTAAATGCTGAATCCCAAGCCATCCCTCAAATGTTTGGAAAATTATTAAGAGATCGTGAGTTATTGCGGCTAAATTTTGGCATAGCAGTTTTGCATTTTTCTCAGATGGCTACTTGGATTTCGGTGCCTTTAATTTTAGAGCAAACATTTGCATTTGGTCGCGAGCAACACTGGATAATCTATTTGAGTGTCATGGGCCTTTCATTTATCTGCATGCTTCCTTTTATCATAATGGCTGAAGCCCGACGAAAAATGAAACCAGTTTTTGTTGGCGCTGTAGTACTGTTAGCTGTAGGTGAGTTATTACTTGGCAGTGGAGCCAATGACCATACTTTATTTTTGCTGGGACTGTTTGTATTTTTTATGGCATTTAATCTGCTTGAGGCAACATTACCATCACTTGTCAGCAAGTTGGCTCCCGCTGGAGGAAAGGGTACCGCAATGGGAATTTATTCTACCAGTCAGTTTCTAGGGGCATTTTTTGGCGGAATTTTTGGCGGTCTAGTTGCTTACTATTTCGGCTATTTTGGGGTATTTTGGATGGTTTCTGCATTGATCGTGGTGTGGATTTTTGTAGCGATCACCATGAAAAAACCTCTTCATCTGAAGAGTTTAGTGGTTGAGCTCGCCCCTAGTGATGCCATAGCAGCTGATGATTATATTGATTTTGTTCCAGGGGTGTGTGATGTTGTAATTATCCCCGAACAAAAACTAGCATATTTTAAGATAGATATTGATAGATTTTGCCCTGAAAGTATGGAGAGAGTTTTAGGCCGCAAGGTAGATTTTTAATTATCAGAACATACAATTTAAAGGTAATGCTTTGAAATTGTATGTTGTAGGCTGTATTTAAAACGGGATGTCATCATCAAATGTGCTTGATCCTGATTCGGGCGACGAAGACGCTGCCTTGTTGTCTGACGTTACTCCGGTTTGATGTGGGGATTCATTCTGCTCTGAAGTAGGAGCCTGATAGTCTGAAGATCCTCCTCGACTATCTAGCATTTGCATTTCACTGGCTACAATTTCTGTAGTATAGCGATCTTGACCGTCCTGTGCTTGCCACTTTCGTGTACGCAAAGATCCTTCCAGATAAATCTTAGATCCTTTTTTTAGATACTCACTTGCAATTTCTGCAAGGCGGTTGAAAAATACAACTCTATGCCATTCGGTCCTCTCTTGTTGCTGTCCGGTCTGTTTATCTTTCCAGGTCTCACTAGTCGCAACTGTTATGTTTGTCACAGCATTGCCATTTGGCATAAATTTAGCTTCTGGGTCTTTACCTAGATTACCTACCAAGATTACCTTATTAATACCTCGAGCCATGTCGTGTTCCAGTAGTAAGTTTTTTGAATTTTGTATAAATAATTTAACAGGTTTAGATCGGAAACTCCATACTGCTATCTAATACATTAATACATTAATACATTAATACATTAATACATTAATATATTAATGGTTAATATTTTTTGAAAATTAAAGTTGCATTAGTTCCACCAAACCCGAAACTGTTCGACATAACATGTTGCAGGTCAGCGTTATCTACGCGACTGCTTAAGATTGGCAAACCTGCGGCTTCTGGATCAAGTGTGTTTAGATTTGCTGACGCACAGATAAAGTTACCTTTCATCATCAGTAAACAGTAAATCGCTTCTTGGACGCCGGCTGCCCCTAGGCCATGGCCAGATAGAGATTTTGTCGAACTAATAGGCGGTACATCTTTTTCGAATACGCTTCTTATAGCTGCCAACTCTGCAAGATCCCCTACAGGAGTACTGGTACCATGCGTGTTAATATAGTCAATAGGGCCGTCTGTGGTCTCCATAGCCATTTTCATACATCGAGCTGCTCCTTCGCCAGATGGCGCCACCATATCGTAGCCATCTGAAGTTGCTCCATAACCGGTGATTTCGGCATAAATTTTTGCGCCCCTAGCTAAAGCATGCTCTAGCTCTTCCACCACTAGACAGCCGGCACCCACACCAGGCACAAAGCCATCTCTATCTGCGTCATAAGCCCGTGAAGCTAGATCAGGGGTATCATTGTACTTGCTTGATAGGGCCCCCATGGCATCAAACATACCCGCCATAGACCAATGCATATCTTCTGCGCCGCCCGCAAAAATCATGTCTTGCTTGCCCATTTGTATTAATTCCATAGCATGGCCAATACAGTGCGCACTGGTCGCGCAAGCAGACGAAATAGAGTAATTGGTTCCTTTTATTTTATATGGAGTAGCCAGACATGCGGAAACAGTGCTCGCCATAATCTGGGTGACTCTGTAGGGGCCAGCACGCTTGATACCGCGCTCTCGCATGACATCAATCGTCTCTGTAAACATTTCTCCTGAAACGCCACCAGAGCCCATTACCAGGCCAGTGCGGATATTAGAAACTTGCTCTTCTGATAACACTGCATCAGCAATTGCTTTCCCCATGGCGATATATCCATAGGCTGCCGAAGGTCCCATAAATCGAGATACTTTGCGATCAATATGTTCTTCTATGTTGATATCTAGCTTGGCGGCAACATTGCACCGCAGGCCCATTTCTTTAAACTCTTCCTGGAAGGCTATACCCGAAATAGATTCACGCAAAGATTTAGTGACAGTTTCCTTATCATTGCCTAAGCAAGAAACAATACCCATTCCGGTAATCACTACTCGTTTCATTATCTGCCCCCTGTGCCGGCTTTTGATCCGGATATCACCATATTTTAAGAATGAATTATAATCTAAACGATTAAAAGTTGTCAGTTGAATCGAATAAACCAACTCGAAGATCTTTGGCTGTATAGATATCTCGACCATCTACAGTGACCGTACCGTCAGCGATTACCATTTTTAATTTTCGTTCAACTATCCGTGATACGTCAATTCTGTAGGTGATAAGCTTCGCTGATGGAAGAACTTGACCAACAAACTTGACCTCTCCTGACCCAAGAGCTCTGCCGCGGCCTTGGTTGCCTTTCCATGCCAAGAAAAAGCCAGTGAGTTGCCACATAGCGTCAAGACCTAAGCAACCAGGCATGACTGGATCGCCCTCAAAATGACATCCAAAAAACCATAAATCTGGTTTGATGTCTAACTCAGCAACCATAATCCCTTTACCGTATTTCCCCTCGGAAGCATGAATATGGGTGATCCTATCTACCATTAGCATATTATGGCCGGGAAGTTGAGCATTACCCTCGCCAAACAAGTTTCCTTTGCTGCAGGATATTAACTCCTCATAATCATAAGAGTTTTGCGACTGCGGAATAAATTTTGTCATTAAATTGTATGGCCTCTAAATATGTTACTAATAGGTTACTTTGTTCAAGCTTGGATTTAGGTGGTTGATATCTATATAACCAACAGCAAATTTAATCTGATCTAATTTAATATGTTAAGTCCAGAAAATATAAAATTTGGAATTATTTCCGGAGTATTTGTATGTAAGTTTTACATGGACTGCAATATGCAACCAGCAATACGTAAAAATAAAAATACTTAAAAGCTGCGCTCAACAGAGAATTTTGCAATCTCTATCATTGCTCTCTTTTCTTTAGTGTCCGGAAGATTTTCAAGGCACTGTATGGCTTTTAATGCATGCATATGAGCACAAGACTTGGTGTAGTCTAACGCTCTAGTGATTTTAATGACATCGAAAATAGCGTCTAATTTATCAAAAGTAGCATTTTTTATTGCTTCTTGAATCATCAAGCTTTGTTTTTTTGTGCCATTTTTCATCGCATAAATTAGCGGCAGAGTTGTCTTACCTTCTGCGAAATCGTCGCCAATATTTTTGCCCAAATCTTTAATATCGCCATCATAATCAAGCACGTCATCCATCAATTGAAATGCCATCCCAATATGACGGCCATAGCCACTGGAGGCTGCTTGCTGTTTGGGCGTAGATTTTGCTATCAAAGCGCCTATTTCTGCGGCAGCTTCAAAAAGTATCGCTGTTTTTTTAAATATTACTTTTTTGTATTCTGTTTCGCTTATGTCAGGATTGCGAGCATTGATAAGTTGCTGAACTTCTCCTTCCGATATTATGTTGGTACTAGCTGCAATAATTTCCATGATCTCTATGTTGCCAACATCAACAAGCATTTGAAATGCCCTTGAATAGAGAAAGTCGCCAACCAGTACACTAGGAGCATTGCCATATTTGGTATTTGCTGTTGCCTGGCCGCGCCGAAGTTCTGAGGTGTCGACCACATCATCATGAAGTAATGTGGCTGTATGTATGAGCTCAATGATTGCTGCGAGTACTATATGTTCCGTACCTTTATATCCGCAACTATTAGCACTTAAAAGTACTAACAAAGGCCTAAGGCGCTTTCCGCCGCCGTCAATAATATACTGACCAATGTTTTCAATTAGCTCGACTTCAGAATCTAGTCGATTAACGATTAGATTGTTGACTTCTTCAAATTCAGATTTTACTACTTGATGAAATGGCAGCATGCAGGTGACCTGTTGATTTTCTTGTACCTTCATTAGCTTGCTCAATAAAATAAATAGAAGAGATTGAATTTTGGGGCTTGAGGTGTTTTCATGTCAAGCTTCCTAGCTATTATAGCTATTATAGCCAACCTTTATAACAATTTATTCTTGCGATTAGGTGCTGTTTGTCTTAAAATCCACGCGCTCGCAAAACCGGCCTAGAGAAATCGTTTTTTGGGCTTGAACTGGTGAAGCGAATATGGAGTAAATCGTATGTATGCAGTAATTAAAAGTGGCGGAAAACAACATCGTGTTGAAGAGGGCGAATTTCTTCGTGTGGAAAAACTAGATGTGCCCACAGGTGAAAAAATTGATTTTGCTGAAGTACTTATGGTTACTGACAGCGAGAAAATCAAAATTGGTGCGCCTTATATTGATGGAGCAAAGGTTACGGCGGAAGTGCTAAGTCATGGACGTGCTGATAAAGTAAAAATCATTAAATTTAATCGTCGTAAACATAGCCGCAAACAAATGGGTCATCGTCAGTGGTTCACTGAGATTAAGATTACTAGTATAATTATAGGCGAAATAAAGGTTAAAGCTGAAGCTAAACCCAAGGCTAAAGCGGAAGCTAAACCCAAGGCTAAAGTGGAAGCTAAACCCAAGGCTAAAGTGGAAGCTAAACCTAAGGTTAAACCCGAGATCAACAAATAGGAGAACGTCATGGCTCACAAGAAAGCTGGTGGTAGTACCCGCAATGGACGCGATTCCGAAAGTAAACGTCTCGGCGTTAAGCGCTTTGGAGGAGAAAAAGTATCTGCTGGAAGCATTATTGTTAGGCAGAGAGGTACGAGATTTTATGCGGGCAATAATGCTGGACTTGGCCGAGATCATACAATATTTGCGACTGCTACTGGAGAAGTAAAGTTCATAGTAAGAGGACCCAGTAATCGAAAATATGTTGATATTGTGACTGCCTAAGGTGTCAAATTAGGTTGCCTTTTTATTTAGGCTAAAGCCCCGCTAAAAGCGGGGCTTTTTGTTATGACGACGTAATTTACTTTCTTAGCCTTGTTTGTATTTTGATAACTTATAACGCATCTCTAGAAGCTGTATACTCCATTTTCAATCCAGACCAAGATTCTAGTATTTAAAATATATTGTGACTCGATATTATGAAATTTGTTGACGAAACAACTATTCATGTTCAAGCAGGCCGAGGTGGTAACGGATGCCTTAGTTTTCGTCGTGAGAAATTTATTGAAAAAGGCGGCCCAGATGGCGGCGATGGCGGCGATGGCGGCAGTGTTTATTTGGAAGGCGACAGTAATCTTAATACGTTAGTTGATTTTCGCTTTCAGCGAAATTTTAATGCTGAAAGCGGTCAAGCAGGAAAATCTTCAAATTGTACTGGCAAGGGCGGTGATGATCTTATTTTAAAGGTGCCTGTTGGCACGACGATCATAGATGAAGATACCGAAGAAGTGCTCGGCGATATAACTGCTGGTAACCAACGATTAATGGTAGCCAAGGCCGGCTACCATGGATTAGGTAATACTCGCTTTAAGTCGAGCGCTAATCGTGCCCCAAGACAAACATCCTCAGGGTCTGAGGGCGAACTGCGACATTTAAAACTAGAGCTTAAGGTTTTGGCTGATGTTGGATTGCTGGGGCTTCCGAATGCCGGCAAATCTACTTTTATCCGTGCTGTTTCAGCTGCGCGACCGAAAGTCGCTGATTATCCGTTCACCACGCTAGTGCCAAACTTAGGGGTAGTGAGTCCGCAAAGATACCGTAGTTTTGTGATTGCGGACATTCCTGGTTTGGTCCAAGGTGCGGCTGAAGGTGCTGGCTTGGGCATCCGCTTTTTAAAACATTTAACCAGAACGCGTTTATTGTTGCATTTGGTTGACATGTTGCCAGCGGATGACTCCTGCCCAGCTAGTAATGTTAATGTTATAGAGAATGAATTGGATTTATTCAGCCCTACTCTCTGGGGTCGTGAGCGCTGGTTAGTACTAAATAAGATTGACATGTTGCCGGAAGATGAAAAAATTAGTCGCTGTGCAGAGGTTATTGAAAAGCTAGAATGGACTGGTCCTGTATATTATATATCTGCTTTAGCTGCCGTTGGGACCGAAGTCTTGTGCCAGGACATAATGAATCGCCTAGAAGACTGCTGGGAGGTGGAGCAAGAGAACCCTGAAGCTGCAGCTTACGAAAGAGAGCTCCAGTCAAAAATGCAATTTGAAGCTAGAGATCGAATAGAGTTGCTAAAAGAGAAGGTAAAGTTGACGGACGATGACGATGACGATGATATCGAAGTGATATATAGCAATTAAATAAAGATTTTTCAAAATAATAAAAATTAGCCATTTAATATAAAGCTTAAAAGATAAATAAAAACTCATGACGAGTGTGGCTAAATAATGTAGCTGGACGAAATATGATTAATCGCAGAGATTCTGTAAAAAACACTAAGCGCGTGGTTGTAAAAATTGGCAGCGCACTATTAACCTCCAATGATCAAGGGCTTGATAAGGCAGCTATTGCTGCCTGGGTGGAACAGATTGCAGGTATGCTTAATAAGGGGTTAGAGGTTGTGATTGTTTCTTCTGGTGCTGTTGCTGAGGGGATGTTCAGGCTTAATTGGGACGAGCGCCCTTCATTGGTGCATGAGCTGCAGGTCGCCGCTGCCGTCGGCCAAATGGGACTAGCTCAGGCTTACGAATTTGAGTTTCAGAAATATAAGCATACTACTGCCCAAATTTTATTAAATCATGATGATATTTCAATTCGTGAACGCTACCTGAATGCTCGAAATACATTACAGTCATTACTTAAGCTCAAAGTGGCGCCTATAGTTAACGAGAACGATGCAGTGGCAACAGATGAAATTTGTTTTGGCGACAACGATACTTTGGCCGCTATGGTTGCAAATCTAATAGATGCTGATTTATTGATCATACTAACTGACCAGGATGGTCTTTTTGATTCAGATCCGAGAAGAAATCCTCGGGCTAAATTAATTTCTTATGGAAACTCGAGAGATAGGACGTTAAGTGTATTAGCTGGAGGCTCAGGTAGCCTGGGGCGAGGAGGAATGGTTACAAAACTTAAGGCTGCCAGGCTTGCTTCTCTTTCTGGTACAAACACTATCATAGCTAATGGCAAGGTAGATGGCATCTTAACTCAATTGCTGAAAGGACAAATATTGGGCACTCTGCTTGCTGCTAACAAAGAACCAATTGCAGCTCGCAAGCAATGGATGGCTTGCAGGATGAGGGTTTTTGGTGCATTAACACTTGATGCAGGAGCAGTAAAAATGCTGGTAAAGCATCGCAAGAGCCTGCTTCCAATTGGGGTAAAGAGCATAGAGGGAAATTTTCGCAAAGGGGATTTGGTGAAGTGTGTTGATGGGAGCGGCGCCGAAGTTGCACGAGGAATCGTTAATTACGGTGCCGTTGAGAGCGCCAAAATTATTGGTAAAAGCAGTGCATTTATATCTGATATGCTGGGTTATTGTGATTCCCAGGAGTTAATTCATAGTGATAATTTAGTTTTGACCTGATTTATGTTTCCACCTAGAGTACTCTTTCTCTTTGCGAAAGATCGCCGTTCAATTAAAACTTATATATAAAAAAACCGGCTATATGCCGGTTTTACATTGCTCGGGCAGCTAATTTAACGGCTCTAGCTAGCTGAAAGGGCCCTTATTTTTGCGTTTAAGCGACTTTTGTGACGGGCAGCTTTATTTTTATGGATAACTCCTTTATCGGCAATTCGGTCAAGTATGGGGGCAACTATATTGAAAGCAGCTTGTGCTGCCGCTGCCTCACCTGACTCTATGGCAGCATCTGTCTTCTTTAGATAGGTGCGAACCATGGAGCGCATGCTGCCATTATGCTTACGATTTTTTTCATTCTGGCGCGCTCTTTTGCGTGCTTGGGGTGTGTTGGCCACCTAATGCTCCTTATAAGCTATATTAAGATTAAGGTCTTAACTCAAGGCGCGAGAATATACAATGTTTGCTAGTGCTTATCAATATGAATTGTGGTGAAACCTTTATTATCATGATTAAAATCTAATATTAGGAGAGTTCTTCTCATATTTCATGTTATGTCTGTGCTAAATCTAAATATGATCGTAAACTTAAGCTCAATATGGATATGATTATTTTAAAAATTAATTTCTTACTTTTACAAAGTAATCGGGGCTTAACTTTTGAAGCATCAAGATGCGCTTGATATAAGCAAGCAGCCAGACCCTCTAGTGGAACCAGTGGGATTATTAAGATCTAGCGGGGTAGTCGCTTCCATGACCATGTGCTCTAGGGTCTTGGGGTTGTTACGAGATATCGTTATAGCCAGGTTTATTGGCGCAGATGCCATGGCAGATGCTTTTTTTGTTGCGTTTAAAATCCCTAATTTTTTTCGGCGACTTTTTGCTGAAGGTGCTTTTTCTCAAGCTTTTGTGCCTGTTTTAGCTGAATATAGAGAGGCCGGCAGTCAGGCTGCAGTAAAAGCTTTAATAAATAGCGTAGCTGGGGTTTTAGGATCCATACTTATTGCGGTTACAGTTTTAGTTGTCATAGCGGCTCCCTTGATTACCGGTATTTTTGCATTTGGCTTTTGGTTAGATGATCCAGATAAATTTGCTGCTGCTAGCGACATGTTGAAGATTACATTCCCCTACTTAATGCTAATATCCTTAACAGGGTTTGCCGGAGCAATTCTTAATAGCTATGATAGATTTGCAGTTCCTGCCATCACTCCCGTTTTTTTAAACATATCCTTGATAGTTGCAGCGATTTTTGTCTCCCCATGGTTTGATGAGCCTGTATATGCTCTTGCTTGGGGTGTTTTAGCTGCAGGTATAATACAGTTGTTATTTCAGCTACCATTTTTAGCTCAAATTCATATGATTCCTTCCCCTGCTTTAGGCTGGCGTGATGAGGGGGTTGTCAAGATACTGAAGTTAATGGCCCCAGCAATTTTTGGCGTTTCAGTGAGTCAAATAAATCTTTTGCTGGATACCATGATAGCCTCACTTCTTCCCACGGGAAGTATTTCTTGGCTTTACTATTCTGACCGTTTAGCCGAGCTGCCTTTAGGTGTGTTTGGGATTGCTATTGCTACCGTCATATTGCCTAATCTATCTAGGCAACATGTCGCCGATAATCTTGAAAAGTTCAGCGCCACATTAGATTGGGCGATTCGTTTAGTTTTGCTTATTGCTATTCCGGCAGCCATAGCGCTGATAATTTTGGCCGAGCCAATTTTAGTAGCATTATTCTATTATGGAGAAGTCATGACGCCCCGAGATATGGCTATGGCTGCTATGAGTTTGCGTGCATACTCAGTGGGAGTGGTAGCTTTTATGATGATAAAAGTTTTAGCTCCAGGTTATTTTTCCCGTCAAGACATTAGAACCCCTGTTCGTATAGGTATCATAGCTTTGGCGGTAAATATGGGGCTCAATATTGTTTTAGCGACACCTTTTCATTTTTATTTAGAGATAGGACATGTTGGGTTGGCTTTAGCAACATCGTTAGCCGCTATACTAAATAGTATTTTGTTATTTCGCGGCTTGCGTAAGGGTGATGTGTATGTTCCAGAGCCAGGTTGGCGTAAATTTTTATTTATGTTGTTGAATGCCAATATCGCGATGTGTGTCACTTTATATGGATTTACTGCGTACCTGAACAGTTGGCTAGAATTGGTCTGGTGGGAAAGGGCTGGATGGTTAAGCATGATGTGTGCTGTAGGTGTAATGGTTTATATTTCAGCTCTTTTTTTAGGCGGTTTTCGCTTTTTTCATCTGAAAAATAAATAAGCTGTGACTTAGATCGGCTCAAGCTGAGCTTAATGCTAATATAAATAAGAAGCTAATCTGTTTTTAATCGCCATGGATGGGTATAATTTTGTTTCATTTCTCGAAATCGATGGCAAGTGACTAAAGATAACAAGGCAAGTGACCAAAGATAATAAAAAATTTATTAGAGGCTTGCATAATTTGAAGCCTGAGCATAGTGGTTGTGTTGCAACTATCGGGTCTTTTGACGGCGTCCATTTAGGACATCAGGCTATATTACGGCAGTTGATTGATAAAGCTAACGAGCTTGGGTTGCCTTCTGTTGTTATGATTTTTGAGCCGCAGCCCCAAGAATTTTTTTCTGGCGAACAGGCTCCAGCTCGCTTAATGCGTTTGCGTGAAAAAGTTGAGGCATTCATTAATGTGGGTGTAGATAAAATTTTTTGTTTGCAATTTAACCGCTCTTTGCGCAGCTTGTCAGCAATAGATTTTGTTGAAAAAGTTTTGATTTCTGGCTTAAAAGTTCGCTGTTTAGTAGTGGGTGATGATTTTAGGTTTGGCCACGATAGAAGTGGAAATTATCGGCTGCTACAACAAGCTGGGTATAAAAATAATTTTGATGTCATTGATACTTTAACATTAGAGCACCAAGGCGAGCGAATTAGTAGTACTCGTATTCGTTCAGCTTTAGAGGCATCTAATTTCATTCTAGCCGAGAGACTGCTGGGTGAAACCTTTAAGATCACGGGTTGCGTTATTTATGGACAGAGGCTTGGTAGGGAGATTGGAATTCCTACCGTTAACGTCGCGCTAAAAAGATACAGCGCCCCATTAAGTGGGGTTTTTATTGTAGAGGTATTGTTGGGTAATCGCCGCTTAGCGGGTGTTGCCAATGTGGGCATCAGGCCAACTATAGGTGATTTAGTTAAGCCGGTCCTTGAAGTCCATTTATTAGATTTTGATGAAGATTTGTATGGACAAAGAATTCACGTAGAATTTAAAGCTAAAATTCGTGATGAAAAAACGTTTTCTTCCATGGACATGATGGTTACAGCAATTAATCGCGACATTCAGGTCGCTCGAAAATATTTTACTGCATAAAGACAGAAGAAGATTTTAAAAAATGACTGACTACAAATTAACTTTAAATTTGCCTGCTACCTCGTTTCCGATGAAGGCTAATCTCTCTCAGAGGGAACCGGAAATGCTTAAACACTGGGAGGCAAGCAAGCTCTATGAGAGGTTGCGCGAAAAGCGTCATGGTAGAGAAAAGTTTATTTTGCACGATGGTCCTCCTTATGCGAACGGTAAAATTCATATTGGTCATGCCGTTAATAAAATATTAAAAGATATTGTGATTAAATCTCGAACCCTTAGTGGTTACGATGCCCCATATGTTCCAGGCTGGGACTGCCACGGACTCCCTATTGAACATGAAGTAGAAAAAAAAATTGGAAAAGCTGGGATCAAGGTGGATCATAAAACTTTTCGCCAAAAATGTAGGGAATATGCACAACGACAAGTAGCAGGGCAAAAGGAAGATTTTATTCGACTTGGTGTTTTTGCCGAATGGGGCAACCCTTATCTCACTATGGATAAAAAGTTTGAAGCAAGTATTATTCGTGCCCTTGGTAGAGTTATTGAAAACGGACATTTAGTTAAGGGCTACAAGCCAGTTTATTGGAGTGTCGTAGGCGCATCGGCGCTGGCTGAAACTGAGGTTGAATATCAAGACAAAATTTCATTTTCAATTGACGTCGCGTTTCCTGTGGCTGACGAAGAGGCTTTCGGCAAAGCAATGTCTGAGATTAATGGTGTTGGTGATATCTCCGTAGTTATCTGGACTACAACTCCTTGGACTTTGCCGTCAAATCAGGCAGTTAGCTTGAACCCCGAACTAGATTACGTGCTTCTAGCTTGCCAGCCCCCAGGTTGTTTACCGGGACGATATTTGGTTGCCAAAAGTCTTGTGGGGTCTATTTTGTCCCGCTGGGGGGTAAAGGAGTATCAGGTGGTGGGTCACGCTAAAGGTTCTCAGCTTGAATTATTAGTCTTGAGGCATCCTTTTTCTGACCGTCAGGTACCTGTCATTCTTGGAGATCATGTTACAACTGATGCTGGCACCGGGTGTGTTCATACTGCGCCGGATCATGGTGTGGATGATTTTGTTGTTGCGGAAAAATATAATATTAGCACCCTTAATTATATTGATGATAACGGCATATTTCGAAAAGACGTAGATTTTTTTGCTGGAGAACATGTTTACAAGGTTGACGAAAAGGTCGTGGGCCTCCTAAAAAACAAAAATCGGTTGCTTGCTAATACAAAGATTACACATAGTTACGCTCATTGTTGGCGAACTAAGACCCCATTGATTTATCGTGCGACCCCTCAGTGGTTTATTAGCATGACTCAGGGTAGTTTGCTAAAAAAAGCAAAAAAAGCAGTTCCATTGTTGTCTTGGTATCCAGAGTGGGGACAGGCAAGAATTAATGGAATGCTTGAAAATAGCCCAGATTGGTGTATTTCCCGTCAGCGCACCTGGGGCGTTCCTATTCCATTGTTCATTCATAAATCGACTGGCGATGTTCATCCTGATACTCCGCGCTTAATAGAAATTATAGCATCTGGCGTCGAGCAGCACGGCATAGATTTTTGGTATGAAATAGATGCCAAGGAATTATTAGGTGACCAAGAAAATGAGTATAACAAGGTGAGCGATACCTTGGATGTATGGTTTGATTCAGGCGTCACCCATGCCGCTGTTCTTGATGAGCGCAAAGAGTTGCAATTTCCTGCAGATCTTTATCTCGAAGGATCTGATCAACACAGGGGTTGGTTTCAATCATCGTTAAAAACTGCAATTGCAATAAAAAATACTGCTCCCTATAAGGCAGTTTTGACACATGGTTTTGTTGTGGATGCTGATGGCCGCAAGATGTCTAAATCTATTGGCAATGTATTATCACCACAACAAGTTATCAGCGATCAGGGTGCTGATGTATTGAGGTTGTGGGTTGCAGCTACAGATTTCAGTGGTGAGATGAGTGTTTCTGATGAAATTTTGAAACGATCTGGTGACTCATATCGCAGAATCCGAAATACAGCGCGTTTCTTTTTGTCTAACCTAGACGATTTCAATCCTTCTGACAATCTGGTGCCTATCGATGAAATGTTAGCGCTTGATCGCTGGGCTTTAGACCTAACCATAAAGATGCATAAGGAAATTGTAGCAGCATATGATAGCTACCAATTTCATCATATTTACCAGAAACTGCATAACTTTTGTGTTACTGATATGGGTGGATTCTATCTAAATATTATCAAGGATCGTCAGTATACTTGCCAAGGAAACTCTATCGCAAGGCGATCAGCCCAGACAGCCATATACTATATTTTAGACGCGTTTGTCCGTTGGATTTCACCGATATTGAGCTTTACCGCAGAAGAAATTTGGGCATGCATGCCTGGTGATAGAGAAGAGTCTGTTTTTTTTGCCGAATGGAAAGAATTGCCATTTGTTGTTGGAGGCAAAATTACAGCCAGTGACTGGGAGCTAATCTTAGGGGTACGAAATGCAGTCAACAAAATTTTAGAAGAAAAAAAGAAAGATGGTATTCAAAAATCACTTGAAGCCAAAGTCATAGTTTATGTGAACGAAGAAATACAAAAGACTCTAGAGAAGCTAGAGGATGAGCTAAGGTTCGTCTTTATTACTTCTGAAGCTGAGATAAAACCTCTTAGTGATGCCGTAGATGTAGCACCAACAGAAATTGATGGGCTCTTGGTACAAGCCATCAGAACAAAGCATGCAAAGTGTGAGCGATGTTGGCATCATCGCGAAGATGTAGGCTCTCATGCAAAACATGTTGATATTTGCAGTCGTTGTATTGAAAATATTGATGGACAGGGCGAGCAGCGTTTATATGCCTAAGAGTGCCCATGTTTCCCCGCAGTCTTTAGCTATAGTTAATTTTTTAGGATTAATGTTATGAGCTGGCAAATAGCGCGGTGGTATGTTGTAGCTATTGTTTTGTTGATTGCCGATCAGCTTGCTAAATATACAATAACTCAAAATTTTTTATATGGAGAATATATTAATATTTTTCCTGGGCTTGATTTTACCTTGGTGCACAATACGGGAGCAGCATTTAGTTTTTTAAGTGATGCTGGGGGTTGGCAGCGTTGGTTATTTTTAATAATTTCATTGGCAGCAAGTATTGTCTTGATAGTTTGGCTATATCGCTTGAAAGCGTCACAGTTTTTTTTATCGACGTCTTTAGCTTTAATTTTAGGCGGCGCTCTTGGTAACCTGTACGATCGAATATTTTTAGGATATGTTATTGATTTTATTGATTTTTATTACGGTATATACCATTGGCCAGTATTTAATATTGCTGATGCAAGTATTACTTTGGGAGCGGTATTTTTAATTTTTGAGAGCTTTCTTGTATCAAAAAAAGTATGAATAGGTGATCTTATGAGCAAATTATCTGATACAGGGATGCCTCCTGTTGGGCCGGATACAAAAATAACATTGCATTTTTCACTTTCTTTAGAAGATGGATCCTTGGTAGATTCTAATTTTGATAAAGATCCTGCCGCCTGTGTTTTTGGAGACGGAAAATTGCTACCAGGATTTGAGCTTGCTTTGACTGGCCTGGTGGCGGGAGCAGAGCAGACAATTATTATAGAACCAGAAAATGGTTTTGGACAGCACAACCCTAGTAATATCCAGGAGTTCTCTCGGAAAGATTTTGCTGACAGTCTAGATATTGAGGTGGGGTTATTGATATCCTTTGCTGACGCAAACAAAGCTGAATTACCTGGCGTAGTGATAGATTTCGATGAAAAAATAGTCATAGTAGACTTCAACCATCCTTTGGCTGGACATACTGTTAGTTTTAAAGTGAAAATTCTCTCTGTTGAGCCAGTGGTAAAACATTGATTGATGTAAAGCTAGCCAACCCAAGAGGATTTTGCGCTGGAGTAGATCGGGCTATTGAAATAGTTTCTCGAGCGCTAGACATTTATGGCGCCCCCATCTATGTTCGTCACGAAGTGGTGCATAATAAATCAGTGGTGGGTATATTGCGTGAGCGTGGCGCCATTTTTGTAGATGAAATAGAAGATATTCCGAATAATGTGACAGTAATTTTTAGTGCACACGGGGTATCCCAATCTGTAAGAAAAAAAGCTAATGAAAAAAATTTGAGAATCTTTGATGCAACCTGTCCTTTGGTGACAAAAGTGCATATGCAGGTTGCTCGATCTAGCGATGAGGGTCGCGACTGTATAATGATTGGCCACCAAGAGCATCCTGAAGTTGAAGGTACGATGGGTCAATATCCTGAAGTCGCTAACGGGGGTCGTATTTATCTGGTAGAAAGCGAATCTGACGTAAAAGAATTGCAAGTCGAAAATCCAGATAAAATTTCTTATGTGACCCAAACAACGCTATCTGTTGACGATACGATTCAAATTATAAATGCATTGCGGAAGCGTTTCCCTCTCATAAAGGGACCGAAAACAGATGATATATGCTACGCCACTCAAAATAGACAGGATGCTGTCAGACAATTAGCTCTTGAATGTGATTTGATTCTCGTTGTTGGCTCAGCTAATAGCTCTAACTCTAATCGCTTGAAAGAGCTGGCTGCACATTGCGGCGTGGAAGCGTATTTGATTGATGATGCTGAAGGGATCAATAAGGAGTGGCTACTGGGAAAAACTAAGATTGGCGTTACGGCTGGGGCTTCTGCTCCAGAAGCCCTCGTTAGTTCTGTTATTGATGTTTTGGCGCTTATGGGATGTAAAATTCCAATCGAGGCTGTCGGGATGGAAGAAAATGTAAAGTTTTCAATTCCCCGAGAGCTTCGTTAGTAGCTTTTATGGACTACTATGATCATAAATTGTTGCGATAGAGCTACGCTTATGTATGGTTTTATTAAAGAGAGAAACAATAGTGCCCATTGCCTCTTCACTGATAGGCCTTCCTTCTAGAAAATCATCAATTTTGTCATAAGTAATCCCTAAGACATCCTCGTCTGCTTTTTGTGGAGCAAGACATTCAAGATCTGCTGTCGGTGTTTTACTGACGAGCTTGGTTGGTGCACCGAGGAACTTAGCAATTTTGCGCACTTGTCTTTTACTTAAACCAAACAGGGGAGCCAAGTCGCAAGCTCCATCACCCCATTTTGTATAAAATCCAGTAATATTTTCGGCAGAATGATCTGTCCCAAGAACCAACCCTTCACACAAACCAGCGATTTCATATTGCACTGTCATGCGAATACGAGCTTTAGTGTTGCCTTTGGCGAAGTCTTTTTTTACATTAGTGAACGTTACATTGCTATTTGTAGTGCTAACTACTTTTTCATGGATATCATTTACACTTGGTTTAATGTCAATAAAAGCAGTTTTAGATGGCTGAATAAATTGTAAGGCCGCCTGCGCATCCGCCTCATCCGCCTGCGCTCCATATGGAAGTCTTACGGCAATAAAAACATATGTAGGGCCTAGGTGTTCTTGGTTAAGCTGATCTATTGCTAGTTGAGCCAGTCTTCCGCAGGTCGCCGAATCAACACCACCGCTTACGCCGAGAACTAAATGTGTCAGCCCTGATTTAATGAGAGTTGATTTTATAAAACTTAGTCGTCGCCTTACTTCGAATTCAGGATCAATGTTTGGCATAACTTTCATTTGTTCGCGAATTTCATTGTAGGTAAATTCATTATTCATTTTTGAGGGCCCTTGTTCTCTGTTTTTGACCTAGAGGCTAATAGGTGCTGTTTTCTTGAAATGCTTAAACAAATTTAATCATAAGATGCCCATAGTGCATTGGCTACAATTGATCTATAGGGCTGCCACTCAGCTGCCAGCATGACCATTTCTTTTTCAGTAGGCCTACTCTTCAAATTTTTAATTCTCTGTATAGCAACCTGCAAGCCTACGTCTTTAACAGGCCAAATATCCCTTCTTTGAAGGGAGGCTAGCATATAGCACTCTGCAGTCCATGCACCGATTCCTTTAATTTTGCAGAGTTCTTTTTTTAGCTCTTCATCGTTCATTTTATGAACTACACGAAAAGAAAGATCTTTCGAGATAATTCTCTCAGCCAGGATCCTGCAATAGCTTATCTTAGGCCTACTCAACCCAGTTGATTGTAATTGCAGATCATTTTTTTGTAAAAATTCTTTTGGCTTAAATATAGGGACTATCTTTTTGAGTCTGTTGAATATCGCTTTGGCGGAAGCTACAGACAGTTGTTGTTCGGTGATTAGTTGCACTAGTCCCTCAAAACCCTTCTTTCTTTTGAATGGCCTAAAGTTTGAATGCATTAAAAATAGAGACTTAAGATCTACATCTTTTTTAGATAAAAAAAAGATTTCTTCCCTATAAGGATGATTTTTGAAAAGGCTTAAATGATGATCAGTCAAACACACCAAAGCTAACCTTGCTTGTCCATGATGTTTTATCCTGACCTCTAGGTATGTTTTTGTAGCGCTCATTAAAGATATGACGGGAATCAAATCCAAGTTCCGCTGGCTTATCAAACAACCCAGCAGTTAGTGTGTTGGTCCAGCTTCTTTTTAGCGACAATGAGGTGGTTTGATATTGAAACTTTCCATTAGAGTCTAAGACTGGATGATTTGGGTAGTTTTTCGCAAGCAATTCAGCCACGTTATTGGAAAGATCATGGATTTCCATGAGATGGTAGGCTTGGGCCATAATGGCAAGACCGTCTGGAACAGCAGGAGTTTTTTGAAAGTTTTCGATAATATAGCGACCTCTATTGGCAGCAGCAAGGTATGCGCCACGGGTTAAGAAGTAATTCGCTGCATGAACCTCATGACGTGCAAGAATATTTCGTAGGTAGATCATCCGTTTTTGAGCATCTGGAGCATATGGACTTTCTGGGAATCGGTTTAACAGTTCGCTGAAAGAAGAGAAAGAATTACGGGCTGCCCCTGGATCACGTTTTGTTTCGTCTATCGGAAGTAGCTTTCCGAACATGCCATCACTTTCTACAAAAGAAGATAGCCCTTTTAGATAATAAGCGTAGTCGACATTCGAGTTTTGTGGATGCAACCGAATAAATCGCTCAGCAACGCTAGTGGAAGCTACATGCTCACCTGCTTTAAAGTGAGCATATATTAGTTCAAGTTGTGCCTGTTCAGCGTAGTCTCCAAATGGATATTGAGCCTCAAGCGCATGTAATTTATCAATAGCTGTGTACCAAAAGCCACCTTTAAGGTCTCCTTGAATGGCATTAAAAAAATCTTTTTCTGTGTAGCTGGTAGTATCAAGATCCTCTGAAGCGCTTGAGATGCCATTCATGTTGTTAAACCATGTGCATCCAGTGGTTAAAAAGCATGTAAGTAGTAGTATTGAAAACAAAAATCGCATGAATGACCACATCCCTGTGTTAACTTTATTAAGTTAAGCTTAAAGTGTTTTTTAGACATCGCTACATCTGTAAGATATGGTATTTAACCACAGCCTCGACAGTATACAAAATATCAATAACTGAGACTATATGTCAGACACTATAAAACTAGAAGAAAGTGTACCGCTATCATTCCGTGGAATGCGTTTAGATCAAGCTGCATCTGATCTATTTAAGGGCTTTTCAAGATCACGATTGCAGCTATGGATAAAAAAAGGAGATTTGCTGGTAGATGGAAATATTCGTCGATCCAAGGATAAGCTTATCGGTGGTGAGCTGCTTTCAGCCAACGTAATGCTAGAACCAGAAGGGGAATGGAAGCCAGAAGCCATCAGCCTAGACATTGTATTTGAAGATGAGGATATAATTGTTATAAATAAACCAGCCGGGCTAGTTGTTCATCCGGCTGCGGGTAATTACACAGGAACCCTGCTTAATGGCCTCATACATCATATTTCGACTAATGAAAAAATTCCTCGTGCTGGGATTGTGCATCGTCTAGATAAAGATACTACCGGACTTATGGTTGTCGCTAAAACATTAGAGTCTCATCATTCGCTGATCAAACAGCTGCAATCACGGACAGTTTCTCGTGAATACCAGGCTATTGCTCAAGGGATTATGACAGGCGGAGGAACAGTCAAGAAGCCTATGGGGCGACATCCTCAAATTCGTACTAAAATGGCCGTTGTTGGTCATGGTGGAAAAGAGGCAATAACTCACTATAGGGTGATTGAAAAATTTTCTCAGTACACACATATTAGGGTTAAATTAGAGACGGGTAGAACGCACCAAATACGCGTTCACATGGCAGATATTGGATACCCTTTGATTGGTGACTCAGTTTATGGCGGTCGCCTTAAGCTACCTAAGGGTGCAACTTTGAAATTACAAACAGTATTACGGGGCTTTAGGCGTCAAGCCTTGCATGCCGGAAGACTAGGATTAATTCACCCTACTTCTAACCAATATATAGAATGGCATGCTCCTGCACCAAAAGATTTTGTGATTTTATTGGAGGCCTTAAAAACAGAAATTAACAATGAGTGAGTTCTGTGTTGTGAAAATTGCCCATAGATTTAAATTTTTGATCCGGATATGAATATATTGAAACCGGACTGGCCGGCTCCAGTAAATGTGTTTTCTATCATTACTACTAGGAAAAACGGTGTCTCTCTACCCCCATGGAATAGCTTGAATCTTGGCTTTAATACAGGAGACAGCGTCGATTCTGTTAAGAGAAACTGGCGAGATCTGTCAAAAGAATTAAATTTACCATCAGCCCCGCAACTACTTGATCAGGTGCACGGGGCGCATGTAATAAAAGCCACTTGTAGTGCACCAGCTGTAATCGGAGATGCATCTTTTACAGATATAGCTGGTATCGTTTGCGCTGTGACAACGGCAGATTGCTTGCCAATTTTAATCTGTAATACACAAGGCACTATAGTTTCTTCGATTCATGCGGGCTGGCGAGGTTTGTCTGCAGGTATAGTGAAAAATACAATCAGGCAGCTTGCTGTATCTCCTAGGGATCTAATGGCCTATCTTGGCCCCGCAATAAGTCAAAAAAATTTTGAAGTTGGTGTCGAAGTTAGGCAGGCATTTCTTTCTAGCGCTAGCACTCCCTGCATAAAGGAAAAGTTTAATACCTGTTTTCTCAGAACTACAGAGGAAGATGAAAAAAAAACCAAAAAATGGATGGCTAATTTATATGGACTTGCCAGAGTAATTTTAAATGAAGCAGGAGTTACTCAAATTTATGGTGGCGATCGTTGTACTTACAGCGATCGTCTGAATTTTTATTCCTATCGACGAGATGGAAATACTGGCAGAATGGCAAGTCTAATATGGTTTGTTTGAAAAACAGCAAAGCATCTGTTTTTCTGGTTTTAGTCGAGAAGCATAAGCTATATTCTTGACTACATTGCATTTACGCTCTAAAATTTGTTCTTCTGTGGGAGGCCTTAGGTCGATACTCTCACAAACTGGCTCCTTGCCAGCCTGCTAGATAAGCGTAAACAGCGTTTTCTCGGCATCCAGAACAGATTTGTTTACCCATGAATCTGAAGCACTGATATATTTTCAGTTGCTGTGTTATAACAAACATACCTGTGATGTTGCAGCATTATACTATTTATGTTCCTTGGTAGGCTTTTCGGAGTGATTTTATTCATATTTGAGGGCTTGTAAATTGGAACTTTTTTCTGGCGGTGAAATAGTTGTTCGTGCACTTAAGGATGTAGGGGTAAAGCACATCTGGGGCTACCCTGGCGGTGCAGCACTGCATATCTATGATGCACTATTTCAGCAGGAAGATGTCCAGCATATACTCGTTCGACATGAGCAGGGCGCCGTGCATGCTGCTGATGGCTACTCTCGCGCTACCGGAGATGTCGGTACAGTTCTTGTAACCTCTGGTCCCGGAGCCACAAATGCGATAACGGGTATTGCAACTGCCTATATGGATTCTATTCCTATGGTTGTTATATCTGGACAAGTTCCTCGTGATAAAATTGGTGGCGATGCTTTTCAGGAAACTGATATGGTCGGAATTTCTAGGCCTATAGTTAAGCATAGCTTTCTAGTGATGGACGCATCCGAAATCGCTGGCGTTATCGCCAAAGCCTTCTATATTGCAAGGACAGGTCGACCTGGACCGGTTATTGTAGATATTCCCAAGGATGTTACTGCACCACATCATCGCATACCTTACGAGTATCCTGAAAAAATAAAAATACGTTCTTATCACCCGACAACTAAAGGGCATGGCGGTCAAGTTAAACGTGCTATCAAGACTTTATTAGCAGCCAAGCGCCCCATTATTTATAGCGGTGGCGGTGTTGTTTTGGGCGATGCATCTCCCCAGTTAACTGAACTTACAAGACTGTTAAATATACCTATAACAAATACACTAATGGGGCTTGGGGCTTTTCCGGGAACTGATCCTCAGTTTCTAGGAATGCTAGGAATGCATGGAACTGTAGAAGCAAATAATGCCATGCATGAAGCTGATGTTATTCTCGCAGTGGGGGCACGCTTTGATGATAGGGTGACCAATACTCCTAGTAAGTTTTGCCCATCTGCAAAAATTATACATATTGATGTTGACCCTACATCTATTTCTAAAATCGTGACTATAGATGTCCCTATTGTTGGTGATTGCGGCACTATATTGCAGCAAATGATTGATCAAATTAATGACAACAAAGAAATTCTAGATCAAGAGGCTTTGTCTCAATGGTGGATGCAGATAAACGAGTGGAGGGAACAGTATGGAATATATACTCAACCTCGACATGAGCCGAGTGCTGGCGATGTTATTAAGCCCCAGGATGTGATTAGAAGCCTCTACAAAGTAACAGGCGGTGACGCCTGGGTTACCTCTGATGTTGGCCAGCATCAAATGTTTGCTGCCCAGTATTATTTGTTCGATAAGCCTCGTCGTTGGATCAACTCAGGGGGCCTTGGAACTATGGGTTTCGGTTTGCCTGCAGCCATGGGTGTCCAGCTAGCTTATCCTTCAGGAATAGTGGCTTGCGTGACAGGTGAGGGTAGCATACAAATGTGTATACAAGAGCTGTCTACCTGCCTGCAGTATGGATTTCCCATAAAGATTATTAGTTTGAACAATCAGGCTCTTGGCATGGTTAGGCAATGGCAGGACATGCAGTACAGTGGACGCTATTCATCTAGTCTTTATGAGGATTCTTTGCCAGATTTTGTAAAATTAACAGAGGCGTATGGGCATGTAGGAATGCGGGTTTCAAATTTCGATGAACTGGACGATAAAATGTCGGAGTGCTTTAGCTTAAAGGATCGACTGGTCTTTATGGATATTAATGTTGATCGTTCAGAGCATGTATATCCAATGCATATTGCCCCTAATGGGTCGATGCGTGATATGTGGTTGAGCAAAAAGGAGCGTACTTGATGAGACATATACTTTCAGTGTTAATGGAAAATGAGCCGGGTGCCCTATCTAGAGTAGTTGGATTATTTTCACAGAGAGGCTATAACATTGATACGCTTAATGTTGCCCCAACTGATGATTTGACGTTATCTAGATTAACGCTTACTACGCATGGCAGTGATCAGGTGATTGAGCAAATTACCAAACACTTAAATAAATTAATAGATGTGATAAAAGTCGTAGATTTGATCGAAGGCTCCCATATCGAACGAGAACTAATGCTAGTGAAAGTAAAGGCAAACGAGGCTCAGAGAGCAGAAATTAATCATTGCATAGATATTTTTCGTGGCCAAGTAGTTGATGTAAACGTCAATGCATATACATTACAGCTCGTAGGTAGCAGCGATAAGCTTGATGCTTTTCTTGAGGCTATCAATTATGCAGATATCCTTGAGTTAGTTAGATCAGGGGTTTCTGGGTTAGCTCGTGGTGAAAAAATACTGAAGGTATGATTGATTTATAGTATGATTTTTACAGGTACTCCATAAAATATAACTATTTGTTTTATAAAAAATATAGGATAAAAACATGCAAGTTTCTTACGATAAAGACTGTAACCTCTCAATTATTCAGGGGATGAAAGTTTCCATTATTGGGTATGGCTCACAAGGCCATGCGCATGCCTTGAATCTAAAAGATTCAGGTGTCGATGTCACCGTAGGGCTTCGCCCAGGTTCACCCTCTGTTGCTAAAGCTGAGCAATCTGGATTAGCTGTAAAGAACGTTCCTGAGGCTGTCGCTGGAGCTGATCTAGTGATGATCCTTACGCCGGACGAATTTCAGTCGCATCTCTACAAAGATGAAATTGAGCCAAACCTCAAGAAGGGAGCCACCATGGCTTTTGCTCATGGCTTTGCAATTCACTATAATCAGGTTGTACCTCGCAAAGATTTAGATGTAATTATGATTGCACCTAAAGCTCCCGGACATACAGTTCGCAATGAATTCACTAAAGGCGGCGGTATTCCTGATCTAGTTGCAATTTATCAAGATGCTTCAGGCAAGGCAAGAGATGTAGCTATGTCCTATGCGTCCGGTATTGGTGGCGGAAGAACAGGTATCATTGAAACTACGTTTAAAGATGAAACCGAAACAGATTTATTTGGAGAACAGGCAGTTCTTTGTGGGGGAGCGGTTGAATTAGTGAAAGCTGGCTTCGAAACATTGGTGGAGGCCGGATATGCTCCTGAAATGGCTTATTTTGAGTGCCTGCATGAGCTCAAGCTAATCGTTGACCTGATGTATGAAGGAGGCATTGCCAATATGAACTATTCTATATCTAATAATGCAGAGTATGGAGAGTATGTCACTGGCCCAGAAATTATTAACGATCAATCTCGTGAAGCTATGCGCAATGCTTTGAAGCGTATTCAAAACGGAGAATACGCGAAAATGTTTATTACAGAAGGAGCAATGAATTACCCTTCTATGACAGCATATCGTCGTAATAATGCAGCGCATCCTATTGAACAAACTGGTGCTAAATTGCGCTCTATGATGCCATGGATTACAGCCAACCAGTTGGTAGATAAAGATAAAAACTAGACATTTTTAAGTGACCGCCTAGTTGACCGCGCCAAGGCGCGGTTTTTTTATCTCATGCTTTAGTGTTTGATGTAATATTAATCTTTAATGCATTGAACTCTAGGGTAGAAGCTAAAATTGGGGGATAATCAACCACACGGATGCACTAAAAAGATAAATGTAGGTTTTGTGTTACATACCGAAGGATTAGATATGACCGATATCAAGGGTCAAGATAATACATCAAATATTAATGATTCACCCCCAGCGACCGAAGGCGATAAATTGCCTCTTGAGCATGTAAAGGCTAGACATAGAGGCGTTTATCTTCTGCCCAATCTTTTTACTACTGGAGCTATGTTTGCTGGTTTTTATGCAATTCTTGCGGGGATGGATGGAAAATTTGAAGCAGCTGCAATTGCAATTTTTATTGCAATGATCTTCGATGGGCTGGATGGAACTGTAGCGCGCATGACAAACACATCTAGTGAGTTTGGCCTCCAATATGACAGTCTTTCTGACATGGTTTCTTTTGGTATAGCGCCTGCAGTGCTGGCTTTTAGCTGGATACTTAACGAGATAGGCCGTATTGGATGGGCTGCTGCTTTTATTTATGCCTCATGTGCGGCGCTCAGGCTTGCCCGTTTTAACACTCAAGTTGATTCAGGGAAGAGCGATTGTTTTGTTGGAATTCCAAGCCCCGCAGCAGCTGCACTGATAGCATCTTTGGTCTGGTGTAGTCATGGGATCGAGCTAACAAATGAGTTAGCATTTTTGGTGGCGGCAGTAACCGCTTTAGCTGGCTTGTTGATGGTTTCTAACTTTCACTATCGCAGCCTGAAAGAAGTTGACCTTAAGGGAAAGGTGCCTTTCGTAGTGATTTTTTCTGTGGTGATGGGTCTTATTGTGGTGACAATTGACCCGCCTCGAATTTTATTTATTTTTGCCTTAGTGTATAGCTTTTCAGCTCCAGCGTTATGGCTAAAAGCTAAGATTTATGGGGTAAAGATGTAATATGAAAAAACAAAAATTAATAATTTTTGATACAACGCTACGCGATGGGGAGCAAAGCCCTGGTGCATCCATGACTAGGGATGAAAAACTGAGAGTGGCTAAGGCTCTAGAGAAACTTCGAGTTGATGTCATTGAAGCAGGATTTGCTGTTTCCAGCCCTGGTGATTTTGCATCAGTTAAGGCTATTGCTGAGACGATTAAAGACAGCACTGTTTGCAGTCTTGCTCGCGCCAAGAATCAGGATATTGATAGCGCTGCAGAGGCTTTAAAGGGGGCGTCTTCAGGGCGTATTCATACCTTTATTGCAACATCGCCAATCCATATGAAATATAAACTTCAGATGAATCCAGATCAAGTTTTTGAGCAGGCTGTATCCGCCGTAAAGTACGCTCGAAATTTAATAGATGATGTCGAGTTTTCCCTAGAAGATGCAAGCCGTTCAGATTTTGATTTTATGTGCCGTGTTATCGAAGGTGTTATTGGCGCTGGGGCAAAAACTATTAATCTTCCAGATACAGTTGGTTATGGCTTTCCAGAGGAGTATGCAAACACTATTGGTCGTTTGATTGAATCTATCCCTAATTCAGATAAAGCAATTTTCTCTGTACATTGCCACAATGACCTTGGCTTGGCTGTATCCAATTCATTGGCAGCTGTCATGAAAGGGGCTCGTCAAATAGAATGTACTATTAATGGTTTAGGTGAACGCGCAGGTAATGCTGCCCTTGAAGAGGTGGTGATGGCAGTAAGAACGCGAAAGGATATCTTCCCAGTGGAGACGCGTATCGAAACTATTCATATTACTTCAACGTCTCGGTTAGTATCGAGCATCACGGGATTTCCTGTGCAGCCCAACAAGGCAATTGTTGGCGCTAACGCTTTTGCACACGAGTCAGGAATTCATCAAGATGGAGTGCTTAAATTTCGTGAAACTTATGAAATTATGAGTGCTCAAGATGTGGGCTTGCAAACTAATAAAATTGTTTTAGGCAAGCTTTCTGGGCGCGCGGCTTTTGCGGCTCGCCTCGAGGAGCTTGGGACTCATTTTGAGAGCAAGACCGAAATGAACGAAGCTTTCGCTAAGTTTAAAGATTTGGCTGACAAAAAACGTGAAATATATGATGAGGATCTTCAGGCCCTTGTTTCAGAAGTACAACTGGATGAATCGAACGGCGATCAAATAACACTAGAAGCTTTAGAGGTGATCTCAAAAACAGGCCGGCCTCCTTCTGCGACGCTTACTTTGAAATATAAGGGTGAGTCATACGATTCTTCATCTGAGGGAGACGGCCCTGTTGACGCAGCATTCAAGGCTATAGAGAAACTAGCAAAAAGTGATACAGAGCTTAAGCTTTATTCTGTAAATGCGGTAACTGCTGGAACGGATTCTCAAGGTGAGGTTACTGTCCGTCTGGAAAAAGGTGGCCGTATTGTAAATGGACAGGGGGCTGACACCGATGTCTTGGTTGCTAGTGTTAGAGCTTACCTGCATGCGCTTAACTTAATACAAAATCCAGATCGTTTGCATCCCCAATTAGATGGCATTTAGGGGGCTTATGAATACAGAGTCACGCACTTGGTATCTTTTTAACTTAGGTGTAACGCAGTATTTATCTAAAATAGAGACGACTGACGCGCTGAAAGTAACCCCAAAAAAAAATATAATGCCAACAGGGAACATAAATACAGTGTTTGCTGCGCCCTTGAGTTTTAGGCTAGCATGCTGGCAACCCTGCGATGAGCTTTTGGTTTTTAACGAATTAGATGCCGATGCTAAATTAAACGATGATCAGTGCCAATTGCTTGCTAATATTTTGCGTAGTATGGGATTCCTTGTTGGCAGTTTACCGCGTGCTGAGCTAATTGACTGGCCTGTCGAGAGTGACGACCTTCAAGATAAATCTGATGCTCGTAAAATGATGTCAGATTTTGTTGATGCTCGCATCAGCAAAACCAATGTGCTGTTTATGGGGAAAATAGCGTTTGAGTTATTCTCCTCTACAGAAGAGCCTTATGCGGATATTGTAGATAAAACTATAAAAATAAAAGATGTAGTGGACACTTTTGTTGTTAAAAGTCTGCAAGAAATTTTAAAGGACCCTTCGTCGAAGTTAGAAGTATGGGAAACCATTCGATCCCTAGCAAAGAGAAATTAAATAACTGCTAAGTGCATACTGTGATAATAAATCGTTTAAATATACGTCCTATGGCACTCTCTGATGTGGCTGATATTACTCAGATTGAACAAAAATCTACGCCTCATCCTTGGCGGAAAAGTCAGTTCATTGATAGCTGTGAGAAACATCATGGCTTGACCCTTACCTTAGATGACCATGTTATAGGCTATACAATTTACAATATTGTTGTTAACGAAGCTGAAATTCTTAATATTGCTATTCATCCTGAACATCAAAACAAAGGCCACGGACGTTATTTGCTCGAGCATTTGATTGCTATTGTTTCGGAAAATGCACAAAGATTTTTCCTTGAAGTAAGAGTGAATAATGCTAGTGCAATTTATTTATATGAAAATATTGGGTTTGTTGAGGTATGCCAAAGAAAAAATTATTACCAGACCGCATTAACATCTGAGGATGCCCTACTAATGGCTATGGAGCTGTAGGCTATTAAGACAAACAAAGATATAAACGAAAATGGCCGAGATACTTTATTTGAAGCGATAGCAGGCGATCTCTTTTCAAATGGTTATAGTGTTCAAACTAGGAGGCTGACATCAGGATTTCTTGCCCAACTCTCTATGCGCTTAGAATTAACGTCTTCAGTATTATTTGCAAATGCTGGAGTTGGAAGGGGAGATGATCATGCGATAGATAAATCTGTTCGTACTGACAGAACCTCCTGGATTACCGGCTCCACTGATGGTGAGAAAGAATGGCTTAAGTGGGCGTCATCGTTGCAGGACTACCTGAATAGGCGATTATTTCTAGGGTTGTCTTCATTTGAGAGTCATTTTTCTTATTATGGCAAAGATGGATTTTATGCAAAGCATAAGGATTCTTTTAGGGGAAAATCAAATAGAGTGCTATCAATTGTAGTCTATCTAAACAAAGATTGGATGGCAGGGGATGGGGGAGAGTTGCTTATATACGGCCATCATTCTGAAGAAATTATAATGAGTGTCGAGCCTGTTCTTGGTACTGTTGTTATTTTCTTCAGCGAAGATGTTTATCATGAGGTGTTGGCCAGTAAGAAAAGTCGTTTTTCGATAGCTGGATGGTTTCGTTCAGGTCCTTGTTGGTAATCATTGCTGTAAAAATATTGTCAAATTTCCACAAAGGATTTTTATATCTGCTATTTTGAGATGCAGTTCAGGGGGCTATTTCCTTGGTAATCTGTGTATAATTTCAAGCCGTTGCATTGGTAGCTTTCAAAGCCGCATTAATTTTTTATGTACGTTTATTTTTGCATCAAAGGAAAATAGAAAATGTCACCAAGTTTAATTTCTAAAGAGGTGAGGCTAAGAAGAACTTTTGCGATAATTTCGCACCCTGATGCGGGTAAAACCACCATTACCGAAAAACTTTTATTATTTGGAAATCTGATCCAAATTGCTGGAACAGTAAAAAGTAGAAAAAGCGATAGACATGCAACCTCTGACTGGATGCAGATGGAGAAAGATCGCGGTATTTCTGTAACATCTTCTGTCATGCAGTTTCCTTATAAAGGTCGCATAGTCAACTTACTGGACACCCCGGGACATGAAGATTTTTCTGAAGACACTTATCGTACTCTAACAGCGGTAGACTCAGCATTAATGGTTATTGATGGTGCAAAAGGCGTAGAGCAGCGTACGATCAAGTTGATGAATGTATGTCGACTAAGAGATACACCAATAGTAGCCTTTATAAACAAGATGGATCGTGAAATACGCGACCCGATTGACCTTTTGGATGAGATAGAGGCAGTGTTAAAGATCAGCTGCGCTCCAATTAATTGGCCTATTGGTTGTGGCAAAGACTTTAAGGGTGTGTACAGTCTTCATACAGATACAATACATGTTTTCCAGCAAGGCCAAGGAAGTATTATTCCTGAAGATTTGAGGATAGAAGGCCTTTACTCGGATGAAGCAAGTGAGTTTTTGAGTTACTTGGCTATAAGTGTCAGGGAGGAGATAGAACTTGTGAAGGGCGCCACAAACTCTTTTGATATGGAAATGTTTTTGAATGGACAGTTAGCCCCTGTATTTTTTGGTACAGCGTTGGCTAATTTTGGCATAAGAGAAATGCTAGATAATTTTGTGGATTTAGCTCCGCCCCCGCAATTTAGGGCCGCAATAGAACGAAATGTAGCTGCGAGTGAGGAAGAATTTTCTGGGTTTGTTTTTAAGATACAAGCCAATATGGATCCAAAACACCGAGACCGAATAGCTTTTGTGCGTATTTGCTCAGGCAGATATATCAAAGGAATGAAGATTCGCCATGTTAGGCAGAAAAAAGATTTGCGTATTTCTGATGCTGTTGGTTTTAAAGCGGGAGAGAGAGTGTCACTAGATGAAGCAGTGGCTGGAGATATTATTGGGATACATAATCACGGCACTATCCAGATAGGCGATACCTTTACCACTGGAGAGAATATCAAATTTACCGGTATTCCCTATTTTTCTCCAGAACTATTCAGACGCATCCGACTGCGTGATCCATTGAAAATGAAACAATTACAGAAAGGTATCAAGCAGTTGTCTGAGGAAGGCAGTACCCAGGTTTTTTTCCCGCTAAATAATAATGATATTATTGTTGGTGCGATAGGACAACTGCAATTTGATGTGGTCACTTTTCGGCTCAAAGATGAATATGGCGTGGAAGCAGTTTATGAGCCAGTAAATGTACATACGGCCCGATGGATAGAGGCTGACGATGTTCGAAAAATAGAAGAAATAAAGCGAAAAGTGCCAGATGGTGTAGCGTTAGATGGCGGCGGCTATCTAACCTACCTTGCATCTACTAGAGTTAATTTATCTCTGACAGAGGAGAGATACCCAGATCTTAGATTTAGCGCCACAAGGGAGCTCTGATGTGCATACAGCAATAATTGTCTCTTTCAGCGACAATAGGTTGAAAATTAAATTATGGTTAAAGCATATCTTTTGTTGTAAATTTTATTACTGTTTTTAAATAATCGGCGGATTTTTGAGCCTCTTACTGACTTTGGTTGCTACTTTCATTTTTGTTCTAATAGCTGTTCTAATTTTTTTACGAACCGGGCCTCCCGTGTATCGCCTAGAGAAGGAAAATGTTGTTGAGCTATTAAGTTTAGTTTTAAATGGTAATGCTACCACTAATGATTGGGAGGTATTTCTTGGGCTTCCGATTAGGCATAATGAAATACTAGAAAATATTCGCTTGCGCTGCCAAGTTATAAGCAAAGTGGAGGGCACGAATCATCCGAGCGACCTTCTTACAGAGCAGGGGGTTAAAAAAATACAAAAACTACTAATAGAGCTATTGGAAACAGACGCATGAAAGAATCCTCATCATTTACAAAAGGCCTTGTAACTGCTGCTGCTTTTGTTGTAGTGGTTGCCGGAATTAAAATGGCAGAAGCGTTATTAGTACCTTTTTTTCTATCAGTGTTTATAGCCCTCATTTTCTCCCCCCTTTTGTCTTGGCTTAAAGCAAAAAAAGTACCAGGCGGACTGTCTATTTGTTTAATTGTAGGTTGTGTGTTCTTGGTGGGCTGGTTGATTGGCGCACTGGTAGGATCATCTGTGGGTGATTTTCGAAAAAATTTACCAGGCTATGAACATAGGCTTCAAGAGATGAGTGCTGTGCTGCTCCATTGGTTAAGTGGTCTTGGCTTAATACTTGATGCTGGGCAGATGCGAGAAAGCCTTAATCCTGGTGCTATTATGCAGATTGCAGGCAATACACTGACATCTTTTGGAAATGCACTGACCAATACTTTTATGATTTTGTTGACTGTGATTTTTATATTAGCCGAAGAGGTTGGGTTTAGCAAAAAACTGCAACTTGCAAAAAACTCTAATGCATCAGTCAATGACGGGTTAGCTCGTTTCTTAGATAGCGTACATAGCTACTTAGGGATTAAATCACTTTTAAGTTTGCTGACCGGGGGCTTGGTTACAATTATTTTGTGGCAATTTGGCGTTGATTACCCTGTTATGTGGGGGCTGATTGCGTTCTTGCTGAATTTTATTCCTACAGTTGGGTCTATTATTGCAGCG
This sequence comes from uncultured Porticoccus sp., assembly GCA_905181945.1. Taxonomy (GTDB): domain Bacteria; phylum Pseudomonadota; class Gammaproteobacteria; order Pseudomonadales; family Porticoccaceae; genus Porticoccus. Next base: position 34,256 of record CAJIZZ010000006.1, on the reverse strand, counting down.
ATTCCGGCAATTTTACTAACTCTAGTACAGCTGGGACCGTTGACAGCTGGATTAGTAGCTGCAAGTTATATGGTAATTAATATCCTGATTGGCAATGTGCTGGAACCAAAATTGATGGGCAGGGGACTCAACTTGTCACCTTTAGTTGTATTTTTATCGTTGGTTTTCTGGGGATGGATTTTAGGTCCTGTCGGAATGTTGCTCTCAATACCTCTGACAGTTATGGTAAAAATTGCTCTCGAAAATGATCAAAGTACCCGCTGGATAGGTCTAATGCTAGGCGCTAGCAGCTCATTAATCACAGGGAGACCAAACCATTCCGATGATTAGCATAAATCACTTCTTGTTCATGTAATGTATTTTTATACCTTTAGGAAGAGCAGCTCTCACTTATTTCTTCACTCCATTTGGGTATTTTTCCTGCACCCTTGGGACGTACATCCCATTTTCCTGTTGGACCTTCAACCTCTCCAAGCAGCAAGCCCCTGCCGTCTCCTAGTGCGGCAAAGCTATTATTACATTTTAAATAGTTCAAGATTACTCACTTTGGCTTTTGTGGGGCCTACTATAAAAATATGCTGTTATTGCAAGACAATATGGCCTCGCTTCTGTAAATTTGCGCACAGCTTTTCTCTGTGGTCACCTTGTATCTCAATGACATAATTCTTTAAAGAGCCGCCTGTTCCGCAAAGTTTTTTAAGATTTTTGGCTAAACTTTTTAATTCTTCATCGGGAATTTGCAGGCCAGAAATAGTTGTAACACCACTCCCTTTTCTGCCTTTCTTCTCGAAACAAACTCGGACTATTCCATCACTGGTCGGCCTGTCTTTGTGCTCTTTGGGGTGCTTGATCCGACCAGTTTCTGTGGAGTAAACTAGTCTGCTCTCATTGGCCACCTGAAAACTCCATAAAATAAAAAAATCATTCAAACAGAATAGCGGTAAATCATAATAAAGAATACTTGGCTACTAATGTATACTCATCTAAGTGACTTGCTGTGCTAATACATGACGCCAAATAAAATCTCAGGGAAAATTTATGACATTAACAACACTGTTGGGAAATAGCTCCCCTTATATCTCTAATTTGGTATACGACATTGATGTGCGTTTATTATTTATAGAGTGCCTAGAAGACCCCTCAGATGAAGAGCCGTCATTACGTATTGTGTTCCCAGAAATTATTTCTTATGCCGAGATCAATCAAGCAGATGCGCTTGATGATGAGCTGATGGATGACCTGGTCTCTATGGATTGGCCTGGCGAAAACAGAGTGACGATTATTACCTGCAAAAAAGAAATAATGATCGAACTTACAGGAAAGCCATTTACTGAAAAAATTGACTGACTGAAAACCCACAGAAAGCTAATTTTTATAACTTATCCAGTTGCTTAATTTTCAGAACAATAAATTTAGGCAGGATCAAAAAATTCCCGCCCAATAAGGATTACTGCTCGATCGGCGCTACTATAAATTGTCCGCCCATTTCAATCAGTTGAAGCGAGCACTCTAAGTCTTCATAGTCAGGAACTTGACCAGGCAAGCCTGATACAATTTTCCTGCCCTTTGCTCGGAGCTCTATTGCAGCTTTTCGTTGCTCCATATTTGTTGAAAATGGCACAAATATTTTCTTTGCTGCAGTTCTATTGATCTTTCTTATACGGGCTCTTTGTTTTTCAAGATCTTCTCTTCCCGCATCTGAACCTATTGGCATCAGTAAATTTACAAATGGCTGGTCTTTTATTTTTGCTCTGCGTGTTTGTTGGTTGATTTTTTGTGTCATTTTTTAAAAGCTCTTGTATGTTCAGTTTCTTCAGTGATAGAGAGCAACCGCGCAGCTGTAATTAAAAAGTCGTTTTTTAAATGCAGTTAAAGTGAGCAGTAAAGCACCACCACTAGGAATAATTATATTAATGAAAAATATAAAAATCAATTTACCTTTATATAATTTTTGTTATTTTTACCCATAGCACCAATATTTATTTGGGCATTTATGAGACTAGAGGCTGGTTTGTTTGCAACAAACAGTAAGTATAGCTTAGCGTAAAAAATAAATACTACATTTATTATACAAACATCTGCTAGCAGATGATCTATAAATTTGACAGATGGGCTAAAAGTTGTCTTGATTTTTTCACAAGCTGCTTTGAGCGTTGGTTAACAGAAAGATATTTTTTTCCATTTTAATTTCCATTAATATAAACTATAGGCTAATATTTAGCTCGCTTGGGGTTCGGTATAAATATGCCTAAATATGTATCTGTCAAAAAAGGAAGTCTGCATTATCAGAGAGCCATCCCGAGACGCTTGCTGGCTAATTCGAAGGCTAAATTTTATTACTTTCCATTGGGGTTAAAGGAGAGCGCAAGCAACAATCAAATAACTAAAGCAGTTGCTCATGCATCCAAAAGCTTTGAACTGAGATGCCAGATACTTGAAAATTTGAGCCAAGAATCTTTCCCTGAATCAGAAATAGATATGCTGTCCATGGAGATTATTAGAAAATCTAATGCTAGAAATGGAGAGTATGCCTATGAGAAAAAGCTATTTAAGGGGGCCTATCAAATCTCCATACAAATAAAGAAACAGTTAGCTGAGGCTCATGACGGCCAAAATAACTTTAACAAAAAGCCAAGAATGAGAGTTTCTGGAGGCGTTTAGTTTACATCATTAAACTTCCGTTATAGGCTCGTATCGTGACTAATATAACCATTATAGTTGATAATCTTAGTTAGCTCACTGCCGTATTCGGCGCCTTTTTCAGAATATTTATCTAAATACTTGACTAGCTCAAGTGGATTTTTGGTGAGAAGTTTCTGTCGATTGAATTCCTTAAATGCCTTCCCATTACTTATAAGATTATAATAGTCACGGACGCTATCGGAAACAGAAGAGTATTTTTTTAGCCAGATAGTTTTAGAGCCTCTTTTTTCGTTAGCGGAGATACGGTCATCCTTCTTGCTAAAAGACCAAACACCAAAATAGTTATTGGCTTCTTTGGCGAATCGAGAAGTGCCCCAGGCGCTCTCCATCGCTGCTTGGGCTATAGCAATACTCTTAGGGTGTGGATATATCCGCTCCTTAAGTTCTTCTAGGTTAACACTGTTGTATCTTTTAATTAATAATTGTATTTCTGAGATGGCATTATTTTTTTCTAAAACTTTGATTTCTTTATAAATTAGCATACGTTCGTCGAATACTTCGTCGATAGCTGGCAATATTATTTTATGGAAGTATGCTTTTTTGTCAGCAACTGAGATAATTTTGTCTTTATGGTCATCATCGGATGATATGAATTGATACAAAAATAAGCTTATTATTGCTAAGACGCTTAGGCACATGTTTTTATAGTTCATGTCATGTCACTTTGTTTTTTATAAGTGGTTGGTTAATTTTAAAACAATATGTTTTGATAGCATGCAGTAATTTGATCATTATTGAAAATAAAAAAGACCATCTCGTAAGACATTATCATTTAATGAAGAAAAAATGAAAAAACATATCAATAAAGATTCTTTTGCTGAAAGAGAGGCTGCGAAGTATGACAACCCTATACCCAGCCGAGAGTATATCCTTGATTTTCTCAGCAAAAGCCTAGGTCCGCTTACCCATGAGGAATTATGCTTAGATTTTAGCATACAGGATGAACGTGCCTGTGAGGCAATCAGACGTCGTCTAATTGCAATGGAACGAGATGGGCAGCTAGTCAAAAATCGCGACCATGCTTATGGTGCTTTGAATAAAATGAATCTTATAAAAGGCAGGGTTATTGGCCACCCAGAGGGCTTTGGTTTCGTTACACATGCGAATGGAGGGGGAGATTTATACCTGTCTAGTCGTCAAATGCGGAGAGTCTTAGATGGAGACGAGGTCCTTGTCAGAGCTGCTGGGATAGATAAGCGCGGTCGACAAGAGGGATCTATTGTCGAAGTGATAGAGCATAGAACAAAGACTTTGGTCGGTCGATTCTTCATGGAGAACAGCATTCAGTTTGTCAGGCCTGATAATCCAAAAATTACTCACGATATTATGATTCCTGTTGGCCAAAACAATAATGCAGAATCAGGGCAAATTGTAGTGGTCAAAGTTGTTGTGCAACCGAGCAGAAATAATCTGCCTTCTGGCCACATCATTCAGGTTCTGGGAGGGCATCTGGCTCCAGGGATGGAGATTGATATTGCTGTGCATAATTATGGTATTCCAAGCATATGGCCTGATTTGGTATTGAGCGATGTTGAATCTATTGATGATGAGGTTTCAGAAAAGGATAAAAAATCTAGGGTAGATTTACGCCATTTGCCATTTGTAACAATTGATGGCGAAGACGCTCGAGACTTCGATGATGCGGTATATTGTGAGCCGCGTGCCCGAGGCGGCTGGTTATTATATGTTGCCATTGCGGATGTCTCCCACTACGTTCCTGTATCAAAAGCTCTGGATAAAGAGGCATATAAAAGAGGAAATTCTGTATATTTTCCTCAACATGTTATACCTATGCTGCCAGAAAAATTATCCAATGGTTTGTGCTCTCTTAATCCCCATGTGGACCGCTTGACGTTAGTTTGCGAAATGACGCTAGACAAAAATGGAAGTGTGACGCGATTTAGATTTCTGGAGGGGCTGATCCATTCTCATGCTCGCCTCACATACACCCAAGTAGCAGGAATTATAGCCCAAAAAAGTGACATCAGGAGCGGCATTCGAAAACAGTTTCACCTTATAGCTAAGCACATAGATAACTTAACAGATCTTTATTGTGAGCTACTTAAGGCAAGAAAACTAAGGGGAGCCATTGAATTTGAATCTCAGGAAGCTCAGATTATTTTTGATGCGGAGCGAAAGATTCAAGAGATAACCCCAGTTATCCGAACACAGGCTCATAGGTTAATTGAAGAGTGCATGCTTTGCGCTAATGTTTGTGCAGCTAAATTTTTGAAAAAAAATAAAATTCCTGCACTATATCGGTCTCATCAAGGACCTAGGCAGGAAAAATTAGATAATCTTAGAGAGTTTTTGGGAGAGTTAGGCCTGGGTTTACCGGGCGGAGATGACCCCAGCCCTAAAGACTTCCAAGGAATTCTTTCCCAGACTTTTGGGCGCCCAGATGCCAGTGTTATTCAGACAGTCATATTACGGTCAATGAATAGGGCCGCTTATACGCCAGAAAATGATGGCCACTTTGGTTTAAATTACGCTGAGTATACGCATTTCACTTCCCCTATTCGTCGCTATCCTGATCTTTTGGTGCATAGAGCGATTCGATATTTAATTCGCAAGAAGCAAAAAGCCCTGTACACGCATATGGTCGCAGGCGCTCCAATTTTAAGTCAGGCCCAGATATACCCTTATGATGAGAAATCTCTAGCAACTGCTGGCGAGCAGTGCTCAATGGCAGAACGAAGAGCAGATGAAGCCACTCGAGATGTTGTTAATTGGCTGAAATGTGAGTTTTTGGTATCTCGTGTGGGTGAAGAATTTTCCGGTGTTGTTGTTTCGGTTACTGGGTTTGGATTATTTGTACAGTTAAGTGAAATGTATATTGAGGGTTTGGTTCATATAACCGGTTTGCCAAAAGATTATTATCATCATGAAGTGGCTCATCATCGTTTGGTAGGGGAGAGAACTGGTAGGATTTTTCGTCTTGGTGATAAATTGAGAGTCAAAGTTGCTAGAGTTGACCTAGATGAAAGAAAAATTGATTTTGAACTTGTAGAAAAAGAGCAAAAGAAAAGCGAAAAAACTACTAGGCATATTAAAAAATTATCTAAAAAACTTAGCTCTAGCAGAAAAAAGCACCCTAAAAAGAAAATAAAAAATAAGCTTAATTAGGCAGGCCGTTAATGACTGAAGGTACAAAAGAAAAATGTAGCCATGAATGCGAGTGGTTGTTTGGGTTGCATGCCGTCCAGTCTGTATTGAAAACTTCAGGATCAAAAATTCAAGAATTGAAAGTCCAAAAAGGACGTGATGACCAGAGATTAAGAAAAATTATTAATTTAGCTGAACTTCAGGATATCCCAGTTATATGGGTTCTGCGGTCAGATTTAGACGCTCTATCAAACGGCCCTCATCAGGGCGTAGCGGCTCTTTGCGAGGGGGCTGGAGTTCAAGACGAGAATTATTTATTTGCACTTTTGAGTTGCTTGAATCAGCCTCCATTTTTGTTGATTTTAGATGGAATAACAGACCCTCATAATCTTGGTGCCTGTATGCGCTCAGCTGAGGCAGCGGGTGTTCAAGCGATAATTGTGCCCAAAGATAATGCTGTAGGTGTAACGCCAACAGTGCAAAAAGTTGCTAGTGGTGCAGCAGAAATAATCCCGCTCGTTGTTGTTACGAACCTATCTCGAACATTAAAACAACTTCAAGAAAGAGGCATCTGGATAATAGGTGCTGCAGGCGAAGCAGAGCAATTAATTTATGAGACAGACTTGAAGGGCCCATTGGCCATTGTCATGGGTGCAGAGGAAAAGGGTTTACGTCGCTTAACAAGAGAGAATTGCGATATATTGGCCAAACTTCCTATGATGGGGCTTGTCAGTAGCTTAAATGTTTCTGTTGCCACGGGTATCTGTTTGTTTGAGGCTCTAAGGCAAAGACAATGAAAAATTGATGCTAGGTTAGGATATGGGTTTAAAAGAAGGAAGGACCATAAAAGATAGGGTGATCAAAAATAATCAGGCGGCTACTGATAATTTTGTTCTAAATTTTCCTAATGTGGTCAGCTCAATTAGAGTGGCATTGGCTCCATTCCTTGTTTATTTAGCGATAGAAAAGCAGGCGGATATTTTTTTATGGATTCTAGCTTTTTCATTAACTACAGACTGTTTAGATGGATATTTAGCCCGGCGCCTCAATCAAGTAACAGAATTTGGCGTTAGGCTCGATAGTTGGGCTGATTTAATTACATACTTAGTCATGCTGATTGGGTTATTAATCTTGTGGCCAGCAGTTTTTCATAGCGAGCTTAGCTATTTAATTATCTCGGTTAGTTGCTGGATTGTTCCATTGTTGGTCTGCGGATCAAGATTCGGTTGTTTTCCTAGCTATCATACATTTGCGGCTAAAATTGCATCTATCGCAATTGCACCAGCTTATTTTATAGCGACCCTGTTGGGGGATGCTGTGTTCTTACGAGGTGTGTTGTTATTCTATGTTTGGGTGGCATTAGAGCAGGTCATCATCACTTCAATTTTACCTCGATGGCAAAGTAATATCGCAGGATTTTGGGTTGCAGCTGAGATAGCCAGAAATAAGAACGAAAAATAATTTTTGATATCAACTATCCTCTGATAGTGATTCCACATCTTTTAATTCAGCCTTAAGACTGAAATTCTGTATCTAAAATAGATTCCAATAAAGATGTATACCCTCGATTTATACTTGAAATACCAAGATTCTCACCGTAAAATGCGCGCCTTTGTTTTACTTAGAGCAAGATACTCCTTGTTGCATCGCATTGGGCGAGCACCTATTTACCCGTAAGGAGGTAAAATGCGTCATTACGAAATATTATTTATGGTTCATCCAGACCAGAGCGATCAGGTTTCTGGGATGATCGAACGCTATTCCACTACCATTGCTAGCGGTAATGGGAAAATCCATCGCCTAGAAGATTGGGGTAGACGCCACTTAGCTTACCCTATAAATAAAATTCATAAAGCTCATTATGTGCTAATGAACATTGAATGTAATCAAGATGTATTGCAAGAACTGAATACTAATTTTCGTTACAACGATGCCGTCATTAGAAGTGTGGTCTTTAGCTGCAAAGAAGCTATTACTGAAGAATCTTACATTTTAAAGGCTGACAAGTCTGAGAGGTCAAATCGTCGCGAGCGCTCAGAAACGAATTCTGATAGAGCGACCCCGGTTGAACCCCCAAAACAGACTGAAGCAACTAAAGTGTCAGCTGATGAGCCCGCAGAAACTGCAAAACCAGCTGATGAGCCCGCAAAAAAGTCTGTTGATGAATCAACGGAAAAGGAGAGTAAATAATGGCTCGATTCAACCGTCGTCGTAAGTTCTGTCGTTTTAGCGTCGAAGGCGCTGACCAGATAGACTATAAAGATCTTGAGATGCTAAAACAGTATATTTCTGAAACAGGAAAAATTGTGCCAAGTCGTATTACTGGCACCAAAGCTAAGTATCAGAGGCAACTGTCAACTGCTATTAAGCGTGCTCGTTATGTGGCGCTATTGCCTTATACCGACAGCCACGGCGGGTAGAGAGATTTCTTGATGCGGGCCTTAGCTGAATTTATTATGCGCGGCCGCATGCAAGCCGGATTAGTTGCTTTTTTTGGCAATCTTGTTCCTTTTTTTTCTCCGGCTGCAGTTTCTCTGGTTACGTTAACTAGAGGATCATCAGAGGGATTTTTATTGGCACTCTGGGCGCTAATGCCATTGCTAGTAATCCTCTTTACTAGTAACGACGCTAACGCTATCGTGATGCTGCTATCTATTGTAAGTGTTGTCTGTGTATGGCTAGCCTCAGAGTTAATGAAGTTGAGATCTTCATGGCCTGAGGTGCTGATTTTTATTGTAGCAATGAGCGCTATATCAACTATATTGATGGCTATTTTTTTTGCTGATAAGTTGACGGCATTGGAAATCTTGATTGCAGAGTTTTTCAAAGGGGCTCAGCAGTACGAAAATAAATTTGCAATAGGTAGAAATTTTTTAGTTGGTGTTGCTGGCTATGTCGTTGCGCTAACTTCAGTTTTTTCGTTGATGTTAGGCCGTTGGTGGCAAGCAGCACTTTATAATCCTGGTGGATTTAAGCTAGAGTTTCATCAATTGCGATTTAGTGTGACATCCTCTGTTATTATTTTAGTGGGAATGTTTATTTTTGAGTATGTTTTGCAAGACTGTTCGAGCTGGGCGAGCTTATTAAGCTTGCCGCTAATGCTGAGTGGAATCGCCTTATTGCATTACGGTGTGACGTTCTTTCAATTAAATAGTTATTGGTTGCTCGTTTTTTATGCGGCGCTCTTATTTTTGAGTCCATTAAGTATTATGCTAGTTGGGGTTGGATTCCTGGATAGTATTTTTAATATACGCTCACGATTGAGTAAGCATCCTTAGTGCGGATGTGTATTTTATTTTGCGCGACAAACAGGTTTAAATAATAGAGGATATCCGAGATGGAAGTTATTCTTCTGGAAAAAGTTGGAAATTTAGGAAACATTGGCGATAAAGTTAATGTTAAGCCAGGTTATGGCCGCAATTACTTAGTACCTAATGGCAAGGCAGTGTTTGCTACTTCAGCCAATATAGCTGATTTTGAAGCTCGTCGTTCTGAACTAGAGGCTGCTGCATCAGTTAGTCTTACTGAAGCAACTGCTCGTGCAGCTAAGATAGAGGCAATAGGCCCTGTGACCATCACTGCAGTTGCCGGGGAGGAAGGTAAGCTTTTCGGCTCTATTGGCACAAAAGATATTGCTGATGCAATAATTGGTGCTGGCATTCAAGTAGAGAAAAGCGAAGTAAAGTTGCCTGATGGCTCTATACGAGAAATAGGCGAATTTGATATTTCTATCCAAGTGCACGCTGACGTTACTCAGGTGGTGAAGCTTGTGGTTGCTGCTGAGGAATAGTGCGACTATTCACTACTATACCGATATCGGTAATAATGGGGCGCTGCACAGCTGTATTGACTGTGTCTCAGTGCCTTTTTTATAGGCGATAGTTCTTATAGGTAGTGTCACTATGGTTAAAAATCAGACCATTGAAGAGAATCAATTACCGCACTCGATCGAGGCGGAGCAAGCTGTGCTTGGCGGTCTGATGCTGAGCAACGGGTCTTTTGATGCTGTTGCTGAGTTTGTTGCCGAATCTGATTTTTTCTCTCAAGACCATAGACTGATATTCCAGACCATGAGAGCTTTGTCTGTTGAAAGCAGGCCTCTGGATGTCATCACCCTTTCTGAAACCCTTCAAAATACCAATGAGCTCGATCATGTTGGTGGCGCCTCTTACTTAGTGGAGCTTGCTAATAATACGCCTAGTTCGGCCAACGTCATAGCTTACGCTCAAATAGTTTTAGAGCGCTCAATAATTCGACAGCTGATAACCGCAGCCAGCGATATTGTTAAAAAGGGCCACAATCCTCTTGGTTGGGATAGCAGTAAACTCTTGGCTGATGCAGAAAAAAAACTCGCTGATATTATAGAAAATAGACCTAAACTTGGTGGTTTTCAAGGCATCAATGCACTAATCGAGGAATCTTTAGAGCGTATAGACGAGCTATTCAATAGTGAAGCTGAGATTACAGGCCTAAGTACTGGCTTTGCAGAATTAGATAACATGACTTCCGGCTGGCAGAAATCAGACTTAGTTATCGTAGCTGGAAGACCCTCTATGGGTAAAACCTCTTTTGCTATGAATATGGTTGAACATGCAGTTTTAAATCAAGAAAAACCCATACTTGTTTTTAGTATGGAGATGCCTGCCAACCAATTAATAATTCGTATGATGTCATCTTTGGGGAAAATTGATCAGACTAAAATGCGCTCAGGAAACTTATCTGATGATGACTGGCCTAGATTAAGCAAAGCTGCATCACGCCTCAAAGACAGGCCTCTCTATATTGACGACACGCCAGGCATTTCGCCGATGGAACTGCGCAACAGGATTCGCCAGTTAGCCCGCGAACATGGAGATATTGGTATGATCATGGTGGATTACCTGCAATTGATGAGCGGGAGTGTTCCCACTGAGAACCGTACTAATGAAATCACCCAAATTTCACGAGAGTTAAAAAATATAGCTCGCGAGTTTAACTGCCCTGTTTTAGCCTTATCTCAGCTTAGTCGAAATGTGGAGCAGCGCCCCAATAAAAGGCCTATTAATTCAGACCTTCGTGAGTCTGGGGCAATTGAGCAAGATGCCGATGTTGTTTTGTTTATCTATCGTGATGAAGTTTACAACGAAGAAACTACTGAGAAGAAAGGGATCGCTGAAATTATTATTGGCAAGCAAAGAAACGGGCCTATTGGAACCTGTGAGTTAACATTTATTGGCAAATATACTCGCTTTGAAAATCTCGCTAGAGATTACTCTTCTGATCAGTAAGCATTTGGGGTCAAGGAATGGAGATTTTTCGAACAATCAAAAGCATTAGATCGATGCTTGATGGGGCTCGACTTCAAGGAAAAAAAGTTGGCTTTGTTCCAACTATGGGGAATCTTCATCAGGGCCACATAGAGTTAATAAAGCTAGCACAAAAGACAAGCGATATAATCGTCTGCTCCATTTTTGTTAATGGCCTTCAGTTTGGCTTGCATGAGGATTGGGATAAATACCCTAGGACTTTTCAAGCAGATTGTGAAAAACTACAAGCAGTATCATGTGATGTGCTTTTTTATCCTGATGAAAATCAAATGTATCCTAATGGTTTGGGCTCTCAGACACGAGTTATCTGCTCTTCGATGACTGAATACCTCTGTGGCGCGAGCCGACCTGGACACTTTGAGGGGGTAACAACTGTAGTATCAAAATTATTGAATATCATTCAGCCTGATAAAATGATCCTAGGGAAAAAAGATTACCAGCAGTTAGCAATATTGCATCGCATGGTTGAAGATCTTTGTTTTCCAGTGAATATTGTGGAAGCTGACATTCATCGCGAAACAGACGGTCTAGCCATGAGTTCGCGTAATTCTTACTTAACAATTTTAGAGCGCCATAATGCTGGCCAGTTGCATAAAAGTTTGAGATGGGTTGCTGACAAAATACGCTTAGGGGATAGAAATTTTACGGCTCTTGAAAAAGAGGCAATTAGACAAATACATGAAGCAGGCTTTAAGCCTGACTATATTTCTGTTTGTAACAGCAAAACACTTGAAATGGCGGAAACTAATGATGCAGATATCACTGTGTTGGGAGCCATGTATGGCTCCTCCGCTCGATTAATTGATAATATTTCCCTGAACTAGAGGAATAGACTATGTTGAGCACTTTACTGAAAGCTAAGTTGCACATGGGTTCGATAAGCCAAGCAGAACTTTGGTATGACGGCTCATGCGCCATTGATTCTAATTTACTTGATCTTGCGGGGTTGAGTGAATTTGAAAAAATTGATATTTATAATGTTAATAACGGTGAACGACTGACTACTTATATCATTAAAGCTGAAGCCGGCTCAGGTATCATCTCGATGAATGGTGCAGCTGCGAGAAAGTGTCAGGTTGGTGATCGAATTATCATTGCTGCTTATGCCCAATATGAGATAGATGAGGTTGTCGAGCACAAGCCAAGACTAATTTATCTGCATGCAGATAACTCTGTTGACCGCACAACTAACACGATACCCGTCCAGACACTCTAGCGTAGAATTAAGATCGCTAGTTATTCTGCCATTGTTTGAAAAATAGCCATAAGGTCTCAAGCTAAAAACCTTGAGATTTTTTTGATAATTAGATAATTTCTCGTTAATAGCTTACTAGGATTCTCTTAATGCCTTCATTTGATATTGTTTCAGAAGTAGAACTAGAGGAAATTCGCAATGCCGCAGATAATACTGTTCGTGAGATAGCCACACGTTTTGATTTTAGAGGCGTTAGTGCGCATGCTGAGTTTGATAATGGCGAGGTGATTCTTTCCGCTGAAGCCGACTTCCAGTGCCAGCAGTTGTTAGATATGCTGCGAGGAAATTTAGCGAGAAGAAAGATTGACCCTTATGCTATTGATCCCGAGGAAAAATCACTGCACAGTGGAAAAATATTTTCTTTGAAGGTTCGGTTCAAACAGGGAATCGATCAATTAATGGCCAAAAGAATCATTAAATTAGTAAAAGATGCGAAGATAAAGGTTCAGCCTGCCATTCAGGGTGAAAAGTTACGAGTTACCGGTAAAAATAGGAATGACCTGCAAGCTGTCATTGCACTAATTCGCAGCGCGGATCTTGGGCAACCCTTTCAGTTTGATAATTTTAGAGATTAATTTAATTTATATGATGTGTAGTTTAAATTGACAGATATCAGTGATGGTAATTTGAGTTCTAAGATAAGAAATTATAGCGGGGGAGCGACGAATGTCAGAAGCCAAGGTGTATCCTGCTCATAAGGCGTTTGCAGGCAAGGCTCATGTAAATCTTAAAATGTATGAGAAAATGTACCGTGAATCTATAGATAGCCCAGATAATTTTTGGTCCAAACAAGCAAAAGATTTTTTAGATTGGAGAAAACCCTGGGATCAAGTTAATTCTTATGATTTTGATACAGGTGAAGCTGCTTGGTTTGCTGGAGGCCGGCTAAATGTCACAGTTAACTGCATTGATAGACACTTGGCTACCAAAGGAAATCAAACGGCTATTATTTGGGAAGGCGATAACCCTAAAAATAGCCAAAAAATTACCTATCAAAAGTTAAGCGACCAAGTAAATAAATTATCCAATGTGCTTAAATCTCGTAACGTGCAAAAGGGAGATAGAGTGTGCATTTATATGCCTATGATCCCAGAGGCGGTTTATGCCATGCTTGCTTGCGCACGCATTGGCGCCGTTCACTCTGTAGTTTTTGGTGGATTTTCTCCAGATGCCCTGAAAGATCGTATTCTTGACTCCGACTGCCAGGTAGTCATTACAGCTGACGAAGGGGTTAGAGGTGGACGTAATATTTCTTTGAAGGCTAATGTTGATACTGCTATCAGTCATTGCCCTTTGGTTCATACTTGCTTAGTTATTGCTCATACTCACGGTGTAATTGATTGGTCAGAAGGTAGAGATGTCTGCTATCACAAGGCAATGGTGGATGCAGAAATACACTGTGAGCCTGAATGGATGGATGCCGAAGACCCTTTATTTATCCTTTATACTTCAGGTTCTACAGGGAAACCAAAAGGCGTCCTGCACACAACGGCAGGATATCTGTTGCAGGCTGCTATGACACACAAATACGTCTTTGATTATAAAGATGGGGATGTTTATTGGTGTACCGCAGATGTTGGGTGGGTTACAGGGCATAGCTACATTGTCTATGGGCCATTATGTAATGGGGCAATAACATTAATTTTCGAAGGCATTCCAACCTATCCAGATGCATCTCGTTTTTGGCAGGTTGTGGACAAACATCAAGTGACAATTTTTTATACGGCCCCAACGGCAATTCGCACGCTATTGGGCGCAGGCGACGAATTTGTTCTAAGTACAGATCGCAGCTCTCTGCGCTTGCTGGGAACAGTCGGAGAGCCTATCAACCCAGAAGCTTGGGAATGGTATTATAAGACCATTGGTGAATCTAGGTGCCCCATTGTTGACACTTGGTGGCAAACAGAGACGGGGGCTCATATGTTGACTCCATTGCCTGGCGTCCATGATATGAAACCAGGTTGCGCAACCGCCCCTTTTTTTGGTGTGCAACCCGTATTACTAGACAATGAAGGTTGTTTAATTGAAGGCCCCGGAGAGGGAAATTTAGCGATTAAGTCTTCATGGCCATCCCAAATTCGTGGCGTATATGGCGATATGGTCCGTTTTAAAGATACCTATTTTTCATTATTTCCTGGCTATTATTTTACGGGAGACGGCGCGCGTCGTGATAAAGATGGGCACTACTGGATTACCGGTCGAGTAGATGATGTCTTGAACGTATCAGGACACCGCATGGGTACGGCTGAGATCGAAAGCGCACTGGTGCTTCATTCTGATCTAGCGGAGGCAGCAGTAGTAGGATGTCCTCATGACATAAAAGGCCAAGGCATATATGCATACATAACACTAATGTCCGGAATACAGCCGTCAGATAACTTGTATGCTGAACTGTTAGCTATTTGCAGAAAAGAGATAGGCTCCTTTGCGAAACCAGATCAGATCCAGCTGGCACCGGGGTTACCAAAAACTCGTTCAGGTAAAATTATGCGTCGAATTTTGCGTAAAATAGCAGCTAATGAGATAGAAAATCTTGGTGATACTTCAACATTGGCAGATCCTTCTGTAGTCAAGGATTTGATTAAAAATCGACTGAATCAATAGATTTTGACTCAAAGGTTTTCAGTATAAATTATCTTGAGGGGGTAACAGTGATATGGGTAGAGCCTACCAGAATCGCAAAGAGTCTATGGCAAAAACTTCTGATATGAAGGCTAAAGTATACAGCCGTTATGGTCGAGAAATTTATGTTAGCGCCAAGTCTGGAGGCGCAGATCCTAGTAATAATCTATCATTGCGCAGTTTGATTGATCGAGCTAAAAAAGATCAAGTTCCAACGCATGTGATTGATAAAGCTATCGAAAAAGCCAAAGGCGGAGCTGGCGAAGATTTTTTTCCTGCTCGCTATGAAGGTTATGGCCCAGGGGGCAGTATGGCCATTATTGAGTGCCTGACAGACAACCCTAATAGAACGTTTGGTGATGTTCGTCTTGCGTTCACCAAGACTGACTGCAAGATTGGCACGCAGGGTAGCGTTGCCCATCAATTTGATCATGTAGCTATTTTTGTGTTTGATTTTGATAATGAAGAAGCTGCTTTTGATGGCCTAATGGCTGACGATATAGATGTCACTGATATTGAGTATGATGATGGAAAAGTATCTGTTTTTGTTTCACACACAGATTACTTTAAAGCAAAACAGTCGTTGTTAAATAGCTGTGGCGAGGTAGATTTCGAGGTTGATGAAGTGCAGTTTATTCCGCATGATTATGTTTTTATTGAGGGTGACGACACTGTTTTGTTTGATAAATTTATGACGATGCTAGACGAGCTAGATGATGTCCAGCAGGTGTATCATAATGTTAAATTGTTGTAATTATTAATAATAAAAAAGCCCTGCAATGCAGGGCTTTTTTGTTTGGATTAGAGCGCTGTTGTTGGCGCTTAAGATTCCTCTTGAAGATACCGTTCACGTGATGCGTTGATTTCAAGACACGCAGCTGCTGCGTTATCCCACCCTTCAACTTTAACCCATTTTCCTGCCTCAAGGGTCTTATAATTTTCAAAATAGTGTTGAATTTGTTTGATTAGAAGTTCTGGCAGATCACTAATTTCACTCACATGATCATATAGCTTGGTCAGCTTAGTGTGAGGGACAGCCAGCAGTTTTGCATCGACACCAGATTCGTCTGACATCTTTAGCACACCAACAGGTCGACTGCGAATTACTGCGCCTGGCATTACAGGGTAAGGGGTAACCACTAATACATCTAGAGGATCGCCGTCTTCAGATAATGTTTGAGGGATATAGCCATAGTTTGCCGGATAAAACATTGGCGTGGCTACAAATCGATCGACAAAAATAGCATCCGCATCTTTGTCGACCTCATATTTAATAGGATCATGATTGGCTGGTATTTCTATAACCACATTAATATCATGGGGAAGGTCATTGCCAGCAGGGATCTTGTTGTAGCTCATGTCTTTTTCTGTCTCGTAGTTAAAAGTATTAATATAAATGCATGTAAGCACATTCCATGAATTTCTATGGATCTATAGTTTTCAAAATAAATCGAATTATACTGTTGGAGAGCATTTATTGCTAGCTCCACCTGGGGGGATATTCGACAGAAAAGCAATCTGAAGATATTTTTATTTCATCGATTTACAATTATTGCTATTTAAAAAATATTCTGTAAAATTATTTTGTAATTCGCCATGATATGGTGATTATTCCTAAGGGGAGGCTGACAGCCTGAGACATCTTCGGATGGACCCTTTGAACCTGATCCGGATAGTACCGGCGTAGGGATAGGACGCAGAATTCAACGTTCCATCTTTCCCCTTCCGGGTCTCTTAACTTTTGTTAATGAGGCTTTATATGTATTTAGTGTCTAGAAAAATAAAAACTACTCTTGCAGTTATTTTATGGATTGCATTTCACCTTACAGCTCAAAACTCTTATGCTTCCGGTGAGCTGAAAACCACCTCTGTTGATTCTCGATCTGAAGGTTCTATAGCTCAAGCTTTGGAGGTCGAAGAAGATACTTCGCCTACAAATGAAATTTCAGAAATTGAGGAAGATGGCTTGATTGCTGAGGTCGTCGTTACAGCAAAATTTCGCGATATAAACGTATTGGATACAGGTAATAGCATTACCGTGATTAACAGCAAGACGATTAATCGACGTGAAGCCCAGCATATTGAGCAGGTGCTCAACTTGGCACCTAATGTAAATTTCTCCAGCGGCTCATCTAGAGGAAGATTTTTTCAAATCCGCGGAATTGGTGAACGCAGTCAGTATGTTGAGCCCATTAATCCCTCTGTTGGACTCTTTATAGATGGTATTGATTTTAGTGGGATTGGCGGGGCCGCAACTATGCTTGATATTAGGCAGGTTGAAGTCTTTAGAGGCCCGCAAGGTACAAGCTATGGAGCGAACGCCATGGCAGGGTTGATTGATATTCAGTCGAATGATCCCTCGGAAAAATTTGAAGGCAGCGTGGAGTCATCATTTTCTGAATATGAAGCTCGAACATTTTCCAGTGTGTTGAGCGGCCCTATAACAGATGATATGGGCTACCGTCTTGCTGTGCAGCGCTCCAAAAGAGATGGTTATGTAGAGAATGAATTTCTTAATCGAGATGATACCAATAATATTGATGAGCAAACTATTCGAGGAAAATTACATTGGCGGGCTAGTGATAGCCTAAATATTAAGATTGTTGGATTGTATGTTAATGCAGAAAATGGATACGATAGCTTCTCATTAGATAATACGCGCCATACTTTTTCTGATCAACCCGGTCACGATCGCCAGGAAACATTGGCATTTTCTGTAGAGAGCACATGGAGCAATAGTAGTAATTTTGATGTGGTTTCCTTGATAGGGCGCTCTAATAATGATACCGAGTACGGTTTTGATGAAGACTGGAGTTATGCAGCTATATGTTCAGATTATGCATGTAGTGGCTCAGCATATGAGTCTGTTGATAATTACAGACGTGATAGAGTAACAACAACGCTAGATTTTCGTTTGGTATCAAATGATCAGGGATTGCTTTTTGATGATTCCACGGACTGGGTTGCCGGAGTTTATTTTCGCGAGCAAAAAGAATCTTTATTGCGTGAGTGGACCTATGATTCTGATTTTACCAGCGACTTCGATACCAAAAATTATGCCATCTATGGGCAATTAGGAAGCCAGCTTAGTCATAAATTAAGACTAACAACTGGGTTGCGGTTGGAGTACCGGAATGCTGATTATATGGACAGAGCATCTGTTGGTTATGCAAAAGGTGAGCGTCTTTGGGGGGGGCGATTGGGGTTAGAATACTTTGCAACAAACAATACTATGATCTATGGATTAATCTCGCGGGGCTATAAAGCAGGCGGGATTAATAGTAGCTCATCGCTAGATGCTAAAAATAAAAAGTTTGATACCGAATATTTATGGAATTATGAGACTGGTATAAAAATGGATTGGTTTGATGGAAAATTAAATGGCCAACTAGCAATATTTTATCAGCAGCGACATAAAATGCAGGTAAAACAATCTTTAGTGGATTGCTCCGGAGGGGGTGCGTGTACGTTTACTGATTACTTTGAGAATGCTAAAAAAGGTGCCAACTATGGCACTGAACTGGAGCTCAACTGGCTCCCTTTTTCTGGCGTGAATTTTTATAGCAGCTTAGGTTTATTGAAAGCAATATTTAAAGATTATGAGAGTTACTCTCATGTTGAGGTCGACAGACATGCAAGCAATCCTACCCCTAAAGATCTTAGCGGAGATAAGCAGGCTCATGCGCCTTCATATCAGTTCACACTAGGCGCTGAGTTAGACCTTACAGCTAATCTTGTTGCAGGGTTAGAGGTAGAGGGAAAAGGGGCGTTTAATCTCTCTCCTCGCCACAATGCAAAATCTAATCGTTATGAATTGTTAAATTCTCATTTGAATTATAGGTATGGCGTTTGGGATTTCTCTCTTTGGGGGAGAAATTTGACAGATCGTGATGTGATTGTGCGAGGATTTGGAAGTTTTGGTAATGATCCTCGAAAAAATTATGCACTAGAACCTTATTATCAGTTTGGTGAGCCAAGAGTGATAGGTGCAACAGTTAAGTTTAACTTTTAAGATATTCCAGTCTTGACGTTATAGATTAGAGAGCAGCATTTATTTTATTCTTTTTTTAGGGGGTCGCTATGGAGTTGACTATTGATATCAGCATGTATCCCAATCAAGAGAACTTTGTTGTCCCTATTGATGGATTTATAGAGAAAATCAATAAATATAGTGACTTAAAAATAAAGACCTTTCCTACTAGCACTGTAGTGCAGGGAGAGTATAGCTATGCAATGAATGCAGTCCAAGAAACTATCTTGAGTTGCTATAAAGAATTTGGCATGGCGGTCTATGTGGTGAAGTATATTCCGGCCTATGAGGCTCTTTAATCATGGAATCATGGCTAAATTTAAGCTGGATAACTCTTGAAACATTGGCGGTAGTCCTAGCTTTTGGTTACTTGGCATTTGCTATACAAGAGAACAGCTTATGCTGGTATTTTGTTTTTTTTAGCGCAGCAATTTATGTGTGGATTTTCTTTGATGCCAGGTTATACATGGTGTCCTTGTTGAATGTCTATTATGTGCTGATGTCGCTTTATGGTTGGCAGCAATGGCGAAGGGGGGGAACGCAACAAACAGGCTTGCTTATTTCACGCTTAACACCTTTGTGTCATATCCTAGTAGTTAGCTTGGTTAGTTTGTTTTCCTTGATTATAGGGTATTTTCTGGGTGCATATACTGATGCGGAGTTGCCGTATTTGGATTCTTTTACGACGCTAGGATCAATAGTGACAACGGCAATGGTGGCAAGAAAAATTCTTGAAAATTGGCTGTATTGGATTTTTATTGATGGGGTTTCAATCTATTTGTATTTCAGCCAGAATCTTTATCAGACTGCCGTCCTTTTTGTGCTTTATGTCATATTGGCTATTTTGGGTTACTGCACTTGGCGTAAGCGCTATCTTGAGCAGAATAATCTTTGAGTAGGGTAGAATTTCTTCTAGAGAAAACACTTTCTGGCTGGAGAGGTTGGAGGACCTCTTGGCCTGATGAGCCTAGGGTTGTTAGGGAGCTACTAGGTGGGCGAACTAACCGATCTTTTTTGGTTAAATCTGGCGCCTATCAGGCAGTTGTTAGAATAAACAATGAAGATAGTATAAGTTTAGGTATCAATCGTCATCAGGAAATAGAAATACTTTCCCTGCTTCAGGAGTTCGATTTTTCTCCTAAAGTATTATTTGTGGATAGCCATACTCTAGTTAGTGATTATATTGAAGGTTATCAATGGCTTGAATCTGATCTTAACGCGCCATTAAACATAAAAAAAGTTACTAAAATTATAAATAAAATTCATAGCGTCTCGCTTCCATGCCATGCTGTAAAGCGAAATTATTTAAGCTATTGTCAGTATTACATACGACAATTACCAGTTTCGATATGCACTTTAGAGAAATTATTTTTTGATGAGCTGCTTCATGTGGCTGCAGCTATAGACAGCCAGACCTGGGCGCCAGTAATTAATCATCATGATATTGTTCCGGGAAATCTGATAGAAGCCACTACTGGATTATTTCTGATTGATTGGGAATACGCTGCTTTTGGTCACCCAGAAATAGATTTAGTTAGACTGCATGGGTTAAGTGATAAAATTTCAATAACTGAGAAGATATTTTTTTTACAGCAGGGCCTTGATAGGCTTTGGTCTCTCGTGCAAAGTTAGCTTGCTGCACTTTTTTCTATTGATTCAGGTTTGATGATTTTGCTAAAAGCAATGCCTAGTTCAAACAACAGCCACATGGGTATCGCTAGAAGGGTTTGTGAAATTATATCTGGCGGAGTCAGCAGCATGCCCAGCACAAAGCATATAACAAACACATAAGGACGTCTTTTTGCTAATTGGGTTGGATTTACGAGGCCCATCCATGACAGAATTACTATTGCGATGGGAATCTCAAAGCTCAAGCCGAATGCAAAAAATAACTTAAGGATAAAATCGAGATAACTTCGAATATCTGTCATTACTAATACACCCTCTGGGCTTACACTAGTGAAAAATGTAAAGATTAAAGGGAAAACAATATGGTAAGCAAAAGCCATTCCTCCGTAAAAGAGAGCAACGCTAGAAAGAAATAATGGGACCACTATTTTTTTTTCACGCTGGTATAGGCCCGGGGCGACAAAAGCCCAAATCTGATAAAGAATAAATGGCATTGCAGCAAATACGGATAACACTAAGGCTAACTTGAAGGGGGTTAGAAATGGTGATGTTACATCAGTAGCAATCATCGAGGATGTTGCTGGTAGATGAATTGTCAGAGGCTCTGATATATAAATATAGAGCTCATTACTATAAGCAAACAATCCTAAAAAAATAATAAAAATCACCACGATACATTGTAGCAGTCGATTTCTCATCTCTAGTAGATGAGCCACTATCGGTTGTTTTGATGATGGTGTATCAATCATTTTGAGTCATCTTTAGGAGTAATGGCGGTGGCTTCTTTTATTGTAGTGGCGGTGGTTTTGAGGTCGCGCATAATTTGCTCATTATGCAATTGTCGTTTGACGTCATCCATACCCACCTCATCTTCTAGTTGCTGGCGTGCAGATGAAAACACTTGCTTAAACCTGCCTAGCCAGAGGCTGATAGAGCGCACTGCTTGAGGCAATCGCTTCGGTCCCATTACGATTAAAGATACTACAGCAATTAAAAGTAGCTCCAAGAAGCCAATATCAAACATGGATTTAACCTATTTTATATGTTAAAAATAGCGAATATTAGGCATGAGAGCAGTTATTTTGCAGTTTTATCATCATCATGCTTGGTATTGCTTTTGACCTGCTTCTCTATGGATGCATCATTGGTTTCTGTATTTGATACGTTGCTTGATACGGAGTCTTTGAAGCCTTTTACTGCTCCCCCTAAATCAGATCCAATACTGCGTATTTTTTTTGTTCCAAAAATTATTGCAACAATGACCAAGATAATGAGTAGTTCTTGCCAGCCAGGTATCATAGCGATATCTCTTTTTTGTGATCTAGGTTATTTTAATATTAAGTTTATTGGTTTTTGATTCGTTGTTTTTTTTCTTCAAGACCTGATAAATCAAACCGACGTTCCAGTTCTTTCAGTACTGATTGGGCATTCTCCCCTAAATGAGACAGCATAACTAATGAATGAAACCATAAGTCTGCTGTTTCATAGATTAATTTTTTAGTATCCCCGGTTTGCTCTGCATCCCGAGCAGCCAGAAGGGTTTCGATGCTCTCTTCCCCAACCTTCTCTAGAATTTTATTTAATCCTTGATGGTGAAGACTGGCCACGTAGGAATCCTTAGGATCAGATTTTCTTCGAGCTTCAATAGACTCTGTTAGCTTAGTCAACACATCAGCGCTCATGTATATATCTCTCCTGGGTTTTTAACGACAGGATCTACTGTAAGCCATTCTCCGTCCTGCAATATTCTATAAAAACATGAAGCTCTTCCGGTATGGCAGGCTATACCACCTATCTGCTCAACCTGCAAAATCAGCACGTCGCTATCGCAGTCGAGACGTATTTCTTTTACATGCTGAACATGCCCAGACTCCTCACCTTTATACCACAATTTTTTGCGCGATCGAGACCAATAAACAGCACGCTGCTCTTGTACGGTGAGCGCCAATGCTTCACTATTCATCCAGGCGACCATTAACACTCTGCCTGAAGTAGCATCTTGCGCTACGACGGGAAGTAAGCCGTTTTCATCCCAAGTAATTTTGTTAATAAAGTTATCCATAGTAGTTATTATGACATCTGTTGTTATATCAGCAATATTGATTTTAGGTAAATAAGCTTAAGTGCTGAAAACTATTGCATGATGATGCTATTTTAGCAGCATCATCATTAATCCAATCATAACAAAGATTAGGCTATTTTCTGGTATGTTATTAGCAGTTTCGGACCAATTTGAAAGCCCTAATCCTAACCCGACACCTATTAATGCAGGCCCTATCCAGTCTCGTATTATTTTTTTCACAGAAACTGATCTATTCAAAACAGAAGGTGGAGTAGCAACAGATTTTTGTGTGTTAGCCTGAAGATTCTCAAGTCCCTGAAAAATAAGTTGTGGCATCTGCGGAAGCTGTTCTAGCCACTCTGGACCATGGCGTTTTAATTTTTCAATAAACGCTTTTGGCTTAAATCGTTCTTTGAGCCAGCGCTCTAGAAAAGGATGAGCGGTATCCCATAAGTCTAAATCTGGATAAAGCTGTCGCCCCAATCCTTCTATATTGAGTAATGTTTTTTGCAGCAGAACAAGAGACGGTTGTACCTCCATATCGAAACGGCGCGCAGTTTGAAACAAGCTAACAAGAATATAGCCAAATGAAATATCTCGTAATGGGCGCCCAAAAATAGGCTCACAGACTGATCGAATAGCAGAAGTAAATTCGCCTATATTGGTATCTTCCGGCACCCAGCCAGACAGAACATGTAGTTCAGCTACTTGACGGTAGTCGCGTCGAAAAATGGCGAGCAGATTTCGTGCCAGATAGTATTGATCAGCATCTGTAAGGGTTCCGATGATTGCGCAATCGATCGCAAGATATTTTGGTTCTTTTGGGTTGCTACAATCTACAAAAATATTACCGGGATGCATATCAGCATGAAAAAAATTGTGTTCAAACACTTGTGTGAAAAAAATTTCCACGCCTCTTTCCGCTAAGACTTTGAAATCCACATTATGCTGTTGCAGCGCCCCTATATCTGTAACAGGTGTCGCATAAATTTGTTCTGCTACCATTATATTTTGGTTTGTGTATGCCCAGTGGATATCGGGAACATAAAGCATGCTGGATTTTTCAAAGTTGCGGCGAAGTATGGAGGCATTCGATGCCTCGCGTTGTAGGTTAAGCTCATCAAAGATTGTGACTCTATAATTGTTGACTACCTCTATAAGCCTCATTCTCGGTCCATCAATAGTATTTTTTTCTAGCCATGTAGCGATAGACAGCATTAACTGAATATCTTGTTCAATTATATTTTTTATATCAGGACGAATTACTTTAACGACTACTTTCTGACCATCCGGGAGCACTGCAGAATGGACTTGTGCTACAGACGCCGACGCCAGAGGCTCATGGTTGAATTCTTGAAATAAATCGTCAATACTTTTATTAAGAGCCTCTTCGACAATAGTGACAAATTGCTCGTTATTAAATGGAGCGACATTATCTTGAAGGTGGCTCAGTTCAGAGCATATATCGGATGGGATTAAATCGGGGCGAGTCGAGAGTAGCTGGCCAAGCTTAACAAATATAGGCCCTAGGTTCTCCAGGGCAGCCCTCAGTCTTTCTCCTCTGGGTTTGCTGGTATTAGGAAAAAATTTCGTGACTACAAATAACAGTCTTAGGCTGCGAGGTAGCTTTTCTTTCTCGACAAATGTATCGAGTCGATAGCGCACAAAAACACGGATAATAGTAGCTAGTCGACTAATTTTCGACATTTTTAGGTATCCTTTACGTGTTTCAAGTGTTTATTATCATTTAAAAAAATACTATCCATCTTGTTTTTTACTTTGCTGGTGCGAGCTGCTAGGCGCTCCACTTCGTTACGTGTATGTTGAATTGCCTCATTGAAGTCAACAACCTCATTGAGGCTTGGTGTTAAGCGTGCCTCTTCTTGACTAAATTCCACAGCCCCTGTTACAGCTCGTTTGAATATATTTTTCTTCCAGTCGATAGATGACCTTAATGATTTTCCAATTAAATGTGCAGGAATATCACCAATTAGATCTGAAAGCCCAGTTTCCCATTCTATGTCTAGATTTTTTAGAAGCTGTTGGAGCTGGCCAAGCAGCTCTTGGTCACCGGAAATTGTGACGCCTGAATCAAAAAAAGAGACGCGCTGATCGCCATTAATAGATAAAGAGCCTAAAGATAGGACGCTTCCCTTAAGGACGGCATCTGCAGCGCCTTTGTGATGATGCTCTAAGTGGACCGTTTTTCCCCCGAAAATAATATAGAAAGAAATTGAGGGAGATGTGCATTCTATTTCAAGAACCTTATTTCTTAGCCTGCCAATAGCATTTTGACTAGAGTGATCATATTCTAGCGCCTTATTGAGAGTGACCTCAAGAGACTTTAGAGCTGGACCTTTAGCTTTTTTAAAAATTTTATTTTTCATAAGATCGAGAATCAAGACTTAAAACCTCGATGTAGAGCGACGATGCCGCCAGTCATATTATAATATTCAGTGTTTACAAAATTAGCAGCTGTCATCATATTCTGTAGGGTATTTTGGTCTGGATGCATGCGTATGGATTCCGCTAAATATTGGTAACTATCGCTGTCATTAGCTATAAAGTCACCAATTTTTGGGAGTAATTTAAATGAGTAAAAATCATAGAACTTTTTAAGAACAGGGTTGGATGGCTTGGAGAATTCTAACACCAATAAGCGGCCACCAGGCTTTAATATGCGGTTCATGGACCGGAGAGCCATATCTTTATCGGTGACATTTCTTAGACCGAAAGCAATGGTAATGCAGTCAAATGTGTTATCTGGAAATGGCAAACATTGAGCGTCAGCCAAAGTGTAAAGAACCTGATTTGAGCATCCCATATCAATCAGCTTGTCACGCCCAATTCTCAGCATAGACTCATTGATATCAACTAATATTATTTTCCCTGTTTTGCCTACAATCTTTGAAAATTTAGCAGTTAGATCACCTGTGCCGCCAGCAACGTCTAGTACTGATTGCCCAGCTCTAACTCCAGATAATTCAATAGTGTAGCGCTTCCAGAGCCTATGAACACCTACAGACATCAGGTCATTCATTAAATCGTATTTTGCAGCTACAGAATGAAATACGTCAGCCACCTTTGTGGCTTTCTCCTCAATGGGTACAGTTTTGAAGCCAAAATGTGTTGTTTTGTTATCTGTCATTGGAAAAATACACGCTCTTGTGGGGGGATCAATTATATACCGATGTTATCTCGTTGTCCTTGAGCGCGCTAGCTAAGGATGCTGTTGGCAGAAACCTGAGTATTTTTTAATTAATTAAGGCGCGCCATGTTTTGCATATGACTACATTTTTTGATGCCAATATCTGATGGTTTGTGTCGTATATTTTTTGTTAAAATGCTAGATTAAACCCTGTTTTATTGACGAAACCCTGTACAGGACATTCAAAGACACTGGGAAGTAAAATGCGCTTAATTATTATTTTTATGACAACCTTTGCCATATCTGCTTGCTTGCCTTTAAAGCAGTCAAGTTACTTAGCGTCTTTTGTTAAAGAGAAGCCTTTATCGACTTTACCGGAAGTGAGGGATGTGCAGGTATCCGGTGATAGAAAAACAATTAAAGTAGAAAATCGGGCTGTTGTCCCTTATTTTGAGGTTATTTTCCATGATATAAATAACCCTATTTTTTCTGAAACGGAAGAGAGTAATGAGCAGATAAATTCAAAATTAGTGGGGATACCCGTTGAGCTACTCCAGCGTGTTACAGATCAATCCTATAGGTATTTTATGAGTGAAATGAAAGCACAGGGCATAGAGATACTTCCCATTTCGTCATTAAGTAACTCACAGACGTACCAAAAATTTTTGATGAGCAGGACTGAAGAAAAAGTAGATGTAATGTCTATTTCGCCATCGGGAATGAAATTGCCTAATTTATCAGACATTAAAGGCAAACAGATAAGTAAAATTATGGATGAGATGAATGCCTCTGTTATGGATGTAACTTTGTATGTAAATCATATGGACAAGATTCAAGACGAAGCATCAATCTCAACTAATGGTCTTAAAGTTGAGCAAAAAATTTCTGTGACCAGCGGCTCTAGGATGAAATTTTTTGGGTTAGAGGCCTCCAGATGCCAAGGATATTGCTTGAGTCCGGTGGTGAGTGCCAAATTGGGCAAGTCGATTTACAGTACTGAAAAGGTAGGAGATCTTGTACGAAAAATAAAAATATCTGAAAAGATAGAGCCTGAAAAACAAACAGCTATGAAGCAAGGAGACCTTAAATCACAGGCTATTGACCTTAGCAGAAAAGCAGTTGATCTTAGCGAGAAGGCTATAGATTGGGTTTCCACACTTTCAGCAAAAGACGATGATGCTGCTGTATATGAACTTCATGCAGATCCAGTTGAATATGAAAAAATTGTTAGTCAAATCTTAAGAGACTCAACCAAAAAATTAGTCCACGGAATTACTTATTATGACCCTAGTGATATAAAGGCAGATAAGTAATCAGATAGCGGTTCTTAACTTGAGTTTGATTTATTTAGTAGGGAGCTCATCATGTTTAAGGAGTTCACTTACATCCCTGTGCCATAAAGCTTTGGATTTCCAAAAAATATTTTGCATTGGTCTTATTGAGGGGTCAGTGTCCAGTGTTCCTGCTGGAATGACAATAGCTTTCTTGGTCTTTCCCAACCATGGGAGGGAAGATCCACATTTTTTGCAGAAAGCTGTAGCGAAGTGTTTCGTCTCTTTGGGTTCAAAGCACTGAACTAGTAGTGCGCCCGCAGTCCACCTGAAGTGCTCTTTTGCAATTAAAATGTTTGATGCAAAAGCGCTACCCGTAAATTTTCTGCACCTACTGCAATGACAATACTGAAATATGCCTAGATTTCCAGAAATTTCATAGGCTACCTGTCCGCACAGACAGCTACCTCTGGCAATTTCGCTATTAGTCATGCGCTACTTGTGGCCTCAGCCACTCTGTCTTCTAGGTATTTAATAATATCTGATGACTCATACATCCAGTGTATATCAGTATCATTGGCTTCAATTTTTAGGCAGGGAACTTTTAATTTTCCACCAGCCTCAAGCAATTCTTGGCTACTGTGGCCGCATAATCTTGGATCGATTAATTTGACAGACAAGCTATGTTTCTTAATTGTACGTCGAACTTTTACACAAAAAGGACATGCTGGATATTGGAATAAAGTAAGGCCGGCAGTTTTTTCATTTAATTTAGCTTGTGAGGATGGATTTCTTTTAATGATTTTAGGAGAAAAGATCCAATTGAGAGATAGAATCAGTGAGCCTAGTATCCAGCGAATAACTGCCATTTTTTATGCCTATTGAATAAGAATTTTTTAGTTTTTTTCCCAAAAAGGGCTATTTATCCGGTAAGTATAACTGATGGAAAGCAACCGATAAAAGAATAAAATCTTGTGTTGGTTTATTAATTTTTTTGTTTATGCTATAAAAATTTATAGTGCCTAAATTCTGATCGTTGGCATAGTTAATTAGTTATATCTGCCAATTTAGTTTTTTTTCAATCGAAGCAATTATCATTCCTGCAATATCTTGCCCCGTTGCAGATTCGATTCCTTCAAGTCCCGGGGAAGAATTCACCTCTAACAGCAGCGGTCCTGATTTAGATCGAATGATATCGACCCCAGCTACCTGTAAGCCAAGTACTTTAGCTGCCTTTATGGCGAGCATTTTTTCCTCCATCGTTATTTTTACTACAGATGCTGTGCCTCCTTGATGAAGGTTGGCGCGAAATTCACCAGGAGCCGCTGATCTTTCAATCGAAGCAACAACTTTCCCGTTGATCACAAAACACCTTAAATCTTTCCCATTGGCCTCTTTGATGAATTTTTGTACCAAGAGGTTTGCACGTAAAGATTTAAACGCGTTAATGACGCTTTCTGCAGCTTTTTGTGTTTCAGCCAAAACAACGCCTCTTCCTTGTGAGCCCGTTAGTAATTTTACGATTAGTGGTGCGCCTCCAACCATATTGATGAGATCTTTTGTATCTATAGGCGAGTTAGCAAAGCCAGAAGTAGGAATGTTAATGCCATTTTTTAGCATAAGCTGTAACGAAAATAGCTTATCTCTTGACTGAGAAATGGCGGTAGATGTGTTTGTTGTATAAACCCCCATGCTTTCAAATTGGCGAGCTAATGCTGTACCATAAAATGTTGCGCTAGGCTTAATACGAGTAATAACAGCATCTAGATTGCCAAGTAATTTTCCTCCGCGATAATGTGCTTCAGGCTTGGTAGCATCTAGCTTCATGTAGCATTGCATCACATTCAGAAAAATGATGTTATGACCTCGTTGCTCTGCAGCTTCAAGTATTCTTTGGTTGCTATACAATTCTTCGTTGCTTGCAAGCAGCGCTATATTTAAGCCGTTCTTTGTTGTTTTTTTCTTGCCGTAGAGTTCTGAAATTTTTTCATCAGTAATATCTCCCATTAGGCATACTTCGGCTGGATCAACAATAAGTCTTCCGTTCATCGCTTCTCGGCCTAGAAGCATCCTAAAGCCCATAGAGTCACGATTAGCAAGAGTGAGCTCTATCTCCCAGAGTTCATCGCCTAATTTAAGTGGAGCGCTTACAACATACCGAGTTTCTGTCAATCCGGTCGAACTTTTAATGACCCTTTTGTCTATAACGGCGCGCTCACATCTGACTACTGTTCTCCTATTTTTTTGTATGGGGTGAACCTCAAAGCTGACCCAAGATACACCATCTCGATGAAAATTTTGTATGTTGAATGCCTGTATAGATGAAGTTTTTGCGCCAGAATCTACTCTGGCCCTAATAGCATGTAGGCCTAAAGCAGGAAATGAACACCATTCTTCTGATCCAATGGTTTTTTTGTTAGCTGATATATTCAATATGTTGCCTCTTAGTAAGTATTTTAGCCCATCATGATGTTAAAATAATTTAGCCCACTGCACTAATAGTTAGATTATAGTGCGTCTATTTGGATCCAAAATTAACGATAAAGCTGACATGTTACGACTTAGTGATATTAGATTACATCTTAATCATACCGATGAAGAATTAAATAAAGCAATAATTGAAAAGCTGAACCTTGCAGATGAAGATTTATTGGGGTTTAGTATTTTCAAGAGAAGCTATGATGCACGAAAAAAGACTAATATTGTCCTTATATATCAGTTGGATGTAATGTTGACGACTATTGCGCAATGTAGGGTATTAGAGCAGTACAACGATCAGCCATTCTTGACGTTATCTCCGGATAATAGCTACCATTTTGTCGCGAAAAATATTGAAAATTTTCCTCAAGATAATCAGTTTCGCCCCCTTATTATTGGCTTTGGTCCCTGTGGGATCTTAGCTGCTTTAATTCTGGCGCAAATGGGATTTAAGCCAATAGTGTTAGAGAGAGGCAAGGATGTAAAATCTCGCACTCGAGATACTTGGGGGTTTTGGCGGAGCAGTAAGCTTAATACGGAATCTAATGTGCAATATGGAGAGGGCGGCGCAGGCACTTTTTCTGATGGTAAACTTTGGAGTCAGGTAAAAGATAAGCGATATCTGGGGCGTAAAGTTTTAACTGAGTTTGTGAAAGCGGGTGCTCCAGAAGAAATCATGTATGTTAGCAAGCCACATATTGGGACTTTTAAGTTGGTGCCAATGGTGGAAAATATTCGCAATCAAATTATTGAGCTTGGTGGAGAGGTGCGCTTCGAGACCAAAGTAGATTCAATCATTCGAGACACTTTGCCGTTGCTAGAAATTAAAGAGGGCCTTGTTGGTAAAAATGTAGGTCAAATTGCTGGTGTTGTTTTAGATTCAGGTGAGGTTATAAAAAGTCGACATGTAATTTTGGCTATCGGCCATAGCGCCAGAGACAGTTTTCAAATGCTTTTGGAGCAGGGTGTTTATATTGAGCCCAAACCTTTTTCTATTGGATTTCGTATTGAGCACCCTCAAAAAGTTATTGATAAGGCTAGATTTGGCGAACATGCAGGGCACCATATTTTGGGTGCTGCAGATTACAAGTTGGTGCATCATTGTAAAAATGGACGCAGTGTGTACAGTTTTTGTATGTGCCCAGGAGGCACTGTTGTAGCTGCCGCTTCTGAGGAAGGAGCCGTCGTCACTAACGGGATGTCGCAATATTCTCGTAATGAGCGCAATGCCAATTCAGCCATTGTGGTTGGAATAAACCCAGAGAAAGACTACCCGGAGCACCCATTGGCTGGTATTGATCTTCAGCGACAATTAGAAACTCTGGCTTACAAGTTGGGTGGATCCAACTACAACGCTCCCGCGCAGCTTGTTGGCGACTTTCTTCAAAACAAACCATCTGATAAACTTGGGTCAGTCACTCCATCTTATGCCCCAGGCATAACTTTGGGTGACCTTGGTCAGGCGCTACCTTCGTTTGCTATTGAAGCTATCCGTGAGGCAATCCCGGCATTTGAGGATAAAATAAAAGGTTTCTCTATGGCAGATGCAATTTTGACTGGCGTGGAAACTAGAACTTCTTCTCCTGTCTGCATAAGACGTGGAAAGGACTACCAGAATATAAATACTCGTGGACTGTATCCTGCGGGAGAAGGAGCTGGCTATGCTGGAGGTATTTTGTCTGCAGGTATAGATGGAATAAAAGTGGCTGAAGCTGTAGCTTTAGACATACTAGGAACCCCTACTACATAAGCTTTAGGTCTTTGTTTTTCCCGATAGATTGATTTAGATAAGAACCACAATTTTCTGTATAATACCTCCTTTCTGATTATTTGATCATTATGACTACTTTAACCGTCCAGCCATATATTCCTCAGTCTGCTCCAGCGCTGTTTTCTCACCGTAAGTATTGGGCAGAATGCTATGGTATTGCCCCTTTTCTCCCAATGAGCCGACAGGAGATGGGTGAACTGGGCTGGGATACCTGCGATATTATCATTGTTACCGGTGATGCTTATGTTGATCACCCTAGTTTTGGTATGGCGGTAATCGGCAGAAGTCTGGAGGCACAAGGATTCAGGGTTGGAATTATCGCTCAGCCAGACTGGAGTTCAAAAGATGCCTTTATGGGGCTAGGTAAACCAAATCTTTTTTATGGTGTTACATCAGGCAATATGGATTCCATGATTAACCGCTATACTGCGGATCGACGCATTAGGAACGACGATGCGTATACGCCCAATAATGCTGGTGGAAAGCGCCCAGATCGAGCTGTAACAGTCTATTCTCAGCGCTGTAGAGAGGCATACAAAAATGTCCCATTAGTGATTGGAAGTATTGAGGCTAGCTTGCGTCGTTTAGCTCATTATGATTATTGGACTGACAAAGTTCGTCGTTCTGTTTTGGTCGACTCCACCGCAGATATCTTGCTTTATGGTAATGCAGAGCGGGCTATCATTGAAATTGCTCATCGCATTTCTTCGGGAGAAAAAATTTCTGATATTACTGATGTGCGTGGAACAGCATATATTTCCAAGAAGATACCTAATGGATGGAGAGAAATAGATTCTACTCGCATTGATGCTCCCGGAAAAATAGATCAACTTTATAGCCCTTATGAGGCGATCGACCAAAAAAACCCTTCGAATTGTCCATCAAATACAAAGAGTCTTGAGCAGGATAAAAATAATATCCCACAAGTGCTTTCTATACTGCCTAGCCCAGATGCAAAATCTTCGGATGATGACAAAGTCTATATCAGGCTGCCATCTTACGAAAAGCTTAGAAATGACCCGGTTCTTTATGCTCATGCATCGAGAGTCTTCCATAAGGAAACTAATCCCGGTAATGCCAGGGTTTTGGTTCAACGCCATGGAATCCACGAGCTTTGGGTAAACCCTCCACCGATTCCTTTAGATACAAAAGAGATGGATTGGGTTTTTGATCACTCATATCAGAGGGTCCCCCATCCAGTATACGGAGATGCAAAAATTCCTGCTTACGAGATGATTCGATTCTCTATCAATATCATGCGTGGTTGTTTTGGCGGCTGCACATTCTGCTCCATCACTGAGCATGAGGGAAGAATTATACAAAGTCGCTCTGAGGACTCAATCATTAGTGAAGTTGAAAAAATTAGAGATATGGTTCCTGGTTTTACTGGCACCATATCTGACTTAGGTGGCCCCACTGCAAATATGTACAATCTTACTTGCAAAAGCAAAGAAATCGAAGAGAGCTGCCGAAGACCCTCTTGTGTATTTCCAGGTATATGTAAAAATTTGATTACTGACCATAGCCCTACTACTCAGTTATATCGTCGAGCTAGAAATGTGCCTGGAATAAAGCGGGTGGCAATTGCCTCAGGTTTACGATATGACCTGGCGATAGAGGATCCAGAGTACGTAAAAGAATTAGTAACACATCATGTTGGAGGGTATCTAAAAATTGCCCCTGAGCATACTGAAGATCAGCCATTATCGATGATGATGAAGCCAGGAATGGGTGCATATGACAGCTTTAAAAAAATGTTTGATAAGTACTCTAAAGAAGCAGGTAAAGAGCAGTACTTAATCCCATATTTTATTGCTGCTCATCCGGGAACCACTGATGAAGATATGATCAATCTGGCGATTTGGCTGAAAAGTAATGAATTTCGAGTAGATCAAGTTCAGAATTTTTATCCATCTCCCATGTGTGTTGCTACCGCAATGTATCACTCTGAAAGAAATCCTCTGAAAAAAGTTAAATATAAAAGCGACAAGATTCTTAGTGCAAAAACGAAAGCGCAGCGCGTGCTACATAAGGCCTTGCTGCGTTATCATGATCCAGATAATTGGGCTTTAGTTCGAGATGCTTTGAAAAAATCCGGCTTTGCTAAGCTCATTGGCGAAGGTAAGCACCATTTGGTTCCATCAGAGGGTGCAGAACAAAAAGGTAAGAGATTGCAAATGAGAAGAGGGCAGATAGCACTAACCCAACACAATGGCTTGCCACCTCAAAAATTTAAAGCAATAGCAAAAAACAAAAAACCTAAAAAGGGCTTCAAAAGAACTCGACTTTAATAAAAAGAAAATTATTTTGGTTGCATTAGCTGCACAATTTGCACATTGGGCTCTCGACTTTTTTCCGCATTATGTAGTGCCGTTAAGTAATCATGCCAATACTTGGCATGATTACTAGCAAGATCATGAAGATAACCCCAGGTGTATATACCACTGTCGTGCGAATCACTAAAAGTAAGCTTGAGGGCATAGTTTCCAGAAGACTCTACATTGCAGATTTTAATGAACTTTTTGCCATATTGTAAAATCTCTTGCCCTTTTCCATGCCCGCGGACCTCTGCGCTAGGCGAGTGAACACGGAGATATTCACCCGTAAGAATAAAATGATCACCATTGCTGTATTCTAAAGACAAACTACCTTCTTTTTTGCAAAGTTTTATTTTGATCGGAGCCATTTGGTCGACCTATTTGTAACATTAATTTAATTAATATATTGTTTTAAGTGAGCCACAAAATAACTGCACTCAATGGTAAAGTATGAGTTTAAATATCGAATGTATTCTGTGCTGTAATGTTGCAGTCTGCAAGAATCATTTTTTAGCAGTTAAGTAAATTTTAGCTGAATTGGAAGTTTTAATGAGAAAA
>CAJIZZ010000005.1 GCA_905181945.1 uncultured Porticoccus sp. | reverse complement strand
AAGCCTTCTGCCCAGCTTATCGTCACTCGATGGCTCTTTCCTAGCTGTGCCCCTAAGGCAACGTTACTGGTACCCTGTTTTCCATAGGTCGCCTCATAATCATCCTCGCGGAACCCTATAATATAATCAAAAACAGACAGCGTCCCTTGGTATTGAGCAAAATATGCACGATTCATTCTTTCGGTAACTGGAATACCCTGGGCATCAGCATAAATGCTGTGAGAAAGTAGCTCATCATCATACAGATCAACACCAAATGTCACTAATTGACCATCAAATATTTCGATATCATTTTGCCAGGAGTACTGGTGTTTAGTTGTTCGATAGTCATATAACTTAGACTCATCTATGGACTCGATGGTATCAGAATCATCCATAGTTCGAGCTACATAAATTCTAGATTGCCACCAATCTGTTAAAGGGGCGCTAATATTAAATCCTATATTTTGTAGCATGCTGTCTTCATAGATATCTCTTGTAGCCCCCTGATCGAAAAAAATGCGGCCGTGTGTTTCTAAAAAATTAAGCTCTACATTAACGCCATTATCAAATGTATACCCTAAATTAGTGTTAATTGAACGATTTCTATAGCCATCGTCATCTCGCAGATATCCTTCAGTATCTGTCGTTGCGTCTATCCCGTCTGTTTCCAGATATGATAAATTTAGCGAATAGCGTAACTGATTGTATTTTCCACGCGTCGATACGGCAGTTCTGTTTAAGGCGTCAGATCCCACCTCAGTAGATATCATTGTTGAAGGTTTAAAATCACCTTTTTTGGTAAATATTTGAATTACTCCGCCTATTGCATCACTACCATAAATACTTGATTTTGCACCACGTACAATTTCTATACGCTCTATCTGACTGGGGTCTATAATTCGATAGGGCGCAGCGCCTGAACTAGCAGAATTAATACGTTGCCCGTCGATTAAAAATAATGCATGTGTTGAATTTGAACCACGAATAAATAAACTAGGAAGTGATCCTGCTCCTCCTGTACGAGTAATATCAATACCAGGAACATGCTGGAATAAATCAAGTAAATCGGTTGGCTGGTATCTCTCAATATCTGCAGTATTTATGACTGTTGTTGAAGAGAGCGTCTGGGCGATAGATTGTGATGTACGTGTTGCCGTAACTATAACTTCTGCACTATCTGTTTCTGCAGACACTGGAATAGAAACAGTAACAGCAAGAATAACTGCACCAAAAAAAAATTTAGTTTTCATGTGACCTCGTTATGTTCGTCCCCGAACAATTGCGGATTTAAGTAATATCCACGCGAAAAAAATAACGAAGAGATGGGTATAGGATTAAAAAAAACCTATACCAAAACTAACGCCACCGCTCCCCGCAGTTCGTTATGTGTAGCTATAGGCCGGTCTCCGGACTCATGAGTGGTTTCCCTGCTAAATCACCTTCCCATACTTTAGTACAGTGGTTGTTTGATTTAGCATTAGATCTACTAGTTAAAAGCAAATCTTCTCACTTACCGTTGCGGGGGCAGTATCAGAATCGTCAACTCCCAAGCATTACTGGGTTTCAACTCACTGATTTCCCGTTTCACCCAATTTACAGACTTATAAATTGGACACCTACAGATAAACAATGCTCGCCAAGTTACAGAGATGAGCTCTAAAAGTCAATCGACATTCAGTCGAGGGCTTCGATGGCATCTGTTAGTTTACGTACAGCGATAACCTCCATTCCACGGATAGCTTTTTTGGGGGCATTTCCTGCTGGGACAACAGCTCTTTTGAAGCCATGCTTTACAGCCTCCCTTAAACGTTCCTGACCATTCGGTACTGGACGAATCTCACCAGAAAGCCCAACCTCACCGAATACAACTAGGTCTCTTGGTAATGGGCGATCTCGAAAACTAGAGATCACAGCAAGGATTAAAGCAAGATCGGCGCTAGTCTCGAGAGCTTTCACTCCGCCTACTACATTTACAAAGACATCTTGATCGCCAACCATCAGACCACCATGACGGTGCAAAACAGCTAATAGCATGGCCAGGCGATTATGATCCAAACCTACAGTGACTCGCCGAGGATTGCCTAAATGACTTGGATCCACTAGCGCCTGTAGTTCAACCAACAATGGCCTGGTGCCTTCCCAGATCACCATCACCAGACTACCAGAAGCCACTTCATCTCCTCTTTGTAAAAAAATTGCCGAAGGATTAGGCACCTCTCTAAGACCTTTGTCCGTCATTGCAAAAACACCTAGTTCGTTTATGGCGCCAAAGCGATTCTTATTGCAACGAAGTGTTCGAAAATGGCTATCATTAGAGCTCTCAAGCATCATGGAGCAATCGATCATATGCTCTAGAACTTTCGGCCCAGCAATCACACCATCCTTTGTGACATGTCCTACCAACAGAAGCACAGTATTTGTCTCTTTAGCATAACGAATAAGCATTGCGGCGCTTTCTCTGACCTGAGATACACTTCCGGGGGCAGAAGCTACATCATCTAAATGCATGACTTGGATGGAGTCTACTACTAATATTTTTGGCTGATACTGTATGGCAGCAGCACAAATAGCCTCTACTGAAGTCTCAGCCATAATTTGTAGTTTATCTGACGGTAGTTCAAGCCGACTGGCTCGCATTGCCACCTGTTGAGGCGACTCTTCCCCGGTTACGTAGAGAGACTTATGGTTTTGAGCCAGACTGCAAAGGTGTTGTAGTAATAACGTACTTTTTCCTGCACCAGGCTCACCACCGACTAAGATGCATGAGCCAGGAACTAGGCCTCCACCTAAAACTAAATCAAACTCGACACTTCCGGTTATGATTCTAGGCACCTCATCAAGCATGATTTCAGACAGCACACTGATTGAACCGTTCGCTGCACCTGAAAAACCGGCATTACGCATAACAGAGGAATTTTTAGAGGACCCTATCCTCAGCTCTGTCAAAGTGTTCCATGCGCCACATTCAGCGCACTGACCCTGCCATTTGTTGAAATCGGCACCGCAATCATTGCACACATAAGACGATATTTTCTGTTTTGCCACTTTAAAGAGCCTCCGAAAATAATAATAAGTTTATCACGAGACATCAGAAAGAAGTTCCGACATGTGCAGAAGAAACTAGCTATCTTTGATTCTTTAAATAAACTTACTTTGATATTTCTGATAAGGTACTTGATATGTCATTAATATCTGAAAAAATGCTTACCATTTCAATTCCTCTGGCAGCCACAATTGGACTAGAGGAAGCTGTCCTACTTCAAGCATTAAATGAGCTGCTATATCACAACGAAAAAGAATCAAACGATGATTATTGCTGGGCTACTGTAAACATACATCAACTCCAAAAAATTACACCTTTTTGGGATATCAAAATATTACAACGTCTGGTCTATAGTCTTCGCGATAAGGGTGTCCTATTAGTTGCCTCCTCGCCACTACTTGAGAGCAGCGAACTTCGTTTTGCTTTTAATGAGAAAGAAACCTCAAAACAGCAACCTGCTATTGGGAAACCTATGACAGACAATTCCCATCACAGGCAAGGCGCAAAAACCCTATCGCAATCATGGTCACCAGAAAAAGATGTTTTGCGACAGTTAGGGCAATACAATATACCGGCTCAATTTATCAGTGATCAGTTGCCAGAGTTTATTACCTACTGGTCAGAACGCAACGATCCTCAATTTAGCTGGGGTTCAAAATTCATCAAGCATGTGTTGCGTTTGTGGCGCAATCATCAAACAGAGAGCAAAAAACTTGACCTACAAGTTCGGATGAGTACCGACTGGATGCCCTCTGAAGATGCTATGGATATCCTTGTACGGCAGGCAGGGATTAATCATAATTTCATTGAAGATGCCATACCGGAGTTTATGCTGTATTGGGCAGAACGCGGGGATGCCTCCAATACCTGGAATAGTCGTTTTGTGATGCATGTTAAACGCCAATGGGCGAAATTTAGCGCTACAATGGAACAAGATTCTGATCCCAGACCAATACCCCGAGACTGGCAGCCCAGCGAGGAGCTTTATGAGGTTTTAGTCCTAGCAAATATCCCTCGAGATTTTGCAGAGCGATTATCACCTGAATTTACCCTCTATTGGAGAGAAAGTGCTCAGGCGCACACTTCATGGAACACAAAATTTTTACAGCAGGTGAAACGAGAGTGGTCTCGACAGCAATCAGCTTCTTCGCAGGTGACATATAATGACAACAAACAACGATCTAATCGATCAAACAGTACAAGAGGTAGTAACCTCATCGACGAGCTCAGTGACAGAAGCTGGGCCAGCAGCTAAGCACTCATCTA
Organism: uncultured Porticoccus sp.; assembly: GCA_905181945.1. GTDB lineage: Bacteria > Pseudomonadota > Gammaproteobacteria > Pseudomonadales > Porticoccaceae > Porticoccus. The sequence goes on along the minus strand of CAJIZZ010000005.1, from coordinate 107,739 downwards.
AACTTATAGATGCTATCAATCAGGTGTTTGCTCTGTTTAGAGTAAATTATCATAATCAATTTTATAGTGCATATAGTGACACCGATGTGCTCAATCAAGCCAAACGTTTGTGGCTGGATACTCTCTCCTATTTTACAGAAAGGCAGATATTGCAGGGGGCAAAAAAAATCATAGAGACCTCGGACTATCTACCGACGCTAAATCGCATGCTGCAGTGCTGCGAAATGTCTAGTGAAGACGGGAGCCTGCCAAGCCCCAAAAAAGCATACATAGAAGCGTGCAATGCTGCCTCCCCAAAATGTGATGCGAAGTGGTCACATTTGGCGATTTACCATGCAGGCCAGGACACTGGCTGGTATCGTCTGACTAACGAAGCAGAATCTAGTAGCTACCCAGCATACTTAGAAAACTATCGTCGTATCTGTCGAGAAATCTCTCAGGGAAGAAAATTGACTGCTCCTATCCTTTCAGAACAGGAAGAGAAGACGGTTCCGTTAAGTAAAACGGAACTCAAACTTAGGCTCAAATCATTAAAAAATGAATTAGGCTTCAAGTAAGCAATACATAAAAACTATCGCACCTAAATAAGTTTATGTCACGCCAAAGGTTTAACTTCTATTTTGTCTACCCTCTGAAAACCTTTCGGTAGCTTATTGCCTCGCCTACCTCTTTCTCCCCGATAATGCTCTAAATCTGGCAGCTTGAGACTTAAGTAACGTTTTCCAGAAAAAACTAGGAGGGTCTGTTGCTGATCAAAAACAGTGACAGCAACCATAAATTCCTCTCTTGACTGAAGTCTAGAAGACGGAATACTTATCAGTTTATTACCTTTACCTCGAGCAAGCTGCGGCAGCTCTGCAAGAGGAAAAATTAGCATACGCCCTTCATTGCTTACAACGACCACTAAACTTTGATGAATGTTAGGCACCAGCGTCGGCGCAAGCACTTTCCCCCCTCTGGGAACAGAAATTGTTGATTTACCTGAACGATTTTTTGTATGCAGATCTTCAAGTTTTGCCACAAACCCATAACCTGCGTCAGTTGCTAAAAGTAAGTGCTGACTATCTTCCCCCATAATCAAACCATTAAAAGTTGCACCAGAAGTTGCATTCAATCTTCCAGTTACCGGCTCACCATGGCCTCTCGCCGAGGGAAGAGAGTGCGCAGGGACGGAGTATGTGCGCCCTTCGGAATCCAATAAGATTACATTTTGATTACTACGGCCCTTTGCCTCACAGAGAAAATTATCGCCCTCCCTGTAATTAAGTGAAAGAGGGTCAAGATCATGCCCTTTTGCTGACCTAATCCAACCCTTGTCAGATAGGATAACGGTCACTGGCTCGGAAATCACTAAATCGGCCTCACTGAAAGCCTTCGCCTCGACTCTCTCTACAAGAGGGGATCTTCTTTTGTCGCCAAATTCTTCTGCTACTTCTAATAATTCTTTTTTTACCAGCGTCCTTAAGCGCTGAGCAGAACCAAGAATTTTCTCTAATCCTTCTTGCTCTTTGGTAAGCTCTTCCTGCTCTCCTCGAATTTTAAATTCCTCTAATCGCGCAAGCTGTCTCAATTTTGTATCTAGAACGTACTCAGATTGTATGTCGCTCAAGTCGAAACGTTGAACCAATACAGCTTTAGGCTCATCCTCACTCCGCACTATCTGAATCACTTCATCTATATTAAGGAAGGCTATTAATAACCCATCTAGGAGGTGTAATCGCCTCTCTACCTTATCTAAACGATAGGCTATACGTCGCTTAACAGTCTCCAAGCGAAATGTGAGCCATTCAGACAAAATAATTTTTAACGATTTTACTTCTGGTCGGCCGTTAATGCCGATCATGTTCATATTGACTCTATAGCTTTTCTCCAGGTCAGTCGTAACAAACAAATGGTTCATTAAAATTTCAAGATCTACTCGATTTGACTTTGGAACAATCACTAGTCGAGTTGGGTTCTCGTGGTCAGATTCATCCCTAAGATCGGATACCATAGGTAATTTTTTCGCATTCATTTGCGCGGCTACCTGCTCCAAGATCTTTGCACCTGAAGTTTGATGAGGCAAAGCCGTCAAGATGATATCGCCATCTTCTTTATGCCATATCGCTCTCATTTTTAAACTACCACGACCTGTTTCATAGATTTTTAAGATATCCTCATGAGTCGTAATAATCTCAGATTCCGTGGGGTAGTCAGGCCCCTTAACGTACTCGCATAAATCCTCTAGAGTTGCCTTGGGCTCGTCAAGTAGATGGACACAAGCACCGATCAATTCTCTCAAATTATGAGGGGGAATATCCGTCGCCATACCTACAGCAATACCTGTAGTGCCGTTTAACAGTACATGCGGAGCTCTAGCTGGCATTACTATCGGTTCATCTAGCGTCCCATCAAAGTTTGGTTTCCAATCAACAGTCCCTAGGCCTAGTTCGCCCAACAAAATATCTGAAAATTTAGCTAACTTAGACTCGGTATAACGCATTGCTGCAAAAGATTTGGGGTCATCTTGCGCGCCCCAATTTCCCTGACCATCAACTAGCGGATAGCGGTAGGAAAACGGCTGGGCCATTAAAACCATGGCTTCGTAAGCTGCGCTATCGCCATGAGGATGGAATTTACCAATCACGTCGCCTACCGTTCGTGCAGACTTTTTGTACTTTGCTGTGGACTTCAGTCCCAGTTCACTCATTGCATAAATAATTCTTCTTTGAACAGGCTTAAGGCCATCCCCAATATTAGGCAATGCGCGGTCAAGAATCACATACATTGAATAATCTAGGTATGCTTTTTCAGCATAATCCTGAAGGGGTGTTTGTTCCGGGGTTTCGCCAATCAACAATGTTTCTGTCATATCCTTATCATCAGTCCTTGATCAAATTTTACTTTAAGAGCGATTTCTGCCCGAAATAGCACATTAAATATCATGAAGGCGGAACACTAAATCTCCGCTAAATTTCCCGTTTCTTCAAGCCACACTTTTCTATCATTTGCGCGCTTCTTAGACAACAACATATCGAGCATCTGATTGGTATTGTCACCTGTTTCTACCGTCAACTGGACTAAACGGCGTGTATCAGGATTCATAGTGGTCTCACGTAGTTGCATAGGATTCATTTCACCCAGCCCCTTGAAGCGCTGTATATTGACTTTTCCATTTCTTTTTTCTGCTAAAATTCTATCTAAAACACCCTGTTTTTCGCTTTCATCCAAGGCGTAAAATACATCTTTACCGGCGTCTATTCTATACAATGGTGGCATTGCAACATATACATGCCCCGCATCGACCATTGCACGAAAATGCTTAACGAATAAAGCGCAGAGAAGTGTAGCAATATGCAATCCATCGGAATCTGCATCCGCCAAAATACATACTTTATGATACCTTAGGCTGCTAAGATCTGCTGCTTGCGGATCAATCCCCAAGGCGACTGAAATATCATGAACCTCCTGAGATGCCAAAATTTCCTCGCTATCAACCTCCCAGGTGTTTAATATTTTCCCTCTTAGAGGCATGATTGCCTGAAATTCGCGACTCCTTGCTTGCTTAGCGGAGCCGCCAGCTGAATCACCTTCTACTAAAAATATCTCACAGCGTTCCGGGCTGCCAGAAGAGCAATCTGCAAGTTTTCCTGGCAAAGCAGGGCCTGCGGTCACTCGTTTTCTTGCAATTTTTTTACTGGCCTTAAGACGTGTTTGGGCGTTATTTATAAATAACTCCGCCAAGAGCTCAGCGTCCTCTGTGTGATGATTAACCCAAAGACTAAAGGCATCTTTTATAATGCCGGAAATAAACGATGCGGCCTCACGAGAGGATAGGCGTTCTTTGGTCTGACCTGAGAACTGTGGATTGGCTAATTTAGAGGACAGCACGAATGCACATCTATCCCATATGTCTTCAGGAGCGAGCTTAACCCCCCGTGGCAATAAATTTCGAAATTCACAAAACTCTCTCATAGCATCCAGCAGTCCGGTTCGGAAGCCATTAACATGAGTTCCCCCTTGCACTGTCGGTATTAGATTAACGTAACTCTCTTGAATTACATCTCCCCCCTCAGGCAACCATTGTACAGCCCAGTCAACGGCTGCAGTTTCAGTGGAAGAACTTCCTACAAAAGCCTCTAAGGGGATAGCTTCCCATTCTTTTGTTGCCCCCTGAAGATAATCTTTTAGTCCGTCTGCATACAACCATGTATCAGTTTCACCAGTGCTTTCATCACTAAAATTCACCTCTAGCCCCGCACAAAGCACTGCTTTTGCCCTCAACACATGCTTGAGTCGTGCAATAGAGAATTTTATCGAATCAAAATACTGTGGATCCGGATAGAAGTGCACCAAAGTGCCTGTATTTCTCCTCCCACAGCTGTCTACAACTTCTAGTTCAGACGACTTATTTCCACCAGAAAAGCCCATATGATATACGTTACCATCACGCTTAATCGTAACCTCTAATCTAGATGAAAGCGCATTAACTACAGAAATACCAACCCCATGAAGACCACCAGAAAACTTATAATTTTTTCCAGAAAATTTTCCCCCAGCGTGTAGCGTAGAAAGGATCACCTCTACGCCGGGCAAACCCTGCTCCGGATGAATGTCCACCGGCATGCCGCGCCCATCATCCAAAACAGACAAAGACCCGTCCTTATGATGTGTCACCATTACTTTTGTAGCGTGACCCGCAAGAGCCTCATCAACACTATTATCTATAGCTTCTTGAGCCAGGTGATTTGGTCGTGTTGTGTCCGTATACATTCCTGGGCGCTTTCTTACCGGATCCAGTCCTGTTAGAACTTCAATATCTTCTGCCGTGTAATTACTCATAAAAAATCGACTATGGTTGTAAAAAATCAATAATGGCAGGTAAATGCCGCGTATAATTTTGAAAGCTATGATCGCCGCCAGGCTCGATAGTCAAAATACAATGAGAATACTTCATCCTCGCCTGACGATAATCTAGCACCTCATCACCTGTTTGAAGCAACACCCAGATACTATCTGGCACGCATATCTCTTTGGTATCCAAATCTCGAAGCATGTCAATATGACTCTGGTTTAGCATATAACGCTCACCAGAATGGTAATTGGTGTTTTCTCCCAAGTACTTACTCATAGACTCGTACGGACGGACGGCTGGATTAACAAGTACCGCCTTTAGGCCATATTTTTTAGCGAGCCAGGTTGCATAATACCCGCCCAAAGAGCTGCCGATGAGTCCAACAGGCTCCCTGCACTGATCAATAATGGCCTGCAGCTGGTCAATTGCAATAAACGTATCGCCATCTAACGCCGGGCACAGAAAGCTGCGATCTAAAGATGATTTTTCCAGCCAATCCTTAGTTTGCCTTGCCTTCAAAGAAGCTGGAGAGCTGTTAAACCCATGAATATAAATTATTGTCATAACCCACCAGAGTTTTTCTACATCAAGGCATTATAGTGATATAAATTCTTTCAAGAGAACAGATAAATCAAAGTAGTTTTACGCAATTAAAGACAATAAATATAGCCTTCTCAAAATTAGCTCATGTCTGCATATCAGGCTTTCAGATAATTCACTCCTGTATCAAAAGAGCCATCCGGATATAGCTCAATCCATCGATAACCAGGCGCTTTTTCACCTAACTGAAAACGTTCAGCATCACTAGCAAACTGAAAACAAGTTGAGGGGGTATTATAAACAAGCAAATCATTCCAATTAGTAACTCTTTCTTGATGGACATGGCCGGTAAATACCCCCCTTACATTATCATATTGAGCTAATATTTCTTCAACTTGCCAGTTATTTGATATGCAGTGCTCATCCAGCCACCTGGAATTTATACTCACAGGGTGATGATGAACAAAGAGCAGCACAAAATAATTCTGGCAATTTTTTAATAAACTCCTTAGCTGCTCGATTTCATCTTTTGCAATTACGCCAGCCACGTTTCCAGGATCGGCGCTAACCAAAGAAACAACAGCCCAGTTTTCTTGCTTTTCTACCCGAACAAAGGGCTGCACAATTATATTGCTCATCATCAAAAAATCGTCATGATTACCAGGAAGCCATCTATAGGGTATCAATGAAGATTCCATTACATCAGAAAAAAGTTGATACGAGCATTCTTCGCCCGAAGAAGAAATATCACCCGAAGCGATAATTAAGGAGGGGGGCAATTTAGTGGTAATTTCATGCAGTACTCTAGAGAAACTCTCGTAAGTATTTACGCCATGCGATATAAAATTTTTTTCTGCGCCCAAATGGCAATCTGTAATCTGTACAAGCCGCACCATAATATCTCTCTTCAGTTTACTTCTTTGGCGCCCAAATACCTCACATACCTTCAATCAGATGCTGTTTGGGTCTCAAGAAAAGACAGAAAATCTAAAACACTGGAACAGGGTCATACCCAAACTCAAGACAATACGCTAACCATTCTGAGAGAAATTGATTCCATTGAGCTTTTTCATCCGGCTGATACCTATTTTTATTCAAATACTCGTAGCGTGGGCGAATATGCCTAACTCCATCACAGGACACCACCTCTGCCATCTTCGCATCGTGGTACAGTCTTAATTTCAAGAGAGGTAATTTCAACCATGAATCTAATCTTTTGCATGGGACATATGTACCCGTTTCCTCATCAAGCTTTATCAACGTTGTATAAGGCGTTCTTTCTAACACCTGAAATCGCAAGATATGCTTGCCTGCGCTACAAACGTAGATCTTGCGCTGATCAGCCTCATCAATCTTAGGGAATAACTTTAATAGCCGAGCATAGTTAGCATCGCCATCAGCCATATAGGCATGAAGGTCTATCTTATATTGGGCTCTAATATTCGCTATCAAACGACTTGCTCCACATTTGGTCATATCGACACAGGTATAAAATGGTTAGCTAAAAAAATTATTGGACTGCTTTTGTAGCCACATCAAAGAGATTGTAGTTGCCGCATTGTTGCATTGTCCTTTTTCTAAACATAAGAATACATCATCTTCAGCAATGATATGCAGAGAAATATCCTCAGAGTGCTCATTCATGCCGCAATTGCCTTTGAGGCCGATCAGGTTAGTGACCCCACAATAAAGATGCATGTGTTCGTTCGTTCCTCCAGGACTCACCCAATACTCACAAATATGCTTTAATTCGATGTCTTCGATATCAACTTCTTCTTTCACTTCTCGCAAAGCCGCTTCCTCCAGCGACTCTCCAGAATCAACCATACCAGCAACAACCTCAAACAGCCAAGGTCCACTCCGTTCATCTAACGCCCCCACCCGAAACTGCTCTATCAGCCCCACTAGCTTGTGTATAGGGTCATAAAGCAAAATCCCTACAGCAGCGTTACGCTGAAATAGTTCTCGCTCAATAGGTTTGCTCCACGCACCAGAAAAAAGCTTATGGCGCAAAGTAATTCGAAGCATTTTAAAAAAACCAGAAAACACTTCTTCTTGCTTTTTCACCAAAACATCCTGAGAGTTATATTTATGTCTAGGCATCGTCATAGCCAATACGCAATTTTTTGGTTAGTTTTTTTCATAAACTTAAAAATCTCATGACATAAATACTCTAGCAATGGCTAGTCCGAGGAAATCTGATAGACTTAATGTAGCATCATCAGCACCAAAATTGGAAAAATTTGAATGAACCGTTTTGCTAATTTTTTTATCCTCATCAGTCTAGGCATATTGGCCCCGTTATGTTGGAGCGCAGACACACTGTTACAGATTTATAAGGTATCTTTGCGCAACGACTCTGAGCTGCTAGCGGCACAGGCTGAATATCTTGCAAAAACAGAATCAAAAAATATTAACAGGGCGGCATTATTGCCGAATATTGATGCCATAGGTACATACTCAGAAAATGAATGGAAAGGTTCATCGACTTCGGTTTTAGGTCAAAGCTCAATATTCGGTCGCAAGGGCAATACCGATCAGGACAAAAAAAGTTACTCCATAACGCTATCTCAGCCAATTTTTAATTTGCCCGCATGGTTTTCTTTTCAACAAGGAAAAGAGCTCAGTTATGAGGCTCAATTGCAATTTTCTGCAAATCAGCAATCCTTCATACTAAGATGCGCTGATACTTATTATGGAGTTCTCAGAGCAAGGGAAACTTTAGAATCAACGATTGCTGAAGAAGAGGCTATAAGAGATCAACTGGACCAGGCTAAGAAACGTTTTGAGGTTGGGTTAACCCCTATCACAGAAATACATGAAACTAAGGCCGCCTATGATAACGCCCAAGTTAAATCTCTAGAAGCAACAGCTGCTCTTGATATAGCTTTTGAGGGCCTAACAGTCCTGACAGGTCAGCCTCATGAAAAACTGGTCGGACTAGCTACCGGTTTTCCTATTATAAAACCAGAGCCCTTAGGTCGAGAGGCATGGGTTCAATTTGCACTGGCAAATAATTTTTCACTTAAGGCTGCTCGTCATGCCCGAGATGCAGCAGCGCAAAATGCAAAATCAAAAAAATATGAACATTTGCCAAAATTAACAGGATCTATATCTTACTATGATGATCGTTCTGATAGCTACTTTATGGGAACAGACCTGCAAACCAACACCACCTTTTCAAGCCCATCTGAAAGCAGCTCTTTAGGATATAGCACTGGGGTGGAAATCAGTGTGCCTATTTTTACTGGAGGGCTTATAAGCGCTGAAAGAAGGCAAGCCATGCAGCAGTCTTTGCAGCTGAAGGCAGTTTGGGTAGGCAAAAAACGAAGCATCGCACAGCAAACCAAGTCTCAGCACTTGCAGGTTTTCACAAACGTTGCGCGAGTGCAGGCTCGCGAACAGGCTGTAGGTTCAGCAAAAAGTGTATTAACTTCCACCGAAGAAAGTTATGAGGCAGGAACTCGAAATATTGCTGATGTTTTAATTGCACAGCGAAGTCTATATCAAGCTAAGAGAGACTATGCTGACTCTCGTTACGACTATATTGATAGCCTCTTACGTCTCAAGGAAGTGTCTGGACAGTTGAGTCCTAAGGACCTTATCGAGCTAAATAACTGGCTTGATCCGGAAATTATTGTCATGAAATCTGCCCATCAATAATCTTCATCAGTTTATTTAAAGCTCCTCGATTACCTTCTGCCACAGATTTTGCAGCAGCTCCCATTCGTTCTGCTTCTAAGGTATCTCCCAAAAGCTCCTGAACAATCTTGGCCATGCTACTGGAGTCTTGACATATACGCATACCTTGGGCATCTTCAAGTAATCGCGATACTTCAGAAAAATTATATAGTGATGGACCGCTGATCAGTGGAGTTCCCCAGATGGCTGGCTCAATTAAACTATGCCCTCCGGATGGAACCAAACTCCCTCCTACGAAAGAGACATCGCATGCCCCATAAAAAAGCATAAGTTCTCCCATGGTGTCTCCAAGCAAAACCTGATCACGTATTTCTGGCCTAACACCATCACTCCTCTTGACGATACTTAAGCCATGCTCCAAACAGAGTTGCGCTACCTCAGAAAATCTTTCAGGGTGTCTCGGCACCATAACTAGCAAAATCTCTGGATAATTTTTTCTTATCTTCTTGTAAGCATCTAGGACTATCTCGTCTTCACCTCGATGAGTGCTAGCTGCAAGAAATATTCGTCGATTATTTTGACTGGACCAGTCTAATTTTAATCTAGATGATTCACTAGATAGCTCACTATTTAGCGCGACGTCAAACTTGATATTTCCAGCAATCATCAATTGTGTTTCGCTCAACCCTAGCTTCAAAAAATTTTTACCGTCATCAACATGTTGCGCCACTACATAATTAATTTTTTCTAGCATATTCTTTGTAAGTCGAGAAAACCTTTGGTATCCCCTTGAGGATTTTTCTGACATTCTGGCATTAGCAATAATCACAGGTATGTCGGCATCATGGCAATAATTAACTAGATTTGGCCATAATTCTGTTTCCATAATTATCACTAAACTTGGATGCACGCGCCTCAAAAAACGATTCACAGTATCCGGTAAATCGTAGGGAGCATAGACATGATAAATCCCGCTAGAAAAAATGGACTGCACTCTTTCTGAACCTGTAAGAGTTGTGGTGGTTATCACCAAAAGTTTATCGGGATAGAGTTTCTTGAGTTTTTTTATCAACGGCACTGCTGCCAACGTTTCCCCCACTGAAACAGAATGTATCCAAACTACTTCTTGGCTCGCATCAATTTCAGGAACAAAGCCAAATCTTTCGTGCCAGCGATCACTATATTGAGGATTTTTTCGAGCGCGCCAAAACATTCTCAACACCACCAAAGGCGTTAAAAAATAAAGTAGAATTGTGTAAAATATACGGTACATATAACAGAGCCAATCAAAAAATTAAAATATATATTTGAGCATCAACTTAATAACTCCGAAAATTCTTCTGAAAGCATAATGATATTAGTCGGGCTATACTAGTCTTCTAAATCAATGCTCGAAAAAATAACTGGTTAATCATTTTTTTAAAAAATTAGAATAAAAGTTACCCCAAAGGAACCCAGCTAGCATGGCCGCAACCGAACAACAACAGATGACCTGTGATATCGCTATTATTGGAGGAGGCGTGGCTGGATTATGGTTGCTAAACCGCCTAGTTAGAAAAGGCTACAATGCTATATTGTTCGAAAAAAATGCTCTTGGTAGCGATCAGACTGTAGCAAGCCAAGGAATGATACATGGCGGTATGAAATATACCCTAAATGGAGCCCTAACAGGTGCATCAGAAGCTATTGCTGAAATGCCAACCCACTGGCAGCAATGTATGGCAGGCCATGGAGATGTCGATCTAAAAGGTGCCGCCAAATTAAGCGATCATTTTTACATGTGGTCCAACACAAGTGTCTTGTCAAAAATGACTACGTTTTTAGCAAGCAAGGCTGCTCGCGGACGTATAAATAAAGTACCTAAAGATGATCTACCTCCTATTTTTCAAAACAATCAATTTAAAGGTAGCGTTTATAAGCTATTGGACATAGTTCTGGATGTGCCTAGCGTTGTTAAGGTTCTAGCCAATAATTACCTTGGCCGTATTTTTAAAATTAACTGGGAAAAGACGCAATGGCGAAAAGATGCTAACAACAAGGCATCTTTGGTTTTCTTTTATAATAATCAAGAATATTCACTAAATGCTAATCAATTCGTACTAACTGCGGGCGAAGGCAATGAATCTATTTTAAATGAAATTGGAGAAGATTCTCCTCGTATGCAACGACGACCCTTGCATATGCTAATGGTCAAGCATACCTACCCACATTCTTTTTATGGTCATTGCTTGGGGGCAGAAAAAACACCAAGACTAACCATTTCGAGTCACCCCTGTGATGAAAAGACTCAGGTCTGGTACCTAGGTGGCAGCTTGGCAGAAAAAGGTGTCGGGTTACCCCCCGAGGTTATCATCCAAAATGCAGAAGAAGAGATCTTTAAGCTAATGCCTTGGGTTGATCTATCTAACGCCGAATGGGCAGCATTGCCTATAGAAAGAGCCGAACCAAGACAAAACAACTTTACCAGACCTGATAAAGCATTTGCTAGCAGCACTAAAAAACACTCTAATATTACTGTGGCCTGGCCGACCAAACTTACACTGTGCCCTAATCTAGCCGATGAAGTTATTGCACTGCTAGATGCGAAGCAGTTACAGAAGTCTGAAGCACCGGTACCTAATCTATCTTTTTTAGATTCGCCTGATATAGCCAAAACCCCTTGGCAAACAGCGTTTGGAGACTAGCTTTGCTTCCCAAGAGAATTTTTGGTAATACTGGAATTGAAATTAGCACCCTAGGCTTAGGGACAGTTAAACTTGGTCGCAATCGAGGGGTTAAATACCCTCAAAGCTATACAATTCCAGATGATCGAGATGCAGCGAACTTAATAGCCCAAGCAAGCGCCCTTGGCATTAATTTAATCGATACAGCTCCATCTTATGGTAATAGCGAGGAACGCTTGGGGAAACTGCTAAAAGGGCTGCGCAATCAATGGATAATTTGCAGCAAGGTTGGCGAAGAATTCCAAGATGGTGTATCACAGTTTAACTTCTCGCCTGCATACACACGAATCAGTGTTGAACGAAGCTTGAAAAGGCTCAACACTGACATTATCGATATTGTATTGGTGCATTCAGACGGCGATGATGAAAATATCATCAACAATCATGGAACCCTAGAAACGCTTGCTCAGCTTAAAACTGAAGGCAAGATTCAAGCTTTTGGCATGTCCTGTAAAACCATAGAAGGTGGACTTTTAGCGGCAAAAAAATCAGATGGAGTGATGGTGGCATGGAACCTAGAGTATAACGATGAACTTCCGGTTATTGATTACTGCGCTGCCCATAACAAAGGATTGCTTATCAAAAAAGCTTTGGCTAGCGGCCATGCAGTCAAATCAATGGCGGAGGATTCTGTAAGAGAGGGCTTTCAAATGATTTTTGAACACCCAGGGGTAAGTAGCATAATTGTAGGTACAATAAATCCTTCTCATCTAAGTGACAATGCAGCAAAAGCAAAGGAGTTATCGGCCCGAAAGCTCTAGTCGACATACCATTGAGAATACTGCTTATTTCTCTTGGATTTTTTTTACAATAGCGGTGGTCGAGCAGTCTTCAAAGTAATTTAACACCTGAACCTCTCCGCCATAAGAATCAACTATTTCGAAACCAACAACTTCGTTACGGCTATAATCTCCACCTTTAACCAAAACATCTGGTTTAATTAGAGTAAGTAAGCGCTCTGGGGTCTCGTCGTCAAAAGCCACAATCCAATCGACAGATTTTAGTGCCGCCAATACAGCCATGCGTCGATCTACTGAGTTAATTGGACGACCAAGGCCTTTTAATCTTGAGACAGAGGCATCTGCATTGATGGCCACAATCAGCCTGTCTCCTGTTTCTCTGGCCTGCTTGAGATAACCAACATGGCCAGCATGAAGAATATCAAAACACCCGTTGGTAAATACAATTCTTTCGCCTCTAGCTCTTGCGTCGATCACATGAGCCATTAATTGCTCGTCGTTTGTCACGCCGAATTCAGCACCATGGTCTGCATACATAGCATGGCATAACTCTGGGTGACTAACAGTCGACGTCCCCAATTTTCCTACTACAATTCCAGCTGCAATATTAGCCATTGTGACTGCATCCAACATATCAGCCCCCGAAGCGAGGGCGCCTGCTAGCAATGAAATAACAGTATCGCCGGCTCCAGTGACATCAAAAACTTCGCGAGCGCGTGCAGGCAGATGGAAGGGCGGGAGATTTTGTCGTAAAAGTGTCATACCTTTTTCGCTGCGAGTGATCAATAATGCTGCTATATCTAGCGATGCCATTAGTGAGTCGCCTTTCTCGGCTAACATCTGCTCATTAGTGCAGACACCTACTACTGCTTGAAACTCAGAAAAGTTAGGGGTTAAAAGTGTAGCACCCCTGTATCGCTCAAAATCAACCCCCTTTGGGTCGACCAATACAGGAATTTCATATTTACGGGCTAGATTTATTAATGAACATGGGTCTTGCAAAGAGCCTTTTGCGTAATCAGAAAGAATCAGTGCCTTGGAGCCGGAAATTAAAGCCTCAACCTTCTTGAATAGCTGCGAGGAGTCTTCGACAGTAAAGCGCTCTTCAAAATCCAATCGAAGAAGATGCTGATGTTGGCTGATAATCCGAAGTTTTTTGATTGTTGGCTTAGATGTTGAAATTTGTAAATCGCAACATATATTGGCAGATTCCAGTTTAACTCTAAGCGTTCTCCCATCCTCATCATTGCCAACAACGCCAACAACAACGACAGATGCCCCTAACGAAGCCAGATTTAATGCCACATTGCCGGCACCACCGAGTCTCTCTTCAGATTGATCTATGTTCACCACTGGCACTGGAGCCTCAGGGGAGATACGAGTAGATGCTCCATGCCAATAACTATCAAGCATGAGGTCTCCTACAACGAGCACTCGAGCTAGATCAAATTGCGGCACAACAAATGTCATGAAGCTGTCCTTTATGAAAAAACTCTCATTTATATTATATTAGCATAGCGCGTTTCAAATAATATTTCTTGGGGGAGTCTCAGCTAACCTAGTTTTTTCTATGCTCATTAATGCTGAGCGTTATTATCATGGCCATTGGTATCAAAATCAAAAGCCATAAAGGGGAAGGGGTGACCAATATCTTGCTAAACTCAAATAAAGATACAGTGGCTCCAGCAACTAATACCAGTGTCCACGGCCTTGTCGCTCTAATCAAGGCACCTTGATAGGTAAAAAATGACAGCAGAGCCATATAAGAAACAAGCTGCACAGTCCCACCCGTGTGAAGTTGCCCTATATAGGAACTATGGGCATGCATGTAGACTTCGCCTCCTATGTTAGTGATCTGTGTTTTCCAACCATTCATGCCGCAGCCAAAAAAGAAGCTGCACTCACTCCATCTTTCATAAAATATCATCCAAATATCAAGACGCTGAAAACCGGATCGTCCAAAAAAGATTGCGGACTTCGTATACCAAAGAAGTAAGAAGACAGTTATGACGGTAACGGCAATCCAAATTATCCAAAAAAACTTTTTCTCAATGAGAGCATAGGAAGTTATTAGCGCGATAAGGGCCATGCAAGCTGATCTAGAGTCAGATAGCACGACAACAAGGATCGACAGGCTCACCATAAAAGACAGTGATAGCCAATCTGATTTCTGACTAAAATCGCTTTTATCTAGCAGTCGCGCTGCAATATATGCTATCAACACAGTAGGAAAAAATGTAGGGTGCTCCAAGAGGTTTACACCCCACAACCTACCAGTACTGTCCAAGTTGCCTTCAATGTATGTATCACTATAAAATATATATAAACAGATGCATGCAAAAACTGAAAAAGCTAGGGCTAGGTATTTTATGAGCAGTCTTGAAAATTCTGGTTTATCAGAAACAATGATATGGGTCACCAAACATAAGCCATATATGTACCCAGCACGCTTAGAATACTTAACCAGAAGCTCTGTAGAGTAAAAATCTGACCAAAACGTAGTACAAACGGAATAGACCAAAAAAATAAAAAAAGTATTCGCTAGAGGGGATTGATGCAATTCACTAAAATGTCTTGCCTGTGCACAAAAAAGTAGCGGACCTAGGACTAGAACATAATAAATATTATTGTGTAGTTTTGCATCATCAATACACATGAAGCCAAGAAAAAAAACTATTAACCCGAAAACTAATACATCGCTTCGTTGAAATTTATATGTCGAAAAAAACCCCATTACGGATTCCTTAAAATGCATTGATCAGTTAAAAATTTTCTCAAAAAAATTAATCTTTCTTACATCACGAGAAAATTTAACAGCCATTGCATTAAACAACTCGTCAGCATGATGCTGAAAACTATGCTGTTCTGCAAGCAATAGTCCGTTTTTTATAATTTTTATTTTTAAGGCTGGATCAGCCTCAAGAATACTAATTTTTTTAAAAAGCTCTGCAGGAGAGGAGTAAAGGACTACGTTCTCCATATCCTTAAAGCCAACTAATACATTCTCGAATGGAATTGAATACGTGCAAAGCACACAGCCCGCTCCTAGCGCCTCAAAATTTTTGGCCATGTACTCATCGAGTCCAACATCTGCGCTGATAAAATAAACTATTCGATTCAAGAGGTCGTTGTATGTCGAACCAGGCTCTGATCTGACCATTTTGATGGGCAGAAGACTTGCAATTTCATCGAGAGTTTTTTTCCTCAAGCTATATACTTTGCTATTAGTTCTGCCTACAAAAGCATATACAATATCTCGATTTTTTCCCTTATTAAATATAACAACTTCGTCAAAAGATTTTCCAATATAAACTGCATCTATACCTTCTTGTATAAACTGTTCGGTGACAAAACCACTGGTCGTTAGAACTCTAACCCCCGGAAGAGAGCGATAAAATTTAACAAATTTTCCATACCACCGCGATTGCTTGATATAATTTTGACAAGTGTCATCCTCCCACATAGTTAGTCTTTTAATCTTACGAAGTTGCTTTTGTGACGAAAAAATAGCCCTAAAGGGAAGATCCATTAAGACCCTATCATATCGCTCAAGGCCCTCAAGATTTAAATGGTTATAGAATTTTTTAGCTTGATCTCGTGTTAGCTTTAATAGATCCATGTTGCATTTTTGACCCAAACGCTCATAACATTTACTGTTATCTTGGAGTCTTTCTGTAATAGTAATAACTAAAATAGTTAATTTCTTTATCTCAACCACAAAACCATCCCCCTATTGCCTTTTTTATATACCCAGGCCTTAAGGCCAAGAATGGAGACAAGAATAGGGCTCTCTTGTAAAAAATCAAAGCCTCCTTCTTTTGGTCCGATAAATACAGTGTTCGAAAAATGGACAGACATCTTCTAGCTCTATAAGTTTTTTCATACTTAGCAGTCCAATCGGGTAGAGCAGCAAAAGAAAAAATATGATCTGCAACTCTCTCTCCGACCTCCATAGCATAAGCTGTGTTGTGGCGAAGACTGTCTTCATGTTTATGAACGATAGCCATTGGCACACTCACAAGTTCACATTTATAGAGCGCTAGTAATTGAGCCATAAAAGGAATATCTTCCGAGCTTCTCAGTTCAATGGGGTAACTTACCCCCTCAAAAACTCTACGGTGAAGAAGCTTCGCGCAGTGAGATAAGTGTAATTTTTTAAGTATATATGCTGAAAAACGCTTTTCATGGGTTTGCGGCAAAGGGCTTGTAGCCCTATAAGCAGCTATTCCATCTGAAGCAACAGAGATATGGTCTCCAAAAAATACATCGATATCAGTTCTATATAATATGCGTTTTCGCAAAAAATCCAAAAGGCTAGGAGCCATTTCATCATCTGCGTCAAGAAAAAAAATATACTTCCCGACAGAAAACTCAACACCATAATTTCTTGCAGCTGCAGGCCCTTGATTGTCTTGCAAATAATACTTAATTTTTTTAGGAAATTTTTGACAGTAGCCATCTGAGATTTTAGATGTATGATCAGTTGAGCCATCATCAATGATTAGAATTTCATAATCATCACCAGACTGACCCAATATCGAGTCTATGGCTCTATCCAATGTATGAGCATAATTGTAGGCTGGAATAATAATACTGAATATTAGCTGACCTTTATCAACAGTTGTCATGGTTCATCCATATTGCTTTTGGGTGCCAATTAAACATTACAGCATCTTCTTGAAGAAAAAATTACCCAGAAAATGGCTCGAGAAGCTGCTTATTTTTGACCACCAGCACGTCTTCCATAATTAAATACTGCAGATCTGAACCAAAAAACATGCTCAATGCATCTTCTGGCGAACAGACCATAGGTTCACCCCTCCTATTCAGCGAAGTGTTCAGAACAACTCCATTGCCCGTCAGCTTCTCCATCTCCTCCATAAGCTCATAATAACGTGGGTGAAACTCTCTTTTCAGAGCTTGAGCACGAGCAGTCCCATCCTCATGAACCACTTCGGGAACACGAGATTTCCAAGTATCATTAACTTCAAATGTAAAAGTCATAAAAGGCGCAGGATGGTCAATTTTAAACATTTCAGATGCAACTCTATCTAACATGCTAGGACAAAATGGTCGCCATCTTTCCCTAAATTTTATTTGTTCATTAATTCGCGCTGCAACACCTGCAGAACTTGGGCAGCCCAAAATAGATCTGCCCCCTAAAGCTCTGGGGCCAAACTCCATTCTTCCCTGAAACCAAGCAACAGGATTTCCATCTGCTAAAATTTTTGCTATCTTTTCAGGCACGAAGTCTATTACTTTATATGCAAGCTTCTGTGTGTGGGGCTGACAGGCTTTTATGCAATCATCATTAGAAAAGCTAGGGCCCAAATAGACATGCTCCATTTTTTCAGGCTGTATACCCCTTTTCATCAGAGCAAAAGAGGCTGCACCAATTGCTGTCCCGGAATCACCAGATGCCGGCTGGACAAATAGCTCTTTTACATAATCTTTAGCAATAATTTTCTGATTTAACTTAACATTAAGGGCGCCACCGCCGGAAAAGGCTAACTTGCCGGTTTCTTTAATAATGTCCCCTAAATAATAGTCCATTAATTTAAGAACCACACTTTCAAACAAGTCTTGAATGGTGGCGGCATAATCAATATAAGGTTCATCTGCGATATCCCCTTCTCTTTTAGGACCAAGCCAATCAATTAGCTTAGGGCTAAAATAGAAGCCCACGCCATTTTCTTTGTAACGCCTCAACCCTACAGTGTTAATAAGCTGAGTGTTAATCTGAAAGTTTTTACCATCAAATTCAATTAGTCGTGAAAAATCATGCTTTTTTGGATTGCCATATGGTGCCATTCCCATTACCTTGTATTCTCCATCGAGCATCTCAAAACCAAGGTATTCAGTAATTGCACCGTAGAGTCCGCCTAAAGAGTCGGGATCATAAAATTCTTTTATCTTATGAATCTTTCCATTTTCACCATAACCAAAAAAAGTAGTAGCATACTCGCCTTTACCATCTACACCCATAATGGCAGTTTTCTCCTTAAAACCACTTAAGTGGTAAGCGCTAGATGCGTGGGCTAAATGATGCTCAACGGGCTCAAACTCTATTTTCTTTGAATCAATTCCTATATCACGCAATAAGTTAAAAACTCGATCACGGTAACGCCGATAACGTCGGTTTCCATTAAACAGCGCATCCAAAGCACGGTCAGGTGCATACCAATACCTTTTTGCAAAATGCCAACGAGCTTTAGATAAAATTGAGATAGGAGCAAAAGGGACTGCCACCACATCTACTGATTGGGGGCTAATACCAGCATATTCAAAGCAAAATTTAGCTGCATGAAATGGCATTTTTCCCTTAGCATGCTTGTCGCGGATAAAGCGCTCTTCTTCGGCGGCGGCAACCAATTTTCCGTCAACATAAAGGGCTGCAGAGGCGTCATGATTTAATGCGCCAGAGATACCAAGAATAATAGTAGACACGATTAGACCTTTTTGTTGGTTAAAGTGATATTAAGTTTTTCTGAAAAAGGGCGCAGCAATTTTTCAAAATATATCCAGGTGTTGCCTTGCCAATTATCCATAAACCTCTGTAGATCCCCAGAGAGAGCTTCTTTGAAAGAATTTTCTGACTTATGCCATTTCATTGCGTCTAGATCAATCACATGCAGCGTCTTACCGGAAATCATAAAGTTAGTGGACTTCATGTCTCCGTGACTAACTCGGCTATGCCATAAAGTGTCAAACAAATGGAGTACCGTTTGGCCTAACCAATTAGGTATTTTATCGTCCTGTGAAGCGAGCAGCCATGCATGAAGATCTTTACCATCTAGAAATTCAGTAATCAGATATGCCTCTCTCCGAAAAGGCCCATTTCTATTTTCTCGCATGGCTATAGGTCGCGGAGTAGAAATTCCCAATAATGCTAAGCGATGAGCAGCTTGCCATGAAACGCACGCTCTACTTGGACGCCAACAACGACTTAATCTATGCCAAAAACTCTTGATGTTATAGCGCTTTATTACCCAATTGCACTCATCAACAGCAATCTTAAGGACTGTGGCACTATTGCCACGCTTAATAAATGTAGCCTGACCTATGGCTACTTCTGGCTCATCAATTAACTGCCTGAGGTTTTTAGTCAAAAAACTTCTTTTTGCAACGGCAAAAAAATACCTTGTCTTAAACATTCGAAATTTTGTACAAGAGCGCAGAGTCTTGGTTAAATACCTCTTAATGCGAATCTCTCTCATATCTGTTATTGCAGACAAGAGATCCTTCGTCACAGGTAAATCTGAATTATATGAATCAATAGCAGAATGAACCATATGGTCATAATCAGGCGTCATTTGTGCAAAAAAGAGCGCCAGGTTGGCTATCGGAGTGCTTAATTTCTTAATGCCGCCTCCATCAATCATATAAATTTTTTCCTGTCTAACCATAAGGTTACTGAAATGAATATCTTCCTGCATCAAGCCGTTTCGATGCAATATAGCAATTAATTTTACAGCACCGCAAAGCAATGGAAGGAACTGTTTTTTAGAAAGGCTCTGGTAATAATCCTGCAGAGTGGAAGCTTCAGCCAGAAATTCAGTGGCAATAAAATAGCCTTGCTCTGTATCCACCATACCCCAAATTTTCTTTGGGCAAAGCACCCCAGCACAATGCATGGCATTCAGCCCGGCTTGCTCAGCCTCAAAATCTTTGCGCTGAAAGAATAGCTTAACCAAGACCTCTGTCCCGCCCCATCGAGAACGAAAAACTAATCGTTTACCAGGCAAATGTCTGAAAATTTCCTCACAAAAAAAAGGCTCTCTTCCCGGAATTTCTAGCTCAAAAGGAGTGGCTTCGGCACTTTTTGTCGATTTAAGATAATCAAGGGATAACAATTTAGGCACCATTTACCCCTCTAGAACAGAGCATTATAAAATGACAGTCATCGGTACTGATAATAAGCTTCAAGTATGATAACCCTTTCGAACACCTTTCTGGTGAAGATTTTGAGCTTGAAGAACTACAGATCCCCAAAAGTTGCAGTCATGTTTCAGGGTATCCCTCAAAGATTTTTCTTTATATTCTCGAATAAAGCAAAGCATATCTTTTCGATTAAATCCTATACGACTTGCTGAGTAATAAAGAGCCGACAAATCTTTATGCCTCCAACGTCTAGGGGTACGTTGACGAATTTGTGCACGATGAAGATCAATCAAAGAAATTGGCCTCTTAACAAAAGAATCCTCTGAATGGCGCTCAGAAACATCAACTAAGAAATGACATAAATAGTAATCGCGATGATTAATACCATTTTCATGTAACGCTCGGGTAATTTCTGCAAGCCTTCGGACCAAACTGCGTCGCTGAAATGCCCCCATTGCAACTAAAATTTCAGAATTACAGTACTCATCTAGAGGTTTTGTAGGCTCGAGCGCTTCAGTGATTAAGAACGATTTCTTTTTCGCTGGATTCCACCCACTGGAACCAAAGGCCTTCACTACCATTGTTTTGATTCCCAGCTCACCCAGTCGGACAATAGCCTGATATTCATTTTCAGCGCCTAAAATAGGTCTTCGCAAGCAAAAGAGATTCTTGAAAATTTCGAGCCATCCCACTCCTGTGTGAGTCTTTACGAAGTAAGCCTTACCATCCACTTCGAAGCGACTCGTGCAGCGATCGCCCATATCGCGATAAATTTCGCCTGCAAGCAAAAATACTTCTTTGAATGGGTCGATATTTTCCCACTTTGATGCAAAAGGCTCAGCCAGGAATAGTTTCATTCGACCCTATCCGCCCAATTCTTTGCAGTCCACTTTTTTTTCATCACCCGATCAATCACATCAACAGCTCTTGCCGGCATATCGTAGATATCGGCTTCTTTAGCAAAATTAATTCCATTTTGGCGCCATTTACGTTTATCTTCCAGCAACATTTCTTCTAACCTGCAGTCAAACATATTTTGAGAGTAAGGTGACTCCAGCAATATCCCAGCTTTTGCTTCTTTTACATAATGAGCATACCCAC
Source organism: uncultured Porticoccus sp. (assembly GCA_905181945.1). Taxonomy (GTDB): domain Bacteria; phylum Pseudomonadota; class Gammaproteobacteria; order Pseudomonadales; family Porticoccaceae; genus Porticoccus. Next base: position 86,278 of record CAJIZZ010000005.1, on the reverse strand, counting down.
AGACATCTGTTACTAAAACTGGCAGGCCCGCAACCACTGCCTCGAGTATCACCCCCCCGGTATTCTCAGCATAGGATGGATGTAAAAGAATATCTGCTCCCTGCAGAAATCTGGGGACATCGTTTCGGCCAGAAAAAAAAGTTACTAACTTAGAAATTCCCAGACTTTTTGCTAAAGATGCAAATTCTTTAGGATCATCTTGTCCAATAATATATAGATGCACGCGGGCTGTTAGTTTAGAAGGTAAAACCGAGATTGCACGTAAACTCCTATCAAGCCCCTTGGTTCGGAATCCTGAGCCAATCTGCAAAAGCAAAATATCATCAGCACCCAAACCAAATTCTTCTCTAAAAGATTTTCGAATATCAGCCGAATTAACTGAAGCGCAACGATCACGGCTAATTCCTGGGGGAAGCATCGCCACACGAGATGATTCTGTATCATAAAATTTTTGAAATAATTTTTTTTGTATGGGAGAAAACATAAGAATATCTACTTCAGACCCGCGCTCAAAGACAGCCTTTTCAAATTTAGAAAAGTGCCTGTAACGATTCGTATATGGATACCACCAAGGGCGTAAATTACGAGATTTGTACTCAAAGCAAGGGTCTCCGCAGTAATAAACATCTAAATCTGGCATTTTGTTAAATCCTACCCTTAAGTCTATAGATTCATTTCTTAAATTTTTATTAAGCCAAACGGAGAACTTTTGATACCTTCTTGCACTGCTAATAGCATTTACCCGAACAATCACTATCTCTAAAAAATTTGGCTGCTCTCCCTGCCAAGCCATCGTATATACAACAACCTTGTGTCCGCGATCAGTGCACTCTTTGGCAATTTTAAGAAAATTTCTCTGCATGCCCCCAAAAGGAAAATATTTATACAAACAAAATGCTAGCCTCATTCGCTAGATTCCTTTTTCTGGTTCACGACACTGATTATTTCCGGGGAAACCGATTTTTCTATCAGCCTAACAAATTCATCAAACACCCTAATTGCTGTCAGCTCTTCAAAACAAGGTGCTGTTTGATCTAAGTTTGAAGGGTATAAGCATTTTCGAGACATGCAAGGAGTACATTTAAATTCCGAGACTAAGTTTTTCTGATGAAGACCATAGAATCCTGTAAAAAATGGATTCGTTGGCCCAAAAATAGCTAAGGTGGGGGTATTCACGGCAGCAGCCAGATGCCCCAAACCTGTATCTACAGAAATACATCCAGCCGACTCTGACAGGACTGAAGCTATCTCTGTAAGAGACATTCTAGGCAGCACTTTAGCTCCAGATGCTTGAGAAATCCTTTCTGCACGCTGCCTTTCTCCTTCATCACCCCAAGGCAAGCAAACTCGATAACTTGCATCTATAAGCATACTACTTAATTTAATCCACGACTCTTCAGACCAATGCTTTGATGCCCAGGTAGTTCCGTGAAGCAAAACAACAGACCGCTGTCTGTCTGACTCAAAAGGAAGATTGTATGTTCCCCGCCGAAAATCCAGCGAATACCCTAATGATTTAGAAAATAAAAGCCGAGTTCGCTCCACAGCATGCAATTTTTTAGGCACACTCACGAGATGATCGTAAAAATTTGATGCTAGCGGCTCCCTAGCAGAGTATTTGTCAAAGCCATATATTTGCCCATTTGCATATCTGGCAAGCCAAGCACTCTTCAGTAAGCCTTGCGCATCGATTATTGCATCATAATGCTGAAAGCTCATCTTTCTTTTAAACTCTATCCATTCTGAAGAATACCAAGATCTAAAAGGGTTTTTGCGCCACCTCCTTAATGCAACTGGAATGATCTGATCAACTCTATAATTCCAACCAGGGATCTCAGAAAAATTCTCCTCCACGACCCAGTCAAATGTAATATCTGGGATAGCAGAGATAGCGTCATTAATAGCTGGAAGTGTATGAATAACGTCACCCAAAGATGAAGTTTTTATCACTAGTACCTTTATCATTAATTGGGAACCAGTTGTGATAGCTCTGAAATTACCTTGGTTGGAGATAAATCATTAAGGCACTTCATGCTCTTAATTGAACACTCTCTCTGAAAGCAAGGTCCGCAGTCCACAGGAACAGACAACATAACTGCTTTCTTTCCCAAAGGTGGGGTAAACTTTGGAGAAGTGGATCCATATACCACCACCAAAGGTCGACCTAAGGCTGCAGCTATATGCATTAGCCCTGAGTCATTGCTCACTACGGCATCAGCAATGGAGAGCAGATCAATCACGTCACCTAATTTTGTAGCACCAGCCAAGTTGTAGCTATGCTCACGATAATTAAATGACAAGCTATCAATAATTTTTTGCCCCACCCTTCTATCTTTCTCAGAACCTAGCAACCAAACCTGCCAGCCTTCAGAGATCTTATTAGCCGCCACTTTAGCGTAATGCTCTTCAGGCCACTGCTTGGAAGGTCCAAATTCTGCCCCTGGACATAAAGCTAAAATTTTTCGCCCGCTCGTCAAGCTCAAGCGAACCAAAAGTGCTGTCGCATTTTGACTATCAGCAGTCAAAGCTGGCCGTGGTAAACTGTCTGGTAGCTCCGCGCTCTTATGTAAAGCAAGCGCAGCGAAACGTTGCACCATTAGGGGGTAAGAACCCTTGTCTAAATGACGAAGATCGTTTAGCAGGCCATAGCGCATTTCGCCTTTCCATCCACTTCTATATGGGATTTTGGCAAACCAAGGGATTAATGCGGACTTCATTGAATTAGGCAAAATGATCGCCTGAGCATAATGTTCTAAGCGTAACTCAAGTCCAATTTTGCGTCGATCGCCCCACATAATACTTCCATGCCCAATAGGCATGTCAATCGCTCGACGTACTTCCGGCATACGCTCTAGTATTGGGCGACTCCAGCTCGGAGCCAACACATCAATTAATACGTTTGGGTCTTGCTGTCTAAGTAACATGAACAGCGACTGAGCCATCACCATGTCGCCCACCCATGATGGCCCAACAACCAAAACTTTGTTCCCTATTGCTTGATTTTTCGGTGCCATATTTTTACTAGCTGTCATGGGCTTCCTAGGAAATTCTACGGTCACTTTCCTACAGGGGCAAGCCAGTCCAAATGTTTGGCTACCCGACCTCGAACCAAATCAAAATACTGCGACTGCATAAGTTTTGTGACAGGGCCCCGATGTCCAGCACCCAAAATTCGGCCATCTAGCTCTCTAATAGGAAGCACTTCTGCCGCAGTGCCTGTAAAAAACGCCTCGTCTGCAATATACACTTCATCTCGAGTGATACGCTTTTCGATAACTTTATAACCAGCTTCTTCTGCCAACTGCATGACAGTTTTACGCGTTATTCCATCGAGACAAGAGCTGAGCTCTGGGGTATAAACAATTCCATTTTTAATAATAAAAACGTTTTCACCACTGCCTTCAGCAATAAATCCCTCCACATCTAACATTAGGGCTTCTTCGCAGCCACATTCCAAGGCTTCCCTTAATGCCAACATGGAGTTGATGTAGTTACCATTAGCCTTCGCTTTTGTCATAGCAATGTTTGGGTGATGCCGAGTATATGAAGACGTGCGAACTTTAATGCCCTGCTCTAATGCTTCAGGGGACATGTATGACGGCCAATCCCAAGCTGCAACTATTACATGGACCTTCAGTCCTTCTGCACGCAAACCCATTCCTTCGGAGCCAAGAAATACCATAGGACGCAAATATGCCTGATGCAGTCCATTCTCACGAACCACCAATTTGTGGGCTTCATTTAGCTGCTCCTTGGTATAAGGTATATTGATGTTTAAAATTTTTGCCGACCCATACAAACGATCAGTGTGCTCTTGCAGACGAAAAATGGCGGCACCTTGTTCTTCAGTTTCATATGCTCTAACGCCCTCAAAAACCCCCAAACCATAATGAAGTGTGTGGGTTAAAACGTGCACTTTAGCATCACGCCAAGGAACCATGTCACCATCAAACCAAATCCAACCATCTCTATCGGCAAATGACATCTAATACTCCTACATAAAATATATTTTAATCAGACACGCTTATTATAAGCTTCGAAGATGAATTATAGCCCTCAACAATGCTCATAACAAAGTCGTAGTCTTATGAAGAAGAATTTCTTACAGTAATTCTTGTTTGAATAAAAATATTTAAAATTTTAAATTGGCTAGCTTGGCCACTGTTGTTTATAACCTGCATTATTTATAATAGGGTTAATTACTTTTATTTTGATGCATCTCCAGACGTCTAAAAAAGAACTCCATGAAAGCTAACCATCAAATGGGCGAAGCAAATACAGTGACCGAGCACGTGAAATTCCTCCGCGACACGTCCCCCTATATAAACACCCATAGGGGTAAAACTTTTGTGCTAGCCTTTAGCGGAGAGGCGGTGGGCCATGAAAATTTTGCCAACATAATTCTTGATATTGCTTTACTGCATAGTCTGGGCATTAAGCTTGTCTTAGTACATGGAGCTAAATCTCAATTAAATGACCGCCTAAAAATTTCCGGCTTCAATGAAAGATCCAACAAGCAAACTGATATTACCGACTCTACTGCTATGTCTTACCTAAAGGATGCAGTGGGGAACGTAAGGATCAACATCGAGGCAATGCTCTCTATCGGAGCGGTCAATTCCCCTATGCACGGCTCACGAATACAAGTTGTAGGCGGTAATTTTATTACTGCAAAGCCAATAGGTATAAAGGATGGTGTGGACTTCCAGTATGCCGGTGAAGTTCGAAGGGTTCATGAGGCGGTTATTCAAAAGCACCTTAACGACGATGCTATCGTATTGCTTTCACCGATTGGTTATTCACCTACGGGAGAAATATTCAATCTAAACTATGAAGATGTAGCGGCACAAGCTGCTGTTGCTCTAAACGCAGAAAAATTAATTATGTTCTGCCAAAACGAAGGTATTTTTGATCATCGCGGGGGGCTATTAAAAACTTTGTCCCTAAGTGAAGCGTTAAATCGTCTGAATCAAACAGATAAAGACTCGGAACAGCAACGCTTACTTAAGGCGTGCTATCAAGCCTGCGAAAGCAACATCAGTCGTGGTCACATTATTAGCTATACTTCTAACGGTGCGCTTTTAGAAGAACTCTTCACTCGCGACGGAAGAGGCACTTTAATTTTAAAAAATAGCAACGAAATTATTCGGCAAGCAACGATAGATGATATCGGAGGGCTTCTGGAATTAATTGCACCCCAAGAAGAAAAAGGGGCCTTAGTAAAGCGGTCTCGGGAACTATTAGAGCTAGAGATTTCAAAGTTTTCCATAATAGAACACACAGAAGGTACTATTATTTGTTGTTGTGCCCTCTATCCTTTAGATGATCGGGTTTCAGCAGAAATAGCATGCGTTGTCACACACCCTGAGTTTATGAACCAAGGCCATGCTGGCCGGTTATTGGGGTCTATAGAAAATAAAGCCTCTAAGATGGCAATCAGCCAATTGTTTGTCCTTACTGTTCAGGCAAGTCACTGGTTTATGGAAAAAGGCTTTATTGGCTCTTCTTTAGAAGAACTGCCCATAAAACGCCAATCTCTTTATAACTTCCAAAGAAACTCTAAGGTTTTCTGCAAAAAACTATGAAGATTACTGACCCCTTCGACTCCTCTCTGTTATTATTAAACTCTTTGTTGATGGTGTAGCTGTGAAGGCTTACGCCATGCTTGCTTCAAGTGCAGACAAGTGTGCCACAAGGGACGTTAACTTAAAAATAAAAAACTTTCTTGCAAACAACCCTCAAATTTTTTCTAGTATTTGAAAAAAGTAGGGTGTTTCTCCTTGCTGCTCTGGCTCTTGACGACTTACTTCATGCCAAATCTCTTCATCAAACAAAGGAAAAAAAGTATCCCCCTCAAACGAGGCTTGCACTCGAGTGATATAAAGTCTGTCTGCCTGATCGATGGCTGTGTTATATATTTCAGACCCACCTATTACCATAATCTCCGACATAGATTCATCCATCAATGAAACAATATTTTTTGCTTGATCCAAGGATAAGGCAACCTCAACACCACTAAAAGACCAGTTAGTATTACGCGTAATCACGATGTTCAATCGACCAGGTAAAGGCTTGCCAATCGAATCAAAAGTTTTTCTGCCCATTACGATAGGTTTTCCCATGGTAATAGATTTAAAATATTTCAAATCTCCTGGCAAATGCCAAGGTAGAGTGTTGTTTAGGCCTATAGTTCGATTATTAGCCATAGCTACAATTAGAGAGAGTCTCATTTTATCTGTCATTACACTGCCACCGGTGCTGGTATTGCAGGGCAAGGCTCATAATTTTCTAGCTTAAAGTCTTCATATGTAAAATTAAACAAGCTTGTTACTGATGAATTAACAGCCATGTTTGGCATAGGTCGAGGAACACGACTGAGTTGTTTTTCGACCTGCTCTAAATGATTAACATACAAGTGTGCATCTCCAAACGTGTGCACAAAATCTCCAGGCTGTAAGCCTGTAACCTGAGCAATCATTAACATCAACAACGCATAAGATGCAATATTAAAAGGCACCCCTAAAAAAACATCGGCACTGCGCTGATAGAGCTGACAGGATAGTCGTCCCTCTGCCACATAAAACTGAAACAAAGTGTGGCAGGGCGGCAATCCAGACTTAGTCATAACTGGAATATCTCTGGGATTCCAAGCCGAGACAATTAGCCGTCTAGAATCAGGATTTTTTTGAATATCTGAAACAACCCCAGCGAGTTGATCGACCCCTTCAAAGTTTCTCCATTGGCGCCCATAAACGGGGCCCAGATCACCATATTTTTGAGAAAATGCATCATCTTCTTTTATGCGAATCACAAACTGGGCCATCTCTTCCCGCCATGCTTTTGAGTACGTAGGGAAATTCTGCTCTTGTTTTGTCTCCCTTAACCAATTTTGAAATGGCCAGTCATTCCAAATATTTACCCCATTTTTTACTAAATATCTGATGTTAGTATCACCTTGAATAAACCAAATTAATTCATGGATAATTGATTTAAGGTGAACCTTTTTAGTAGTAACCAAAGGAAAGCCTTCACTGAGATCAAATCGCATTTGATAGCCAAAAATACTAAGTGTTCCAGTGCCTGTTCGATCACTTTTTCGAACTCCGTTGTCCTTTATGTGTCGGACTAAATCAAGGTATTGCTTCATTTTACTCTTGGCCTCTTTTATCAACCAATTTCCTATTAAAGTTAGCGCTAAAATAAGCATATATAATAAGTGTTGTACCGATGCATATCATAGGCAAACTCAATAACTGGCCTCTTGTCATCCACCCAAATAAGTCGAAACCAATAGCAATGTCTGGCTCTCGAAACCACTCAACAATAAATCTAAAGCTACCGTAGAGCGACAAGAATAAGCCCCCTAAAGCACCCCTCGGTCGCGGTTTTCGTGAGACTACAATCAACACAATATAAAGCAGCAGGCCTTCCAAAAAGCACTCGTAGAGTTGAGAAGGATGCCTTAATAGCTGGTCAGGATCATTGGGGAATATCATTCCTACCCAAGAATCAGTTGGTCTACCCCAAAGCTCTTGACCCATAAAATTACCTATACGGCCTAAACCGAGACCTATCGGGACCAAAGGTGCCACGAAATCACCTAAAGCTAGAAAAGACTTATTTATTTTTCGGCTATACCACCAAAGTGCCACCAAAACACCCAGCAATCCGCCATGAAAAGACATTCCTCCCTCCCAGATGCGCAGCAACCATAGAGGGTCCAGAAGCCATTGTTCAAAATTATAAAACACTACGTAACCAAAACGACCACCAAATATTACCCCGAAGGCACTACAAATAATTAGATCTTCTATTTGATTTTTGCGTATGGGCGACCAATTCGATTGGCTACGAAAAAGTGCAATTCTCCAAGCCACAAAAAAACCAAGCAAGTACATTAACCCATACCAATGGATTTTTAGGGGCCCAAAGGAAAAAATAATAGGATCGATTTCTGGATAAATTAGCATGTAACAACTTTAGCTAAGGATAGTTTCAGTGATAATACTACTGTTATCTATCTTGGGTAAAATTCAATGACTTCTTATAACCAACCCATCTAACCATGAAGCTAGTAATAGCGACAATCAATATAGATATTAACGACTAAAAAGTCCTGAAACTTCAGCCTTGTTAAGCGCTTGCTCCACATAATTTCTGACAGATTGAGCATCTGGCATTAAGGATACATCTTCAAGCAACTGCTTCGCCTCCACTAAGCTCACTTGACGTAACATAGCTTTGACTTTTAATAGGCTGGTGGCGCTCATAGAAAGCACACTGAAGCCTGCAGCCATCAACAGTATGGCCCCAATTGGGTCACCTGCCATCTCTCCACAAACGCTAATGGGAGTACACTCATCCTTTGCTCCACTGGCAATAACCCTAAGCGCTCTCAAGACAGCGGGGTGACAAAAATCATACAGATCGGCAACTCTTGAGTTATTTCGATCAACTGCTAATAGATATTGAGTTAGATCATTAGTGCCAACAGAGAGAAAATCAACTTTACGGGCAAACTCATGAATTTGGTAAACTGCTGCTGGCACCTCAATCATTATGCCTACATGAGGCCTTTGAATCTCATATCCCTCCTCTTGTGTAAGCTCGTTATAAACTTGATTAATTAGCACCAAGGCGCTGTCTAACTCAGTCATGCTGGCTATCATAGGCAACAATATACTGAGATTGTTTAGCCCCAGGCTAGCCTTCATCATGGCTCTAAGTTGCACCAAAAAAATTTCGGGGTGATCAAGACAGACTCTGATGCCTCGCCAACCAAGAAATGGATTTTCCTCTTCAATGGGGAAATAAGATAAATCCTTATCGCCCCCAATATCTAAAGTCCTCATAGTGACGGGCCTGGGGGAGAACATCTCTAATTGCTCACGATAGGATTTACGCTGCTCTTCTTCAGACGGAAAGCGGTCCAGCATTAGGAATGGGATTTCACTTCGATAAAGTCCTACACCCTCAGCACCTCGATCGAGCGACAACATTGAATCAATGCGCAAGCCGGTATTTACCCATAAAGAAACTTTATGTCCATCAGAGGTTTCGCAGGGTTGATCTAAAAATTTTTCAAGATCGGCCGCTAATAGTTTTTCTTCAAGGACTTGGCTCTCATAGGTTTTACGCAATGAAGTATTTGGGTAAACAATAACATGTCCATTGTGACCATCAACTATAACCTCTTCACCGTCCAAGTTACCCCAAGGCAGATCGATCGCGCCCATAACCGTAGGAATACCGATAGCTCGACCAAGAATTGCCAAATGCGAATTACGGGAGCCTTTAACAGAGGCGATAGCAACAATTTTTTCTAGCGGAACACTAGCAAAAGAAGCAGCTGATAGATCCTCACCTACGAGGACAATATTATCCGGAAATACTGTACGTTTAGTTTCAGTCTCTTGAAGATAACTTAGTACCCTTCTCCCCAGATCTTCTAGATCAGAAGCCCTCTCTCGTAAGTACGAATCGGTCATACTTTTAAACATATTAATGTGACTTAATATAACTTGAGTCCATGCACTTTGTGCACTAAGACCATCTTCGTTAATAAGTACAATAACTTCTCCACCCAAAGCCTGATCATCTAGCATACATACGTAGGCATCGAACAGGGCTCGCTCTTGATCGCTTAATATTCCCACCATACTTTTATCTAGGGCACGCATATCACTTTTAACCAGACTCATCGCCTTTCGAAATAAAATAAGCTCTGTGTCAACATCTATCGCTTGTCTTGAAGGAGTAGCCTGTAAGGCAGTATGAGAATGCATTGCTATCACAGTGCCTATAGCAATTCCTGGGGCGCTTGCTACACCAGAATAAATACGCTCATTGGTGGGTGTATCTTGAGGATTAAGCGTTCGATTCAGCTCACCTGTAGCATTAGCATGAGCAATAACGCCAGACAGCTGGGCGGCAATTGTCACAAGAAAAGACTCTTCGCTCTCATCATAGCGACGAGTCTGCTTATCCTGTACGACCAGCACACCAAGAACTACTCGCTGGTGAATAATTGGTGAGCCTAAAAAGGAGTGGAATAACTGTTCATCTGTTTCGGGGAAAAAGGCAAATCTAGGATGCACAGAAGCTTCTTCAAGATTAATTGGCTCTGCGCGCGAAGCTACCAAACCAACAAGTCCTTTGCCAGAAGGTAAGCAAACTGAACCAACAGCATCTGGATTAAGGCCATCACTTGCCATAAGGACATAGTTATCGTCCTTTTTGTTATAAAGATACACAGAGCACACTGATGTATCCATAGTGTTCTTAACTTGGTGTACAATGACATTGAGAACTTCATCAAAGTTTTTAGCTGAATTAGCTTCTTGTACAATTTTTCGTAGTGATTCGAGAATAGACATATTTACCTTATCACCCTCGGGTAAGATTCAGCCTTTTTTTCAAGATTGCACTGTAGTGGTGAAAATTCTTTCAGTACTTTGCGATAAACATTCCTTTTAAACTCGACAATTTGATTAACAGGGTACCAGTAATTTACCCAAGCCCACTTATCAAACTCAGGATGTGGGGTCTGATCCAAAGATATCTTTTTTTCGTTGCTTAAGAGCTGAAGTAGGAACCATTTTTGTTTTTGTCCAACAAAATAGGGGTTTGAATTCTTTCGCTGCATACTCTGAGGCAGACGATAGCGGAGCCACTCTTTAGTGCAAGCAAGAATATCGACATCCTGAGACTCAAGACCAACTTCCTCAAAGAGCTCGCGATAAAGTGCAGTTTCTAAAGACTCCTCAGCATCAATGCCGCCCTGAGGAAACTGCCAAGCATCCTGACCAATACGCTTAGCCCAAAGCAACTTGCCCATACCATCAGAAACTATAATGCCAACATTTGGACGAAATCCGTCTTTATCAACCACAATAATGCTCTCAACCAGAAATATTTCGAACATACAGAATTCTAAATAGCTGGTTTTTTGATTAGTTAAACATCTCTATAACTACATAATTTACATGAAATATCATATTGAGGACAGTTCTATCTTTCGTTAAGCTATACTGCGCATACTAACTTCATGGACCCTATCATGCCCTTAGCCTTGTTTGACTTAGACAACACTCTTATTGCCGGTGACAGCGATTACAGCTGGGGGGAGTTCTTAACAACAAAAAAAATTGTAGATTCCGCTTACTTTAAAAGTAAAAATGATCAATTTTACACAGACTATCAGGCTGGGAAATTAGACATCTTAGCGTATCTGAAGTTTTCACTAGCTCCATTATCTGGCCTAGCTCGTTCCGAGCTCGATGCTCTACATAAAGAATTTATGAAAAAAATCATTGAACCCATGTGGCTTCATAAAGCGGAAGCATTATTAACAACACACCGAGACAAAGAAGATACATTAATGGTGGTGACCTCAACAAATCGATTTATTGTAGCGCCTATATGTAAAAAATTAGGTATTAAGCATTTAATTGCTACTGAGCTTGAAGAATCTGACAACAAATTTACCGGCCAAGTATCCGGAATACCAAGTTTTCAAAAAGGTAAAGTTAAGCGCCTAAACAACTGGCTCAAGACATCGAACCTTAGTCTTGAAGGGAGCAGCTTCTATAGTGATTCGATTAATGACTTGCCTCTACTAGAGGTTGTAAGTCATCCTGTAGCAGTAGATCCTTGCCCTAAGCTAAAAGAAGAGGCCACTCGTCGTGGCTGGAAAACCATCAGTTTACGAGACTGACCTTAAACTAAAAATTAATAAATTACAGAGCGAGCAATTAAGGGCATTCTATATCGTGACTAACTATTCTGCTCATAACTCCAAAATACAAGATTCATGTTTTAGCTTGTTGCTAAATAAAGCCAACGATGTCTCTGGCTCTCGACTAATTATTGCCGATGAGAACGTAAGAGGCTCCAATTTACCATTTCTGTCTTGCAGTCAAACAACTGTTGTAACCAATCGCTATGATATTTTCGAGCACGCAAAATCCCTAAAAATTAACATTTTTTTCAGTGATTTTGATTTTTCAGATTTTCCTGATAATAGTTTTAGCCAAGTGCTATTTCGTGTATCCAAAGAAAAAGCCTTGACTCACTATATTATTAAAAGTGCTTATCGATTGCTTGCGGATAATGGCGAACTGCTAATGAGCGGAGAGAAAAGTGATGGTATTAAAACCTATGGCGAAAAAGCAGCACAATATTTTGGGGCATCAACACAAATAAACAAAAATGGTATGGTTTATCTATCAATCACTCAACGGCGAGAGGCTGAAAAAAATCAACTCGCAAAGCTAGCAATTGAAGACAAAGGCTATGCCCATCTGACGAAATGTATCCCTTTCTCCGGCCAAATGCTGACTAGCAAACCAGGCTTGTTTGGGTGGGAGAAAATAGACGAAGGTAGCGCTTTTTTAGGCGATTTTTTTCCAGAATTTCTAAGTTTTTTTAATAAAGAGCCAGCCAATATTTTGGATCTTGGTTGCGGCTATGGTTATCTTTCAATAAGAGCCAGCCAGCACACTAAGGCGAAAATTGTCGCTACCGATAATAATGCTGCTGCAATAATAGCTTGTTCAAAAAATTTTTCTGCGCTATCACTTAATGGTGAAGTAGTGGCTAGCAATTGCGCCGACAACATTGGTCAATTATTTGATGCGATAATATGTAACCCGCCGTTCCATAAAGGCTTTACAACTGACAGCGAACTTACTCGGCAATTTGTTGCTAACAGCTATAAGCGCCTAAAGCCAAGAGGAATGGCGCTGTTCGTCGTTAATAGATTTGTTCCATTAGAAAATTATGCTGAAAAATTTTTTAAAATAAAACTAGTGGCTGAAACTAAAAGTTTCAAATTGATACTACTTATAAAATAACGACGCTAATCGCATAGCAAATTTATTGCTAACTTCCTCGTATTCTCAAAAAATTTTGCGTTCATCACGCCGCACAGCATAGATTATTCTTGAATAATTTTTGCACGAACCAAAATCAAGAATTGGTTTAAACTTTCCTTTATTGGTTTGTTGCCAGATGCTAGCGGTAACCCCTTCGAGACTACTTGTTCCGCAAGAGAAAACTGCCCTAAAGAAAAATAATTTGATGCCATGACGAGATAAATTTCAGCTTCTGAATGGTTAATGCGCATTGCTCTTTCTGCTACGGCATTAGATCGATCATGCTGTCTTTCACGATTGTATCGCCAAGCATCCTCAAGCAATTTGATCACTGCGTCCTTTGATACAGAATCTGTGATAGGGCTACTTGGAGTAATGGCCTGACCTGATGAGGGAAGCCTGCCTCCCGATGGCGTGACTGGAGTGCATGCTGCCGCTAAGAAAAAGCTAAGCGTGAAAATAACTGCATACTGCAACCCAGTCTTCATACTTCTTATCATCCAGCAGTCAATAAATAAGGTCTTACCAATCGAGATTTCGACTAAACCAGCCTAAAACACCTGTATCATTTTTCGACGCACAGCTTTCTCTTTTATCTGGCTCGCTACCCGCGATGAATGGCAGATATCTTGGTTTATGGCAGCCATTCTGGTTCGAGCTGACCCAATAATAATTTACACCATCAGGTTTTTGAAAAACCAAAGATCGATTTTCAAGCTCAACCATGATGTCTATCCAGAGTCTTAGTGCACCAGAACCTCCGGTAAGAGGAGTTTTTCCATTATCATCCCGACCCATCCATACCACACTTAAATAATTGCCACTAAACCCAGCAAACCAGCTATCTCTCTGATCGTTAGTCGTGCCAGTTTTTCCGGCCAACAGTAGCTCTTCTGGTAATCTTTGGTAGGCACTTTTTCCGGTGCCTTCTCGTAAAACTACCTGAAGTCCGTAACTAATTAAGTGCATAACCCTGTTGTCAAATCGCTGTTCGGCCTCAAAATGATACCTCTTCAGTGGAATATTTTCAGCGGTAAATACACTGCTAATTGCACGAAGTGGTGAATAAAACCCGTTTGCTGCAATCGTATGATACATTTGCGCCAGCTCTATCGGTGACATTTCAATTGACCCCAACAGCAAAGAAGGAAGCCTCGGCAATGGTCTCGAATACCCCAGTCTTTTAATGCTATCTATGACTGCAGGCAAACCAACATTCATACCAAGTCTAGCTGTAGCTTGATTATAAGAATACCCCAATCCTTCATATAAAGGTATCAGGCCATGGCTTTTCCTCCCAAAATTACGTGGCTGCCAAATATCGCCATTTTCTGTACTCACAGAAATTGAGGTGTCTTCAATTTTGCTGTTTAAGGTATAAGATTCAGGATTTTCTAGGGCTGCCAAATACACTGCAGGCTTAATAGTTGATCCCACGGGACGTCTTGCATCCAGGGCGCGATTAAAGCCATCAAAGCCTGGCTTCCTGTCTCCTGAAACAGCTACCACTTCCCCTGAGCCTACACGCGCAATCACAGAAGCACTTTGTAATTTCCCTATTTCAATACCATAACCTGATTCTAAGTTTTCAATCCGTTTTGCGATCTTGTCTTCAACTTTACGCTGGATCTGAGGATCAAAATTGGTAAATATTCGAAGTCCGGCTGTTTGTAGATCTGATTGTTTATACGTCTGACGCAACTGGCGTTTTACTAGAGTTAAATAAGACGGATACTTCAAGTGACTCCGACCAGATATAGGGGAGATAATCGCCAGTGGTTTTGCTTTAGCTGTCGTTGCATCGACTCTACTTATGACACCCGCCAAGTTCATTACATCGAGAACTAGGTTTCGTCTATTTAAAGCACGCTTAGGATGGCGCCAAGGATTATAAAACGACGCCCCCTTAACAAGGCCAGCAAGTAAAGCCGTCTGGTGTAACTGCAGCTCTTGAACCGGCTGATTAAAGTAATGGTTGCTTGCCATTTCAAAGCCATGAATAGCCCTGTCTCCAGACTGACCTAAGTACACTTCATTGATGTATGTCTCAAGAATTTCTTGCTTAGTGAAATGGATTTCCAGCAATACTGCCATTATTGCTTCTAGTGCTTTCCGAGATAACGTTCGTCTTTCGTTAAGGTAAAAATTTTTAACAAGCTGCTGTGTAATAGTGCTTCCACCTTGGACGATTTTTCCCTCTGTCATATTGGCAAGAAAAGCGCGCGTTATTCCTCTAAAAGAAACTCCCTGATGTCGATAAAAATCCTGGTCTTCTATTGCAACTAATGCTGCTGCTAATGTCGGAGGAACCTTGTCAAGCTTCACCAACTGACGATCTTCTTTGCGGGATGGATAAATACCCCCTATCATCATAGGCTCTAATCTTGTTATCGCTATAACTCTACCATGACTGTCTTTTAGACCAGATATCTTGTCTCCAGAAAATATGGCTATCATCAATTTGGAGGGTTCTCTTTCATCCCAAAACTCAAAACCACGAGAGAAAAATTCCACCGACTGCTCAGATACACTAAATTGACCTGGGGCTTTAGCTGCATCAACCTTCTTATAACCAAGCTCTTTGAGCTCCCACTCAAGCAACTGTCGACTCAAAGACAGCCCCTGATATAACTCTAAGGGTCGGCTGTATACATGGGACGGCAGTGACCACTTTTTACCGACAAACTTTTTATAGACAAACACATCCACTATTACCAAAAATATAGTGGTGGCGACAAGAATAAAAATAATCATTCGCCAAATCCAAGCCAAGCGAGAATTATCTTTATTGCTTATGTTACTTTTGCTTCGGCCTTTCTTTGCTATTCCTTGAACCAAAGATATCCCTCTGTACTTAAAAACACACTTTTCAAAAACTCGCACTAGTCAGCAAATGGGTGTCAAAAACTGCTGGTTTAGAAACAGCAGGCCTTTATTTGCAATTAGGGCTTTCACTGTTAGCCTGCAAGACAGATAATGCTACTCTATTCTATAACAACAAATATTCTACACACATGTCCAAATACAATGTTTATGGCATCGGCGCAGCGCTGGTGGACACTGAAATACAAGTCACTGACTCAGACTTAAAGCATCTAGAGGTAGGAAAAGGCTTAATGACTCTTGTGGATGAAGATCGTCAGCAAGAAATTATACATCATTTGCAAGACCAACTGTCCACTTCTAAGCGCGCTAGTGGCGGATCAGCAGCCAACACTATTATTGCACTCAGCGCTTTTGGCGGAAAAGCCTTTTATTCCTGTAGGGTAGCTAATGATGCGGATGGAGAATTCTATCTTCATGATTTAGACAATGCCGGTGTTAAATTTAACTCCAATAGCGCCTTAACGGAGGGCCTTACAGGAAAATGCCTGGTCTTGATTACTCCGGATGCTGAGCGCTCCATGAATACATACCTCGGTGTAAGTGAAACTTTTTCGATTGAGAATCTTGATGCAGAAGCAATTAGGCAATCTGAATACTTGTACATTGAAGGCTATCTCGTCTCATCAGATACTGGGCGCAAAGCAGCTATTCGAGCTCGAGAAATTGCAGAAAAGTGTGGTATCAAAATTGCGCTCACCTTATCAGATCCAGCAATGGTAACTTTCTTTAAGTCTGGACTAAAAGAAATGCTCGGTAAAAAAATAGACCTTCTTTTTTGCAATGAGGCGGAGGCCGTCAGCTGGACAGAAGGTAGTGACCTAGAGTGCGCCTTAGAACTGCTTAAGCAATCTGCAGTGGCCTATGTTCTAACTATGGGGGATAAGGGGGCAATAGTATTCGATGGTGAAAATCAACACTTAATTGAGGCTCACCCCGCAATCGCTATCAATACAAACGGAGCAGGAGACATATTCGCCGGTGCTTTTTTGTATGGTATTACACATGGGTATGGCTACAAAAAATCTGGAAATTTTGCCGCCTTGGCAGCAGCGCATGTAGTCAGCCAGGCTGGGCCTAGACTAAACCCAGAGCAATACCCCAAAATATTAGCTTCGCTATAAAATTTAGGGCCTTAAACTCAGACTTTTGATCGAAAGCTATAATAAAGTAGTGTCAACTGCCATGCTTAATGCTGATGTTTATTGTGAAAAATACTTCTTACTTTTGCATCAAAAGGTAATTCTGGGCACCTATCAAAAATAAGAGTGACTCTATGCTGCTCATCTTCGTCTAGTTCACGCTTTAATCCAAATAACATTAAATGGTAACCACCGGGTTCGAAAGACACCTTCTTTCCAGGGGCTAACTCCACCCCCTCAACAGGTCGCATAGACATAACCCCATTCTGATAAAAATGCTTATGAATTTCGACTCTGTCAGCAATGTCTGTAGACGCACCTATTACTCGACATGCCCTATCTGTAAAATTCTGTAGTATCATGAATGCAGCTGTTACCTTTTGTCCTGGGGGCATTTTGCGAATATACCCATCGCTAACTGCTAGCTGACCGACTCCATCATGAGCACTATAGTCTCCATGTGAGTGAGCATGGTGACCACCCATATCATCTTGTTTAGACGCGTTTATCGCCTGGGAAGACGTAGCTAACACTACTATTAAGAAAATACCCAAATATCTACCCGAAAAAAAAATTTTCATTACTTTTTAAAAGCCCTTAAAATACGAATTTGTCTAAAAAAACAAGTAAACCGTAACTGGGAATTGTAGAATATATTATCAAGTTCTTTTTTTGAGCCCGAACCAATTTTAATGAGCGGTCAGATGATAAAAAAAATTCTACACTTTTTGTTCTTTTGCTTGCTGCTTGCGACAAATGCTGCGATCGCCAATTTTGAAGAAAACATCGCTACTGGCCAGGCAACATATAGCCAATCCTCTATCGTTCAAAATACTAATTTTTTGCCTGTGGAAAAGGCCTTCCAGCTCACCGCAGAAACTCAAGACAAGCATCTTATTCTAAACTGGTATATAGCCTCAGGCTACTATCTTTATCGAGATCGTTTTAATTTTTTTAGTTTGGACCATAGGCCGCTGAATATCAGGCCACATTATGAAGCTGGGCAGTCTATTTACGATGACTACTATGAGAAAAATCTGGAAGTGTACTATCATCAAACCAGAATTCTTATTCCCCTAAAAGATCTTCCACAAAAAATTGTCATTGAATCACAAGGGTGTGCTGATGCTGGGCTCTGTTACCCCCCCAGACGCCAAACCATCTTTCTAGATAGTGATAAACCGGCACCCCTGATTACAGAAGCAGCTCAGCAAAAATTTTCAACTAGCAATGAAGTAGCGCAGGATCGGTTGAGTGCTCTGCCCCTTATGCTGATGCTGGCCTTTTTGGGCGGACTAATCCTTAATCTTATGCCCTGCGTATTTCCAATTCTTTCCATTAAAGCAATGAGCTTGTCCAGTCTAAGCACGAACCCTAACGGCAAATATTTACATGGATTGGCCTACACTGCAGGCATCATAATAAGCTTTATAGCTATTGGAGCGCTTCTGATAATTTTGCGTAGTGCAGGCGCAGGTATAGGCTGGGGGTTTCAGTTGCAATCCCCAGTTTTTATTGGACTCCTAATCTATTTATTTGTGCTCATGGGTCTCAATTTTTCTGGGTGGCTAACACTAGGAAGCGCGCCAATGAGTTGGGGTCAAAAAACAACCGAAGGGAACAATCTAATTTCTTCATTTATGACTGGGTTGCTTGCTACATTGGTCGCCAGCCCATGCACTGCGCCTTTCATGGGTACTGCTTTAGGCTTTGCGCTAACACAGCCGATCTGGACTGCACTAAGCACCTTTATTTTTTTAGGTCTCGGTATGGCTTTTCCCATACTTCTTATCACCTGCCTGCCTAGCCTATCCAAAAAACTTCCTAGACCTGGAGCATGGATGGATCACTTTAAACAATTTCTAGCATTTCCATTATATTTAACATCCGTCTGGTTGCTTTGGGTTCTTGGCAGGCAAACTAACAGCGACACACTGTCTGCAGTGGTGTGTGGCGTTGTTCTTATGTTGTTTGCAATTTGGCTTTTGAAAATTTACAAGACCCGAATAATTGGTTTGGTGGCAATAGCGGCGTTTCTTTCCGCTTTTCTTTTGCTGTTTTGGGACAAGCAAGGCATGAACTCCCAGAATGACGCATGGAGGCCTTACTCAGCAGATGCATTGAACATGCTAATTAAAAATCAAAATGCAGTTTTTGTTAATTTGTCAGCAGACTGGTGCATCACCTGCCTGGTTAACGAAAAATTGGTACTAAACTCAAAAAGTTTTTTAGCTAGCCTAGAGTCCCAAAACGTTATCTACATGAGGGGGGATTGGACCAGCTATGATCCAGAAATTACCAAATTATTAAATAATCAAAATCGGAGTGGCGTTCCTCTATACCTATTTTATCCTTCAGGAGAAACTACCCCTATAATTCTGCCTCAAATATTAACTGTTAGCAGTGTAATTGATGCATTTTCAACGAAAATACGATAAAAATTGCACATATTTATAAAAATACTATAAAATTTCTGTGATTTTGCACCTATCTTCTTAAAACTATGGATAAAATGATTCAAATGGCAGTCAAATGATAGCTTAATTTTCTAAAAATCTGCAATTTTACGTAAGATTGTAGCGAAAAGAGCCAAAAATCTAAAAAATTGGACAGTTTATAAATTTTAATGCAGACTTGGGTCTCCTAAAAAGTACAGTCGGTGTATCAATATACTTCTTCAATAATTTTTGCAGGAAAATCATGGCTACTATACTAGTACTTCACGGCCCAAACTTAAATTTATTAGGGGCTCGAGAACCTGACCTCTACGGAAACCAAAATCTTGACACTATTAATCAAGGCCTTATGGACATTTGCAAAAAAAAGGATTGTGGGCTGTTGGCCTTTCAAAGCAATTCAGAGCATGCCCTGATAGAGCGCATACATACCGCAAAAGAAGAAGGCACGAAGTACATTATTTTTAATCCTGCGGCTTTTACCCATACTAGTATTGCACTCCGAGATGCACTACTGGCGATAGACATCCCTTTTATTGAAGTGCATTTATCTAATATACATGCACGTGAAGAATTTAGGCAATCATCCTATTTCTCTGATATCGCCAAAGGAGTAATTTGTGGCTTTGGTAGCCTTGGCTATGAATTAGCATTAAATGTGGCCCTGGTAGAACTAGGCCACCAACAATAACCCTCCCCCCCTATTTAGAGTGAGCACAGATGGATATTCGGAAAGTAAAAAAATTAATAGATTTGATAGAAGATTCGGACATTAATGAGCTAGAAATTAAAGAGGCTGAAGGGTCTATTCGCATAAGCCGTGGCGGTGCATTTGTTGCTTCACCGGTCAGTTTGACTGCACCCATTACGAGGTCTGTACCTACGGCTACAAAGATCTCACATAATGAAGAATCTGCAGCCACGACCATTGAGGGACATGTTGTGAAGTCTCCAATGGTTGGTACTTTTTATAGCTCATCAGCTCCAGGAGAGCAGGCCTTCGTTCAGGAAGGCCAGCATGTCAATATCGGTGATATATTGTGCATTATTGAAGCTATGAAGATGATGAATCAAATTGAAGCTGACAAAGCGGGGACTGTTGGAGCAATCATAGCCAAAGATGGTGAACCAGTGGAGTTTGACCAACCACTTATCTCTATAGTTTAAACCGCAAAGGACAGGAGCAACAGCTATGCTGGAAAAAGTGCTTATTGCCAATCGCGGTGAAATCGCGCTACGAATTCTTAGATCATGCAAAGAGCTAGGAATAAAAACTGTTGCAGTTCATTCAAAGGCTGACGCAAATCTTAAACATGTGTTGCTCGCCGATGAATCTATATGTATTGGCCCAAACTCCTCAACACATAGCTATCTGAATGTGCCAGCGATCATTAGCGCCATGGAGATCTCAAACGCCCAGGCAGTGCACCCCGGTTATGGATTTCTAGCTGAAAATGCTGATTTTGCTGAGCAGGTCGAAAAAAGTGGCTTTATTTTTATTGGACCGACTGCTTCGGTTATTCGCACAATGGGTGACAAAGTTGCCGCTATAAAGGCCATGGTAAAAGCGGGGGTCCCTACTGTACCAGGCTCAAACGGACCCCTAACTAATGATGTCGCTCGTAACAAAAAAATCGGAATTAAGGTCGGCTATCCGGTTATTATTAAAGCTGCTGCCGGGGGGGGCGGCAGAGGCATGCGTGTCGTTCATAGCGAAATCGAATTAATCAGCGCTATACAGTTGACCAAAGCAGAAGCACAATCTGCTTTTGGTGATGGCACCGTCTATATGGAGAAATTTTTAGAGAATCCACGCCATGTAGAAGTCCAAGTACTGGCCGATGGACAAGGCAATGCTATTCACCTAGGCGATCGAGACTGTTCCTTGCAACGCCGCCATCAAAAAGTTTTAGAGGAGGCCCCTGCACCAAATATTCCTGAGATTGCACGGAATAACGTTTTAAAGTCTTGTGTTGATGCCTGTCTAACAATTGGTTATCGAGGGGCTGGTACATTTGAGTTTCTGTATGAAGACGGGCAATTCTTTTTTATAGAAATGAACACACGGGTGCAAGTAGAACACCCTGTAACGGAAATGGTTACTGGTATAGATATTGTTAAGGAACAACTTTTGATTGCTGGAGGAGAAAAACTCAGTATAACTCAGCAGGACGTCAAAATTGTTGGGCATGCTTTTGAATGCCGAATAAACGCTGAAGATTCCTCTACATTCATGCCTAGCCCCGGAAAAATTACCGCTTATCATGCTCCTGGAGGGAACGGAGTGAGGGTCGATTCGCATATATATGCGGGGTACACGGTACCCCCACACTATGATTCTCTCATAGGTAAGATAATTACTTTCGGCAAAGATCGAAGTTCTGCGCTCTTGCGAATGGCGAGCGCGCTAGACGAACTTCATATTGAGGGCATAAAAACCAACACCGAACTGCAGCGAGACCTGGTTTCTGATGCAGAGTTCCTCAAAGGAAGTGTTAATATCCATTATTTAGAGAAAAAACTAGCTCTTCAAGGCTAGTTTTTAAAATTAACACTAGTGCATCTGCCCTCCCTCTAATCAAAAATTTTCCAAACTTAAAGTATCTTCGCACCCCATATAACGCATAGGAAATATCATGCCTTGGCTTCAGCTGACAATAAGTAGCAAAAAATCCATGGCAGGGCAAGTAGAAGAGGTTCTTGCAAATGTCGGGGCTCTTTCAGTTTCATATGAAGATAACGGCAATCAAGCAATACTCGAGCCAGAAATTGGCCAGCACCCTTTATGGGACCTAGTCAGCATGACTGGACTTTTTGATGCTTCAGCTAACACCAATCTAATAAGTGGCATCTTAAGCCAACAATTAAAATTAAAAAAAATAGAATACCGATGGGAGCTGCTTGAAGATAGAGACTGGGAAAGAGAGTCACTTAAAAATTATCAACCTATCAAATGCGGTCATCGTCTATGGGTTTGTCCTAGCTGGATCAAACCGCCGGAGCCAGAGAGCATTAATCTATTGCTTGATCCTGGGCTCGCTTTTGGAACCGGAACACATCCCACTACATTTTTATGTCTGCAGTGGCTGGATGCTGCAAGATTAGAAGGAAAAACTATTATTGATTATGGTTGCGGCTCAGGAATACTTGCTATTGCGTCATTGTTGCTTGGGGCCAAAAATACTACCTGCATAGATATAGACCCACAAGCATTAATGGCTACTACTGAAAATGCAAAAAGAAACGGCTTGATGTCTAATGTCATCGATGTATATTTGCCAGAAAAGGCCCCAAATAATCCAGCTGATATTGTAATTGCCAATATATTGTCCGGTCCTCTTATCTCTCTGGCGTCACGCTTAGCTTCTTTGACTGGTCCTGACGGACTTCTTTGTTTGTCAGGGGTAATCGAAAACCAAAGTAAAGAGGTCCAAGAAAATTTTTCAGCGTGGTTCGAGTTTGATGCGCCTGTATATAAAGAAAACTGGGCTTTATTGACTGCGAAAAAACGTGGGCTCCTGTAGCTCCATAGAGCTACCTTATAAGTCAGTTATTCGCTTAATAAAATTATATAAACGCTATTGGGTGTTGGAAATGCTAGCCTGCCCTTATGCTTTTATAATAAACTTTTGACTAAAATAACCAACTGGTATCATATCCCTCCCCCCTAAAGAAGTATTAAAACTGAAAGAGGCTGCAACATTTGATAAAAATTGGCACTCATGCCCTGGAAGGTAAAACTATGTTGGCCCCCATGGCTGGAGTCACTGACTTACCGTTTCGCAATCTTTGTAGGCGGCTAGGGGCGGGGCTTGCTACTGCAGAAATGATCACCTCCGATACCAGTCTATGGAACAGCAAAAAGAGCCAGCAGCGCTTGGTACATAAACATGAAGCCTCCCCAAGATCTATTCAGCTTGCTGGAAGCATTCCAGAAATAATGGCAGATGCGGCACGCCAAAATGTTAAGCTGGGTGCAGAAATTATCGATATAAATATGGGTTGCCCGGCAAAAAAAGTATGCAGACGTGCGGCTGGGTCAGCTTTACTTCAAGATGAGGGCCTAGTTGAGTTAATACTAAAGGCTGTAGTTGCCGCTGTAGATGTACCTGTTACCCTAAAAATTCGCACTGGCTGGAATGAAGAAAACCGAAATGCTTTGAAAATTGCATTAATTGCAGAAGATTCAGGAATACAGGCATTAGCCATCCATGGTCGTACACGTGCATGCCGTTTTCTAGGCCATGCAGAATTTGATACTATCGCCTCTGTAGTAGAGGCCTTATCAATACCTGTTTTCGCAAATGGCGATATATGCACGCCACAAGATGCCAAAAAAGTACTAGACTATACTGGCGCAGCTGCAGTTATGATAGGTCGTGCTGCTCAAGGAAATCCTTGGATATTTAGAAAAATTAATCACTACCTTGAACAGGGAAAAATTCCAAAAGAACCCACAAATAGTGAAGTAGTAGGTATAATCAGTTCACATATAAAAGCCATTCATAACCACTATGGGGAATACTTGGGGGTTAGGATTGCCCGAAAACATGTGGGCTGGTATGTTAATGCCTTATCCGATTGTCAGCAATTTCGGCATCATTTTTGTCGATTAGAGGAGCCTGGGCAACAAATACAAAGCTTGCATGAGTTTTTTAAAGCAATAAAAATTACATGGAACGAAGCAGCATGAGCACTAGTAAAGCACTGAAAGTACAATTAGAAAAAAATTCTAAGCACATAAGGGCGCATAGGCATGGATCTATGCGCGAGTGTGTAGAGCATGCATTAGAAGAGTACTTTCATGATCTGGGTGATCAGGCTGCTCGTGATCTATATCATTTAGTTGTTAGCGAAGTCGAGTCTACTTTGCTTGAGGTAACGCTACAATATACCCTACAGAACCAAAGTAAGGCTTCTGAGATGCTTGGGCTCAACCGCGGAACGCTAAGAAAGAAGCTTAAACAATATAATCTCTTGCAGTTAAAACCTG
Source organism: uncultured Porticoccus sp. (assembly GCA_905181945.1). Classification (GTDB taxonomy): domain Bacteria; phylum Pseudomonadota; class Gammaproteobacteria; order Pseudomonadales; family Porticoccaceae; genus Porticoccus. The sequence goes on along the minus strand of CAJIZZ010000005.1, from coordinate 61,929 downwards.
TCTAGAACTAACTATTTTGCAATAAGAAAAAATTATTAATGAGAGTATTATGAGCGACCTACGTAAAGTTTCACGTGTTCTTATAAGCGTATCTGATAAAACTGGAATAGTTAAATTTGCCGAATCACTAAGCATGCTGGAAATTGAAATTCTATCTACTGGCGGAACCTATCGCTTGCTTAAAGAGAATGGCATTAACGTTCGAGAGGTTTCAGACTACACCGAATTTCCAGAAATGATGGATGGTCGGGTAAAAACACTTCATCCAAAAATTCATGGCGGCATACTGGGTCGTCGCGGTACTGATGAAACTGTCATGAGCGCACATGGAATCCTAGGGATTGATATGGTAGTGGTCAACCTCTATCCCTTTGCTGCTACTGTTGCCGATCCAGACTGTAGCTTGCCTGCCGCAATTGAAAATATAGATATCGGCGGTCCAGCTATGGTCAGGTCTGCAGCAAAAAATCATAAAGATGTGGCAATAATTGTTAACGCCCAAGACTATGATTTAGTGCTAAATGAGATGAACAGCAAAAATGGCTACACATGCTACAAGACTCGTTATGACCTAATGGTAAAAGCATTTGAACATACAGCCGCCTATGATGGCATGATTGCTAACCATTTTGGTGCTCGTAACACTAATAACGAAAAACTTGGCTTCCCTAACACCTTCAATATGCAATACATGAAAGCCCAAGAAATGCGCTACGGAGAAAATCCACATCAAAATGCAGCATTTTATGTAGAGAAGAATGTAACTGAAGCCAATATTGCAACTGCAAAACAACTACAAGGCAAAGAGCTTTCTTATAACAATATCGCTGATACAGATACTGCACTAGAGTGTGTCAAACAGTTCGATCAGCCTGCCTGTGTCATCGTAAAACACGCCAATCCTTGCGGTGTTGCAGTCGCGAAAAATATCAGTGCAGCCTATGATCTAGCTTTTAGCACCGATCCAGAGTCAGCTTTTGGTGGAATTATTGCCTTTAATCGAGAGCTCGATGAAAAAACTACTATGACTATATGCGATCGTCAGTTTGTAGAAGTCATCATAGCGCCAAGTATTTCTGAAAAAGCTAAACGCGTCATCAGCAGCAAACAGAATGTTCGCCTTTTAGAATGTGGAGAATGGAAACAAGAAAGACCTCAAGGTTTTGACTTTAAACGCGTCAATGGAGGCCTGCTCATTCAAGACAGAGACAACGAGATGATCACTCGAGAAGATTTGAGGGTGGTTACCCAGCGAAAGCCTACTGAAAAAGAACTTGATGAAATGATTTTTGCCTGGAAAGTCGCAAAAATGGTCAAGTCTAATGCTATAGTTTATACAAAAAATAATCGGACTATTGGCGTTGGTGCTGGCCAAATGAGCCGTATAAATTCGGCGCGAATTGCTGGTATAAAAGCAGAGCATGCAGGTCTTAAAATCAAAGACTCGGTTATGGCGTCTGATGCATTTTTTCCTTTTAGAGATGGTCTCGATAATGCTGGCAGCGAAGGTATTAGCTGTGTGATTCAACCAGGTGGCTCAATTAGAGATGAAGAGGTTATCGCTGCTGCAAATGAGTACGGCATGGCAATGGTCTTTACCGGGATCAGACATTTCCGCCACTAAGAATAGATCCTTCCTTTGCAAAGAGAAAAATCCATGAATATTTTAATAATTGGCTCTGGGGGACGAGAGCATGCCTTGGCATGGAAAGTCGCACAAAATCATGCCGTTAAAAAAGTTTTTGTGGCGCCAGGGAATGCCGGTACTCAGCTAGAACCAAAAGTAGCCAATTTAGCTATAGATCCAAGCAACTTCGAAGAGTTAGCTTTTTTTGCCGAAAGCAATGAGGTGAATTTAACTATCGTAGGCCCAGAGCAACCTTTAGTAGATGGTATTGTAGATTTTTTTTCAGACCGAAATCTACCCGTTTTTGGTCCAAACAAGAGGGCTGCGCAGCTAGAAGGCTCAAAAGCTTTTGCTAAGGATTTTCTTGTCAGGCACGGTATTCCTACTGCCGAATATCAGAAATTCACTGAAATAGAGCCGGCTATTGCTTATCTTCATACAAAAAATATGCCTATCGTAGTGAAGGCTGACGGATTAGCTGCAGGAAAGGGTGTAGTGGTTGCAATGACACTTGATGAAGCACAGCGAGCTGTCAATGACATGCTGGCTGGCAATGTTTTTGGTGAAGCGGGCCACCGAATTGTCATAGAAGAGTTCTTAGCAGGAGAAGAAGCAAGTTTTATTGTTATTGTTGACGGAAAAAATATACTGCCAATGGCAACCTCACAAGACCACAAGGCTCGAGATAATAATGACAAGGGTCCAAATACTGGAGGCATGGGCGCCTATTCTCCAGCACCTGTTATAACAACTAAAATCCATAATCGTATTATGAAGGAGGTAATCAGGCCAACCGTTTTGGGTATGGCGGCAGAGGGTAATCCTTACACAGGTTTTCTTTATGCCGGCCTAATGATCATGTCAGATGGCACGCCCAAAGTAATAGAGTACAACTGTCGCTTTGGCGACCCAGAAACACAACCCATCATGATGCGCCTTAAATCAGACCTAGTTTTCCTATGTGTTGCGGCGCTAAACAAAAAACTAGATCAGCATAGCCTTGAATGGGATCCCAGGTCAGCGCTGGGCGTTGTGCTTGCCGCAGGAGGCTATCCTTATGAATATGATACAGGCGATATAATATATGGATTGCCAGAAAAATCATCAGGCGCGGAAAAAGTGTTTCATGCGGGAACAAAGTGTATTGACGGCAAGACAGTAACCAATGGCGGCAGAGTGCTTTGTGTAGTTGGTTTAGGAGATAACGTCAGCGAGGCACAAAAAAAAGCCTATCAGCTCACTAATCAGATTTCTTGGAATAATGTTTTCTTTCGTGATGATATTGGATATCGGGCAGTAGGCAGAGAGAAATTAACTTTATAGTGTCTATTTTGTTCACACGTCTGACTTCTTTTTCTGCTCTTGTTTAGATGCCCATATGTTTATACCTTGAGCATTTAGGATAAAATCTAGTTCTAATAACTTTTCTACTGCCTTTAAGTCTAAGCTCGGTTGGGCAGAGGAGATTCTAGTTAACGTCATCTTCTTCACTGCAAGTAAAATTTTCTGCTCTCTATCCGGCTCATGGCAAAGCGAATAGGCAATCTCTCGATAGCATTCAATCTGCTCGCGCAGCAAATCAGCTTTTTTTCTTGGCTCCTCAACAACACTGTAGTGAGTTAAAAAAAACCTTTTAGGGCCATAGCTCATCAACAGATCTATAGAAGCTAATAATTTATCTGGATCAAACTGCACTGGCGACGTGGTAGGTATAATGAATCGATCTAGATCGCTCGCCATTGCTGCATATGAAATCCCAAATGTATCTCCGGAAAACCATCCTTGGCTAGCTTGATCCCAGATACAGAAATGATGCTCTGCATGCCCAGGAGTATGGCGAAACTCTAGAACTCTATTTTCCAAATAAAGCTTTTCTCCATCTTCGATGATCAAAACTCGATCCGCAGAGACTGGGATAATTTTTCCATAAAATTGGGTAAATTTTTCTTCCCCGTATACCGCTTTTGACCCCTCAATCAGCTTGTCTGGATTGATCATATGTCGCGCACCTCTAGGGTGAATAGCTAGCTGTGCATTAGGGTACCTTTGCATTAACACACCAGCTCCTCCCGCATGATCTAAATGCACATGAGTTGGAACAATATATCGAACTGATTCAATTCCGAATCCCAGTGATATCAGGGCCTCATGAATTCCCTCTGCTGTATAGGCTGTTCCCGTTTCTATTATGGCGACTTGATCGCCTTCGATCATCAAATAGCAGCACGCATTACCTGGACAGATATATCGAGCATCAACGCTATAAATTCCATTGCCCAGATTTACATGTTTGTTAACTTTCATTTTTAACGCCCAACTATATAGTTTATAATTTTGCTATAATCCTTTATCTTTACATAGTAATTTGGAAGCACTGATGAACTCAAGACGACTTTCATCCATTGATGGTTTTTTAGCTCAAGTGGACTTGGCTCTAAAAACAATAACATCCGAGAACCCTGTCCATAATCGACCCTCTCCAGCAAAAAATACTTCTGAAGAAGCACTAACTAGCGAAGAAAAACGCCAATCTGCAGCATTAATGCGAGTCAACCATACTGGAGAAGTTTGTGCTCAAGCCCTATATCAAGGGCAAGCCCTAACAGCAAAACTCACTACTGTTCGGCATGAAATGGAGCATGCAGCCAGTGAGGAGGTGGACCATCTGGCTTGGTGTCGAGAACGCGTGGTTCAACTTGGGGAGCAGCCCAGCACGCTAAACCCCCTATGGTATGTTATGTCTTTTGGTCTTGGCGCCATCACCGGTCTTGTTAGCGACAAACTTAGCCTAGGATTTGTTGCAGCCACAGAACATCAGGTTTGCGAACACCTAAGTATTCACCTACAAAAGTTACCCTCTAATGACATCAAGAGTCGGATAATTGTTGAGAGAATGCTCGAAGATGAAGCCCGTCACGCAGAGTCAGCCTTAAAGGCTGGAGGGGTAGCATTCCCCTCACCAGCCAAATCACTTATGACTACTGCGTCTAAAGCGATGACAAAAATTAGTTATTTTATCTAAGAGTCTAGATTTATCTTTACGTTATTTAGCGGTTAATAGTGGGCAAACCACTTCTATAATTTTCTGTTTAATCCAGTCATGTGCTGCAGACTTAACGCTCCTAGAATGCTGTACTAACACTATTGGTACAGAGTTATCAAAGTCTAATTCTTTTGGATAGGCCTTACGGACAATTCCATAAGTAGCGCCATCGCTTTTTAAATCATGCATAGTCCCCATCATCAAGCAATCTGTTACCCGCAAAACATTTAAGGCGGTCATCAGCTGATCGGTTACCATTGCTTTTTTTCGCTTCAGACCTTTCTCTTTTAATTGTGAGTCAAAGCGTGTTTGTTGGGCCGTATCGCCAGATGGTGACCGAAGCAGGGCATACTGAACAAAGGGGTAATTTAGCATTTCATTCAGTTTAAGCTGCCTTTTCTCTGCCAAAGGGTGCCCAGTGTTCATCCATACAGCCGGCGTAAAACTCCCTAGCGAGGTCTCGTGGTAGTCTTCAGTGTATGGGCGTGCAATTTCAATAGCAAAATCCAAATCACCTTTTTCTAGGCCTGATACCTTGGTGTTAGAGTCTTCACCCACCAGCCGGATGGTCATTAACGGTGCCTCCTTAACTAGCTTTTGAGTTAAGGCTGGCATCACTTGAACGGCAATAAATTCAGCAGCCATAATAAATATCTCTCCCTCAAAGGTTAGGGGATCAAACTCTTCTTTTAGCATCATGGTTGCTATAGCTGCTAAAACTGCTGGCAATTGTTTTTTTAGCTCGATCGCTCTTGGGGTAGGAGACAATCCTCGCCCACATCTGACAAACAAGGGATCATTAAATGTTTCTCGCAAACGTTGTAATGTTTTGCTCATAGCCGGTTGTGTGATAAACAGCCTTTCGGCAGCCTTAGTCACACTCTCTTCCTCTAAGAGTCGCTGTAGTGCTACTAATAAATTAAGGTCTACGCGAGATAACAGTTTTGCATCCAAGATCATACTCCAAACTAGATAGCACTAAAGAGGTAAACTGCCATCTTAGATAGCAGCAGATGAATGCTGGCAACAGCATTATATAAGCATGGTAGGCGCACTCTATATCTATAGAGTAACCCATTAATTGTTATTCCTAAAAATTATAGATAACATAATATATATACATTTTAAGAATGTGTGTCAAGTGCTGTATATTTATTTTGTTGATGAGTAGATTATTGAATCGCTTTCCAGGACCGATTCCACCAAATTGAAAATCTTGTTTGTTCTTCTCCCTCAGTATTCTTTTATAGGCGGCGTAAGCTGCCTTTTTTTAATTGCTAATTTTTGACAATCAGACTTTAGGGCTATTAATCTCGAATGTGTGAGTAACCTCGACGCCACCCTTGGTGAGCATAATAGAAGCGGAGCAATATTTTTCAGCGGACAGCTTAACTGCGTTACGCACTATGCTTTCTTTTAGATTGTCGCCTGACACCAGAAAATGTAGATGTATTTTAGTAAATACTGCAGGAACCTCTTTGGCTCTGACTGCAGTAATTTCTGCCACGCAAGTCGCTACGCTTTGATGGCTTTTCTGCAAAATATGAACCACATCAAAAGCTGAGCAACCTCCCATCCCCATCAGCATCATCTCCATAGGTCGAGGTCCTGCATTTCCACCGCCATAATCTGGAGGACCATCCATGATAATCCTGTGTCCAGACTCAGACTCGGCTATAAATTTAACCTCTCCACCCCATGTAATCTTTGCTTTCATAAAAATAAAAGGCCTCAAGAAATTTAAAAAATTCATGTACTTATAGCTAAGCTAAAAATCCTAGTCTACATAAACATTTCAGATAATTTTAATCCTGGATCATCTGCACGCATAAATGTTTCACCCACCAAAAAAGCATTTACATCATGATCTTTCATGGTGGCAACATCGTCTGAATTGAGTATGCCGCTTTCAGTAATAATAATTCTATTTTTTGGAATCTTATTCAAGAGCTGAATAGTTGTATCAAGACTTGTTTCAAAAGTATGCAGATTACGATTATTGATTCCAATCATTGGATTATCAATCAACAGGGCTCTATCAAGCTCTTCTTCATTGTGAACCTCCATCAACACATCCAGGCCAAGCTGTCGGGCAACTCCATGCAGCTCCTCTATGTCTATCTGGCTCAAAGCTGCAACAATCAATAAAATACAATCTGCGCCTAGCGCATAAGACTCATAGACTTGATAAGGATCAACTATGAAATCCTTTCTTAAAACTGGCAAACAGGTGGCGTTTCTGGCTATTTTTAAATAATCATCTGAGCCTTGGAAAAAAGCACTTTCCGTCAAAACAGACAAGCAAGCTGCGCCGCCTTTCTGATAACTTATAGCAATTTTTTCAGGGTCAAAATTTTCTCTGATCACCCCTTTGCTAGGTGATGCCTTTTTAATTTCGGCAATAACTGCAGATACTCCTGTATTTATTTTTGCAGAAAGGGCGCCTGAAAAACTTCTTACTTCTCTGTTTTTTAGCTCTCCGCAACATTGCTGCTCTAACTCGGCCAGCGACACATTTCGCCGTCGACTAGCGACCTCTGCTATCTTTTTAGTTAGAATTTTTTTTAAAACTGTTGGAGTATCCAATGCTGCATCCATGATATTTTGACTACGATTTGTAATATTTTTCTTGCCTAAAAACAACGAGTAAACGCAGCAAGCTCAGAAATTTTTTCCTTAGCTAAGCCACTACCAATAGCGTCTTGCGCTAAAATAACACCTTCTGCTAAATTATTCGCGACGCCGGAAACATAAAGTGCTGCTCCAGCATTTAACGCAATTATATCAGATGCAGACTCAACCTTAGAAGAAAAGACGCGCTGCTTAGACAGCGCTAACTTTATCAAATCCAAGCTTTCTTTTGCATCAGAAATCTTCAGGTCGTCAAGATTACCTTTGCTCATTCCAAAATCTTCTGGCATTAAAGTGTATTCGCTAATTTCGCCGTCTTTGAGTTCTACAATCCAGGTATCAGACGAAATACTAATCTCGTCCAATCCATCCTGAGAATGAACAACAAGTACATGTTCGCAGCCTAGTGCCCTCATTACTTCTGCAAGCGGGATTAACCATTTGCGATCATAAACGCCCAGCAGCATATTGGGAACTTTGGCTGGATTGGTGAGCGGACCCAGCAGATTAAAAATAGTACGTACGCCAAGCTCTTTGCGTGCACCAACAGCATGCTTCATTGCGCCATGATGATTAATGGCAAACATAAAACCAACCCCAACCTCTTCTACGCAAAGGCCTATCTGTTCTGCTGATAAATCTAAATTTACCCCCGCATACTCTAGCAAATCTGCGCTACCACTGCTGCTACTAACCCCTCTATTGCCATGTTTGGCAATGTTCGCACCTGCTGCTGCCGCAACAAAAATACTTGCTGTAGACACATTAAAGATCCCTGCGCTATCGCCACCTGTTCCAACGATATCCACCAAATGCTCATTTGTTAAGTGTAATGGCACTGATAGTTCACGCATTATTTGGGCCGCACCAGTAATCTCTTCGACCGTTTCACCCTTCATGCGCAGTCCGATCAAAAATCCACCTATCTGAGCATCGGTAGCTTTTCCCGTCATAATCTGCATCATTGCTTCACGCATGTCACTGATCGAAAGATTATGGCCATTCAAAATTTTGTTAATTGCCTGCTGAATGTCCATCATAGCCTTTTTTAGTTTTTCAAAAAATTTTCGAGCAAGTCGTGCCCATTTTCAGTAAGAATCGATTCTGGATGGAATTGTACGCCTTCTACTGCAAAATCGCGGTGACGAAAACCCATAATTTCATCAATCTCTCCTGTCGATTTTTTAGTCCAGGCAGTCTCTTCAAGACAACGCGGCAAACTTTCCCTTTCGACAATTAAGGAATGATAGCGAGTTGCCTCAAAAGGATTGGGCAAGCCTTTAAATACTCCCTTGTTGTTATGATAAATAAAGGACGTTTTCCCATGCATTACATTTCTGGCTCGTATAATTTTTCCACCAAAAGCTTGGCCAATACTTTGATGGCCCAGACAAATGCCTAGGATAGGGATTTTTCCAGAAAAATGTTCAATCGCCGCAACAGAAATGCCTGCTTCGTTAGGGGTACATGGTCCAGGGGAGATAACAATTTTTTCTGGGGCTATTGATTGGATTTGGTCTAATGTCAGCTCATCATTACGGATGACGCGCACCTCAGCCTTGAGTTCTCCCAAGTACTGCACTACGTTATAGGTAAACGAATCATAATTGTCAATCATTAAAATCATAGCCAGGGTGCCTTAGACGACTAAATCAACAGCACGAAAAATAGCGCGTGCTTTATTTATAGTTTCTTTCCATTCCAGTTCTGGAACCGAATCTGCTACTACTCCGGCGCCAGCTTGCACATAAAGCTTACCGTCTTTAATTACTGCGGTTCTGATGGCAATAGCAGTATCCATATTGCCATTCCAGCCAATATAGCCTACAGCTCCCCCATACACCCCGCGCTTCACTGGCTCAAGCTCGTCAATTATTTCCATAGCACGAATTTTTGGAGCTCCGCTCAAAGTACCAGCCGGTAACGTTGCTCGCAGCACGTCCATAGCCGTAGTGCCTGGCTTCACCTGACCAGTCACATTAGATGTAATGTGCATAACATGCGAATAACGCTCTACTAGCATCTGATCAGTGACTTCTACTGTTCCTATTTGGGCAACTCTTCCCACATCGTTGCGACCCAAATCAATGAGCATCAAATGCTCTGCAATTTCTTTGGGGTCACTTAGCAGCTCTTTTTCTAGGGATAGGTCTTCCTCGGAGGTGTGTCCGCGACGACGAGTTCCGGCGATAGGTCTCACTGTTACCGCTCCATCCTCTAGACGAGCTAAAATTTCTGGCGATGACCCTGCTATATGAAAGGAGTCTAGATCCAGAAAGTACATATAAGGGGATGGATTAAGGCAGCGTAATGCCCTATAAAGATTCAAGGGTTCGGCATTAAAGTCTAGAGATAACCGCTGCGATGGAACAACCTGCATTGCATCGCCGGCTAACACGTAGTCTTTTATCTTGCTGACTGCTTCCAGAAAATTCTCTTCGCCAAAACTAGACACAAAAGCAGATTCACTTTGTTCTTTACTATCTAAGTTCAATGATGGCAGATCCGGAACAGAATTTTTGAGTTTAGCTTCAAGCTCATCTAGTCGTTGCTGGGCCTTACCCCAGGCGTTTATATCACAAGCATCCTGGTGAACAACAAAAATTAGTTTTCCCAGCAGATTATCAAAAATTACCACTTCATCAGACACCATCAATAAGATATCTGGATTGCCTAAATCATCTTTGGGTGCCGATTGCTTTAATCTTTCCTCAACATAACGTACGGTATCGTAGCTAAAATAACCTACAAGTCCTCCTGTGAAGCGAGGCAACTCAGGTAACTCAGGTATCTGGTATCTGGACTGAAAAGCTTCAATATCACTTAGAGGATCTATCGTAGTCTTAGATTCTATAATTTGATTATTTTTTTCTATCACCAATTGATCGCCGAAGACCTTTATAATGGTACTTGATGGCAGGCCTATGAGGGAATAACGCCCCCATTTTTCGCCACCATGAACAGATTCAAATAAATACGAGTATGGCCCTCTTGCTAGCTTTAAATAACAAGACAATGGTGTTTCTAGATCGGCCAGAACTTCTCGTATCACTGGGATTCGACTGTAATTTTGCTTAGCTAGCTCGGCAAAATGCTCAGGGGTCATGACTGCTCAAACTCCAATTTGGATAATTCTGCACGCATACAATTAATGGCTTGACGATAATCATCAGAACCATAGATGGCTGAACCGGCAACAAAAGTATCTGCCCCTGCTTCAGCAATTGCTCTAATATTTTTAGTGGTAACACCCCCATCGATCTCCAGGCGAATGTCTAGCCCACTGTTATCAATAAGGGTACGAGCTTCACGCAACTTACCTAATGTCGCTGGAATAAATTTTTGTCCCCCAAAGCCAGGGTTTACAGACATTAGTAGAATTATATCCACTTTTTTTAAAAAGTGTTTTATCTCATCAAGCCCCGTTTCGGGATTTAACGCTAAACCACCTTTACATCCTGCATCTCTTATCAGTTGCAGGGAGCGATCAACATCCTGAGAAGCCTCCGGATGAAAGGTTATCCAGTTAGCGCCGGCAGCAGAAAAACTGTTAATAAGCTGGTCTACGGGGTCAACCATGAGGTGCACATCAATAGAGGCTACTATCCCATGGTCACGCAACGCCTTGCAAACCATGGGGCCAATAGTCAAATTAGGCACATAATGATTATCCATTACATCGAAATGGACTAGGTTAGCACCTGCATCAATAACAGCCTCTACCTCCTCTCCCAATCGAGCAAAGTCTGCGGACAGGATTGATGGTGCTATAAGAAAATTATTCATGTATTTCTCTTTTTGGAGCTCAGAATATACTTATAAATCGATTATTTAGCGCTACGATCTAGAATTTCAGATACAATTTTAGCTTACTTAACAACTTGTAAGAAGTTGCAATTACAAGTTTTTATCGTAACACTTGGAGTATACCTATTTCTAACTATTATCTAACATGACAATAAAACACTCAGATCTTAGGGAGTTTATTAAATTCCTAGAAAAGCGCGGCGAATTAAAGCGCATTAAAGTCGAAGTTGATCCTGTTCTAGAGATGACGGAAATTTGTGACCGTACCCTTCGCGCTGGCGGCCCAGCTCTATTATTTGAAAATCCCAAAGGATTCGATATTCCTGTGTTAGGCAATCTTTTTGGTACGCCAGAAAGAGTTGCGATGGGCATGGGAAAAGAAACTCTTCTTGCCCTGCGAGAAGTAGGAGAGTTGCTCGCTTTTCTAAAAGAGCCAGAACCGCCGAAAGGAATAAAAGACCTCTGGGGAAATCGTGATAAGTTTAAACAAATTCTAAACATGCCAGCACAGGTTGTAAAAAAAGCTGCCTGCCAAGATTTTATCATTGAAGGTGCAGATGTTGATTTAAACAAACTACCAATTCAGACCTGCTGGCCAGGTGATGCGGGGCCACTGATTACTTGGCCGCTAGTTATCACCCGAGGTCCAGAGAAAGAAAGACAAAATCTAGGTATTTATCGCCAGCAGGTAATAGGGAAAAATAAACTAATCATGCGATGGTTGTCTCATCGAGGAGGGGCGCTTGATTTTCAAGACTGGCAACTAGCCCATCCTGGAGAACCATTCCCAATTGCTGTAGCTTTAGGTGCTGACCCCGCAACTATACTAGGTGCAGTCACACCTGTGCCAGATACTCTCTCAGAATATGCTTTTGCAGGACTACTAAGGGGTGAAAAAACAAAGGTGGTGGGCTGTTTGGGCAGCGACCTTCAAGTGCCAGCAAGCGCTGAATTTATCCTAGAAGGCTTTCTTTATCCAGACGAAATGGCGACTGAAGGCCCTTTTGGAGACCATACTGGCTACTATAATGAAGTGGATCAATTTCCAGTTTTTACGGTGGAAAGAATCACTCATCGCAAAAACCCGATCTATCATAGTACTTATACTGGCAGACCTCCTGACGAGCCAGCCATTCTGGGGGTAGCACTGAACGAAATATTCGTTCCTATTCTACAAAAACAATTTCCAGAAATTATTGATTTTTATCTTCCACCTGAAGGTTGCTCCTATCGCATGGCTGTTGTTTCGATGAAGAAAAAGTATCCTGGCCACGCCAAGCGAGTGATGATGGGAGTTTGGTCTTTTTTACGACAATTCATGTACACGAAATTTGTAGTTGTTGTAGATGACGATGTGAATCCTCGCGAGTGGAGTGATGTAATATGGGCCATTACAACTCGAATGGACCCTAAGCGAGATATGGTGATAATTGATAACACCCCCATTGATTATTTAGACTTTGCTTCTCCTGTCTCTGGATTGGGCTCAAAGGTAGGGTTTGACGCCACTAATAAATGGCCGAGTGAAACAGATAGAGAGTGGGGGAAACCAATCGAAATGGATACCAAAATAAAAGAAAAAATTGACAGGCTGTGGGAATCCTTAGGCATCGAAAAATAAACTTATTCTCTGCGCAAAATAGACTGATTTAGCTTTGCATGCCTTTCAATCCATGTCCGCCCATGGATTTAATTTATCAAATATTACGTCCTGTTTATGCCCAGGCATATGTATGCCATCACAAGAAATATCAATATCTTGTTCTTGAACTAGAGCTTCCCCGAAGCGATAGACAACTGGAATATTGCCTTTATCTGCTTTTTCGGCATAATTTTTTGCTGCTTGACGAGTTTCTTCTCGACGGCTTTGGTAATCTGCCATCACTGATCCATACCTAGCAGACAGCATATTCTCCACTTTGCGCGGAGAAAGGACTACTGCTGTAGCATTATTACCACCAAATCCTTTTGAATTTACAAATGCTACATCCATTTTTCGATTAACAAGATCCATGTCCTGTAAAGGGAAAAACAAGCGTTTTTGAGCAACATCGTCAGCAATCTTATCGACTGTTTTAATGCCAGGAAGTATGTCGTACTTAAATGTCCCCAGTGCAAAGGCGAGTTGATCGCCACTAGCTGCTGCCAAAGAGTGCCCTACGAAAGCTTTTGCAGCCGTAATAGGCCAATCCTTGATAGAAAAAGCTTCTGCTACACGATCAAATATTCTAGATTCTGTAACTCTATTTGCAGGGGTACTAGAGCCGTGTGCATGAATGAAACTGTGTTTGCGAACGGTTGATTCACCTACAATTGCAATTGCTGATGCTACCGCTTTAGAAAAAGAAACATAATTGCCAGCACCAGGCGCTGATATAGATCTCTTGATGCCGTCTGCATTGATAAACACATCAGAAACAGCACCATGTACGTCTGCCGCAAGATCTATAGCAAGGGCGTCATCCATAAGAACTATGTATTGGGTAGCCTCACCAATTGTAAATCCACAATTTTCTCCAAATGGTCTGCTAGCTTTTCGCCAATTTGGTGTTTTCGATGAATCCAACTTACAAAGATTAATATCAGTGCCTAGAGCGCCCATACTGGTAAAACCCTCCATGATTTCTGGAGTCAACCCGGCCTCAGCGCTGCCAACTATCGCCACCCTTCTTCGCCCGCTTCTGATATCTTGAATTGCTGCCTGCAAAACATAAAGAAAAGATGCGCAAGCTCCTGTTATTGCAGCCGTGTGGCCCACACTGCCTATTACGTAAGCGTTCACAAAATCTGCAGGCATTGTATTCAGGCCCATGGCATAATGCTTTGAGGTCGCCCGCTCTCCCAAAAGTCTTGCCTGTAGTAACCCGCCCAGCCCCTCTTTAGTGACTTGTCCCATAATGCTAGTGCAATAAACACCAACTTCATCAGGGCGAATGCTGGCTGCTATTTTGTCCCACGGAATCCCGATAGAAGCTAGCGCATCACTGGCCCCCAGTAACGCCAACTGAAGTCCTCTGGGATGAAAACGCGAGCTATATTGCGCAGCAGGATCAAAGCCTGAGGGGAGCTGTCCTGCAGCTTTGGCTGCCTGTTCAGAATATGTCGGTACTAAAAAATCTGCAGCGCCTTTAATGCTGACCTCGCAAAAAGCTTCATCCAAATATGTAATATTCCAGTGCTCAGGAATCGATGCAGGTATATCTTTTTTGGCTAGCCTGAAAACTACAGCTTCTCCATTTTGAGGCTCTATTTTTATTCGTTTGTGGCCGTATATTTTTTTGGGATCAAATAAAGAATCCTCCAGACGACGGATTAAGGTGCCTTTAAGCACTAAATTACCAAAGGCCTCTACCACCTGCTTCGGGGTACACTGTTTGTTTTCTGCATCGACATAAAGCTCCCCGTCCCATGAGACCAGCTTCATCAGGCAAGCCAAGCCAACTATGGTTTGCTCTTGCTGATACTCCGAAAGAGACTCAATAACTATGCGGCGAAAAGCCTGATGAGACGAACTTCTTCCAGCAGCATTATAACCACCAAAACCTACTATAATTGGCAAAGCTTGCATCGGCTGACACTCTTGTTTATATAGATATAAGTAAGTTTATCAGGCTACAGTTCATTGACTTTTGTCATTTATAGCCATATATTTTGTCATTATGGCCATAGAAGTAACATCAAAAGAACCCCCTCTACGGATAGCAACGCTGCTCTATGATAATATCCTTGGCACTAGCGCTACACTTCCAGTGGAAATGCTACGAACAGCAGAGGCCACCGTTCGGCCTAAATACCCAAACACTAGAAGAATTGAAGCACTTACTCTGTCTATTGATGAATGTTCCATTACATCGCCGTCTGGTTTTGATATTCGGCCATCCGCAACTATTGATGACTCACAAAATTTTGACATTATTAACTTACCTGCGTTATGGCGAAATCCAAGACCAGCTCTAATAAAATACAAAGATTACATACCTTGGCTGCAACAACAAGTTGCTCAAGGGGCCATAGTGATAGCAGTAGGAACTGGTGTCTGTTTTCTTGCCAAATCTGGTCTCCTCGACAAACAGCCGGCAACAACACATTGGCACTATTTCGATCAATTCCAAAAAGATTATCCAAACGTTCTATTAAAACGACAGTACTTTATTACTCAGGCAGGGAACCTTTATTGTGCTGCAAGCGTTAATTCTATGGCTGAACTAATGGTTCATCTTTCAGCTAGGCTCTATGGCCGAAATGCTGCAAAGCAAGTGGAAAGGAACTTTTTCCATGAAATTCGCAGCTCTTTTAAGCCTACTAGTTATTTTTCTGATGATGTACAGCGGCATCCAGACGAACAAGTGGTTCAAGCGCAGATTTGGCTGGAAGATAATTACAATAGGACTATCTTGATAAGTGAGGTGGCAAAAAAATTTGAATTTAGCACTAGAAACTTCAACCGACGATTCAAGAGCGCCTTAGGAAAAACACCTCTAGAATATTTACAGTCTATCCGGTTGAACAACGCAGGAGAGTTACTACAAAAATCCAATCTTCCTATTTTCGAAGTAGCCCTCCATAGTGGGTATCAGGACACTGCTTCATTCAGTAAAATTTTTAGTCAGCACTTTGGTGCTTCGCCAACAAAATATAGGGAAACTGTACGAGCTAAATTATTTAGTGCACATTAAACATGTTCGATGGAGGTCAACCCTAAAGAGGGAATATTTAGTCGATGATATACAAGCCATTCGGCTGCTAGTGCTGGTTTTTCCTCACCTTTAGCCTCGATGACTGCGTCAACAGTCAGCAACAGGCCATTTTTTCTGCCCAGTACATGCAATATTCCAATTAAGGCGAATAAAGTTACATGGACGAATAAGCAAAATAAATCGCAATCGATTCACCCCATAATTTAGCACCGTAGACGGCCCAATCTGATCAACTAGTGCCTCCATCATCAGATGAGGTATCAGCGAAAGCGATAGAAATCCGTGTACTGTCGGACCACCAAATTTTTTTGCTGCGCGCTCTGGGCTAACATGTATGTATTGATGGTCTCCTGTCACATTTGCAAATTGATTGATCTATTCTTGAGAAATTTTAATCCATTCTGATTGTCCGCTTATCTGCTCTGCCATATCAATACTCTTATGAATTTAAATGGTGGTTGCATACCTCCTATCTTGGACCTAGAATCAATGATTGGCACAGTTATTATTTGCCTAAATCAATCTGATTTTCTCTGGCGCTAAAACTAAAATCTGGGGTTGAAATTGATTGCGATTGGTCATCGGTCAGATCTTCACAAACAGCAGGCCGCCTAAATCCAGACACAGCATTACTCAGACCCAAAGATACATCAGCAAGCTCATTCATAATTTCAGCCGTATTATTTGTACCGAAGAGCAGCTGGGATGATATATCCTGTATCACATCCATCGTTTTTGAACACTTAATAGTCAGCGTCCTCTGGGCTGTTAAGGCTATAGCTGCATCGTTGATCTGTTTGGCCAAACCCAACACAACCCCCTCAATATCTGTCACGACATGATTTGCATCGTCTGACACCTTTTTGCCCTTGGTTGCCGTGAGTACAGCCTTATCCATAGAGCTAATAGTTTCATTGGTGCCCACATGAACAATACGGATCAATGCAGTTATTTGTTTGGTGGCAACCCCAGAACGTTCTGCTAGTCTTTGAATCTCTTCAGCAATTACGCCAAATCCTTTTCCTGCATCTCCAGCCGTGGAAGCTTGAATAGCTGCATTAAGACCAAAAATATGTGCTTGATCCGCCATATCATTGAGAGCTAAAACCAAGCTTCCAATTTCCTTAAAATTTTCACTCAACCGATTAACATGTTTGGAGGTTTCGTTGATTTGATCTTGTGTGCTGTCAATATCAAAAGCAGTATTTTTGATAATTGTAGTCCCTTTTTTGGCAAGGGAAGATATTTTCTCTGTCTCAGCAACAGTTCCCTTCAGTTGAACAGACAGTCCATCGATGGCCCCCTCTAATTCTTTAATAACTTTAGTTGCAGCAGCTATTTCATCTGATTGGTGTTCGGACACTTCGGCTAACTGGGATGAAATTACTCGGGTCTCATTTACTGTTGCTGACAAATTTTCTGATGACCCCTGTATTTGATCAGCGAGGGTCTGCAGTTGCTCAATAGAAAACTTTATTGCTTCCGAAATAGTGCCGTTAAAATCTTGAATTTCCTCAGTATCGCCGTGCAAATCAACGTCATTGAGCGAGGATATTTGATCTAATAGCAAAAAAATAGCCTGCTGATTATTGTTCTCTATAGCAAATCTTTCGCGTGATCTTCGATATATCTCTACGCTAACAAGCATCAATAAAACAACGCATAGTGCTCCAGCACAGAACACAGGATAAGAAAATTTTTGATATTCATCTAATAACAGAATAACGAAGTATAGCTGTCTTAGCTCTTCCTGGATTAAGGGCAATGAAGCAACTAACCACACTATGTAGCCAATAAACCCTAGTGCAGCTATTAAGGCCAGTGTAATCAAGAAAAGAGCTGGATTCTTATGTGACTGATATAGTTTTCTATTCATGTTGATGCGTCTCCAAGCAACCAAAGCTAGCTTATTTTATCTTATTATTCTACTTGAGGCTGTAATTCTGAAAATTAACCCGTCCGGCAATCTGATTGACCGATTACGACTACATGTCTAGTAGATGATTCTTTAAAACTGCTCGCAAAAATGAGCTTAATCACAGTATAAAAGTCATTCAAAAAATAAACTGCAAACATTAAGCGGATCTACATGGTTTTAAAAACTAAGGAATGATTTATAGTAACAAACATGTTTCAAGCGTTAAAAAATAACAAATACAGCCGGCTATCTTATAGGATGCACGCATGACCAGAACTCTGGGCGTTGTAATGGACTCAATTGAATCAATTAATCCATACAAAGACACCACACTGCTATTACTTCTTGCCGCGCAAAACAGAGGCTGGGAGATTATGTATATGCAGCAACATGACCTATCTCTTGAGAATGAAAATCCAGTCGCTAGTATGTCTCAGCTACGAGTCAAGGATCATCAGACAGACTGGTTTTCTTTAGGGCAGCCAAAACTTACATCACTGTCAGACCTGAATGTCATTCTTATGCGCAAAGACCCTCCTTTTGATACTGAATACATATATACAACCTACATACTTGAAGCAGCAGAGAAGCTAGGTGTAATGGTTCTTAACAAGCCTCAAAGCCTTAGGGGCTGCAATGAAAAAATTTTTGCAGCTTCTTTTCCTCAATGTACGCCACCCCTCTTGGTTAGTAGGGATGTCGGTCAAATTAAAAATTTTTACAAAAAACATCATGACATTGTCCTTAAGCCTCTTGATGGAATGGGAGGAGCATCTATCTTTAAAATTGGGAAAAATGATCTCAACTTAAATGTCATCATAGAAACACTGACCGATAATGGGCGGAGAACCATCATGGCGCAAAAATTTATCCCAGAAATAAAATTAGGGGATAAGCGTATTTTGATGATTGAAGGAGAGCCCGTTCCCTATTGCTTGGCAAGGATTCCGCCGGAGGGAGACATTCGAGGAAATCTGGCGGCGGGCGGCAAAGGTATTGTGCAACCGCTAAGCAAGAATGATCTTTGGATCGCCAGCCAAGTAGGGCCAGTATTAAAAGAAAAAGGCATCCTGTTTGCCGGGCTAGATGTCATTGGCTGCCACTTAACGGAGATCAACATTACTAGCCCCACATGTGCCAGAGAAATTGATCGCGAACAACACACAGATATTGGAGCACAACTACTGGCCGCCATTGAAAAAAACCTATAGTTTTAGTTTTGTGCAGGTAGAGACTAAGATGCTACTAAAAAATTTGTTATGCCTAGAACTAGAATAGGAATAAAATTATCACTAAAGAAATCCTCACTGTCCTAGCTTTTGATTTTGGTACACGCCAAATTGGAGTTGCTATTGGCCAAAACTTTTTAGGGACAGCAAACACACTAGCTGTGTTACAGGCAAAAAACGGAATGCCTGATTGGGACAAGATCAAACTACTACTAGATGACTGGAAACCAAATCAAGTAATTGTGGGGTTGCCTCTGAATATGGATGGAAGTGAGAGTGATTTTTGTATCAGAGCGCGTAAATTTGCTCGCAGAATACATGGTAAATTTGGAATAAAAGTAGAGATGGTCGATGAACGACTTTCTACATTTGAAGCAAAGCATCAAAATCAGCTTAAGCATGAAAAAAACAAAAAACATAGTTCAACAAACTATCGCGACAATCCTGTGGATGATCTTGCAGCTGTACTTATCTTACAAACTTGGCTATCAGACCCAACCATAGCAGTTTTACCGTAATGCTATACTTGCCCCTACAATAAATCTTAATTTTTAGTCGGCCTTATATGATTAATATACCTATCAATTTGAACAATATTAACTGCCGCATTCAGCAAGCTCTGGCAACTACAGATCGCTGCATAAAAGATATAATCCTTGTCGCGGCCAGCAAAGGCCAGCCTTCAGAGGCTATAAGAATTGCATACGCATTAGGACAAAAACACTTTGGAGAAAATTATTTACAAGAGGCTCTTAAAAAACAACAGGAACTTTCCGACCTATCGGATATATGCTGGCACTTTATTGGTCCCTTGCAATCCAATAAAGCACGAAAAATAGCAGAAAATTTTGACTGGGTGCACACAATTGATAAAGCAAAAATTGCCAAAAAACTAAATATATCACGACAAGATAATCAGCCGCCACTAAATGTCTGCATACAGGTAAACATTAGTGAAGAAGAAAGCAAATCAGGACTATCGGTTCAAGAGTGTTCTGAAGTTTCTACTGCAGTTAAGGCCCTTCCTCGTTTAAACCTTAGAGGCTTAATGACAATACCTCAACACAATGCAACAGAGATAGAGCAAAGGAAAACATTCAAGGCTATGTCAAAACTACTCCTGAGAGTCAGGGATAGCTCCCCTCAACTGACAACACTAGATACGCTTTCCATGGGGATGTCGTCTGACCTTGAAGCTGCACTCCAAGAAGGTGCAACAATTATCAGGGTGGGCTCAGCTATTTTTGGTCCCAGGTAGTTATTATAGCAACATACAACGGATTTAATTATTAAGGAGGTTCTTGTGAGCAAGCCAAAAATAGCATTTATAGGTGGTGGCAATATGGCAACTAGCTTAATAGGTGGGATCTTAGACAAAGGACATCCCTCAAGCCATATTACTGTTAGCGGTCCCACAGAAGAGAAGCTTTTTCGCCTAAACCAAAAATTTGGAATCAGTACGACGAAAGATAACTCTATTGCAGCTACCGGCGCAGAAGTAATACTGCTTTCAGTCAAACCTAAAATGGTAAAATCAGTCTCTCTAGAACTATCTGCCTCTTTAAAACATCGACCACTGGTAATTTCCGTTGCTGCAGGTATCCCCTTGTCCTCCTTACAAAAATGGCTAGGGAAGGACGCTCCTATCGTTAGATGCATGCCTAATACTCCAGCGCTGGTTCAAGCTGGTGCAACGGGATTATTTGCTAATACGGTTGTCAGCCGTGAACAGTGTGGCTTAGCCACTGAAATTTTTAATGCTGTTGGAGTCTGCTGTTGGCTCGAAAAGGAAGAAGATATTGATGCGGTTACGGCAGTTTCTGGAAGCGCCCCCGCTTATTTCTTTCTTTTTATGGAGGCTATGGAGAAAACCGGTATAGAGCTCGGCCTAAGTCAGAAAGTTGCTCGAAAATTAATCTTGCAAACTGCTTTAGGTGCGGCAAAAATGGCAATGGAGAATGACATAGAACCAGCAGAGTTGCGTAGACGTGTTACTTCTCCAGCTGGTACTACTGAAGCAGCTATTAACACATTTCTTGAAGGGGATATTTTAGGATTATTCAACAAAGCAATGACTAGCTGCGTTAAACGAGCAAAAGAGCTGGCAAAAGAAGCATGAGACTAAATCGATAAGCACTAAAAATCTATCAATATAACTAACGGATAAGCAGGCCATGACCACACTGACCCCATACGCAACATATTTAGTCCAAACCCTAGGTAGTTTTTATTTAACTTTAATAATATTTCGTTTTTTGCTGCAGCTGGTTAAGGCAGATTTTTATAACCCTATTTCTTTATTTATCATTAAAGCCACTCGACTACCAAGTAGTGCGATACGCGTCTTTTTGCCACCATTTCGCTCATGTGACCTTGCCAGCCTAGTACTGGCTTTACTGGTTCAGTGGTTAATCATACAGCTAACATTTACAATTAATGGTGCCGGCATGGTCAGTATCTTTATGGCTCTTGCTTGGGGTTTAGTGGGCACGCTGTCTGTATTTCTAAATATTTACCTCTACGGGTTGCTGGCCACGATTATTATCAGCTGGATAGCCCCACAGAGTCAGCATCCGGCTATAGTGCTAATTCAGCAAATTATTTCCCCAGTAATGGAGCCATTTAGGCGCATTCTTCCATCTTTTGGGGCTATAGACTTGTCGCCGATGCTTTTATTTTTAGTCCTTAATATGCTAGAGTTTTTTCTTCATGGGATAGCTGGCTCGCTCCTGCTCGACACACGAGTAGTTGCCGGCATATAACCATTGATTAGCCTTCAGATAGTGCGGCTTGTTGTAGCTCCAGCAACTCATTGATGCCACTTTTAGCCAAAGCTAGCATTTTATCAAGCTGGTCTTGAGCAAAGGGAGCGCCTTCTGCAGTTCCCTGAATCTCAATAAACCCTCCATCACTGTTCATCACAACATTCATGTCAGTTTCAGCCGTAGAGTCTTCAGCATAGTCTAAGTCCAATACGGGCGTTCCGTTGTAAACACCAACTGATACAGATGCAATCATCCCAATCAAAGGGCTTTCTTGAATCTTTCCTGTCTTTTTTAGGTAATTAACGGCATCCATTAATGCAACACAGGCGCCAGTAATCGAGGCTGTTCGTGTGCCACCATCAGCCTGAATAACATCACAATCTATCTTAATGGTATTTTCGCCCAAAATTTTGAGATCAACAACTGCTCTTAATGAGCGGCCAATCAACCTTTGAATTTCTTGGGTTCTTCCGGACTGCTTGCCTCGACTGGACTCTCTACTCATTCTTGAATTTGTTGAGCGAGGAAGCATGCCATACTCTGCTGTAATCCAGCCTTGGCCTTTTCCTCGAAGGAAGTGTGGAACAGAATTCTCAACACTAGCCGTACAAATGACTTTAGTGTCGCCAAACTCAACCAACACAGACCCTTCAGCGTGCTTAGTATAGTTACGAGTAATAGTTACATTGCGTAGTTGATCTGTAGAGCGGCCACTAGGTCGAGACATATTGTTTGCTTCCTGAGAAAATAGGATGTCATTTTAGCTGATTTATTCAGCTTATGTGACAGCATGTTAATATATATACCAATATTTTATTTTTATGGGCGCCAAATATGACAAACAGCATGACTGCTTTTGCACGCAAGTCCATCCAATGCGAATGGGGGACAGCTGTTTGGGAATTACGCTCTGTTAACCACCGCTATTTAGACGCACATTTCCATACACCTGACTCAGTCCGAGAGCTTGAAATGACATTGCGAGCACTTTGCAAAAAACATCTTGAGAGAGGAAAAATAGATTGCATACTACAAATAAACACCACCCAAACGCCTGATAAGCTAGCTATAAATCAACCAATAGTAGAAGAATGCATATCTGTATGCGAGGCCCTAGCAACCCAAATAAATAGCCCTGCAAAAATTTCCCCTTTTGATATTCTGCGGTGGCCGGGGGTAATCAAAAAAATAGAGGCAGACAACAGCGGTATAAATAAAACATTGGTGGCTCTTTTTGAAGAGACTTTAATAGAACTCAAAGAGGGTCGACGGAGAGAGGGGAGCAGGCTCCAGCTTCTTATTGAACAACGCCTTAGGGCTATTGCAGGTGAGATTAGCAGTGTGCGTCAAAAACTTCCGCTCCTATTAGAGACACGAAGACAAAAAATTATAGACAAATTTCATGATATGTCGCTAAATCTTGACAAAGAACGTCTTGAGCAAGAATTAGTGCTGCTTGCGCAAAAAGCTGATGTAGAGGAAGAGCTCGATAGGCTCGATACACATCTGATAGAGATAGATCATATTTTTAAACGCCAAGAGCCTATTGGAAGAAGGCTGGATTTTTTGATGCAAGAGTTGAACCGCGAAGCCAATACGCTTGGCTCAAAATCTATTGGAAGCGATACAACACAGTCTTCGGTAGAGCTAAAAGTTCTAATAGAGCAAATGCGAGAGCAAATTCAAAATATTGAATAGCCTAATTTATAAAAATTAAAGAATAAAAGGAAATACACTCAATGCCTAAAAAAGGGACCCTCTATACAGTTTCTGCCCCTTCTGGGGCTGGAAAAACAAGCCTGGTAAACGCCTTGTTGAAAAAGACTTCTGGTTTGCATGCTTCCGTTTCTCATACAACTCGTGCAATGAGGCCCGGAGAAAAAGAGGGTGTAGACTATTATTTTGTCAATCAAGCGGCTTTTCTTTCCCTAGTTGATGAGCAAGCTTTTCTTGAGCACGCTCAAGTGTTCAATCATTTTTATGGCACCTCTCAAAAGTGGGTACAACAGACCCTCTTGAGCGGAGCAGATGTTATTCTCGAGATTGACTGGCAAGGGGCTGCACAGATTCGTCGGCTTCTGTCTGACTGCATCAGTATTTTCGTTTTACCTCCATCACTGAATGCGCTTGAGGAAAGACTAACAAGTCGTGGGCAAGATGCCTCAGCTGTCATAAAACGACGTTTATCGGCTGCTAAGGAAGAAATTTCTCATTTCAAAGAAGCTGATTATTTAATCATTAATGATGGTTTTAGTGAGGCGCTTGATGACATTGGCTCTATTATTTTAAGCAAACGACTGAAACTTCCGCGTCAAGAACAAAAATATCTCTCGTTGCTCAAGGATTTGTTGTCCTGAAACCAGCAATTTTGTACACTAGGCGGCCCTGTATGCAATACAGAACTTCTTGGTTGCTCAAGAAGTAACCAACCAAACGGAACCGCACATGGCCAGAATTACTGTAGAAGACTGCCTGAAGAATGTAGACAACCGCTTTGAGCTTGTTATGGTTAGCTCTAAACGGGCCCGTCAGTTAGCTCTGGGCTCTAAAGAAGCCCTAGTTCCCTGGGAAAACGACAAGCCTACCGTAGTGGCTTTGCGAGAAATTGAAGAAGGTTTTATAACAGCAGACATTCTAATAGAAAGAAAGAAGCCTGATGATTTTATAATAGAACCTGTAGATACAGAAGAAGCAGAAATAATAACTGAAGGCGAAAGTATCTCTGAGGTTGGAGTGTCGCCTTCACTAGAAGACCCTGCTGCAATTTTACAAAGTGCAGCAGAAGAATAGCTTCATACGGGAGGAGAAATCTTGGTAGCCTTTTTGGTCGCCGAGGCGCTAGGCAATAAACTTTCCTCTTATCTCGCAGAAAATCAAGTCCAAAGTGTTCTGAAAGCTTACGAGTTTGCTGAGCAGTGCCATAAAGGCCAGCTAAGGCAAAGTGGTGAGCCATACATTACTCATCCTCTTGCTGTAGCTATAATTCTCGCAGACATGCATCTTGACCACGAAGGGCTTATGGCGGCCTTATTGCATGATGTACTTGAAGATACCCATATCAACAAAAAAGAACTCATAGGTCATTTTGGAAGCACTGTTGCCGAGCTAGTAGATGGTGTCAGCAAACTAAGTGAAATTGAATTTACCTCGAAGGCCGAAAGACAAGCCGAAAGTTTTCAAAAAATGACCTTGGCTATGTCGAAAGATATTCGCGTATTGCTAATAAAGCTAGCTGATCGGCTGCATAATATGAGAACTATTCATGGCTTAAGTCCAGAAAAGCGTCGCAGAATTGCCAGAGAAACATTAGATATTTATGCTCCTATTGCTCAACGATTAGGAATTAACAACCTCAGGCTTGAGTTTGAAGAGCTAGGATTTTCCTCCATGTATCCGGTTAGGTACAAACGGATGCTGGAGGCTCGTAAAACTGCGCGCGGTCCTCGCCGAGAGATTGTTAAAGAAATTCAAGATGGGATTGAGGTGAGACTAGATAAGGAGTCTATTGGGGCAGAGGTGACCGGTCGTGAAAAGCACCTCTGGAGCATCTACCAAAAGATGAAATCCAAAAAAAAATCCTTTCGCGACATCATGGACGTCTTTGCGTTTCGCATTGTGGTTGACTCTGTAGATAATTGTTACCGTACGTTAGGGGTTATACACAATCTATTTAAACCAGTAGCAGGTGAGTTTAAGGACTATATTGCCATTCCTAAGGTCAATGGATACCAGTCTCTCCATAACGTTCTAATAGGAACGCATGGTGTACTTATTGAAATCCAAATAAGAACACGGGACATGGATGCTATGGCAAATTTTGGTGTTGCTGCGCATTGGCTTTACAAGTCTCAGCAAGAAGGAAATCCAAGGGCTTATCGATGGATTCAAGGGCTGCTTGAAATACAAAAACAAGCTGGTAATTCTCTAGAATTTATTGAGCATGTAAAAACTGATTTATTCCCAGACGAGGTTTATGTATTCACAACCAAGGGTGATATTATCTCCCTTCCTCATGGGGCAACACCGGT
This sequence comes from uncultured Porticoccus sp., assembly GCA_905181945.1. Classification (GTDB taxonomy): domain Bacteria; phylum Pseudomonadota; class Gammaproteobacteria; order Pseudomonadales; family Porticoccaceae; genus Porticoccus. Next base: position 36,184 of record CAJIZZ010000005.1, on the reverse strand, counting down.
CGATTTTGCCTATGCGGTGCATACGGGCTTAGGCAATACTTGTGTTGCCTGCAAAAGTAATGGTGACTTGATTCCACTTTCGACACGACTAGACAGCGGGGCTAAGCTTCAAATCATCACCACTAAAGATGCGCAACCTAACCCATCTTGGCTCAATTTTGTTATGACAGCCAAGGCCAGAAGCGCTATTCGTCATTTCCTTAAGCACCAACAGCACGCAGAATCTATAGTCTTGGGGAAAAATCTTCTCAATAGGGCACTTGGCAGTTTCGGCACAAACTACAAAAGTATTCGTAAATCTTGGATAAAAAGAGCGTTGGCGGAAACAGGTTGCGCTTCATTTGAAGAGATTCTGCAGCAAATTGGTTTGGGAGACCGCATGGCCTATGCTTTGGCTAACCTTATGGCCCCGCCATCTATGCGAAAAGACAGCATTCCTGAAGAATTCGAATCACCAATTATGATTGACACTAGAGAAGGATTGATTATAAATTATGCGAGGTGTTGCCATCCTATACCTGGAGATTCTATTTTAGGCCACCTTAGTCCCGGCAAAGGACTTGTAGTCCACCTTGATAGCTGTAAAAATCTTAATGAAATTCGTACTAACATTGAAAAATGCATTTCGCTCAATTGGTCGCTTAAAGTAAAAGGCGATTTTGCTGTAGCATTTAAAGTTCAACTGGTTTCTGAGAGGGGGGTTATTGCCACACTCGCATCACGCATTTCAGCATGTGAAGCAGTAATACTTAAAATCCAAGCAGATGAAAGAGACGGGGATTCTAGTATTGTCGATTTGTTAATTGAGGTTAAAGGTCGAATACATCTCGCTCAGGTTATTAGGCGTATAAGACTATTGAAGCAAGTACAGCGGGTCTACCGCACTAAAAATTGAAGAGGCAATCCGATGATCAATAAGGCCACAATTAACACAGAAAAAGCCCCTGCAGCCATTGGCACATACTCACAGGCGATCAAGGTAAACAATACTGTCTACCTGTCTGGGCAAATACCACTGGATCCTAAAACTATGGTTATTGTCAAGGGTGGCATACAGGCTGAAATAGAACAGGTTTTTGTAAACCTTACTGCCGTTTGTGAAGCAGCGGGTGGGTCTCTAAAAAATATTGTAAAATTAAATATTTATCTCACCAACCTAAATGATTTCTCCGCGGTGAACAACATTATGGCTCGCTATTTTGACCAACCTTACCCGGCCAGAGCAGCAATTGGAGTAAGCGCCTTACCCAAAAATTCTGCTGTTGAGATGGATGCCATCATGGTGATTTAGCTGCCTCTATTCATTTTTTAAAAGAGAAAGATAGCCCTCCCTAAAGCTAGGAAAAGCCAATTTATAACCAGTTTTGGTCAACAATTTATTACTACATCTTCGATTTGACAATCCAGCACTCTGTCTATTTTTCTTATTGTCGCTGTCACCTAAAATACAAACCCCCATCTGTTTTGCTAACCAGTGCTGCATCTCATGTGCAGAAACCGGCTCATCGTCTGTAGCCAGATATAAGCTTTCTAAGGGTTTGTTTTGCGCATATCTTTTTAGCAAATGAACAATAACTCTAGCGCAATCTTCTGAATGGATTCTGTTGGTCCAGACGGTGGGTTCTTTGGCAGCGATTTTGCCCTGTTTTATCTGATGAATTAGTCTGTTTCTACCGGGGCCATATATTCCAGAAAATCTCACCACTAAAGGCTTAATCGGTCGACCGTTACATAATAGGGGCTCTGTTGATAAAGAGCCTATTATCTTCTCTGCTTCCAGCAATCGCTTGCCTCGGAACGATATTGGAATTACCTCCGAAAGCTCGTCGACCCATTCACCATTAGTTTGACTATATACTCCTGAACTTGAGGCCCACACTACTAAGCGAGGAGGATTTTCTGTTTTAGACAAGGCTAATTTCAAAGCTCTTGCTCCAGCAACATAGCTGTCAAGGTAGCCCTGATCACTCATATGATCCGGGGTCAAAGTGATCACTATTGCATCAACACTAGACTTGTCTAATACAGCCAAAAGGTCTCCTGTGTTGCAAAGATCCCCCCTTATTGCATCAATATCTGCCGGCAAAGCCAAAGGGTTTCGTCGCATAGCCTGCGCTTGCCAAGCAAACTCTAGGCTGCCGCTTGGTAGCGCTCGGATTGCTCGAAGACCAATATCTCCACAACCTATAAATAAAATTTTCAATTAGCTTTCCCTTTGTGATTTATTATAGCTATGATTATAAACGGAGAAACAATTATGACTTTAACTGAATTACGCTATATCGTCACTCTTGCAGAATCACGACATTTTGGCGAAGCGGCTAAGCGATGCAACGTCAGTCAACCGACGCTCAGTATTGCTGTCAAGAAATTAGAAACAGAACTTAGCGTTGAACTATTTGAGCGTTCAAAAAATAGAGTTTTTATCACCCCTCTAGGTGAAAAAATTATCGCTCAATCGCATCTTGTGCTGGAAGAAGTAGAAAAAATAAAGGATGTAGCGTCTGCAGGGAAAGATCAGCTTGCCACCCCTCTTCATGTGGGTGCTATTTTTACTATTGGCCCCTATCTTTTCCCTCACTTTATTCCCAACCTGCAAGAGTTTGTCCCACAGATGCCACTCATTGTGGAAGAAGGCTTTACTTCGACCTTGAGAGAACGCTTAAGATGCGGGGTCCTAGATGTTATCATTGTTGCATTGCCCTTCGATGCCCCTGATGTCGTTGTGCAGCCCCTATATTCTGAGCCGTTTGTGCTATTGCTTCCAAAAACACACCCTCTTGCCAAACAAGCTTCTATAAAATCAACCGACCTAGATAATGAAAATGTTTTATTGCTAGGCGAAGGGCATTGCTTTGGGGATCAAGTCCGACTAGCCCTTCCAAATCTCAACAAGCATCCAGGGAAAATTCGCACAGAATCTGAAGGCAGCTCGCTAGAAACGCTTCGCCATATGGTGGCCTCAGGGCTTGGGATCACGATTTTACCGTTTTCTGCTGCGACAGGATCAGGCTATAGCGACAGCTTTCTAACTACCCGCCCATTTGAAGAACTTTCTCTTCGCAGATCAACCGCATTAGCGTGGAGAGCAAGTTTTCCTAGACACAAAGCTATTGATGCGCTTCGAGAAGCCATTAAACGCAATCCTTTGCCTGGCTGTAGATCAGGCCCAACAAGTCCTTCATATAAATGACTAGTCAGTCTCTTAATCAAATTTCTGTAATAAAACTCAATGGGGTCGGGGCTCAGCTTGCCTTAAGGTTGTCCAAATTGGGGATAGAGACAACACAAGATTTACTTTTCCATTTGCCTCTACGCTATATCGACAGAACACGTGTATCGGCAATTGGAGGCGCGCAACCAAACACAGAGGTTGTTATCGAGGGGACAATCCGTGGATGTGACGTCGTATTTGGTCGTCGTCGCAGTCTGCTATGTCGGCTTCAGGACAACACAGGGATTATCAGTCTACGTTTTTTTCATTTTAGTAGCGCCCTACGAAACAATCTAAAAGTAGGCTCTCATCTTAGGTGTTATGGTGAAGTAAAAATCGGCAGCTCGGGGCTCGAGGTTTACCATCCAGAATGTCAATTTTTGGATCCAGCCCATCCTTTGCCCCTCCAGCAATATCTGACTGCGGTATATCCCACAACTGAAGGTATATCTCAACAAAGGATGCGGGGCATTATCTTGCAAGTTCTGAGCTTAATGAACGAACATCAGTTAATAGAGCTTCTTCCAGAAAAATTAAAAAAATCGTCTCTTACTACTGTATTAAAATTTATTCATCAACCACCAAACACCGCGGCCATCGAACAATTAAATAAAGGGGAGCATCCCTCCCAACAGCGCCTGGCCTTTGAAGAACTGCTAGCTCATAATTTAAGCCTGCTTAAGCTTAGACAAGCAGTTCAAAGTCATAAGGCCCCACCTCTTTGCAATAAAGATCACCTGAGAGGGCGGTTTTTAGATGCTTTGCCATTTGAGCTCACAGGTGCACAGAAACGAGTAAGTTTTGAGATTCAAAAAGATTTATATAATTCATATCCTATGCTGAGGTTAGTGCAAGGGGATGTTGGCTCAGGAAAAACTGTCGTTGCCGCGTTAGCGGCGATTCAATGTGTAGCCGCGGGGAAACAGGCCGCCCTCATGGCACCAACTGAAATTTTGGCAGAGCAGCATCGCCAGTCTTTTGAGGCGTGGCTCAATCCACTAGGAATTCAAATTGGATGGATTACAGGAAAAGTAAAAGGACAGGCTCGAACACAACAACTTGGCGCAATCAAAGATGGTTCTGCGCAAATAGTAATTGGGACCCACGCCTTATTTCAAGAAGAGGTTTCTTTTCGAGATCTAGCGTTAACCATAATTGATGAGCAACATCGCTTTGGGGTTCATCAGCGTCTAGCCTTGAAGGAAAAAGGTAGGAATGACGACCAAATTCCCCACCAGCTTACAATGACTGCGACGCCGATTCCCAGAACGCTGGCTATGAGCGCGTATGCTGACCTCGATTGCTCTGTCATCGACCAAAGCCCGCCTGGGCGCTCCCCTGTTAATACAGTCGTTATCGCGGACTGCAATCGACAGAAAGTAATTGATCGGGTACAAAAAGCTTGTACTAATGGTCGCCAAGCATACTGGGTATGCACGCTTATTGAAGAATCTGATCTGCTGGAAGCGCAAGCCGCAGAAGCGACTGCAGCAGAACTGCATCTTTTGCTTCCACAGCTAAAAATTGGCTTGGCGCACGGCAAACAAAAAACAGGAGAAAAGTCTGCTACTATTGCTCAGTTTAAGGCGGGGAAAACTCAACTTTTGGTGGCCACAACTGTGGTTGAAGTGGGTGTTGATGTCCCAAATGCAAGCTTGATGGTGATTGAAAACCCTGAGCGTCTTGGCCTAGCGCAGCTCCATCAACTTCGAGGAAGAGTGGGGCGAGGAAAAGAAGAAAGTCACTGCGTGTTGTTGTATGGCCCGTCCTTATCACAACAAGGGGCTGAGCGACTTAAAATTATGCGCCAGACGAACGACGGATTTAAAATAGCTGAAATGGACTTAAAGCTTCGTGGTGCCGGAGAAGTTCTGGGGACCAGGCAAACGGGTGAAATGGCATTCAGGATTGCAGACTTACAAAGAGACGGTCATTTGTTGCCAGAAATCAAACTATCAGCAGAGTTACTATTGGACCAACATCCATTAAACGCCCAAGCAATTATCCGAAGATGGCTTGGGGACGGCGAGCGTTATGGCCAAGTATAGGATGCAACATTAATGTCTTTACAGGTTAGAATACACCGCTATCAGACGACCTACAGGTAGAAACTTGTTCGCTTATCATAACCCTAATCAAATATTTCTTTCCGAGCCCAACTGGAAAAGCTATGTGCGGGCACCCTATACTGCAACGCCAACGGGGTTGCGTAGCTGGCTTCTTGACAGGGGGTCTCTAACGCAGCGTCTCATGAAGCTAAGTCGGGGAGAATTTAAAGTCGAAGTGCTAACACAACAAATGGCTTCACCAATGCTGTCAGAAATTCGAGCGCTCGGAATGCCTTTGCGGCAGAAAGCATTGATCCGACAAGTCATTCTGTATGGTTGCAATATACCATTAGTGTATGCGCGCAGTGTTATTCCTGTCAAAACTCTTACTGGCCGCTTAAAAAATTTACGAAAACTAAATAATAAGCCTTTAGGGGCTCTTTTGTTCAGAGACATTGCCATGCAGCGCGGTGATATTGAGATAGGCTGCCTGCAAAATAATGGTTATCTGCATCAAGGGTTTGCCAATAATTATGACGCGGCTGTTTGGGGTCGCCGCTCATTGTTTTATCTAGATAAAAAGCCGCTTCTTGTGAGTGAACTATTTATACCAGGATTTAACAAAAAATTGCTTTCAAGTAGTTTTCATTGAAAAGTTTTCAGTCCAAATTTCATTTAAAATTAATCACGTGTTAGCAACCATATGTATAGCTTTAAGATAAAGAACCTAAAACAACGCCTGCCTGTCTTCTTGAGACTCATGCGTTTTGATCGGCCAGCAGGAACCTTGTTGTTGCTTTGGCCTACCCTGTGGGCCCTATGGCTATCTAGCGGAGGTCCGCCAACTCTGAAAAACTTTATAATTTTTACTTTTGGTGTAGTGTTGATGCGAGCCGCAGGTTGCGTTATTAACGACATTGCTGACCGAAAAATTGATGGTCATGTAGAGAGGACTCGTGATCGACCAATTCCTAGCGGCTCTATCAGCACCCAAGAAGGACTCATAATTTTTTTTATACTGTGCGCTGGCGCACTTACCTTGGTCATGTTTACTAACAACTTGACGCTTAAGCTTTCTTGCATAGGCGCTGCCTTAACTGCCAGCTACCCTTTTATGAAAAGGTACACTCATCTACCACAAGTATTTTTGGGCGCGGCTTTTGCCTGGAGCGTTCCTATGGTTTTTGCTGCCGTAACCAATCAAATCGATAGTATGTTGTGGTGGCTGTATAGCGCCATAGTCATGTGGACTATTGCATATGATACTTTTTATGCCATGGTTGACAGGGCCGATGATTTAAAAATTGGCGTTAAATCCACGGCTATTTTGTTTGGCAAAATGGATCGGGCTATTACCGCATGCTTGCAGGTAGCAGTTTTGGTGCTGCTAACCATAACTGGTGTTTTCTTTGAGCGAGGAGAATGGTTTTATTGCTCGCTGATAGCTGCCGCGGCTCTATTTGTTTACCAGCAGTACATAATACGCAATAGTGACAAAAGGGGGTGTTTTAAGGCTTTTTTAAACAACAACTACGTGGGAGCAGTAATTTTTATTGGTCTAGCATTAGACTACTGCGCAATCTAATGGAGAACAGCACAGCTGTCATATTTTTGTTATGTAAATGTCATGTAATAATGGTTTCAACTTTTGATTGGTGTGCGCTATGAAAAAACAAACTATTTTAATAGTTGATGACGAAGCCCCTATACGCGAAATGATAGCTTCGGCTCTGGAGCCTGCTGGCTACAAAATTTTACAGGCCGAAAACGCCTCCAAAGCTCACAGCCTGATAATAGACGAAGAGCCAGATTTAATGTTGCTGGACTGGATGATGCCAGGCACTAGCGGTGTGGAATTAATGAGACGCTTAAAGCGTGATGAGCAAACGAATTCTCTTCCTATTATTATGTTGACGGCTAAAGTTGCAGAAGACAACATGGTGCAGGGCTTGGAATCAGGAGCCGACGACTACGTCTCTAAACCATTTTCTCCCAAAAACTTGATCGCTCGTATCAAAGCAGTGTTGAGGCGTTCGGATGGGGAAGCGCCGCAAGAGCCCTTTAAGGTAGATCAGCTAATATTTGATCCTGTCAGCCATCGTGTCAGCATCTCTGGTACACCTGTTAATCTTGGGCCTACTGAGTTTAGGCTCTTAAATTTTTTTTTATCACATCCAGAAAGAGTGTACTCGCGGAACCAAATATTAGACTATGTTTGGGGTGGGAATGTGTACATGGACGAGCGTACAATTGACGTGCATATTCTACGTCTACGGAAAGCATTATTGCTTGAAGGTCATGATCGCTTGATACAAACTGTTAGGGGGGCAGGTTATCGGTTCTCTGCTAAAATTTCTGACTAAATAGGATTTAAATTTTGCATAGAGGCCTAGCATCAGAAGCACAGTTGATCCTCCTGTTGTTGTTCTTGTCGACAATTGTCGGCTTAACAAACGATCATCTGGTGCTTACCTGGCTAATAGCGGTCCTCCTGTATTTGATATGGGCCTCTTTAGGCATCCTAAAGCTATATCGATGGCTAGAAAGAGGCTGCGTGGGCCACCCTCCTGATATTTCTGGTATTCCGGCAGATATGGCAGATCATCTGTATCGTATGCAACAGCGCAACGAACGAGCTAAGCGAAGTCGCAAAGAACTATCGGACCGCGTGGGTCAGGTTACCGCGGCTCTACCAGATGCGATTCTTACTCTTTCTGCTGAAAGAATATTAGAGTGGTGGAATCCCTCGGCAGTAAAAATATTAGGCCTAAAAGAAAGCGATAGAGGGCAGTCCATAGTTAATATAGTTCGTGATCCAAGATTTGTCGCTTTTATTGAAGACCCCATACAATCAACACAGCTAGAACTAGCTGCATCAGAGAACCCCAATCGAACTGTTCTCTTCAGTGCCGCTATGTTTGGTCAAGGTGAAATCCTTTTGGTAGTTAGGGATATTTCTCGATTAAAGCATTTAGAACAAGTACGTCAAGACTTCTTAGGGAATATTTCTCACGAACTACGTACGCCATTGACAGTGCTATCCGGCTATACCGAAACACTGCTAGCCGCTCAAGAGGGCCTGCCTCAGGCTTGGAAAAAAGCACTGGGGCAAATGCAAGAACAAACTAGCCGGATGACCTGTCTGGCTAATGATTTAGTTATGCTGTCTCAGTTAGAGTCCACAGCAGCGCCGGCACCAAAAACCCCAATAGCTACAGAACAACTACTACAAGATATTGTTAAAGATGCTCTTGTTGTCAGTGAAAGTATTTCTGTGGGTCAGCCGGACAAAGTAAGCTTAGAGTACGCTGACACAGTCTGCCTGTCGGGGGACCACAAAGAGCTATATAGCGCCTTTTCTAATTTAGTTTTGAATGCCCTCAGACACAATCCAGCTGAAACAAAGATTAAAGTTAAAGCCTATATCGAAAATAATTTTCAAGTTATTGAGGTATCTGATAATGGTAGCGGCATAGATTCCACTCACATTTCTCGGCTTACAGAGCGGTTTTATCGTGTTGACGCAAGCCGCTCCTCTGCAACAGGTGGAACTGGGCTGGGCCTTGCAATCGTTAAGCATGTTCTAATTCGCCACTCTGGCTTACTAGAAATAAAGAGCACACTAGGAAAAGGCAGCACGTTTAGGTGCAGGTTTCCTATGGACTCAGCCAAAATAGACACCTAAAAGGCTAAAGCTTGAAAACTCGAATATTGGAATCTATTGATCAGTGTCCTCCGTCGCTATGGGACTCTCTTTTTGAATCAAAATATCCTTTTCTTAGACATAGCTTTCTGTCTCTGCTGGAGTCCTCTGGTAGTGTATGCGCAGAAACTGGCTGGACTCCTAAGCATTTATTATTAGAATCTAATGACAAAATAATAGCCGCTATGCCGCTGTACTTAAAACATCATTCGTGGGGAGAGTATGTGTTTGACCATTCTTGGGCTGATGCTTATGCTCAACATGGAGTCCCGTATTACCCTAAGCTTATCTCTGCAATACCTTTTACGCCTTCAACTGGGCCGCGCATAGGTATACTGCCTAATATTGATAGCCAGCTAGTGGCTAAAAAAATACTGGCCTCAATCAAGCTCTTAGCAGAAGAGTGCGGGGCCTCAGGATGGCACCTATTATTTCCACAACACGAATTAGCCCAAACGCTGGTCCCAGAATTAGCAATGCAGCGTACTGGGGTTCAATATCATTGGCATAACGACCATTATATTAATTTCGACGATTTTGTCGGCACGCTTACTTCAAGAAAAAGAAAAAATCTCCTTAAGGAGCGCCGCTTAGCAAACGAACAACTACATGTCACCCGCTTGGTGGGTACAGAAATTACTCCTATTTGGTGGGAATTTATGCACGCCATGTATCAACAAACATACTCAAAACGCAACGGAACAAACGGATACTTAACAAAAGACTTTTTCCAAAACCTGGGTAATGCCATAGGAAACCAAGCAATGATGTGTGTAGCAGAAGGGAGAGATGAAAAAGCAGGCGAGAAGATTGCTGCCGCACTATTCTTTTTTGATAATAACAACCTCTACGGTCGCTACTGGGGATGCCAAAAAGAATTCGAATTTCTGCACTTTGAGCTCTGTTATCACCAAGGTATAGAGTTTGCTATTGAAAAAAATTTGTTTTGTTTTGATGCAGGGGCTCAAGGAGAGCACAAAATTTCTAGAGGATTTAAGCCGGTAGAGGTGCATTCATCACACTGGATTAGACACTCTGGCTTTGCAGAAGCAATACAGAAATTTTTAGACCAGGAAGACAAGCACACTAAAGACTACATAGCGCATGCTTCTAAACGACTGCCCTACAAAAAAGCGCTATAAGCGGGCTAAGTGTTTTTTCTTTGCCAAACTAATAATCGATTGTTTGCAGGCATGGGTAGGTCTTCCTGCAAGACTAGCCCAGCAGAAGACGCTAGCCCATTAATCGCTTCAAAGTCTCGTATACCCTGATGAGGGTTATGCATCTTTAGTCGACAATCAAAGTCTGCGTTACTTGCGCTAGTAAACCGCCCTCCGTACTTAAAGGGCCCATATATAACTATGGTGGCCTCCGAGGCAAGCAGCGAAGGCAGTCCTGCAAATAAACTGACTACAGTAGGCCATGGCATAATATGACAGGTGTTGGCTGTAAAAAGCCCGTCCATCAAACGACATGACCAGCTTGAGGAGCTTGCATCAAAGACTAATGGGCGACGAATGTTGCTTGATGGGTAGTCATTAATCCAGGCATTAATAGCTGTGTGGTTTATCGCTAGATCTGACGTCTGCCAAACAAGATGGGGGAGGCGAGGGGCAAAAAAAGCTGCATGCTGGCCGGTGCCACTACCAATCTCCAAGACAGATCTGGTTTTAGCAAAAAAACGCAACAATAAGTCTAAGATTGGCTGACGATTATTTTCACAAGCCTGAGAAAATATTTTTGGTATCGACACTCGGCGCTATTCCATTGTCTTTCTTGTGAACACCCATTCGTTTGGTGTCGACATAGCCTGATCAAAGAGGTATCCGCCTGAGATGAAAGATTTTATTTTCTCAGGGTCATCAATTTGATTTTCAATAATGAATCGACTCATCATTCCTCTAGCTTTTTTGGCAAAAAAACTAATAATCTTGTAATTGTCGTTCTTCCAGTCCTTAAATACAGGGGTGATTATGTTGGCTTTAAGTGACTGTGTTCTTATCACCTTAAAATATTCATTAGAGGCCAAATTAATAATCAATTGAGATTTTTCAGCATCAAGAATTTGGTTCAACCCCTCTGTAATTTTATTGCCCCAAAACTCATATAAGTTACTACCACGACTCGTGGGAAATTTTGTGCCCATTTCTAACCGATAGGGCTGCATTAAGTCTAACGGACGCAGCAACCCATAAAGGCCAGATAGTATTCTTAAATGATTCTGTGCCCACTGCAGGTCTAGACTTGATAGGCTTGCAGCATCCAGCCCAGCATAAACGTCTCCCTTAAAGGCCAGAATAGATTGCTTAGCATTGTCTGTATTAAATTCTGGGCGCCAATCTAGGTACCGACCAAAATTAAGGCTCCCCAGCTTGTCGCTAATATGCATCAGGCTAGACACCTCGGAAGGAGAAAGGCGCCTAAGTTGTCGAATTAATTCCACAGAATCGTCAAGATAGCCTGGCAGGCTGTAGTTGTCGGTTGATGCCGGCGTACTGTAGTCTAATGTTTTTGCAGGAGAAATAACTACTAACATAAAAACACCTCAATATTGATCCTGTGAAATCAACCGCCAGAGTAACGCCTATTGATGTCCTCAATTGCTGAGTTATATTGAGATCTCATTTCCTCAGCATTTGAAATATTTACCCCTAGGTCTTTTAATAGCCCGTCGGTCATGCTGTAAATCCAGCCATGAATCACCAGCTTCTGCCCGCGAGCCCAGGCGTCTAAAACAATACTAGTCATGGAAACGTTGACTGCCTGCTCTATCACATTAAGCTCGCAGACTTGGTTAATGGTCCTTTCTTCTTGGCCGCTATAATCTATAGCCGCCCTGTGCAGATACTCGACATCTTGGACATTAAGTAGCCAGTTATCAATCAAACCGCCAAACTTTTGGTTTGAAACCGAAGCTGTTACGCCGCCACAGCCGTAATGACCACAAATAATAACATGCTTAACTTTTAGCTTTTCAACAGCCAGCTGAATCACTGATAAGCAATTAAGGTCACTATGGACTACCAAATTAGCAACATTTCGATGAACAAAAAGCTCCCCTGGCATTAAGCCAATAATTTCATTTGCAGGAACTCGGCTGTCTGAACAGCCAATCCAGAGATATTCTGGAGCATGCTCTTCAGACAAGTCCTGAAAAAAGTCAGGATTGTCTTCTTCAACCTTTTCTGCCCACTTTTGGTTATTTAAAAATAATTCTTTCACTAAATCAGAACTCCATAAATTTATTATGTCGCGCACATGCTAGCTCAAACCAACAAATGCTGTTACAAAAAAACCGGATAATTTATCCGGTTCCTGAAGAACATGCCACATGCAAAGATCAGCATGATTTGATGCTAATCAGCGGATGTCTCTTCCTTGAACAAGATACACAACCTGTTCACAGATATTTTTAGCATGGTCGCCAACACGCTCTAACGATTTAAGCACCCAAAGAACGTTCATGGAACGAGATATGCTGCGAGGATCCTCCATCATAAAAGTAATTGTTTCACGAAGGGCTGTCCTGTAGTCCACGTCTACCTGTTCATCTTGCAGCATAGTGGCGATAGCAGATTCAGCATCAAATCTTGAAAATGCATCCAGACAGTCACGCAACATTGATCGAACACAACTTCCAATATGACGCACCTCTACGTATCCGCGCGGATGACTACCGTCTTCCGTCAAAAGAATGGCCATCTTAGCGATCTTCTGAGCCTCGTCTCCGATGCGCTCTAAATCTCTTATGGTTTTACTCACCGCCATTACTAGCCGTAGGTCGGTGGCCGCAGGTTGACGTCGAGCAATCAGCGTAATGCAGGTTTCGTCAATGTCTTTTTCCATCTCATCGATCTGCGCCTCGGTATTTATAATATGCTCAGCTAGCTTACTGTCTGCTTCTGTAACCGCCGTTATGGCATCCTCTAGCTGCTTCTCTACCAGCCCTCCCATCGCCAGCATAGCCGTTTTAATGTCTTCAAGGTCTTCATTAAACTGTCTTGATATATGCTGATCTAGCTGTAACTTGTCCATTGGTGACCCCTACATACAATTTATTACCATTAAACTAACCGATTTATTATTTTTTATCCAATACGCCCAGTAATATAAGCTTCTGTGAGCTGATGTGTAGGCGCAGTAAACACTTTTTCGGTATCATTAACCTCAACCAAATGGCCCAAATGAAAATACGCTGTTCGGTTAGACACTCGTGCCGCTTGCTGCATTGAATGCGTCACAATCGCTATAGTGTAATTCTGTGACAATTCCGCAATGAGCTCTTCGATCTTAGCCGAAGCAATCGGGTCTAGAGCAGAGCACGGCTCGTCCATCAAAATAACCTCTGGACTAATAGCAATGGCTCTTGCTATGCATAGTCTTTGCTGTTGGCCGCCTGAAAACCCTGTGCCGGGCTGATCAAGCCGATCTTTTACTTCGTTCCATAACCCAGCTCGGGTAAGGCTCACCTCAACAATTTCATCTATCTCGGCTCTCGTGGTAGCAAGGCCGTGCAGTCGAGGACCATAAGCCACGTTGTCATAAATTGATTTAGGAAAAGGATTGGGTTTTTGGAAAACAATGCCCACTTTTGCGCGTAGCGCCACAGGATCCATATCTGAAGCGTAAATATCTTCATCATCTAGCGTGATTAAACCGGACACCTTACAGCTGTCAATCGTATCGTTCATTCGGTTAAGACACCTAAGAAACGTAGACTTGCCACAGCCAGACGGCCCAATCATAGCAATCACTTCGTGTTTCCCAACATCTAAATTGACATTATATATGGCCTGCTTGTCGCTATAGGAAACATCGACATTGCGGATAGACATTTTTGGGCTATCTATCAGTGGTTTTCCTACGGTTTCCTCTGGATGCTGCTCTTCGCTGTCTTTTACGCTACTGCCTTCCTGTAGGCCAGCAGTAATACCTGTAGTGTGTTTTTCTATCGTGTTCATCATTTATCCTTTTGGCCTCTACTACCATCTTCGTTCAAGACGTTTTCGCAGAACTACGGCGAAAGTATTCATTACTATCAAAAAGGCCAACAACACCATAATTGCCGCCGATGTTTTTTCTACGAAAGCTCTTTCTGGGCTATCCGCCCAAAGAAAAATTTGAACGGGTAGCGCGGTGGATGGATCATGAAAGCCGCTGGGGATGTCCACGATAAATGCCACCATTCCTATCATTAAAAGTGGCGCTGTTTCGCCCAGCGCTCTCGCCATACCAATAATGGCGCCGGTCAGCATTCCGGGCATAGCAAGGGGAAGCACGTGATGCAAAACCACCTGCATCGGAGACGCACCAACGCCAATAGCGGCCTCACGAATTGACGGAGGCACAGACTTGATGGCGGCCCTGCTTGAAATAATTATTGTCGGCAAAGTCATCAAGGTTAACACCAACCCTCCCACCAGTGGCACTGATCGAGGCACATGGAAAAAATTAATGAAAACTGCCAAGCCTAGTAGCCCAAAAATGATCGACGGTACAGCAGCGAGGTTATTAATGTTAACTTCAATAAAGCCCGTCCAACGATTGCGAGGAGCGAACTCTTCTAAATATACTGCCGCCGCAACACCCAAAGGAAAAGCAAGCAGTATAGTAATAATCAACGTATAGAAGGAGCCCATTGCCGCTCCTCGTATGCCTGCCAGCTCTGGTTCTCGAGAATCACCTTCCGTGAAAAAATTAAAATTAAATCGTTTCTCTATATCTCCAGCCTTTATAAGCTCTTTCAACCAACCTTCTTTTTGTTCGCTCGTTCGCCCCGTAAACGGTCCATCGCTTTCGCCTATAGACTTATAGTAAGTGTCAACGTCATCATCGGCGATCACCCATATTTTTATTGTCTTGCCCAATAACACTGGGTTTTCAATTAGGCGATCACGCAGATTATATCCTGCGCCATTGCTGACTAAGCTGTATAGTTCCCGTTTATTTTTTCGTCCGGTCGCTTCTGGAAAACGGTTTTTTAGTCCAGCCTTAATCGCTCCATGAAAGTTTCCTAGGGACACTTGCCTGGCATCAGTTGGATCGTTTACACCTAAAATGTCCTGGTCGTAAGTTACTTCAAGATTAATATAGGTTAGCTGAAAGGCTTTATGTCCTTTGCTAACGATGTCGCCAAACAACAAAAAAACGCAGGCCAAACCAAATACAATAGCCAGAGCACCATAAAATTTAAACTGTCTTTCTGCTCTATGTCGTTTCTTTAGACCCAGTCTAATTCTTTGCTCTCGGGAGGCCGCAGTTAGGTTAATCATATTGCTCCCTATATTTGTTCACGACACGCAGCGCAAAGAAATTAAGCGCTAACGTAACCACAAACAACATTAAACCCAAAGCAAAAGCTGCTAACGTTTTAGGGCTATCAAACTCTTGGTCTCCAACAAGCAAAGTAACAATTTGCACCGTCACTGTAGTTACTGTTTCTAATGGATTAATAGTCATTTTTGCTGCTAGGCCGGCCGCCATAACCACAATCATGGTGTCTCCAACAGCGCGCGAGACTGCCAGCATGACCCCTCCAACTATCCCAGGCAGCGCAGCAGGAAAAATAACTTTTTTAATTGTCTCTGATTTGGTTGCACCAAGCCCCAAGGAGCCATCCCGCAAACTTTGAGGGACTGCAGTAATTACATCGTCTGCCAACGAAGATACAAACGGTATGATCATTACGCCCATCACAAGTCCTGCGGACAAAGCGCTTTCTGATGATACGTCTAATCCTATATTTGCTCCAGCCTGTCGAAGAAAGGGGGTAACCGTTAGTGCGGCAAAAAAGCCATACACAACGGTGGGAATTCCTGCCAAAATTTCTAGCACTGGCTTAGCAAAGTTACGTACCGCAGGTTCGGCATATTCAGCCAAATATATAGCTGACATTAGTCCTGCTGGCACTGCTATCACCATCGCTATGAAAGAAATTAACAACGTTCCCACAAAAAGCGGAATGGCGCCGAAACTACCAGATGAGCCTATCTGGTCCGCACGAATAGCCATTTGCGGGCTCCACTCTGTGCCCAACAAAAATTCTGAGGCTGGCACCATCTGAAAAAATCTTATAGATTCAAATAATACCGACAGAACAATGCCAAGAGTGGCAAAAATCGCCACACAAGCTGCTGCAAGCAGAGCTATTTTGAACGCCTTCTCTACTGCTTGGCGCGCTCGCAATTGAGGGGAAAGCTTGATCCAGGCCAACGCGCTGCAAAAAATAGCCGTTGATAATACAACTATCGTGACTAAATTTGCAGCCATAGCGTTTAGGTCGTCTAATACTTTTGCAGCAGACACCAGGTGTGGGTCTGATGCTACAGAGCTTAGCGCGCCGCTCGCTATATTCTCTATACTGTTTATAAGCAAGCTGTGCTCAGTGGCTGAAGCGGGCCTCATGCTTTCTGGCAAACTATTTAACACCAAGGTGCTGATTATATGATCATCAAACAATGACCATATGATCAACAATCCAAGCGCTGGGACTGCGCACCAAATTGCAGAACGCATGCCATAAAAAAATGGCAGAGAGTGCAGGTGGCTTATTCCACCAAGCGGTTTTGCTAGGCTGATGGCTCGAGAGCGGGCCGTAGAATAAACCACAAAAGCCAACACCAGTAAAATTAAAACTAAAGAGGTTAATCCCATTGCTGTTCCAGTTGCTGTTGATGGCACTATTTTTACTTTTTCACAACGCAATCATTATACTGAAAAATTCATCCTTAAACAGAAAAGGGCCCGACAAATTGCCAAGCCCTTATCCTTTTATGATATTCCAGAGAGATGAACACCATAGGGAGAAAACTTTTATAGGCCAGATATTGGCACTGTGTTTTTTATATCGCTTGCATACTTAGCGCGCAGCTCTACTGGCATAGAAATCATGCCTTTGTCAGCAAGATATCCTTCTGGGCCCCAAGCGCGATCGCTGCTGAATTCTGCGGCATATTCCGTAATACCAGGAACAACCCCTATGTGAGCCTTTTTAATGTAGAAGTACAGCGGACGTGAGATTGGGTAGCTCTTATCCGCAATATTATCGAATGAAGGCATGTTGCCTTCGACTAATGAGCCCTGAACCTTGTCGCTATTTTGATCCAAGAAAGAGAATCCAAAAATACCCAACGCCTCAGGATTAGCTTCAAGTTTCTGAATAATCAGATTATCGTTCTCACCGGCTTCAATATAAACGCCGTCTTCACGAAGCGCATGGGTAACAGCCTTGAATACTTTTTTGCCCTTCTTGTTGTAGGCGCTTGGAGGGATTCCAAGCTTGTCCATCATTTCCATGATGCTGTCAGACTTTTTCTCCTTTCTTAAGGCTCTTAAAGCTTCAAATTTTTTGGCACCGCCTTCCATTGCTAGCTCAGAAAAAGCATCGCGTGTTCCAGAAGTAGGTGGTGGTCCAATAACCTCAATTTTAACTGCTGGTAACTCAGCGTTAACGTCTTTCCAGGTTTTATTTGGGTTTGTAATCAACTTGCCATCAGGGCCAGGAATTTTAGCCGCCAAGGCTAAGTACAGGTCTTTGCGAGTCAGGCTCATTTGTTTGGCTTTTTTGGAATTGGCTACCACGATACCGTCATAACCAATAAGGACCTCTATGATGTCCGTTACACCATTGCCTTGGCATTTTTCAAACTCAGATGCCTTCATACGACGCGAAGAATTGGTTACATCTGGATGAGCTGTTCCAACGCCCGCACAAAAAAGCTTCATGCCGCCGCCTGATCCTGTAGATTCAATTTTCGGTGTTGGGCTACCAGTGTTTTTTCCGAAACGCTCTGCTACAACTGTAGCAAAAGGATACACTGTTGATGAGCCAACAACGCTAACATAATCACGCGCGCCCGCTAATACCGAACCACTTGACATGAGTAGCGCCATCGCAGCGCCGGTAAGTGCTATTTTGAATGTTTTTTTCACTATTGCCTCCGAGGCCTGTTTAATTTACTGAGGTCATACTATAAGTTTTTAATGACAGTACTATGACAAGATTATTGCTCTCTAGAGGTGTCAGAAAAACAACAATTTTTTTAAAATAACTAATATCAGATGATTGGCTTTCCTTGTGCAAGTATAATTCACCAAACCCCCATCAGGTGCAAGACATTCCATGGCTTATAAGCTCGCCCATCCTTTTAAATTGCTAGCTCTCGGTATTGACCATTTTACTGAGTGGACTGGCCGCATTGTTGCTTGGCTAACTCTGGCAATGGTAGCGCTAACGTGCGCTATAGTTTTAATGCGATATTTTTTTGAAACTGGCTCGATAGCCCTACAAGAAGCGGTAACATACCTGCATGCGGCTGTATTCTTAGCTGGCGCTGCTTTTACCCTTAAACGAAAAGGTCATGTTAGTGTCGATATTTTTTATCAAAACTTTAACCCTCGAACACAGGCTGTAATTGAAATATTAGGGGCCTTGTTTTTTCTACTGCCCGTGTGTCTCTTGATTCTAATCGTTAGCTGGGACTATGTTGCTAGCAGCTGGGCCATCAATGAGGCATCACGGGAGGCGGGCGGCCTACCTTGGTTGTATCTACTAAAAACTTTATTATTATTAATGCCTGTAACAATTATGCTGCAAGGCCTATCAGAAATCATAAAAAATATTTTATTCTTGTTGTATAGCAAAATGCCTGCCTCGCCACAAGGAGAGGCGTAGTGGTGGAACATATTTCTATCATTATGTTTATTGCGGTCTGTGTGGTTCTGATGGCTGGCTATCCTGTGGCTTTTTCGTTAGCTGGCACTGCCCTGATATTTGCACTAATTGGTAATTTTAGCGGCAACTTCGATATGTCGTTTTTGTATGCCTTACCTAATCGCCTCTATGGCATAATTGACAACACCACCTTGATAGCCGTGCCGTTATTTATCTTCATGGGCGTCATGCTAGAAAAATCTAACCTAGCAGAAAATCTGCTGAGCAGCATGTCCTTATTATTCAGTAGGCTGCAAGGCGGCTTAGGAATATCTGTTGTTCTGGTTGGAATGTTGCTAGCAGCAAGCACGGGGATTGTTGGCGCTACAGTGGTCACCCTAGGCCTCATGTCTTTGCCGACCATGCTGAAGCAAGGCTATTCTTCGTCTTTAGCGGCTGGCTCTATTTGCGCTACAGGCACCCTGGGCCAGATCATCCCGCCTTCTATTGCCCTGGTATTGCTAGGAGACGTTCTGTCCAGCGCCTATCAACAGTCTCAGCTCGCTCTAGGTATCTTTGCCCCCAAAACAGTTTCCGTCGGGGATCTTTTTTTGGGGGCCGTCATTCCGGGCCTCATGCTGGTAGCAATGTATATTATCTACTTGCTAATCATCACACACTTTAGGCCCCATCTTGCTCCAAGGCTTCCGCCAAGAGAGCAAAGCAAGGTTGCTGTTTTACAGCTCCTGCAGGGCTTATTGGCGCCGATAGTTTTAATTGTTGCTGTCTTGGGGTCTATTTTGGCCGGCATAGCTACACCAACTGAGGCTGCCGGTGTTGGTGCGTTTGGCGCAGCCTTGTTGGCCCTCGGCTCGAGGCGGCTATCTATTGATCGACTAAAAGAGGTGGCACAAACTACCACTGAGGTGACCTCTATGGTTTTTCTTATTTTAGTTGGCGCCGCGGTATTTTCTTTAGTGTTTCGTGGCTTTGGCGGCGAAGCGCTGGTTGAAGACCTGTTGAGTAATATTCCCGGAGGGTTGTTTGGTGCCACTTTTGCGGTAATGGTGATGATATTCTTTCTCGGATTTATTCTCGACTTTATAGAAATAACTTACATTGTGGTTCCAATTATAGGCCCAGCTCTTCTTGGTATGGGACTAGACCCGATATGGCTGGGAGTCATGATCGCTATTAACTTACAGACTTCATTTTTAACGCCCCCTTTTGGTTTTGCCTTATTCTACCTTCGCGGTGTTGCGCCAAAAACCGTAAAAACAAAAGATATTTATCAAGGAGTTGTGCCTTTTATCGGCATACAGCTTTTCTTAATGATTCTTCTTTGTTTCTGGCCATCTGTAGCCACGTGGCTGCCGTCTTTAAAATACTAGCTGGGGCAGAATAAGCGGTGTCTCTACATCAACTGCTCTTTAACTAAATATTTCATTAGCTCTTGATACCCGCCCACATAAAAATCACCATGAAAAATTTGTGGCACCGTACCCACAGGACGGCCTATTGTTTTTTCTAAAGCCGCAGGGCTTATGCCTTCTTCGTGAATGTCCACATACTTAAACTCTAAGTTTTTAGCCTCCAGCACAGACTTTGCTTGGCGACAAAAACCACATGCTTGATGGCCAAAAACAGTAAATTTATGCACCTTGCCGGCCTCCTATTGGGTCGTCTAATATGATTAAAAATCACTATAATGCTTTAATCATTAAGAGTTAAACTCTATTTTTTTATACCTCCAATAGCTTACCTCAATAACCCCTTCTAATATTTGCGCAACCAGCCTCTTACTATTCGTGGTTTGCGGCCTTATAATCGTATGCTTTCGACTCTAAAGGACGATCTAGGTGTCACAAGCTGAACAAGATATTTCCACCTTCCAGGGGCTGATCTTAGCCTTACAGCAATTTTGGTCTCGTCACGGCTGCGTTATCTTGCAACCACTAGACATGGAGGTTGGGGCAGGCACGTTCCATCCTGCTACTTTTTTGCGCGCTATTGGCCCCGAAACGTGGAACGGGGCCTATATACAACCGTGTAGAAGGCCTTCGGACGGGCGCTATGGTGAAAACCCCAACCGGCTGCAACATTATTACCAATTTCAAGTAGTCCTGAAGCCTTCGCCAGACAACCTCCAAGACTTATATCTTGATTCGCTGCAAACGCTAGGCATCAATACAACCATTCATGATGTTCGTTTTGTTGAAGACAACTGGGAGTCGCCGTCACTGGGGGCCTGGGGTCTCGGCTGGGAGGTCTGGCTAAACGGAATGGAGGTCACTCAGTTTACTTACTTCCAGCAAGTAGGCGGGCTCGAATGTTTTCCTGTTGCTGGTGAAATCACCTATGGTCTTGAGCGTATTGCCATGCACCTGCAGGGTGTTGATAGTGTCTATGACCTAGTTTGGACAGACGGCCCGGCAGGAAAAGTAACTTATGGCGACGTATTTCACCAGAATGAAGTAGAAATGTCAGCTTATAACTACGAGGAGGCTGATGTAGACTTTATGCTCAAAAGCTTTGATGCCCTGGAGCATGAATGCAAAAGACTCGTAGAAAAAGGCCTGCCTTTGCCTGGCTACGAAATGGTTATTAAGGCCTCTCATGCATTCAATCTTCTGGATGCCCGTCACGCAATATCTGTCACAGAGCGGCAACGGTATATTTTGCGAATTCGGGCTTTAGCTAAAGCCGTAGCAAAGGCTTATTTTAATTCTAGGCTTGCCCTTGGTTTCCCTCTAGCCCCTACAAAACTAGCAAACAAAGTTATCCAACAAGCCAAAGGGGCTGAAAAATGAGCGCAGATTTTTTAGTTGAGGTTGGCACAGAAGAGCTGCCCCCCAAAGCACTGTTGTCGTTGTCGCGGGCATTTCGCGACGAGCTGGTTTCTCAATTTAGCTCGTATTCTCTGCACTTTAAAGAGGCAGAGATTTTCGCCACGCCACGCAGGCTAGCCGTTCTTCTAAAAGAACTTGATGAGCAGGCTCCAAACAAAAATATAGTTATATGGGGGCCTCCTGCAAAAATTGCATTTGACGCCAAGGGTCGCCCAACTGCTGCAGCTCAAGCTTTTGCTGCCAAAAACCACATCCCCATAGAGGCCCTGTCTGGCAAGGTTGAAAGTGACGGCACCCAAGACAAGTTGTGTCATCGCGCCAATAAGCCCGGGCAGAAAACAAGCGAGCTAGCAGGCTCAATTATTGAGGCTGCTCTTTCCGCTCTACCTATTCCAAAAAAAATGCGCTGGGGAGCAAACCCTTATGAGTTTGTTCGCCCTGTGCACTGGGTGTTGGTTTTGTTCGGTGAAAATGCTATCACAACTAAAATTATGGGGCTAACCTCAAGCAACACAACTCAAGGGCATCGCTTTCACAGCAGCGGTAGTGTTGTTGTCTCTTCCCCCGCAAACTACAAAGAAGTGCTTCGCAGTGCTTTTGTTATTGCTGATTTTTCTGAACGAAAGGAGCTTATTCGATCTGGTGTAACCTGCACTGCTTCGCAGGCTGGCGGGATAGCTGTTATTGACGAGCCGCTTTTGGATGAAGTGGTCGCCCTAACCGAATGGCCTGTGCCGCTTCTGGGGCGGTTTGAAGAACACTTTCTTGTTGTCCCCTCTGAGGCATTAATTTCCTCAATGGCTGAGCATCAAAAGTATTTTCATGTAAAAAATAAAACTGGGGAACTGCTTCCTTTGTTTATTACGGTCTCGAACATTAATAGCGCAAACCCCCTAGAAATTATCAACGGAAACGAGAGAGTCATCCGCCCGCGTCTAGCAGACGCTGCTTTTTTTTATGATGCTGACAAAAAAACCACCCTTGCCGAGAAGCGCAATTTTCTTAAGCCTGTTATCTTTCAAGAAAAACTTGGCTCTGTCTATGACAAGACGGAGCGCTTAGCTGGTCTTGCGCAGTTTTTGGCGCCAATTGTGGGGGCAAAAGCAGCCTTATCCGTCAGAGCCGCCGAACTATCCAAGTCGGACCTGGTGAGTGAAATGGTTGGTGAATTTGAAGACCTACAGGGCGTCATGGGGCGTTATTGCGCCATTAATGACGGAGAGCACCCCGAAGTTGCTGAAGCATTATTAGAGCAATATCTGCCTCGTTTTGCAGGCGACACGCTTCCGCTGACAGCAACAGGGGCTGTTTTAGCTTTAGCTGATCGACTAGACACGCTGGTCGGTATATTTGGTATCGGGCAGTCGCCTTCTGGCTCCAAGGACCCCTTTGCTCTTCGTCGCGCAAGTCTTGGCTTGTTAAAAATAATTATTGAGCGAAAAATTGATATAGATCTTTATGAGGCGCTTTCGGTTGCGGCATCTCAGCATGTCTGCCTAACAGGCAAGCTGGCTGCTAACGATGATGTAATAAAGCAAGTGCTTACTTACGTTACTGACCGTTTTAGATCTTGGTACGAGGATGAAAAAATTCCCACTGAAGTTTTTCTATCTGTCGCCGCAAGAAAGCTTAGAAACCCTCTTGAAATTCATCTTCGAGTAAGCGCAGTGCATTTTTTTAGCACCCTGCCTGAAGCGGTATCGCTAGCTGCTGCCAATAAGCGAGTTTCAAACATTCTTGCTAAGCAAGGAGGGGCAGCTCTATCAAAAGAGGTGAAAGCGCACCTCTTGGTGGAGCCGTCGGAAGTGGCCCTTGCTGAACTACTGGTAACGCTTGAGGAAAAAATTCGCCCGCTCCTTAATAAAAGGTCTTATGCTGAGGCACTAAAGCTTTTGTCGCAGCTCAAGCAGCCTGTAGATAATTTTTTTGATAATGTTATGGTGATGGTTGACGATCAAGAAATACGAAACAACCGTCTTGTTTTGTTGCGCCAACTGCGAAACCTGTTTCTTGAGGTAGCTGACATTTCATTGTTGGTGCCATCAAAATAAAAGCCTTCATAGTGAGCACTACCCCCTTATGATCAAACTCATTATTCTTGATCGAGATGGCGTTATCAATCAGGATTCTGATGCTTATGTTAAAACGCCTGAAGAGTGGGTGCCCCTTCCGGGAAGCATTAATGCAATTGTCCGGCTTTGCCGGGCTGGCTATACCGTGGTTATCGCGACCAATCAGTCAGGGCTAGGTCGTGGCTTGTTTGACACAAACACTCTTGATGCAATGCACTCAAAACTAGCCGACCTGCTTCTGCCTTTCAATGTCGGCGTCGCTGGAATTTTTTATTGTCCACACAGCCCCGAAGATCAGTGCGGGTGCAGAAAACCAGCCTCTGGTCTGCTGGACCAAATAGCAAAAAAATGGGCCGTAAGCTTAGCCGGGGTTCCTCTAGTTGGAGACAGCCTTCGTGATTTGCAAGCAGGTCTAACGCACCAATGTATGCCTATCTTGGTGCGCACGGGCAAAGGAGCAGAAACTGAAAAAATACTGCGCCAGCAAGAAGAGGTTATTTTGCGGCAAGCCAATATTTTTGACGATTTAGCACAAGCAGCGGACTATCTCTGCGCTAGAGCTCGCCTGTGAACACCTTGATTCTTTTTACACGATCGCTACTATTTTACGTTATTTATGCCTTAATTTTAGCATTTTTCGGCACATTTACCTGCACTATTGGTATTTTTCTCCCCTGCAGGGCAAGACATAATATTGTTACTCTAGCTAACGCCTTGATCATTAAGTGGCTGGGTGTCAGCTGCGGGGTAACATTACGAGTTGATGGCCTAAAGAACATCCCAGAGGCCCCTTGCGTAATACTAAGCAATCATCAGTCTGGCTGGGAGACCTTTTATCTCCAGCGGCTTCTAAGGCCTGTAAGCACCATCCTTAAGAAAGAGTTATTTTGGATTCCTTTCTTTGGCTGGGCTTTATATTTTATGCACCCCATTGCTATCAACAGAAGCAGTCCGAGGGGGGCCTTAAAGCAAATTTTATCCCAAGGCCTGCAGCGCCTGGCCTCTGGGAAAAACGTACTGATTTATCCTGAGGGCACAAGGATGCCGCTTGGAAAAATAGGTCGTTATGGACGAAGTGGTGCAGCGCTAGCAATTGCGGCCGGAGCTCAAATTATTCCTGTCTCCCACAATGCTGGCCACTGCTGGCCGCCGCACGCTTTTATCAAGCGGCCTGGACAAATACATATTTCTATTGGCAAGGCAATAGAAACAAACAGCGACGATGATAGTCGGCTGCTAACAGAGCATGTAAAAAACGTGATCGAAGCTACACAGAAAACCCTAAAACATTGACATTTCAGCTTAACTTAAATATCTAAATTTGTTACTGATAAAGCATTTTTTTCAATAAAGTCACGGCGCGGCTCAACCAAATCACCCATGAGGGTAGTAAACATTTGATCGGCGGCTATTGCGTCTTCAACGGTAACCTTAAGCATCCGCCTGGTCTCTGGGTTCATGGTTGTGTCCCATAGCTGAATTGGATTCATTTCTCCCAGCCCCTTATAGCGTGAAATACTGTACCCACGACGCGATTCCCCCATCAACCAGTCAAGGCCTTCGCCAAAGCTGGCTATTGCTTTTTTCGTGTCACCAGACATTATATAAGCGTCTTCTTCTAGCAGGCCCTGCAGTTGGGCGCCAAGAGAGACGATGGCTGCGTACTCCCTGGAGGCAAAAAAATCCTGCCCCAGAAAATAACCTGAAGGCACGCCATGAGCCGTAACTTCTACTTTGGGGACAAAACTCTGGCTCTCTTCCTGTGGCTCAACAGTTATGCTGTACAGCTTGCTGCCTGATATCCTGTCTTTCTCTAGTGCCGTAAGCAGTAGCTGGCTCCAGCCTTCTACTGAAGGCCTATCTTTTAGTTTTTCTGCATCTAGAGGGGGAAGAAAAACCAATGCTTTTAAAATTTCTACTGGGTATACTCGAGACATACCCTCTATAGTCCCCATGACATGACGATAGTCTTGCACTAATGCCTCAAGAACGCCCCCACTAATTCCCGGCGCACCATTAGTAACATGCAGGCTGGAGCCCTCTAGGGCTGACTGAGTCAAAAACCTAGTAAGCTCTTCATCGTCCTTCAGGTACTGTTCTTGTTTTCCTTTGCTGAGCTTATACAAAGGTGGCTGCGCTATATAGATATGGCCGCGCTCTACGAGCTCACGCATCTGTCTAAAGAAAAAAGTCAACAATAGTGTGCGTATATGCGATCCATCGACATCAGCATCTGTCATTATCAAAACCGTATGGTAACGAAGCTTTTCCGGATTAAACTCTGCGGCACCTATGCCGCAACCTAGAGCTGTTATGAGCGTTCCAACCTCGACACTAGAAAGCATCTTATCAAATCTAGCTTTTTCAACGTTAAGAATTTTCCCTTTTAGCGGCAAGATAGCTTGAGTTCTACGGTCTCTGCCTTGTTTGGCCGAGCCGCCAGCTGAATCGCCCTCTACAAGATATAACTCTGATAGAGCGGGGTCCTTTTCCTGACAATCTGAAAGCTTCCCGGGTAGCCCGGCAATGTCAAGAGCCCCTTTCCTGCGAGTCATATCTCTAGCCTTGCGCGCTGCTTCACGCGCTCTTGCGGCTTCAACCATTTTGAGAACTATGCTTTTAGCCTCCTGGGGGCTTTCCAGCAAGTAATCTGTAAAGTGTCCTCCCATTTCTTGCTCAACCGCTGATTTAACTTCAGAGCTCACTAATTTTTCTTTGGTTTGAGAAGAAAACTTAGGATCAGGAACCTTGACAGAAACAATTGCGGTTAGGCCCTCTCTGGCATCGTCTCCTGTCGTGCTGACCTTGTTGGTCTTTCCCATGCCTTCTTTTTCTATATAGGTATTCAAGCTTCTTGTGAGGGCCGACCTAAAGCCGGCTAAATGCGTCCCGCCGTCTCTCTGTGGAATATTGTTGGTATAACACAGTATGTTTTCTTGATAAGTGTCATTCCACTGTAAGGCAGCCTCTACACCGACCCCGTCATCCCGAAACACAGAAAAATGCATGATGTTATTTATAGTTGTTTTATTAGTGTTGAGATACTCAACAAAGGCCCTTAAGCCCCCCTCATATTCAAAAACGTCTTCTTTTTCTGTTCTTTCGTCTTTTAGAATAATTCGAACACCCGAATTTAGAAAAGAAAGCTCCCGGAGCCTTTTTACGAAGATTTCATAGTGAAATTTAATATTAGTAAACGTTTCAGTTGAGGGCACAAAATGAATAGCGGTCCCGGTTTCTTTTGTTTCGCCAACAACTTTTAGTGGGGCTAGAGGAACGCCATGACTATACTGCTGTTGATGTATCTTGCCGCCCCGCTTAATGGTCAGCGTAAGCTCCTTTGATAGCGCGTTGACCACAGAAACGCCCACACCATGAAGCCCGCCAGAAATTTTATAGCTATCTTCATCAAATTTTCCGCCAGCATGAAGCACTGTCATGATCACTTCAGCGCCAGAAACGCCCTCTTCATGCATTTCTGTTGGTACTCCTCGGCCATTATCAGAAACTGTTACTGACTCGTCCTGATGGATCACGACGACGACTTCTGAGCAGAACCCCTCCAAGGCCTCGTCAATGGAGTTATCAACTATTTCAAACACCATGTGGTGGAGGCCCGTACCATCATCTGTGTCTCCGATATACATGCCCGGGCGCTTTCTGACCGCATCGAGGCCTTTGAGCACCTTGATGCTGTCTGAGTCATAAGTTTTATTTTCAGTCATACAAACATCCTAAATTAAGGTCATGTAGTATTGAGGTTTATTCTTGGATAATATGGCCATGTTCCACGTGAAACATACTTACATTTTCATCCTCGATGGGCCAGGAGCTCATTAGGTCTTCTTTGATGACCCCGGTAACAAAAGTTTGTGCGCCCAGCCTAAACAACAAGCCCCCCACTCGCTTCCTGTGAGACAGGTCAAGCTCGGAAGGCAGGTCGTCTAACAAATAAAGGCATTGCTGTCCTGTCATTTCGTGATACAAGTAGCCTTGTGCGACCTGCATTGCGGTAACAACTATCTTAGTTTGCCCGCGGGATAACACTTCGTTTGCCGGACGCATATTAAACCTTACTCTCAGGTCTGCTCTTTGGGGGCCGTGAGTTGTGGCCTTCATCTGCACGTCTCTTTGGCGGTCTGCATACAATACGTCTGACAAGTTTTTTGCGGCGTCCCAACCAGGAAAATACTTAAACTCAAAGCCGTCTAATTCAGTAATTTCACCTATAACCCATTGAATTTTTTCAATTAATTTCTCTAAGTATTGTTTGCGGTACTGGTTGATCTGATCTGCTAATTCAACAAACTCGATATCCCATACGCTCAAAGAACTCATATCTATTCTATCACATCGCAGCAATGAATTCCGCTGCTTAAGAGCGCGCTTAAACTTTTGTAACAGAGACCTGTAAGCACGTTCCACGTGAAACACACCCCAGTCTATGTATTGCCTGCGATATTGCGGGCCAGCATCCAAAAGCCGAAAAGTGTCGGCGCTGAGAACTAAAAGTGGCATAGTGTCAGCAAGCAAGGATGCGCTGTTCACTTTTTGGCCATTCATCTTAAACTCAAACTCTTTTGCTCGAGATCGCGTTACGCCCAAGGATACAGAAGAGCGCTCGGCTTGCACCACTCCATACACGGTGCATGCTTGTTCTTCTTCGTTAATTATCGGCTCTAGGGTTCGAGAGCGGAATGAGCGGCCTCGGCCTAGCACGTGAATTGCCTCTAAGAGGCTTGTTTTTCCGCTGCCGTTGACCCCATAAAAAAAGTTAGAGGTTGGGGACAAATATACTTCATTATGAGAAAGATTTCGCAAGCCATGTATACCAAGCTTTTTTAGAAACATAAAAGAAAATCTTTTTTTAAAAATTATAACCGCATTGGCATAACAACGTACACGGCGCTTTGGTCTGCAGGATCTTCAATCAAAACACTGCTGTTTGCATCAGAAAAAGTAAAACATACATCTTGTCCAGATAAAATATTAAGAATATCAATAATATAGCTAACGTTGAAACCAAGATCTAGCTCTGTGGCGTCATAAGTCACAACAACCTCCTCTCTAGCCTCTTCTTGCTCTGGATTATTAGCCACTAGCGTTAAAAGGCCTGTTGCTAAAACAAGTCTGACTCCACGATATTTTTCGTTGGACAGTATAGAGGCACGACTAAAGCTGCTTCGCAGGTCTTCACGCAGTCCTACCATTTGCTTGTCGCCCTCCTTGGGAACCACTCGATCATAATCTGGATAAGCCCCGTCAACTAGCTTAGAAATAAATCGAAAGTCCTCAGCAACCACCTTCATGTGATTGTCGCCCAAAACAATGGTGACCTCTCCGTCATCAAGAAGAAGCCGGGAAAGCTCAATCACTGCTTTTCGAGGGATAATTGCTTGGATCTTTTCACCCTCAATCTCTAGTTTGCTCGAATCCATCATGGCCAAGCGATGGCCATCTGTTGCTACCGCTCTAACTCGATTGTCGCTCACCTCTAAGAGCATCCCGTTTAGATAATAGCGTACATCTTGCTGAGCCATTGCAAATGACGTACGACCAATTAATTGCTTTAGTTCTAGATGGCCGATAACAAAGGTCTGGCCGGTATCGCCAGTATCTACGCTCGGAAACTCACTTGCGGGGAGAGACGACAATGTAAACCGGCTGCGGCCGCCAACAATCTGTATACGGCCATCTTTTTCATTAAATGTGATATCAGTTGACTCTGGCAGAGACCGACATATGTCCATCAGCTTGCGGGCTGGGACAGTAATTTCGCCATCTTCTGCGGCCGTCTTTAGGGTGGCATGGCCAACAATCTCAACCTCCAAATCGGTTCCAGTGAGAGACAGGCGGTTGCCCTTAAGAACGATTAATACATTAGAAAGTATCGGTAGGGTTTGGCGCCTCTCTACAACCCCGACAACTAGTTGTAACGGCTTTAGAAGCTCTTCTCGCAATATTTTAAATTTCATTTATCGGCGGCTCCAATTCAAATTAGTTAAGCGCTCCCCGCTATAGTTTGCAGGCTACACAAAAATTAGGTTGTTAGTGTACGCAACAAGTGCTTCATGTCGTCTTGCATGTCACGGCTTTCTTCTTGAAGCTCTTTAACCTTCTTGCAGGCATGCATAACGGTTGTGTGATCTCTGCCACCAAAGGCCTCTCCTATTTCTGGTAAGCTATGGTTCGTTAGCGTCTTGGCGAGAGCCATTGCAACCTGCCTGGGGCGGGCAATCGATCGACTGCGTCTTTTGGATAACAATTCGGACATCTTTAATTTATAGTATTCTGAAACTACCCGTTGAATGTTATCAATAGTGACCAACCTGTCCTGTATCGCAAGCAAATCTTTTAAGGATTCACGTATTAAATCAACATTGATTGGGCGTCCAGTAAAGTGAGCGCTTGCTATCACTCTTTTTAGTGCGCCCTCTAGCTCCCTTACGTTGGAGCGAACCCGCTGAGCAATGAAAAAAGCCGCTTCAGTGGGCAGGGCCACCTTTGCTTGCGTTGCTTTTTTCATTAAGATGGCGACCCTGGTCTCAAGCTCTGGTGGCTCTACAGAAACAGTTAGACCCCAACCAAAACGGGATTTAAGTCGCTCCTCTAAACCGTCAATTTCCTTTGGATACCGATCGCAAGTTAATATCATCTGCTTGCCGCCCTCTAGCAGGGCGTTAAATGTATGAAAAAACTCCTCTTGTGATCTCTCTTTGCCAGCAAAAAACTGCATATCATCGATCAAAAGAGCATCAACAGACCGATAAAAACGCTTAAAATCGTTAATTGCATTAAGCTGTAAGGCTTTTACCATATCTGCGACAAAACGTTCTGAATGCAAATAAACGATCTTTGCATTTGGTTTTTGTCGGCGTAGTTCGTTGCCCACCGCGTGCATTAGGTGGGTTTTTCCCAGACCAACCGCACCATAAATAAACAAGGGGTTATATGACCCGCCCGGGTTGTCTGCGATTTGACGCGAAGCGGCCAAAGCGAGCTGGTTTGATTTTCCTTCCACAAAAGAATTAAACGTGAACGTTGAGTTGAGATAGGTCTTATGATTTAAGCCGCCCTCAACGTTGACGGGCGGGCGGGTAGCAGGAACCTCTATAGCCGTGGTCGCTGGCAGCGACCTGCCGGTTAGCACTTGGGGCTGTAGTATTGCCTGCTTTGGCGCACTGGTTGTGCTCTCTGACGCAACAACCTTTATTTCGCAGCGCGTACTGCTAAGCTGTTGATAAATTTCTGTAATGCGTGATAAAAATTTATCTAACACCCAGTCTCTTATAAAACGATTAGGCGCCAATAAGACGATGCTGCTACTAGGCAGCGGATCTAGCTTTAAGGGTTTAATCCAGGTATTAAACTGTTGTGAAGGAAGCTCCTCTTCAAGACGACCTAAACACTGATCCCACAACACTTGAGCCAAGTTGCAATACCCCAAAAAATACTAATTATTGTTGCTAGTTACGATTCTGGAACCAGCTTCTTTGCCGAGACTCTAGTCTAGCCAGAAAGAGTCGGGTTATCCACAATTTTTGACAAATAAAACAGGCAGACAATAATAAATAATACCCTTTTAAAACAACAAGATAAGAAAACAGGCGCCGCTGTGTTTATAAACAGCTCAAAGGCGTCTTTATGGCTATATTTGTATGCTTTCTTGTGGATAAGTTATTGATAACTTGATTTTTTCCTGTGAATTTCTTGTCACTACAATAGTCAGACTGTAAAAAATAACATTAACTATTTTAGTGACCGGTTTGCTTAAAAAAGTCACTTTCCAACACAAAAGCTGCCGAAAATTTGGCCCAACAGGTCATCACTAGTAAACGTTCCCGTAATGAGGGCTAGCGCTTGTTGGGCCAACCGCAGGTCTTCTGCTAACAACTCTCCAGCCCCAGCTCCAAGAAGCTGCGAACGGCCTAGTAAAAGAAACTCTTCCGCGTTAATTAGCGCCTCTATGTGTCGGCGCCTCGCAACAAAACTACCTTCGTTGGTACCGGTATAACCCATGCAATCCTTAAGGTGCTCAGTCAGCACCCCCAAACCCAAACCCTGTTTTGCCGAAAGCCCAATTACAGGATAGTCGTATTCTGATATTCCAGCCGGCAAACAAGAGAGGTCCACCTTATTTAGTACAAAACTAATGTTTTTTCGGCCTGGATATCGATCAAAAAACTCTGGCCAGTTTGCTTGAAGGTCTAGTGAGTACTCATCAGCGCTGTCAATAACAAATAATACCCTGTCAGCGCGATCAATTTCGCCCCAGGCCCTTTTTATGCCTTCTTTCTCAATCAGGTTCTCTGTTTCCCTAAGGCCTGCAGTATCTATTATGTGCAGTGGCATTCCATCAACATGGATATGTTCTTTAAGAATGTCGCGAGTTGTGCCCGCCATAGGCGTAACGATCGCACTATCTCGACCAGAAAGGGCGTTCAGGAGGCTAGACTTGCCCGCATTGGGTTTTCCTGCAATTACAACAGTCATTCCTTCGGAAATTAACGATCCTTGATGCGCCTTAGTTTTGATTTCACGTAATTTTGCAAGCAAACGATCAAGGTCTGCGGTTATCTTGGGGTCAGCCAAAAAATCAATTTCTTCTTCTGGAAAATCAATCGCTGCTTCAACATAAATGCGCAGGGCAGTAAGCGCCCCCACCAGCGCAACTATTTGCTTAGAAAACTCACCCTGCAAAGAACGAACAGCGCACCTGGCTGCTTGCTCTGAAGATGCGCTAATAAGGTCAGCGGTAGCCTCTGCTTGCGTTAGGTCTATTTTGTCGTTCAGAAAGGCTCGTTCGGAAAACTCTCCGGCCCTAGCCAAGCGGGCCCCCAGCTCAAGACTGCGACGCAATAAGATGTCCATGACAACCGGGCCGCCGTGCCCCTGAAGCTCTAACACTGTCTCTCCAGTGAACGAGTGGGGCGAAGGAAAAAATATTGCAAGCCCTTGGTCTATGACGCTTCCGCTGGCGTCCAAAAAATCTGCGAGCACAGCATGCCTAGGCTGCAGTTCTTTTGATAACAGGCCAGATATTAATACATCAAGGTTGGGGCCAGAAATGCGCAACACAGCAACCCCACCCCTTCCTGGCGGGGTTGCTATCGCAGCTATTGTGTCCTGATCGGAAGATAAATACATTTTTAACACTCAGGCAATCATCGAACCGCTGCCCGCCGGCAGCTAAGCCCATATTGTCTTAGTTTTTTGTTCCCGCCCCTTCTATTCTGCGTGTAATAATCCACTGCTGTAGAATTGAAAGGCAATTATTTACCGTCCAATAGAGAACAAGGCCTGCCGGAAAAAATAGAAAGAAAAAAGTAAACGCTATAGGCATAATTTGCATCACCTTGGCCTGCATCGGGTCTGGTGGCGTGGGGTTTAGTTTTTGCTGTATAACCATACTGGCCCCCATAATTAAAGGGAGCACAAAGAATGGGTCTTTCACTGATAGGTCGTTAATCCACAACAACCAAGGGGCGTGTCGTAACTCAACACTTTCAAGCAGCACCCAGTATAGTGCTATAAAAACCGGCATCTGAACCAGAATGGGCAAACACCCCCCCATTGGATTTACTTTTTCACGCTTATAAAGGCTCATTGTTTCTTGAGACATTTTTTGACGATCGTCCCCGTGGAGCTCTTTTAAGCGCAGCATTTCTGGTTGAAGCCTACGCATATTAGCCATAGATGTGTAGCTTTTAGCTGATAACTGAAAAAAGGCTGCCTTAATCAAGATTGTGAGCATGATAATTGACCAGCCCCAGTTTCCTAGAAATTGGTGCAGCTGATACAGCACCCAAAATAACGGTTTTGCTATCATCCACAACCAACCATAGTCTATGGTAAGATCGAGATATGGAGATATTTCCTCTAAGCGGTACTGGTCTTTAGGTCCAGAGTAAAAGGCTGCGCTAATGTTGCCACTTTCCCCTGGGTTGACTGTAATTTCTGGGGAGGTGAAGCCTAAAATATAAACGTCTTGGCTGCCCAACCTTCGAACATTAAAGTTATTTTTGGTACTTTTGTTTGGCACCCAAGCACTTACAAAATAGTGTTGAACCATCGCAACCCAGCCACCCAAAAGACTGTCCTCAAAAGACTTGTCGGTAATGTCCTCAAAGTCTAATTTTTGATAGTTGTTCTCATTGCTTGTTAGGGCCGCTCCAAGAAACGGCTTCATTCCCATAGCATTAACAACTGTAGGGTTGTGACTGTCTCGCTTTATTTGACCATACAGGCCGGCCTTCCATGCTGTGTTGCTCTGATTTGTTATTTTATATTCAAGCTCCACAAGATAGTCGCTACGAGTAAAAGTATATTGCTTGGTAATCGTAACGTTGTTTTCTTCCAACATTAGCTGGACTTGCAATGAGTCGTCGTTTTCTTGTAATTGGTAGTGGGTGGCTTGGGCCTTAAAAACAGGCCTTCCTGCTTTTGTGTCTGTGCCGTTAACCCCGATCAAGCCGCTTTGTGCTATATAGGTTGTTGTTGCTGTGCGATTCAGCAAAATAAATGGGGTATCTTTGTCGTCAATATCAGCCAGGTGTTTTGGTAGCTCTACCCGAACAATGTCCCCCCCATGAGTATCAATATGAACTGTCAATACGTCAGTGGAAACTGTAACAACCCGCTCGCTCTTTTCGTTTTGTATGTCTTGAAAAATTGTTGTTGTTTCTCCACCCACAACGACAGAGGGGATCTCGTTTGTCATTGGTTTGGGGGTGGGGGTGTTGGTTGGTTCAACCAAGGGGATTTCTGGAACCACCAACTCACTTAAAGCAGGACTATTTGTTACGGGATTGTATTGTGCCTGAAAGCCGTCCCACTCCAAAAAAAGCATATACAACACCACCAACATGGCGCCAATAAGAAACGAGCGTTGCCAATCCATATTTATTTCTTCCGATTTTTTTGGTCTGTTGGGGGAACGGGGTCGTAACCCCCTAGATGAAAGGGGTGACACCTTATAAGTCGATAAAATGTAAAGAAAACCCCCTTAAAGACACCGTGTGCCACAATAGCTTCCTCTGCATAACAAGAACAACTGGGCGAAAATCTACAGTTGTCCCCCAGCCAAGGACTCAATATAAACCGATAGCATTTTATTGGAAAAATACATAGTTTTTGAACTACAGTGGTAGTGCCAATTGTCATGATGTAATCCGCAGCTTTTTATGCAATTTTTTCCACGCCCCTAACATAAGGCCGGTTTGATCTTTAGATGATAATTTATCCATACCCCTACGAACAAGGAATATAACATCCACAGGAGCAAGATCATGCTGCATTAAACGAAAAGAATCCCTTACAACACGCTTAATTCTGTTTCGGTGGACAGAAAACCGGATGTTTTTTTTAGCCACAACCATCCCTAATCTTGCGTTTGATAGTTGGTTGGGGCGCGCTAATAATAAAAAATTTGGGTGGGAGACCTTATGATGTGTATCACCAAAAACGGCCTGAAAAGCCTGTGTTGTCAATAGTCGCTTTTCTCTACCAAAGGTAACTTCAGACATAGTAGTTTAGGTGTTCACCCCTAAAGACAAACAACCCACCTTATAGTTAAGGCAGAAACCCCCATAAGGCGAAAAATTAAGCTGATAGGCGTTGACGGCCCTTAGCACGACGGCGGTTAATTACAGCACGCCCGCCTTTTGTAGCCATACGAGCACGAAATCCATGTGTACGCTTACGCTTTATTATGCTGGGTTGAAATGTTCTTTTCATGATCAAAACTTCCGTTAACTAACTAACACCTCTAAGGGCGATGGATTCTAAAGAAAAAACTCCGATAGAGCAATGGAATAATGAATCATATGGTTACATACTTCTAATTTTTTAATTGTTTGGCTAAAAATTCAAAAATTAAACAAAAATAACCTGTAGATTACACCAGGGGAAACAAAGGAATACTCTGTGGATCTTTTTGTGGATAAAGACCCCCTGGTTATATCTGTGGATAAGTAGCCATATTATCCACAACCTTGGGTTTATAAAAAACCGTTTATGGTTAGCTTATAAAGAGGGATTATATTGTTTTATCTTTTTGATTAAAAAAGGATTTTTTGTGTTTTGCACAGAATTAAACCTACATAATAATAATAATAAATTTAAATATATATACATAACAACACATATATAACTTAGTGCCATTAATAATACATGAAGGGTTTTTTAGAACCGCCACCCTATTTATATTATACTAAGAGACTTGTTTCTGAATTTTCTTGACTGGTTGTATTTATGTATTACCCAGAAAAATTTGACGTGATTGTTATTGGTGGTGGACATGCTGGTACAGAGGCGTGCTTGGCTGCTGCGAGAATGGGAAGAAAGACTCTTTTGCTTACACATAACATAGAAACCTTGGGGCAAATGTCATGCAATCCTGCAATTGGTGGAATAGGAAAAAGTCATCTCGTTAGAGAAATTGATGCTTTGGGTGGCGTTATGGCCCACGCTACCGATGCAGCCGGCATACAATTTCGTGTTTTAAATGAAAGAAAGGGTCCCGCTGTAAGAGCCACCCGGGCCCAAACAGACCGGTTGTTGTACAAAGCATTTATTCGCAAAACCTTGGAAAACCAACCCAACCTCTCTATTTTTCAGCAGTCAGTAGATGACCTAATAACCGAAG
>CAJIZZ010000004.1 GCA_905181945.1 uncultured Porticoccus sp. | reverse complement strand
TCACGGTCGGCACGTGAGTGCGCTTGATTACCTGGAGACAACAAATCAGTGGAGATGTCGCCTTCACCGGCAATATAAGTGACGATTTCAATGGTCTCGTCAATTTCAGGCAGTTTGGTAAAGAACTCGGCTTGTGCGTAACTCTCTAGGATCTCTTTAGCGATGGCATTGCCGGCTTTAAAAGCGGCGGTCAGACGATCGATATCGGCTTCGTACAAAAATACCTGAGTTTTCAGAACGTCAGCGGCTGGTTTGGAAACGACTGCATCGTCAGACAGAGCAAGATTGAGCAGAACTTCAATAGAGGGGCCGCCTTTCATGTGCGAGAGCAGTTCGAAGGCAAATTCTGCTGTGATCTCTGCAACGACAGATTCACCCAGAATGATTTCTTTCAGAAATTGTGCTTTCACGCCAGCAGCCCTGGTTGTGCCTGGTAGCGTATTATAAATAAAGAACTTCAGGGAATCTTCACGCCGCTCATTCCCGGTATCTTTGATTTGGGCAATTATCTCTGCCAGCAAATCAGCGCTGTCAATTGGTTTTGGATTTAATCCTAGATCCTTTTTACGGGTGGCGATTTCATCCATATACTCTGAATATAAGCTCATTCAAATTTCTCACAGTAAGTTGCTTCATCTACACCAGGAGGAACACGGTTTGCTATGAGGCCCAGCAAGAACGAATCTTCCCCAGCAAGAGAGTTTTTGATTAACCCTACTAGATCTGCTGTCCATTCTGGGGAAAGTAGCTTTGGTGAAACTCCTTCGGTAGAGCGTTCAATTACTTGCTGACGGTATGTTTCTAACACAATCTAAATCCTCGTCTCACATGGATGCTTAGCCAGCTCAATTTTATTATGTTTCTGTTTTTAGCGGCCGATAATTTTTTTGCAGCTAACCCTTTAATTCTGTTGGACACTTTTTGTATCGGGGTATTATTCTACTATAAATTAGTTATTAAAGGGGAGTGGTGAATTATTAATTTCATGTAAAAGTTATATTTTTTGATGATAACCAAGGGTTTATATTTTTGTCATCAGCACGTCTTTTGTGCGCGAATTACTTGAAGGCATAATGGTAAGATAGTGATTACTATAAGATAGCCGCTTAAGCTCAAATAGCAGCTATATCTTGATTGAGTAAAATATTTTAATGAGGATGAAGTCTGGTGATGCCTGAATATACAAAAGAAGTCATAGGTTTTTTAGCATGCGAAACCTCAGAAAGCTGGGTGTCAAAAGCACTAAATAATCAAGAAATTTTATTAATTGATCACGCTAATTGTGAAAAAAAAGCAGCGAGTTCAGC
Organism: uncultured Porticoccus sp.; assembly: GCA_905181945.1. Classification (GTDB taxonomy): domain Bacteria; phylum Pseudomonadota; class Gammaproteobacteria; order Pseudomonadales; family Porticoccaceae; genus Porticoccus. The sequence goes on along the minus strand of CAJIZZ010000004.1, from coordinate 49,038 downwards.
CCTCAATTTGATATACCGTTACGTCGACAACTACGAGCTAATCAGTAAAATGTCTCGCTTGGTTCGTGAGGAAATGCGCCACTTTGAACAGGTAATTACTATTATGAAGGCTCGAGGCATAGAGTATTACAATATTGATGCTTCCAGGTATGCTTCAGCATTAAGGAAAAAAATTAGAACACATGAACCTGCGAGGTTAATGGACTCGCTTATAGTGGGAGCATTCATTGAGGCTAGATCTTGTGAGAGGTTTGCGAAACTGGCTCCATTTCTTGACGATGAGCTAAAAACATTTTATTTATCTTTGCTCAAATCGGAAGGGCGGCATTTCCAAGATTATCTGACATTGGCGAAGAGCATTCCAGATAGATCTTTTGATGATCGTGTTTTAATTATTCGTGAGCAGGAGCAATTATTAATTGAATCATCAGACGATACATTTTATTTTCATTCTGGATACCCATTGAGCCCAAGTTGAAATGCATAAGCTTGTACCTTTAGCTCTATTTTTTAATAAAAAAGAAACTATTTTTAATACTTTTCTTATTATTCTAATGACAGCGAACATATAATGATTTTATGTTTACGAAACTAATACTATTTTTTTTAACTTTCTGCACTTCAATGATGAGATTATTTCCAGAGGAAATTGCTCATGATTTAGGTTTATGGTCCCTAAAGTTACTGCATTTAGTAGGGTTTAAGATTCCAAAGAGAAGCACTCTAAATAAAACATCCTTAAAAGGTATAACTTTTGCTAATAAGCTAGGTTTGGCGGCCGGGCTGGATAAGAATGGAGACTATATTGATCCTTTGGCATCTTTGGGGTTTGGTTTTCTGGAGATAGGGACTGTCACTCCAAGACCTCAAAAGGGAAATCCAAAGCCAAGGTTGTTTAGGGTCAGCTCTCAAGAAGCCTTGATAAATAGTCTAGGTTTTAATAATAAAGGAGTTGATTATTTAGTAGAAAATGTTTCAAAAAGAAAATCTTCTATCCCTCTTGGGATTAGCATAGGCAAGAATTCTGATACACCTCTAGAAAAGGCAAAAGATGACTACTTGATATGTTTGGAAAAAGTCTTTCCTTATGCTGACTATATAGCAATCAATATCTCTTCTCCAAACACTGAAGGCCTCAGAGATCTTTTCAATAAAGAGTACTTTTCTGATTTGATATCCAGTTTAAAATTAAAACAGATTGAGTTGTCGAAAGAGCATGAGTATGTTCCTTTATTTCTAAAAATATCTCCCAACATAGATAGCTCTCATCTTAAGTTGCTTGTAGAAATCATTTTGGAAAAGAATATAGATGGAATAATCTGCACCAATACTTCAAATGTTCATGACCACCTCTCTGGCAAGGGCGGTATAAGCGGAAAACCTTTATTAGAACTATCATCTAAAGTCTTAGTTACCTTAAGATCTCTAACTGGAAAGAATTTCCCTATAATAGCTTCTGGGGGTGTTATGAGTGTTAGTGATTTCCAAGGAAAACTAGACTGTGGTGCAGATCTTGTCCAAATATACACTGGGTTGATTTACAGAGGTCCTTCTTTAGTTGATGAGATCATTAATTCAGATTAGCTCTATAAATACAGCTGCCTATTTATTTTATTTTGAAAGATACTAGATCGATTGCTCCCTTGTCTTTAATGCGTATAAACCACCCATTTTGACCCCAGTCACCCAAGACCAATCTTTCTCCATGTAGATGCTTATGTCGATTCGGCCTATGTGTATGCCCATGTATTATTGTATCAATACAATATTTTTTCATGGTTTGCTCAACCTCTTGCGGCGAAACATCCATGATATTTTCTGATTTGTTGCTGTTAGACTCCATACTTTGAGATCGCCATTTTGCCGCTATGCGCTGTCTTACTTTTAGGGGTAGATGCATCAACACCCAGCGCAATAAACGACTCCTAGCTATACGCCTGTATCGCTGATATTGCTTGTCGCGAGTGCAGAGAGTGTCACCATGAAGCAGTAATACTTTTTTGCCTTCAAGCTCGCATGTATGGTAATCATCAAGAAGAGTGCAGCCGGTGTCATGTGAGAATTTTTTACCAATTAAAAAATCTCGATTGCCTTGCATGAAATAGACAGATACCCCGCTATCCGATACTGTTTTTAGTGCTAAAATTACTTGGCGAGAGAAAGGTTCTGGATCATCATCGCCAATCCAAGTTTCAAATAAATCTCCCAGAATATAGAGCGCATTAGAGTGTACGGCTTCATTTTTTAAAAAACCAAAAAATGCCTCGCTTACTGCCGGACATTGAGGTGATAGGTGTAAATCAGAAATAAGTAATGTAGACATTTAACCTAATTATCTGAATATGGTTAGTTAAGTAGACTGCCAAAGATTATTGCCTCTGGCAGTCTTACATAGTTGGTTATTTGCCGCTGTAGACATCACTTATGGTAATTTTTTCTATGGATACGGTATCAACAGGAACATCCCCGTGAGGCCCTTTATTGCCAGTCGGTACAGATTTTATTTTGTTCACAACATCCATACCGTCAGTCACTTTTCCAAATACAGCATAACCCCAACCTTGGGAATTTTTCCCTGAGTGGTTTAAGAAACCGTTGCTGCCAACATTAATGAAGAATTGAGAGCTTGCAGAATGTGGATCATTGGTTCTTGCCATCGCTAAAGTTCCAATATCATTCACGAGACCATTGTCCGCTTCGTTTTGAATAGGGTCTCGGCCTTCTTTTTGTTTCATTTCTTCATTAAAGCCACCACCTTGGACCATAAAGCCATCGATTACACGATGGAAGATAGTGTTGGTATAAAAATCATCTCGACAGTATTGGAGAAAATTTGCTGCGGATAGCGGGGCTTTATCAAAGTTCAGTTCAATGGTTATGTCGCCAAAGTTGGTGTGGAGGGTAATCATATGGTAAGTAATCCTGTGTTAAATAATTTTTAGGGCGGCATTCTACATTTTTTTTTATAGAATTAAACCTTCTATGACCTATAAAAACTTATCCTGTTTAGAATTTTTAACTGTCCGTATTGTCCGTATTGTCTATGTTGGATTGCCAGCCTTGTATTATACCGCAAAGCACAATCAAAGTAATTCCAATACATATAAGCGTGTCAGGGATTAGATGCCAAAATAAAACATCTACCGCTAAAGCCATCAAGATATAGCTGTATTCAAAAGGAGCGATGACGACTGGTTTGGCGATTCTAAATGCAGCTATTAAGAGCATGAAGCCAATGGCTCCAGCTGTTCCAGATACTAGCATGCCGGCTAATTGCAATGAACTTATAGGGATCCATTGGTCTTGTTCCCAAAAACTAGCAGCAATTAATAGAGGTATAAATTGGTAGAAATTAATGGCCCAATCTGAATCAGTTTTCGATAATTTTCGACCCCACAGAATGAGCACTGCGTATGAAAAAGGAAGACTAAGTAGTGATATGTAAACCCAGCTGAAGCCTTCAGCATCTAATCTAAGAACAAAGCAAACGCCAATAAAGCCGGAAATCGTCGCTATCCATTGTATTTTGTTTGCTTTTTCTCCAAGAATAAATGGTGATATAGCGGCAATTAAAATAGGCGCCCCTGCTAGAGCTGCCGCAACGGCACTAAGGGGGAAATATTTAACTGATAGGTAATAGCCAACACTAATTAATCCAAAAAAAAGACTTCTGAATACGTGCTGGGCTGGGTTAGAGGTTCTGAGTAAGTGCATTCGCCCGGTGCTGACTATAAAGATTAGTAGCGCTAGGATAGATGCTAGTGTTCTGAACCACACTAACTGACCTGTAGGAATACTGTTAAATAACATTTTTAATAAGGTGTCTCCCAGCAAAAAAGACACAAGACATAGCTGCAGATAGAGAATAGCGCGTGTATTTGATTTAATCATAGCCCGTTTTCTTATTCTGAAAATTTTAGATGGATGGAAACTTACAAAACTCTAACGTCAATGGTTTATACGCAAGACTCTGGAGGCTATAATGGTTGCTCTTTTTAACCCTACTCTTAATTATGGAGAAGAGCCTCACTGGGGCCGTCAGTATGGCAGACGATAATAAACCACTCAATTTTATTCAGCAGGCAATAAGTGGCGACCTAGGAACGGGCGCTATCACTAAGATTGTCACCAGGTTTCCCCCAGAGCCTAATGGGTATCTTCATATTGGTCACGCCAAGTCTATTTGTTTGAATTTTGGTCTAGCGCAACAGTTTGGTGGCAATTGCCATCTTCGGTTTGATGATACAAATCCAGAGAAAGAAAGCGAAGAATACGTTCAAGCTATTATTAAGGATGTTCAATGGCTCGGATTTCAATGGCATGGAGAGGTTCGTTATGCTTCTGATTACTTCGATCAATTTTATGCTTGGGCTCAACATCTAGTTTGTGAAAAGAAAGCCTATGTTTGTCAATTAAGCAGCGAAGAAATGCGAAAAAATCGAGGTACTCTGACTGCCCCGGGAACAAATAGCCCATTTCGAGAAAGTTCCGTTGAAGAAAGTTTAGAGCTTCTTGAAAAAATGAAAGATGGGGATGTTGCAGAAGGATCCATGACATTGAGGGCAAAGATTGATATGGCCTCACCAAATATCAGTCTCCGTGATCCGGTCATGTATCGGATTAAGAAAATGCCGCACCATCGCGCAGGTGATAAATGGAATATTTATCCAGCATATGATTTTGCGCATTGCCTGGAAGATGCCATTGAAGGTATTAGTCATTCAGTATGTACATTAGAGTTTACATCTAATAGGCCTCTTTATGATTGGTTTATTAATAGCCTCCCTGTGCCTTCTAAGCCGCGTCAATTTGAATTTGGAAGATTGAATCTTAATTACAGTGTGACCAGCAAAAGAAAACTTAAGCAGCTAGTAGATGGGAACTATGTGGATGGCTGGGACGATCCTCGTTTACCAACAATTTCAGGGTTGCGTCGTCGTGGCGTACCAGCAGTGGCCGTTCGTAATTTTTGCGATAGTCTTGCAGTAGCAAAAACTGACGGGTTAGTAGATCTCTCTCAGTTTGAATTTTTTATTCGTGATGAGTTAAATAAGAATGCTCCTCGTGCCATGGCAGTTCTGCATCCTTTAAAAGTAGTCATTACTAATCTCCCCGAGGGGCATTTAGAGCAACTACCGGCCCCTTGTCACCATGAGTTGCAGTTAGGCGATCGCAATCTTCCTTTTACCCGAGAAATTTACATTGATGCAAATGACTTTAAGGAAGAATACAGCAAAAAACTTAATAAAAAACTTTCTCCCGGTAGGCGCGTTAGATTGCGTCATTGCTATGTAATTGAGGCCGACGACTACTTAAAAAATGAGACAGGAGATGTTATTCAAGTCAATGCGACTTTGGTCTCTGAGACGCTAGGAAAAGATCCTATTGATGGTATTAAACCTAAAGGGGTGGTTCACTGGGTGTCCGCTACAAATTGTGTTGATTGCGATGTTTACCTATATGATCGTTTGTTTAGCGATCCCTTGCCTGATTCAGGTGATAAGGATTTTCTTGAGATGATCGAGAAAGAATCACTGAAGATACTGACTAACTGCAAGGCGGAACGCAGTTTAGCCGATGTTGAGATAGGTGTACCCTATCAGTTTGAGAGGGAAGGCTACTTCTGTAAAGATAGTCATAGCGGAGATTCGAAAAAAATTGTATTTAACCAGACCATCGCGCTTCGATCTAGTTGGACGGATATTTTGTCTTAACATTAGAGTATTTCACAAAATTATTTTCTTTTTTTAGGCATTAAATTGATCAAATTATGACGCTACATATATACAACACCTTGACTCGCCAGAAAGAAGTTTTCAGACCGATAATTCAGGGCAATATCAATATGTATGTCTGCGGGGTAACCGTTTATGACTTGTGTCATATTGGACATGCAAGGGTACTGGTAGCATTTGATGTAATTGCTAGGTATTTACGGTCACAGGGCTGGAATCTCAATTATGTTCGGAATATCACGGATATTGACGATAAGATTTTAAATAGGGCAGATGAAAATGCTGAGCTCTACTCAGTTCTGACTGAGCGTATGATAGACGCTATGCATGAAGATGAAAGATTATTGGGAATTTTGCCCCCAGACATGGAGCCAAGGGCTACCGCGTATATTGATGAAATTATTGCTATGGTTGGGGTGTTGATTGATAAAAATCATGCCTATGCTGCAGAAAACGGCGATGTTTATTATCGGGTAAGCAGTTTTTCTGACTACGGTAAATTAAGTAAGCGCAACCCTGAAGACTTGCTGATAGATGCACGCATTGATATGAATTTAAGCAAGGAAGATCAGCGTGATTTTGCTTTATGGAAAAGCGCAAAGACTGAAGAGGTTAGCTGGAATTCTCCTTGGGGCTCAGGAAGACCTGGATGGCACATTGAGTGCTCTGCTATGTCAACTTGTTGCCTTGGAGCTACTTTTGATATTCATGGGGGAGGGCCAGATTTGCCGTTTCCTCATCATGAGAATGAAATAGCTCAAAGTGAAGCTGCAACTGGAGAAAAATACGTAAACTATTGGATGCATGCTGGTGCTGTAAGGGTTGATGATGAAAAAATGTCCAAATCGCTTGGAAACTTTTTTACTATTAAGGAGGTGCTGAAAAAATATCACCCAGAAATAATTCGTTATTTTCTGCTTTCTAGCCATTATCGTAGCCCTATAAATTATTCTGAAAAGAGCCTAATCGAAGCGAAAACAGGATTAGAAAGATTCTATATGACTCTTAGACAGTTTCCTGATGTCCAGTCCTTGCCGCTCAACGACCTCAAAAACCGAAAATATTATAAGTGCTTTATCTTAGCTATGAATGATGACTTTAATACACGGGAGGCTTTGGCTGTCATGTACGACATGATTCGTCAGATTAATACTCTCGCTGTAACAGATAAAGCTGAGGCGTGCTTACTAGTGGGCGAGCTGAAGACTCTTGGAGATATATTTGGAATTTTAGATTCTAATCCAGAAGTATTTATGCAAGGTGGAACTATTGTGGATGCGCTTGACAGTATTAGCTCTAGCGAGATAGAGGCCCTGATTTCGGAAAGAATAACGGCAAAGAAAAATCATGATTTTTTAGATGCTGACCGCATAAGAGAGAAGTTGCTTGCTCAAGGTATTGTGCTAGAAGACTCTCGTGAGGGCACCTCTTGGAGAAGAGGATAGGTAATCTTTTAGTAGCGCAAAATATACGTATCTTCCGTCAATCTTAAATTTTTACACTATTTTTTTCCGCGGCATCTACAGCTTGAAAAATAAGCGTGTTAATTGTCATTGGCCCCACCCCACCAGGTACTGGAGTTATTGCAGAGACACGATCATAAAGTGGAGTGAGCTCGATATCACCAATGCCGCCTGGGTGGTAGCCGGCATCGATAACTACTGCGCCATCTTTAATCCAGCTTGCCTTTATGAATTCAGGCCTCCCTACGGCACCGACAACAATATCAGCATTTTTAATAATATCAGGCAAATTTTTGGTGCGCGAATGACAGACGGTGATAGTGGCGTTTTGATTAAGCATCATCATTGCCATTGGTTTACCAAGAATAGGGCTACGACCAACGATAACAGCATGCTTTCCTTCAACAGGAATCTTGTAGGCGCTTAAAAGGCGCATTATACCTTGAGGGGTAGCTGACCCATAAGCCTCTTCGCCCATTGCCATGCGCCCGAAGCCGAGACAGGTGACTCCATCAACGTCTTTATTCAATGCAATGCTATCAAAGCAAACTCTTTCCTCAATTTGAGGAGGCACGGGATGCTGAAGAAGGATTCCTTGGCATAGAGAGTTAGCATTTAATTCTTTGATCTTAGTTAAGAGTTCTTCTGTAGTTGTAGTTTCAGGCAATTCTACCGCGATGGAATCCATGCCCACTCGTTTGCATGCATTTTGCTTCATGCGAACATACGTGGCAGAAGCAGGGTCGCTACCTACAAGAACAGTTGCAAGCATGGGCGTCCTACCATTACCTGCATCTTTGATGCGAGCAACCCTCTCATGTAGCTCTGCTTCAGTTTTTAAAGCGATAGCTTTCCCATCAAGTATTTGGGTTTTCATAAAATTAAAGACTCCTAAATCAAAAGAACGAACAGGTCTTGATAGGCAACCATCTTCTCATTTCAAGCGGTCTCTGTGAAGAGAATACCTATTGCTTTTAATTGACTAGATCGTCTGTCGTCAGTATCATGCCTACCTCTCGATTCGAGGGTAAAAGTGACGACGGGGATTAGCGCAGTCTGGTAGCGCGCCTGCTTTGGGAGCAGGATGTCGGGGGTTCGAATCCCTCATCCCCGACCATTATTTTGGATAAGTTGTTGAGCGCCCTTAGCTCAGCTGGATAGAGCAACGGCCTTCTAAGCCGTAGGTCGCAGGTTCGAATCCTGCAGGGCGCGCCATCCAGCACGAGCAATTCAAGCAGTGGTGGCTGTAGCTCAGTTGGTAGAGCCCCGGATTGTGATTCCGGTGGTCGCGGGTTCGAGCCCCGTCAGCCACCCCATTTGATTTAAAACTCCTTATATTTTCAACTAAATTTCTTTTTGCACCCTTTTTACATTAATATTGATGTTTACTCTTGTTGTTTTGGTTGTTAGACCATCGCTTAGCTGAGGGGTCAACAGGCGGATTTTTTCACGAAGAAAATGCTTTACTTTGATGATGGCAACGCAAGAGTATCAAATAAAACTATACGTCTTGATTCAAATTGAACCTTAGGTCATTTTTTTGGACTTTGATATGGGATTAACAGTACTTTTTATTTTTATTATTTGTGCATTTTATGTGCAAAATAGAGGCGACGTTCAGCATAATAAGCTGATCCGTAAAATAAGTGATCATTCTAATATCTTTGGGCCGATAAATTGTTTGTTCTATGGTTTTTCTACGATAAAGAAATCCGTATATATTGATGTTGGCCATTTTCCTGAATTAAAAGTACTTAAAGATAACTGGAAAGTCATAAGAGACGAGGCTGTTAGGCTTAATGATGATACTCAGATAAAGTCTTCAAAAGAAAAAGATGACTTAGGTTTTAATTCATTTTTCAAAACTGGATGGAAGCGCTTTTATTTAAAATGGTACGGCGCCTCTCTTTATTCAGCGAATAAGCTCTGTCCAAAGACTGTAGATTTGATTAATTCTATCCCAAGTATAAAAGGTGCGATGTTTGCTATGCTTCCTCCGGGGGCCAGATTGGTCAAGCATCGTGATCCTTATGCGGGCTCCTTTAGGTACCACCTAGGATTGATAACCCCAAATTCTGAAGACTGCTTCATTTTTGTAGATGGTAAGAAATATTATTGGAAAGACGGAGAGGCAGTCATGTTTGACGAAACCTTTATCCATTATGCTGAAAATAAAACAGATACCAATAGAATCGTATTATTCCTGGACGTCAAAAGACCAGTAAGTTTCTTTTTGGTTGACTGGATAAATGAACTTTTTTCTCGAATTTTTATGGCAGCCACAACCACTAAAAATATGGATGGCGATAAAATTGGAGGCATTAATCGTTTATTCCCTTACATCTTTAAGGTTAGATTGATTGGGAAAAAGATAAAAAAATTAAACAGAGGTCTATATTATATACTCCAGTATTCTATCTATATGTTAATCATTTATGGAATATTTTTTTAAATAGCTTTTTATTCCTAAGGGGTATTCATGTTGCAGAAGGATATTTTTCGAGGTGATTTTTTAAAACTACAGCAGCTTGATAGCGGCTTTCTAGAATTGAGCTTTGATGCAATAAATAGATCTGTGAATATTTTTAATCAAGCAGCGTTAGATGAACTTCTTGATGCGCTATTGGCCCTAAACGATCAGCCTGATGCAAAAGGACTTATTTTTACTAGCACCAAGAGTGTTTTTATTGCAGGGGCTGATATTACTGAGTTTAGCGCTGTATTTAAAGGTAATATGATAGATCTGAAAACCTTTCTTGATAAGGCGAACAATGCATTTAATAAAATTGAATCTTTACCATATCCGACGATCGCTTTAATTAATGGCTTCGCTCTAGGCGGTGGTTTTGAGTTATGCCTTGCTTGCGACTTTCGTGTGATGTCGAGCAGGGCTTCTGTAGGTTTGCCGGAAACAAAACTTGGAATTATTCCAGGCTGGGGCGGAACTGTCCGCTTGCCTCGATTAATAGGATTTGATAATGCCATAGAGTGGATTGCCTTAGGTAGCCACAAGAAACCAGCGCAAGCTTTAGAAGACGGCGCTGTAGATGCAATAGTTGAGCCTGAACTGTTGAGAGAAGAGGCTTTGAGAATGTTGACTGCTGCAGCAAACGGCTGCCTTGATTACAAAAAACGTCGCAAGCAAAAAAAAATGCCTTTGCAGCTTAATGATAATGAACTAGCCATGGCTATAAATACTTCTCGTGCTGTTATCCTTACCAAGGTTGGAGCCAGTTATCCTGCGCCAATCGTAGCCTTGGATGTCTTATCTAAGGCAGCAAAATTGAAGCGAGATGCCGCTTTAGAGGTAGAATTTCAGGCTTTTAGTAAATTATCTTTAACGGCAGAGTGCCGATCCTTGGTAGGCATATTCACCAGTGATCAATACGTTAATTCTGTAGCTAAAAAATATGCGAAAAAAGCCTCCAAATTAGTTGAGCACGTCACAGTCTTGGGTGCCGGTATTATGGGTGGAGGAATTGCTTATCAGAACGCTCTCAAGGGATTCCCTGTTTTAATGAAAGATATAGATAGTGACTCATTAGCACTGGGTATGAATGAGGCCAATAAATTACTGGCTAAAAGAGTTGATAGGGGTCAAATGTCTGCATTAAGTGCTGGTGGTGCTCTCTCTAGAATTATTCCGTCACTCGCTTACCAGGGTGCCGAAAATACCTCAATTGTTATTGAGGCTGTAGTTGAAAATGCCAAAATAAAATCTATTGTATTAACTGATATGGAAGAAAAAATTCCGGCTGAGGCAATATTGGTTTCCAATACTTCGACAATTTCTATTGATTATTTGGCTAGCCACCTGAGGCGCCCCGATCAGTTTTGTGGAATGCACTTTTTTAACCCAGTCCATGCTATGCCCTTAGTGGAGATTATCCGAGGAACAAGAACCTCTGAAGAAACGATTGGACTGGCGGTGGCTCATACGATTGCATTAGGAAAAAAGCCCATTGTGGTAAATGACTGCCCAGGATTTTTGGTTAATAGAGTGCTTTTTCCTGCTGTTTTTGGATTTGATATGATGCTGGTTGATGGTGCTGATTTTCAGCAAATAGACAAAGCTATAGAGTCCTGGGGTTGGCCTATGGGCCCAGCCTACCTAATTGATGTTGTTGGCCTTGACACAGCTGTACATTGTTTTCCGTCCATTTTGGACGGGTACCCAGACCGAATGAAAGAAATATATGATGTATCGCCAACTCGTTTGTTGTTTGAAAATGATCGTCTTGGTCAAAAAAATGGAAAAGGCTACTATTTGTATGAAAACGATGTCCGAGGGAAGCCTAGAAAAATAGCAGATAGTAAAACCTACGAGCTTCTAAAAACTTGTATTAATGGTTCTGATGTCAACTCCATTGAATTTAGTGATGACTCTATTTTGACTCGGTTTATGGTTCCTATGTGTGTTGAGATTGCTCTTTGCTTGGAGGAGGGTGTTGTAGGATCGCCATCAGAAGGAGATATGGCTGTGATCTACGGTCTTGGATTTCCAGCCTTTCGTGGTGGTTTATTTAGATGGATGGATGAGATCGGTCTTGATGTATTTTGTCAATTGGCGGATAGGTTTAAACATTTAGGGAAACTGTACGAGCCTACTTTAAGGATGCGCGAAATGGCTACAAAAGGAGAAAAATACTACGACAGATAGCTATTTATTTGTTATTAATTTTTTCGACGATATTCGGTCAAGCAGAGGACAATAAGTTGTGAATTTTAAGTCAAGAGATGTTGTGATAGTTGATGTTGCCCGGACCCCTATGGCTAGGTCAAAAGACGGTTCGTTTCGCAATCGTCGAGCTGATGAAATTGGCGCAGACCTTATAGAAAGTTTTCTTGAGCGCAATCCATCTGTTGCCCCTAATGAGATTGACGATGTTATATGGGGTTGTGTGATGCAAAAAAAAGAACAGGGCTTTAATGTTGCTAGAATGACAGCCCTCCGCACCCGGATTCCTCATGAAGTCCCAGCAATTACTGTTAATCGACTTTGTGGTTCCTCTATGTCAGCTTTACATATGGCTGCTGCAAACATTATGTCTGATTTGGGTGATATTTTTTTAGTGGGAGGGGTTGAACACCTTGGCCACCTGCCAATGACGTCTGGTGTAGATCCCAATCCAGCTTTATCTCTTGGTGTTGCAAAAGCTTCTGGCATGATGGGCGTAACAGCAGATTACCTAGCAAGAATTCATGATGTGAGTCGGCAACAGCAAGATGAATTTGGCGCGCGTTCTCATAGAATGGCATCCCAAGCTCGACATGAGGGCTTATTTAAAAACGAAATCATCCCTATAAAAGGCCATAATAATAATGGGGGCCTTTATCTCATGAGAGAGGATGAGACCATTAGGCCCGAGACAACGGTTGAGATTTTATCTGGATTGCGGCCAGCATTTGATCCAGTCAACGGAACTGTTACAGCCGGAACTTCTTCACAGATTACTGATGGTGCTGCAGTTATGCTTGTTATGTCGGGAGAAAGGGCTAAATCACTAGAACTCAAACCTGTAGCAAAGATAGTTTCATTGGCGATTGCGGGTGTTGATCCGTCTGTCATGGGTTATGCTCCAGTCCCTGCATCGCTGCTTGCGTTAAAAAAGGCTGGCCTCACGATTAGCGATATTGATTACATTGAATTAAACGAAGCGTTTGCCGCACAATCATTGCCTGTACTGAAGGATCTCGATTTGCTGGATGTTTTCGAGCAAAAGGTTAATATTAATGGCGGGGCTATTGCCCTAGGTCACCCGCTTGGTGCATCTGGAGCTCGAATTTCTGGAACGTTGCTAAATATTCTTCAACAAAAAGATGCTACGTTTGGCCTCGCGACAATGTGTGTTGGCATGGGGCAAGGAGTAGCTACAGTTTTTGAAAGACTAAGGTAGCTTAAAAATGTTTAATATCAGATCAGTATTGCCCCCCAACTTCTTCTATATATCGAAAATGACACCCTTTCTTTTCGGTTACTTTCATCTCTTTTTGTTGATTGGTCGATATCTCTGTGGCAAAATCTCCCCCTTTGTTTGTAGGGGATAATATCCCTTCTTGGGTTTTATAAATTTCGATATTTAGCGGACGTGGTGGAATTGGTAGACACGCTGGATTTAGGTTCCAGTGCCGCAAGGTGTGAGAGTTCGAGTCTCTCCGTCCGCACCATTTAATAGTTTTGAAACAATTTATATTTGAGGGGCATCATGCAGGTTTCCGTTGAAACAATTTCTAGTCTTGAGCGAAAAATGACCATTGTGGTTCCAGCTGAACGCATCGGAAATGAGGTAAAAGAGCGTCTTGAAAAAGCCGCTAAAACTGTTCGAATAGATGGTTTTCGGGCGGGTAGAGTGCCTTTAAATGTAGTAAATCAACATTATGGCCAAGGCATTCGCCAGGAGGTTGTTAGCGAAACTGTTAGAACTTGCTTTTATGATGCGGTGACTCAAGAAAATCTTACTCCAGCTAGTGCTCCAGCTATAGAACCAAAGATCGACAAGCCAGGTATGGATCTAGAATTTATTGCTACTTTTGAAGTTTTGCCAGATTTTGATTTGGCGGATTTGACAACGATAAAAATTGCCAAACCGTTGGCTGAGGTAAAAGATTCCGATGTTGATGTAATGATTAAAGGATTACGTAAACAGCATGCAACATGGTCAGAGGTGGATCGTGCTGCAGTTGCAGATGACGAGGCGACCATCGACTATGTAGGGCTCAAAAATGGCAAAGAATTTGATGGTGGTTCTGCTGAAAATTATCCTCTAGAGATAGGTGGTGGTACTGCAGTTGCTGGATTTGAAGAAGGCGTAATCGGGATGTCTGTGGGGGATGAAAAGACTATCCCTGTAACTTTCCCTGAAAACTATCAAGCCGAAGAACTTCGTGGCGCATCAGTAGAATTTAAAATTAAATTAAATGTATTAAAAGAACCGTTATTGCCAGAGATGAATGATGAGTTTTTTACTCTTTTTGGTCTGAAGGCTGGCGGTGAGCCAGTATTTCGTTCTGCGGTACTACAAAATATGCAACGTGACCTTAAGAATGCCCTCGAGGGAAAAGTCAAAAGTCGTGTGATGCATGAGTTGTTCACTCTGCATAGCGACATTGAAGTTCCTTTGACAAGAATTGCAACTGAGATTACTAGCCTAAAACAACAAATGGCGAAAAATCTTGGAGGTGATGGCGGTGAAAATACTTTTGACCCCTCACTGCTACCTGATGAAATGTTTGAAGAGCAAGCAAAGCGTAGAGCTATTGTTGGCTTAGTAGTGAATGAGATTGTGCAATCTAATAAAATGGATGTGGATGGAGCTGCAGTAAAAAGCCGAATTCAGGATATAGCAGCGTCTTACGATCAGCCAGAAGAGGTGATGAAATATCACTACAATAGCCCAGAGCTTCTTAAGAGTATTGAGGCGAATGTTTTGCAAGATCAAGTGGTTGATTTTGTTTTATCGCAGGCAAAAGTTTTAGATGAGCCGCAAGATTACCAGAAAGCAATAGCGCCTGACCCCGACCAGGTCGCAACTAAAAATTAATTATCGGTTACAATACGTTGAAATATAATTGATTTAAGCGAGATAGATATGAAATTTGATTCTTCTTTAACAGACTTAAATATAAAAAATGCAGGTGGTCTGGTGCCCATTGTTGTAGAGCAAACTGCTCGTGGTGAGCGCTCTTATGACATTTATTCGCGCTTACTGAAAGAAAGGGTTATATTTTTAGTTGGCCCTGTCGAAGATTATATGGCAAATCTTGTAGTTGCTCAGCTGCTGTTCCTTGAATCGGAGAATCCAGAAAAAGATATTCATTTGTACATAAATTCTCCCGGTGGCTCAGTTACTGCTGGAATGTCTATTTACGACACTATGCAGTTTATTAGCCCAGATGTCAGCACTATGTGTATTGGACAAGCCGCTAGTATGGGTGCTTTTTTGCTGGCAGCGGGTGCCCCAGGTAAACGATTTTGTCTTCCTAACTCCCGTAATATGATTCATCAGCCGAGTGGAGGCGCTCACGGGCAGGCTTCTGATATCCATATTCATGCCCAAGAAATATTAAAAATAAGAGATAGGCTTAATCAATGTCTTGCTGAGCATACAGGGCAAGCAATAGAAAAAATTGAGTTAGATACGGAACGTGATAATTTTATGAACGCTGAAGAATCGAAGGCCTATGGTTTGGTAGATCAGGTATTAGATAAGCGCCCAAAAAGCCTTTGATTCCATTAAAAAATTAGTACTTTATAAATGATATTGCTATAAATTTTTCTTGATCCTCATATTCTAACTAGGAGACAAGGGCCCATGAAAGACGAGACAACAAATAATGGTGGCGATGACAATAAATTGCTTCATTGCTCTTTTTGCAATAAGAGCCAGCATGAAGTGCGTAAGCTGATAGCAGGCCCATTGGTTTTTATTTGCGATGAATGCGTTGAGCTCTGCAATGATATTATTTTGGAAGAAATTCAAGAGATTGAAGCTGGGCCGGATGGCCCTGCTAGCCTTCCAAAACCTATTGAAATCAAAGAAATACTGAATCAGTATGTCATTGGTCAAGACAAAGCAAAAAAAATATTAGCTGTCGCTGTTTATAATCATTATAAGCGCTTGCAGCGTAGCGGGTCTCCCTCAGCTTCTGATGTTGAGCTCGGCAAAAGTAATATATTGTTAGTGGGACCTACCGGAAGTGGAAAAACTCTTCTGGCTGAGACTCTAGCAAGATTGCTTGATGTCCCTTTTGCTATTGCTGATGCGACGACGTTAACTGAAGCTGGCTATGTTGGCGAAGACGTTGAAAATATTATTCAGAAGCTCCTACAAAAATGCGATTATGACATAGATAAGGCTCAACGAGGTATAGTATACCTGGATGAAATTGATAAAATTTCTCGCAAGTCGGATAATCCTTCTATTACTCGCGATGTCTCTGGAGAGGGTGTTCAGCAGGCCTTATTAAAGTTGATCGAAGGAACTGTTGCTTCAATCCCACCTCAGGGCGGAAGAAAACACCCCCAGCAGGAGTTTATTCAAGTTGATACGTCCAATATTCTGTTTATTTGTGGCGGGGCCTTCTCGGGCTTAGAAAAGGTGATCAGGGATCGATCTGATAATACTGGTATTGGTTTCAGTGCAACAGTTAAGGTTAAGGATGATAATAGAAATATAGGGCAGACGTTAGCTGACCTAGAGCCTGAAGATTTAGTGCGTTATGGTTTAATACCTGAGTTTGTTGGGAGGCTTCCTGTTATAGCTACTTTAGAGGAATTAGATCTAGATGCTCTAGTCAATATACTTACCGAACCAAAAAACTCTTTACTTAAGCAATATAGCGCAATGTTTGAAATGGAAGGTGTTGAGCTGGACATGCGTCGAGATGCTTCGGAAGAGATAGCCCAAAAAGCATTGGCTCGGAAAACAGGAGCGAGGGGTCTCCGCTCCATTATTGAGAGCATCCTACTGGATACTATGTATAGTATACCGACCGCAAAAAATGTCAGCAAAGTGGTTATTGATGCTTCAGTTGTTCGCGGGGAATCTGACCCTCTCTTGGTATATGAGGGATCTGACCCTAAGCTGGCAGCAGGGGAGTAGTTGTTGCCCTTTTTCCTAAAAAAGGACCCAGTGGGTCCTTTTTTATTGGTAAACTATATTTGTTACTCAGGCTTGCTTTTAGCTGACGCGCCCCAATACTCTTAACTGGTCTAATTTTTTAATTTCTCAAGACGAGGTTCACGAATGGAAGATTTATCTGTACTTAACAAATTACCTGTGTTGCCTTTGCGTGATGTGGTGGTTTATCCCTATGCAGTGATTCCGTTATTCGTGGGTAGAGAGAAGTCTATAGCAGCCCTAAATCAATCGATGTCTCAAGAAAAAAAAATATTGGTAGTTACGCAAAAATCAGCTTCAAAGGATGATCCATGTGCAGGTGATCTTTACAGTGTGGGAACACTGGCGACTATCTTGCAGATACTTGAGTTGCCAGATGGAACTGTGAAAGTTTTAATCGAAGGGGTTGAGAGGGTCAAGATTAAGGCCATTGAAGATATAGATGAATACCTTTTGTCGGAGTATGAAATATTTTCAGCTGGAAAGCTTGATGATCTTGAGGTGGAGACGATCATGCGGTTGGCATTAGACAAGTTTGAACAGTATGGAAACCTAAGCAAGAAAATACCAACTGAGACTATGGGTATCGTTGCCGCTATAACTGATGCAAGTCGCTTGGCTGATTCTTTGGCCAATCATCTTCCTCTTCCTCTTGAGCAAAAACAAAATATTTTAGAAATGATGGCCCTTATTGATCGATTTGAACTCTTATTGGTTTCAATGGAATCAGAGATCGAGTTGTTTGATATTGGACAAAAGATACGCACCCGCGTCAAAAAACAAATGGAAAAGAGTCAGAAGGAATATTTTTTAAATGAGCAAATGAAAGCTATTCAAAAAGAACTTGGTGATACGGATGAAGAGGATGATTTAGCTCAACTAGCTGGAAAAATTAAGAATGCTGGGATGACAAAGCATGCGTTAGCAAAAGCCAAAACAGAGCTTAAGAAACTTAAAGCTATGTCTCCTATGTCAGCTGAAGCTTCAGTGTTACGAGGTTACATTGATTGGCTTGTAAGTGTTCCCTGGAGAAAACGCTCAAAAGTTCGACACGATCTTAAGCGAGCAGAGTACATCCTTAATGAAGATCATTACGGGTTAGATGAAGTGAAAGAACGCATCTTAGAATTTCTTGCTGTGCAACAGCGCGTGAAGACACTAAAAGGCCCAGTGCTTTGCTTGGTTGGCCCTCCCGGCGTGGGGAAAACATCTCTTGGTGAGTCAATTGCTAAGGCAACTGGTAGAAAGTATGCACGCATGTCGCTTGGTGGTGTTCGCGATGAAGCTGAAATTCGAGGTCATCGGCGTACATATATAGGCTCACTGCCTGGAAAATTAATACAAAAATTATCTAAAGTGGAGGTGAAAAATCCTCTTTTTTTGCTTGATGAGATAGATAAAATGGGCACCGATCATCGCGGCGACCCCTCTTCTGCCATGTTGGAAGTTCTTGATCCAGAGCAAAATAATAGATTCAACGATCACTATCTTGAAGTTGACTACGATCTTTCCGAGGTGATGTTTATATGTACCGCCAACACAATGGATATTCCTGCTCCATTATTAGATCGAATGGAGATAATTCGTATTTCAGGATATACCGAAGATGAGAAGTTAAATATTGCACTTAAATATCTTTTACCAAAACAACTTAAAGCGAATGGTTTGACGGAAAAAGAATTATGCCTGCAAGAAAAACCTATGATAGATATTATTCGTTATTACACTAAAGAAGCTGGTGTCCGTGGCCTTGAAAAACAATTAGCAAGACTCTGCAGGAAAGTTGTAACCCAACATGTACGTGAAGAAACAAAAAAAACCTATTCAATTACAACTGAGGGGCTGGAAGAGCTGCTTGGCGTAAAAAGATATAATTTTGGCCGCGCTGAAGAAGAAAGCCAAGTTGGTCAGGTTACAGGTCTAGCTTGGACTCAAGTGGGCGGAGAGCTTTTAACTATAGAGTCTTCTGCAATACCGGGTAACGGAAAAGTTATAAAAACCGGTTCTTTGGGCGATGTGATGCAGGAATCAATTCAAGCAGCTTTAACTGTGGTGAGAAGTCGAGCTCAGGTACTGGGTGTGCATCGTGACTTCCATCAAAAATTGGATCTCCATATTCATGTCCCAGAAGGTGCCACCCCAAAAGACGGCCCAAGTGCCGGCATTGCTATGTGTACAGTTGTTGTGTCGGTCCTAACAGGGATACCAGTGAGAGCTGATGTTGCTATGACCGGAGAAATTACCTTGAGGGGCGAAGTTTTGAAAATCGGAGGATTGAAAGAAAAACTTCTTGCAGCCCACCGCGGAGGCATCAAAAAAGTAATTATACCTTATGAGAATAAGCACGATCTGAAAGAAATACCTGATAATATAAAAGATGATCTTGAGATAGTTCCTGTACAGTGGATTGATGAGGTTTTAGACATAGCCCTGCTAGCAAAACCGGCCCCTCTGTCTGATGAGGAGTACAAAAAAGAAGAGAAAGAATCCATTAAGGCTAAAGATATGTCTGAACCCCGCATTAATACTCATTAAATTGCTTGACCCACTGGCAGTGGGTTGGTATAAAGTTCATGTGACGACATTAACCGTTGAATATGATTAGTATATGTAAGGGGTTATGTGTCGCTGGTGAGCAGTTTAAATAACCATAATAAAAAGGAAATTATTGTGAATAAATCTGAATTAGTTGATGCAATTGCTGATGCTGCAGACCTGTCTAAGGCCTCAGCTGGACGTGCTCTTGATGCTGCAATTTCAGCAGTTTCTGGTGCGCTAGCAAAGAAAGATCAAGTTTCTCTTGTAGGTTTTGGTACTTTTGCTGTGAAGCACCGTGCGGCACGTGCAGGACGTAATCCACAGACAGGTGCAGAAATTCAAATTAAGGCTGCTTATGTACCTAGCTTCAAAGCAGGAAAAGCTCTTAAGGATGCTGTAAATTCTTAGTAGTGCTTTTTAGGCCGGCTAGCATTCTGGTGGTTTATTTAAAAGACGTATCTGTGATGCGTCTTTTTTTATATAATTAATTAATTTTCCTGTAAAGACGTACTGTATTTTACTACCAAGAGAAACTTATGCTTCAAGATTTTCGTGATAATCTCAGTGGTGTAGCGAAAAGTGTTTTAGTTGTTATCATTATAATCCCTTTTGCGCTTTTTGGTGTTGACGCCTTATTTGAGACCAGGGCCACTGCAAAGGAGGTAGCTAATATTAATGGCGATTCCATCTCAGAGCTGAGTCTTCAGCAAGCAATTCTTGTTAGAAAGCAACAAATTAGCAGTAGAGTGAAGGATATCGATCCATCCCTTTTGGATGACAAAATCATGAGGCCAGCTGTCCTAAAGCGCCTCATCAGGCAGAAGATAGAGGAACAAACTGCATCTGACATGGGGATGGCTATATCTAAGAAAAAGATTAATTCTTTGCTGGTCCAGGTCCCTGAATTTCAAACAAATGGTAGATTTAATCCTGAACTTTACGAGTTTGTAGTAAAACAGATGGGCTATACGCCAACCTCCCACTATAAGGCTATTTACTCTGACTTACTGGCTGAGCAGTTCTTTAAAGGTGTTGTTGCAACGGGATTTTCTACAGAAAAAGAGCAGGAATTAATAGCGACGGTTTTAGGCCAGACTCGCGATTATTATTACCTAACGATTCCTATTGAGGCGCAAAAAAATGCTGTCCAGCCTTCAGACGAGGATATTAGCAATTACTATGAAAATCATATGCCACAATTCATGACAGAAGAGCAGGTGCTGATTGAATATATAGAATTAAAGTCTTCTGATCTTTTAGGAGACATATCTGTAGATGCTAGCCTCATAGAGGAAGGCTATCAAGAAAAAGTTAAGGCCGCTTCTTTGGCCACACAATACCGTGCTGCACATATTCTTTTAGACAAAAAAGCAGATAATAGCCATTTAACTAAGATGACTGCTATACAAGAAAAATTAAAAAATAATGAAGATTTCGTCTTATTGGCAGAGGAATACTCTGATGATTTTCTAACTTCAGAAAAAGGCGGAGATCTTGGTTATGTTCGCTTAGGGGATCTTCCTTCTGAGCTGGATTTGGCCTTAGAGCGGCTTGCTGTCGGAGAGATTTCGGAGATTATAGAAACAAAAGCGGGAATTCATCTTTTAAAGTTATCTGAAAAGAAAGAGATAGAAATACCAAATAGAGAGCTATTAGAACCTGCTATTCGTGAAGAAATTCGACTGCAGATCGCTGCAGAGTTAATGCCTGAAAAAATAGAGGAGCTAAAAGAGCTGACATATAACGCCACATCACTACAAGATGTTTCCAGTACGATGGGGCTAGATTTAAGTGTCTCTGATTTTTTTGGACGGTCAGGTGGAGAAGGTGTAGCCGCCAGCAAGAAAGTCATAAACGCTGCTTTTAGTTCTTCGGTCATAGAGAATGGTTATGCTAGCGAAGTGATTGAGTTTTCCGATGACCATGTTTTAGTGTTATCTGTACGCGAACGTTCCGCCCCAAAAGTACAGCCATTAACTGACGTTAAGATTCAAATTAAAAAAACTATTCAATATGAAGTAGCATCTGAAAATATTGTGACTTATGGCTCCAAGTTGAAAGAGCTTGTTAAGTCTGGAGAGAGTATCGAGTCTGTTGCTAGGGCTGAAGGTCTTGCTTGGCAGGTCAGCTTCAACACTAAGATTGATGGCGGGAATAAAGATGACTATATTAGGAAAATTACTGTTTTCTCTATGAGATTGCCTGATGTTGATCCTGCTGTTGATTATATAATAATGCCAAATGGAGACTATGTGTTGGTAGCTTTAACTAAGGTTGCATTTGGCAATTACGAGACACTTCGTCTTACAGAAAAACAAGCAATGGTTTCCTCCAGATCGTCCGCTAACTCTAGTCGAGACTATCAGGCCTATATTGCTTTGTTGCATGAGAACGCAGACATTGCTTCAGAGTAATAAAGCTGTCTTGTTGCAAGAGTATATTTCCGCACAAGAGTATTGCCAAAGAATCAGTTAGAGCATTTTTTGGTTATGTTTAATGTTTAATATTTTATGTCTTAGTTAAAGCTAATGCCGTTAGCTTTCTGGAGGGGCAATCAATGGCCGATTACAAGTATGATTTGGTAATTATAGGCAGCGGCCCTGCAGGTGAAGGTGCAGCTATGTCTGCAGCCAAGCAGGGCTGGTCAGTAGCTGTTGTTGATGATCGTCCTATGGTCGGAGGAAACTGTACGCACCTAGGAACAATTCCATCTAAGGCTCTTCGTCATGCAGTTAGGCGAATGGTTCAATTTAATACTATGCCGATGTTTCGAGCAGTAGGCGAACCCCGATTATTTTCTTTTTCAGATGTAATGAGGTCAGCTGAAGAGGTTATTCGCAAGCAAGTAGAGATCAGGTCACACGAATACTCTCGGAATAGAGTAAAGCTCCATTTTGGGCGGGCTACTTTTTGCGACAAAAACAATATAATTGTAAGAAAAGCAGATGGCACCAATGAGAAAATTGAAAGTCGAAATTTTTTAATTGCCACCGGATCAAGCCCCTATCATCCCGAAGACGTTAACTTTGATCATCCTTGTATGTTTGATAGCGATACTATCTTAAAGCTAGACCATAATCCCCGTAATATTATTATCTACGGGGCAGGGGTAATAGGTTGTGAATATGCCTCCATTTTTTCTGGTTTAGACACTCGAGTTGATTTGGTAAATACTCGGGAAGGCCTATTAGAATTTCTTGATGATGAAATTTCTGATGCTTTGAGCTATCAGTTGCGAGATTTAAATGTCACTGTGCGGCACAAAGAAGAATATGCCGAAATTGAGACTCGCGACAATGGTGTCACGATGGTGCTTAAGTCAGGAAAAAGAATTCATGCAGAAGCTATTCTTTGGTGTAATGGTCGGACTGGCAATACGAAAAACCTGGGCTTAGATAAGATAGACTTGGATCTAGACAAAAGAGGACAGATAGCAGTGAATGAAGACTATCAGACCTCGTTGGCTAATATTTATGCTGCCGGCGATGTTGTTGGATGGCCTGCTTTAGCTGGAGCAGCTTACGACCAAGGTCGTTCTGCTGCGGCACATATGTGTGGCTTAAAGGTATATCATGTAGATGATGTCGCAACAGGAATATGGACTATTCCTGAGATCAGCTTTGTTGGGAAGACAGAGTCGGAGTTAACTAAGGAGCAGGTCCCGTATGAAATTGGACGGGCATATTTTAAAAATATAGCAAGAGCGCATATTTCTGGAGAAGAGGTGGGCGTGCTAAAGATTTTATTTCATCAGAAAACCTTGGCGATACTTGGCGTCCATTGTTTTGGTGCTGAAGCTGCAGAAATTATTCATATTGGACAAGCAATCATGAATCAGTCTGGAGATGCCAACACTTTAGATTATTTTATTAGCACAACCTTTAACTATCCGACGATGGCTGAAGCCTATAGATTAGCGGCTATTAATGGCATAAATAGGTTGAGTCGTGAATCCAGAAAATTGGCTTTTAATATAAGTTGATAATTATTTTATATGTGTAAAGTACATCGCTAGATAATAATCAAATAAGATAATGACAATTAATGGGCGTAAAATTGGAAAATTTGCTTTAATTGGCATAATAAATTCTATTTCAGGGTATTTGTTATGATAACTAATCTTTCCCTGAGTATCGGTTTTCGCTATATCAGAAGCAAGCGGAACAACTCCTACATCTCTTTTGTTTCACTGATATCTTTTGTTGCTATGTCTCTTGGAGTTATGGTTTTAGTTGTTGTCCTTTCTGTAATGAACGGGTTTGAGCATGAGATTAAAAAGCGCATTCTTAATGTACTGCCTCATATCTCAGTAACAAACTCATCAGGAATAATAAACTGGGGTCCAGTAGGCGAAAAATTGCTTAAATTTGATCATATTGAAGGGTACGCCCCTTTTGTTGAAGGCTATGGTTTGCTGTCATCTTCTTCTTTAAGTCAGGGTGTCCTATTGCAGGGTATTTCACCGCCAGATGAAGTCAACGCCAGCTCAATTAATGACCATATGATTGCAGGTGAAATCAACGATCTTGAGCCTGGTCAATATGGAATGCTGATTGGTAGCATGCTAGCCGGTTCTTTAGGTGTCACTGTTGGAGATAAAGTGGTTCTGTCATTACCTGAACTGAATGTTACCCCAGTTGGTGTTTTCCCGCGGTATAAGCGTTTTTATATACGAGGAATTTACCAAGTAGGAGCGCAGGTAGATGGTGGCATGGCATTTATTCATTATGTGGATGCTCAAAAACTATATCGTCTTGGTAAGAGTGTCACTGGAATAAAACTAAAGGTTGAGGATCCATTTCATGTCATGAGCCTGATTCCTTTTATTAAGAAAAGTATAAACCCATCATTTCGCATAAAGACTTGGACTACTGAGATGAGTAGCTTATTTAAAGCTATAAAGATGGAGAAAAAAATTGTTGGGATGCTGCTGTCAGTAATTATCGCCATAGCAGCATTTAATATCATAGCTAGTCTTGTATTGATGGTTTCCAGTAAAAGACGTGATATTGCTGTACTAAGAACGCTTGGAGCGAAAGAAAGCACGATAGCGGGTATATTTATGATCCAAGGTTGCATTATTGGTATATTGGGGGTGATTGTAGGGGCAACTTTAGGGTGTATATTGGCAGTATACATAGGAGATATTGTGAGTTGGATTGAACAGCAGACCGGAGTTCATATTTTCGATCCAGCAGTTTATTTTATTAGCCAAATTCCATCTAAATTGATGTGGGCAGATGTACTGCTGGTGTGCTGTATGAGTTTAATTCTAAGTATTTTAGCTACAGTTTACCCTGCTTTAAGGGCATCTCAAGTCTCCCCTGCAGAGGCGCTTCGCTATGATAGATAGTCATCGATGGGTAATGCAGTGCCAAGAATTATCTAAGTCATATATTGAATCTAATGTTGAAGTAAAAGTACTAAATAATATTTCATTAAAAGTTCGTGCAGGTGAAAAAATTGCTATTATTGGTACCTCCGGCTCAGGAAAAACAACGCTACTCAATCTACTAGGCGGCTTAGACGATCTATCACAAGGCTCCATCGAAGTGATGGGTGCTGACTGGGCCTCCATGACCGAAAATAAACGCGCCTTATGGCGAAACAAATATTTAGGTTTTGTGTACCAATTTCACCATCTTCTTGCAGAATTTACTGCTATAGAAAATGTATCTATGCCTTTATTGATCAGAGGGATCGGAAAAGTAGAGGCGCGACAAAGATCAAAAATAATTTTGTCACAAGTAGGCTTAGCTCATCGGTGTGAGCATAAACCTTCAGCCCTTTCAGGCGGAGAGCGACAAAGAGTGGCCATTGCAAGAGCGCTGGTTGCACATCCTGCATGCGTGTTAATGGATGAGCCTACAGGAAACCTCGATTGTTTTGCTGCTGAGGCTGTTCTTGATACGCTTCTTGGTCTGAATGTTGAATTTGGAATTAGCTTTATTATTGTTACTCATGACAGCAGTGTTGCATCAAAAATGGATCGAATCTTATCCCTGGAACATGGAGTTTTATTGGAAAAAAATTCAAATAACAAGTCACCACAGGCTGATTAGCAATGCTTAAACTTTTTCCTATTTTTATTGGGTGGAGGAGCTTCACGTCGGGTAGCGATAGTAATTTGGTATCTTTCATTTCTTTTTTGTCTATTTCAGGACTGGCCTTAGGGACGGCATTGCTTATTTTGGTGATGTCAGTTATGAATGGTTTTGAAAGGGAGATGGAGTCGACAATACTCGGGTCTGTGCCTCATGTGCAAATTTTTAAAGAGGACGGTGTAAATAACATCTCTGCGTTAACTCAGCTACTAGAATCTGACCCCAATGTGCGTGCAACTACACCTTTTTCTAAAGTGGATGGCATGCTGACAAGTAATGGCAGGGCTTTGCCTGTAGAGCTGCTTGGTATAGGGGCGCCTCAAAGCAAAGATTTTATTGGAGGCTTCCTGTCTTCTGAACTACTTTCTTCATTTAAGGAGAGAGAGAACAGCTTTTTATTAGCCAAAGGGGTTGCAGATAAATTATTCGTTGAGACCGGTGATAGGGTTGTGCTACTAGCACCTCAAGCCAAGACATTCGATCATGATGAATTTGCACCAAAAATTATTTCTTTTCGGGTGGGAGGAATTTTTAACACTCATACGCCTCTTGATCAAAAGCTAGTCTTAGGTCCGCTCAAAGCAGTTACACAAATAGCCGGCCTGAAAGATCCTCAAGGCATTCAAATTAAGTTAAATAATGTTTTTGATGCAAGAGAGACAGGATTCAGGCTTATCAGAGCCTTACCTTCAGGATATTTACTTTCTGACTGGGTCCAGACACATGGAAATATTTATCATGCGATAAAAATGTCACGTAAGATGATATTACTTCTAGTTTTTTTCATTCTAGCCATTGCTGTTTTTAATGTAGTCTCAATGCTTATGATGGTGGTGATAGATAAGCGTTCTGTTATATCAGTATTAAAAACTCAGGGCGCAACAAATTTTGAAATTGCTTTGATTTTTATGACCCAAGGCCTCCTTATTGGGCTAGTGGGTTCTTTTTTGGGCGCCATAATTGGCATCTTGGGCGCCCTGAACGCCCCTGTTGTTGTAAATAAACTAGAATCATTGCTAGGATTTAATTTTCTTGAATCTGAGGTTTATCCTATTGATTACCTGCCATCTCAGCTGGTCTGGAGTGATGTATTTTTAGTAATTTTGGTTGCAGTAGCATTAAATCTGATTGTCACCATCTACCCATCGTTGCAGGCAGCTAAGATTAAGCCAGCGAATGAGCTAAGATACGAATAAATAGATAATTTTATACTTATTGGGTATTTTTAGGCTGCACATCACTCCTCTTTTTTTGACGTAGCGTCCAGTTTCTAAGAACTTTCCATTTCCACAACTGATGTATAGCTATATAACCTAAACCACCACAAATAAAACCAGCTACAAGACTGCCTGTTAGTAGAGGGAGCCATATCAACTTGCCTTGACCAATTGCCCAGCTCCATGATAGCTCAATGGTAAAGGCTGTAAATTCCAACCCAAGCAGAAGAACGCCAATACCATAAGTAAACATAAATAATGGTGCAATAGTTAAAGGGTTGCTAATCCATACAAGTGCAACAGCCACAGGTAGGTTGCTGCGAAAAAAAAAGGCAAGCAGGGCCACAAGAATTGTTTGGCCAGGTATGGGCAAAAAAGCAACAAAAAGGCCAATAAAAAATGAAGTCGATATAGATACTCTATTTATGTGAAATAAATTAGGATCCATAAACAAGGGCCCCATCCATTTAATAGCACGGCTATTTAAAATTTTATGAGGAGCTGGAAGCCAGCGGTTTAGGAATTTTTTGGGCATACATAAATAGTCTGTATGGTTGAAGTTAGAGCCTGATTATGACTATTTTTTCCTGCACACACTACCGATTATGTTGATTCTGCAGCAGATAAAAGACTAACAATGATGTGTGTGCAATAATGGATATGGCAAAAATATAAGATTAATCAAGTGCTGGCAGATTTTTTAAAGAAAAAAACCATTTTTTCTTTTCAAGAAATAGAGCCTTATTAGGTTAAAATTCTTAATGATTATTTTTTGTAGCTGTTAATTTTTTTTAAATAAAAAAGTAATATTTTTCTTGACGATATGCAATTTTAAGCCTGTTTATTGCAAATATAAGTTGTAGTTTTTTACCGCTACGGTGCTTTATGTCGAGATAGAGAAATTTCGGCATGGGTAAAGATAATGACTTGAGTGATGATACCTTTGATGCAGAAGATTATTTTACCGAAGCAAAAGCAATAATTACCTCAGCTGCGTTTGAAGCGGATGTCAGGCGCAGACTTGAGGATCAGCTAGAAGGATTGCGGCTACAAAAATTTATTCAAGATTATCATTTTGATATGTAAATTTTTAGGGCATTTTTAGGGTCACTTCAATTCTTTAGTTGTCTTTTGCCTTCTTCATGCCAGCATTTTTTGGCATAATAAACACTTAACTTACAGCTAGGCTAAAATCTGTTGTCTGACACAAATGCTTTTGCGTCCAATTCATCTTTAATGGGTATTCTCACTCTTAGGGATATTGAGTTTCATCGAAATGAAAATCTATTATTTTCAGGCATTAATGCGAGCCTCGAGTTTGGTGATATCTTGCAAATCGAAGGGCCAAATGGCTCCGGAAAAACTACACTATTGCGCTTGATTACTATGGCTTTAAGTCCTTACTTGGGGGAAATTACCTGGCAGGGAGAAAATGTAACCTATATTCGCGAAAGGTATCTAAAAAATGTGCTGTTTCTTGGTCACCAGCCAGGATTGAATGAATCATTGTCTGCTGAGGAAAATTTAATTTGGTGGCGTAGGTTAAATAAAAGTAATTCTTTGTCTGATTCTGATGCATTAAAACGTACGGGTTTGATTAAATATAAGAGTATCGCTTGTTCTCACTTGTCGGCTGGTCAGGTGCGTCGAGCTGCATTAGCAAGACTTCATGTTGCCGAAGCCAAGCTATGGATCCTTGATGAGCCATTTTCTGCTCTTGATAAAGAGGGCTCGAGAGAATTAAAAATATTGATTCTTGATCACTTAAACAGGGGCGGCATTGTGGTTCTTTCAACACATCATGATTTAGAAATCAAAAATATGAAGCGCATTTCATTAGTTTCTTCTCGTCAGGCATGTTGATAATGAATACAGGTTTTATGGTAATTTTTCGACGTGACTTGCTAGTAGCAATACGTCATCGAGGCGATCTTGCTAATCCTGTAATTTTCTTTTTTATAGTGATAGTTTTAGTTCCTCTTGGGCTGACGCCAGAGTCAAGCAAGCTTAGTGAAATTGCTCCGGGTATTCTTTGGGTGATGGCTTTGCTAGCATCGCTTTTATCGTTAGATAGCTTGTTTCAGAATGACTACGATGACGGAACTCTTGAACAAATTATTATTTTGCCCCAGCCTTTATACTTTATGGTATTAGCGAAAATAATTGTTCACTGGCTTGTCACTGGTTTGCCATTGTCACTTTTAGCGCCTATTTTAGGTATGATGTTGTCATTGCCGGATGCAGGTTACCCAGCCTTAGTGTTGAGTCTTTTGATGGGAACTGCAATCTTAAGTTTGCTTGGAGCTGTTGGGGCCGCTTTAACTCTACCCTTGGGCAAAGAGGGGCTTTTACTACCTTTAATCGTTATGCCTCTTTATATGCCAGTATTAATTTTTGGAGCTAATTCAGTTCAACTCGCAATTAATGGATTTTCTGTAATAGGTCCGTTAGCGACAATAGGATCATTGTTAGCTTTGTCGTTGATAGTTGCGCCCTATGTAACTGCAGGTGCATTGCGATTAAGTATTCAGGGGTGATTTAAATGTTAAGCAAAAAAGGCTAAACGTAGATATGTGGCAGTGGTTTCATCGACTAGCTTCACCCCGCTGGTTTTATCAAGCTAGCGGTAAATTCCTGCCTTGGATTTCCATGTTGGGGTTATTTTTTATCTCTCTAGGTTTGGTTTGGGGTCTCGGTTTCGCGCCCCAAGATGCCAAACAGGGGAATAGTTTCCGTATTATTTATATTCACGTTCCATCGTCTTTCCTCGCCTTGGTGGGTTATTACATAATGGCAGCTGCAGGAGCAATTGCCATTATATGGAAGATAAAACTTGCAGATATGGTTATGAAGGCAGCTGCGCCAATTGGCGCAGCTTTTACCTTTGTGGCCCTTTTGACAGGTGCCATTTGGGGGAAACCCACTTGGGGAACCTACTGGATATGGGATGCACGAATTACATCTATGTTGATCCTATTTTTTCTATATCTCGGGGTGATTATTCTTCAGAGCTCATATGAACATAAAGGATTATCTAGCAAAGCAGCAGCTTTACTGGCTTTAGTGGGGACGGTCAATATTCCTATTATTTATAAATCAGTAGATTGGTGGTATACACTGCATCAACCCGCTACTATTAGATTTACTGAAGCACCCTCTATGCACCCTGATATGTTCCAGCCCTTGCTGGTCATGATTGTTGGGTTTTATTTTCTTTATGCGATAGCCCTAGTTGCCAGTATTCGTGTTGAGATACTCCATAGAGAGCGTCGCACCAAATGGGTTCAAGATCTTGTGTTCACGAATAAGAATAATGATCCTTAATCTAGCTATGCGTAAGGTTTAATCTTATGAAATCTCGGTTTATAGGCGATAATAATGTTTCAGTTCGAGAATTTTAACGATTTTTTGTATATGGGGGGCCACGGCTACTATGTCTGGGTTGCTTATTTTTCATCACTGGGTGTACTGGCTTTTTTGCTTGTCGCTCCCTTTTTTCGCAAAAAAAATATAATTAAAGAGATAAAGAAACAGCGTCATTATGATTCCACTGGATATTCGTAGGTATTGATGCCTGTTGATTTTTTTCGAATAGATAAAAAATCTCTATTTGTCAGTTCTATTTTGAGAGAAACTTATGCACCCCTTAAGACGTTATCGCCTAACTATGGTAATTTTTATTGTTGTGATGACTTCTATTGCAGTCGGTTTGATGAGTTTTGCTTTACGGAAAAATATTAATCTTTTTTATACCCCCTCAAGTGTAGTTCTTGGTGAGGCTCCGATAAACGTAAATATTCGTGTAGGCGGAATGGTTGTAGAGGGAAGTTTGATCCGAGCCGAAGACTCGTTGCTAAGCATTTTCAAGGTAACAGATGGGGTTTCAGAAGTTAAAGTGCAGCATGAAGGCATCCTTCCTGATATGTTTGCTGAGGGCGGCGGCGCCGTAGCGACAGGAAAACTTGATGAGAATTTTATCTTTATTGCATCTACAGTTTTGGCCAAACATGATGAAAATTACATGCCTCCAGAAGTGACTTTTGCCATGGATGAAGCTCGTCTGCATACTAAAAAATTAAATTCTGAGGCTGGTAGCCTGAACAATAACTAAGACTCCGCTTGAATCCTGTCGACAAACAGGGGTATAGCTATAGGATAAAATAATGATAGCTGAATACGGCCATTTTGCATTAATACTTGCGCTAGCTTTAGCTCTCATGCAGGCAATAATTCCACAAATTGGTGCCTTTGCAGGGAATCGCCTATGGATGTCTACCGTCAGGCCTCTCGTGGCAGCACAGACTCTATTTGTGTTGATCAGCTTTGGGTGCCTAATCTTTCTTTTTCTCAATGATGACTTTTCTGTTAGATATGTTGCTGAAAACTCAAATACACTATTACCTGATCGGTACAAGATAAGTGCGGTATGGGGCGCTCATGAGGGTTCATTATTGCTCTGGGTTTTTATCCTTGCCCTTTGGAGTTCAGCTGTATCAATTTTCAGCGCTAACTTGCCTGCACACTTAGTTGCGAGAGTTCTAGCTGTGATGGGTTTTATTAGTGTAGGTTTCTACTTTTTTTTGCTGTTCACTTCAAACCCATTTGACAGAAGCTTACCTTTTTTCCCCAGTGAAGGGGCTGACTTAAACCCTTTATTGCAGGATGTCGGTTTGATATTTCATCCTCCTATGCTTTATATGGGCTATGTCGGACTATCTGTTGCCTTTTCTTTTTCTATTGCTGCGTTGTTGTCTGGCGACACTGATTCAGCATGGGCTCGTTGGGTCCGACCCTGGACTCTTGTTTCCTGGATATTTTTGACCCTAGGAATATCTCTGGGAAGTTGGTGGGCATATTATGAGCTTGGTTGGGGCGGATGGTGGTTTTGGGACCCAGTAGAGAATGCTTCGTTTATGCCATGGCTTGTCTGTACAGCCTTAATCCACAGCCTTTCTGCAACCGAAAAGCGCGGGGTGTTTAGGAGCTGGACATTACTACTTGCCATTATCGCTTTTTCTCTAAGCCTCCTAGGTACTTTTTTGGTACGCTCCGGGGTGCTTACGTCAGTTCATGCTTTTGCCTCAGATCCTACTAGGGGTGTTTTTATTCTCACCTTTCTTGTTATTGTGATTGGGGGCTCGTTGTTACTTTTTGCCCTTAAGGGACCAACAAAGAACGCTCCTTCAGGGTTTTCTGATTTGTCTAAAGAGATGTTTATACTTATTAACAATCTACTTTTAATGAGCCTAACAGTTGTGATTCTTCTGGGCACATTGTACCCGTTAATTGCAGACGTTTTAGGCTGGGGGAAAATCTCTGTTGGACCCCCTTACTTTAATTTATTTTTTGTGCCTTTAACCTTGCTTCTGGCGATTTTAATGCCGATTGGCTCTGTGTTGCGCTGGAAGAGAAGCACTACAGTCAGTGTGCGCCATTACTTTAATGGCCCCTTGGTGTGTTCGATTTTTTTAGGTGGACTATTTCCATTTTTTTATGAAGGTTACGAACCTATTGCTGCTGTAACAGTAATGGTAGCATTATGGATTATTTTTATTACACTTAGGGATGTGTGGAGGAAATCTGCACAAACCTCTAGATCAGTCCTGCATGGACTCATTCGGCTAAATGCAAGCTATTATGGGATGGTTGTTGCTCATATTGGTGTTGCTATATGCATCATTGGTGTTGGTCTAACAAGCACATATAGCGTACAACGTGATATTCGTATGGAGCCCGGAGATCAGGTTAATGTGGCCGGCTACCAGTTTAAATTTGTAGCCATAGGTCCCTTTAAGGGTCCAAATTATATTGCTGATCAGGCAGAGATAGCTGTCACTAGAGATGATTCTGCTGTTGCTGTACTTTATCCCCAGAAACGTCGGTATTTAGCCAGCGGTCAAACTATGACAGAGGCGTCGATAGATAGCGGGATATTCCGCGACCTATACGTAGCCTTAGGGGAACCTCTCAAAGGTGAAGCTTGGGCACTCCGCGTGTATGTAAAACCTTTTGTAATATGGATATGGCTTGGCAGTGCTTTTATCGCTTTAGGGGCATTAATAGCATTGCTAGATCGGCGTTACAGGATTAACCGAAGAAAGGCTGTCCATGCATAACATTACAGAAAATAATATGCTTTGGCGGGAGTCACACAAAATGATAAAACTCATATGGTGCAGTTAGTGTATAGACTGAAACTTTTCCTACCCCTGTTGATCTTCATCATAGTTGCTGTATTCCTAGTAGTTGCATTAGGTCGTGATCCTAATGCTATGCCTTCTGCATTGCTGGATCGCTCTGTTCCTGAATTCTCTTTACGTGTTTTGGGTGACGAGGATCGATATGTAGGTCAGGAAATTTTTTTAGGCGAACCGTCATTACTGAATGTATGGGCTACTTGGTGTTTTTCATGCAGAATTGAACACTCGTATTTACTCAAGCTTTCTTCGCAAGGCGTCCGTATTGTTGGTCTAAACTATAAGGATAATGGGAAAAAAGCTAAGAACTGGCTGCTTGAAATGAAGGACCCTTATGCTTTAAGCATTATTGATAACATTGGTAGATTTGCTATGAATCTAGGTGTCTTTGGCGCCCCTGAGACCTATTTGATAGACGGAATGGGTATAATTAGATACAAGCATGTTGGGGTGATAGATGATCGTATTTGGTATGACCATCTTCTTCCTGTTTGGGAGAGCATTAAGTAGATTTATTAAAACAATTGACAAAAATCAATAAGATTTAAAATTTGCTTACATGCTTACATGCTTACATGCTTACATGCTTACATAAATGCCTAAAAAGGGGAAAAGAATGGCTCATGAGAATTATCAAAAAGGTATGGCCACCCGTCGTCAAGTTATGGGGGATAAATTTGTTGATAAAGCAATGGATTCTGTTACAGATTTTAGCAAACCTGTGCAGGATTATATCAATGAGAACTGCTGGGGGGCTATTTGGAGCAGAGAGACGCTACCATTAAAAATACGTAGCGTTATCACTATAGCAGTATTGGCCGCACTAAAATCCCCGATAGAGCTTAAAGGCCATATTCGTGGCGCAATTAATAATGGTTGCTCCAAAGAAGAAATACAGGAAATACTGTTGCATACAGCACCCTACATTGGAGCCCCTGCCTTGCAAGAAGCATTTCGTGCTGCAGAAAAAGCATTTGAGGAATAAGACGCAAAACGTTACATGTTGCTAATTTGTAAATCAAGGAAAAACAAGTGAGTAGAAGGTTATACATCACTCTGATGATATTATTATTGATGATGCCATTTGGCTCGACCGCTTTGGCTTTAGAGGCGAGATCTTTTTCTTCAGAGCAGCTTCGCCATCGTTACCATATTTTAAGCAATGAGCTGCGTTGCCCGAAATGTCAAAATCAAAATTTAGCTGACTCAAATTCACTTATAGCTGTTGATTTAAGAGACCAAGTTTATTTTATGCTTGAAGCAGGCAAGTCCGATAACGACATTGTTAGCTTTTTGGTGGCCCGTTATGGTGACTTTGTGATGTACCGCCCCCCCCTAAAGACAACGACTTTTATTCTTTGGTTTGCCCCGGGCGCCTTATTTTTAATTAGCCTCACCTTTGTTTTTTTTATACGCCGTTCTCGTTTAGCTGAAAATCAAACTGTTGTTAAATTTAAGGCCAGTGAACAGCTTCATTTAGAGGAGCTCTTGATGGAGACCCATAAAAATAGACACCTTGATTCCGATGGGGTCAGCAAGTGATGTGGCTAGTTTTTGCTTTTCTTACCCTTTTGGCTGCAATTTTTATTATTATTCCTTTGCTTAAAAGTAGGATCCGGCAGGAAATCCCAACCCTGCGCCCTGATGACAAAATAGCAGAAAATATTCTTGCATTTAAAGATCAACAAGCAGAGCTAGACTTCCAATTGGCAGGGGGTGTAATTGACGATACAGAATACTCTGAACTTTTGTTGGAGCAAAAACGCATCTTGCTGTTGGATGCGGTAAATGAATCCAAGTATCCAAAAAAAGAGTATGCAGATAGGGGTGCATGGATAATCCTCCTTAGTTTGCTACTGACGCCTATATTTGTGTTTAGCCTATACCATTACTTGGGTGCCAGCGCTGATCTTAATATTACAGATTTGTTAAAAAAACGTGCCTCTATTCCTATGAACGACATAGACCGTAAAGCCTTAAGTAAGAAAATACAGAAAAAAATGTCTAGTAGGCTGCTGAGCGAGCCCGATCATCCATTTTATCTGGTGACATTGGCGCAACTTCAAATGGAAGATGGTAATTTCAGGGACGCACAGTCATCTTATTTCGAGGCCTTAAATGCTAGACCTAATGATTCCGAGTTAATGTCAGAATATGCGCAGGCAACATATTTTTTAGAAGATAAAAAATTTAGCGAGAAGGTAAACCTTATTTTAGACGACGCATTAAGTTTAAACCCAAGCAACCCAATAGCTTTGGGCCTTCAAGGGATCCGCTATTTTGAGTCAAATAGTTACAAGTTAGCCATTAAGAGTTGGAAGAATGCATTGTTGGTCATTCCTGCAAACACCGCAGAGGCTGATGCACTAAAATCAGGAATTTCCTATGCTCAAAAACTGCTTAAGGAGGATATTTTCACTCTATCTATAAAGATTTCGGTATCTCCAGAGTATAAAATTACAAAGGGTCAGGTTATGTATGTTTATGCGAAAGAATGGGGAGGGGAACCAAAGCCTTTGGCGGCAATAAAGTTGCTTGTGGGCGATTTCCCTGCAACTGTTATTTTGGACGATACTATGTCTATGATGGGTGGAAAAATTTTATCCTCAGTCGATTTTTTAGAGATTTTTGCTAGAGTTTCTGTATCAGGTTCTGCGACTCCTTCTCATGGCGATTACCAGGGGTCAACTGGAAAGATCAAGGTGCAGGGGTCACGAACTGTAAAGATACAGATTGATAAGAAGATATAGGCTTGTGACTACAGGTAAGCTCGTTTAGCATATTGCAATACACCGTGAGAAGAGATATTCATGCGTTTAAAGTGCATTAAAATGGCTGGCTTTAAGTCCTTTGTGGATGCCACTACAGTTGTGCTTCCCAGTAGTTTGTGTGCGATAGTTGGGCCCAATGGGTGTGGAAAATCAAACATCATAGATGCAGTTCGCTGGGTTATGGGTGAGAGTTCCGCGAAGCAATTGCGTGGGGAATCGATAACAGATGTTATCTTTAATGGTTCCGGTAGCCGAAAAGCAGTCGGCCAGGCCTCTGTTGAACTGGTTTTTGATAATTCCGATGGGAGTCTCGGCGGGGAATATGCTAGCTGGAGCGAGATCTCCATTAAGCGGAAAGTTACAAGAGATAGTCAGTCAAGCTATTACCTAAATGGTGATAAATGTCGCCGTAGAGATATTACTGATATTTTTTTAGGCACCGGCTTGGGTCCACGAAGTTATGCAATTATTGAACAAGGGATGATATCGACCCTTATTGACGCTAGGCCAGAAGAGCTTCGTGTTTATATTGAAGAGGCCGCAGGCATCTCTAAATACAAAGAGCGCCGAAAAGATACG
The DNA here is from genome assembly GCA_905181945.1 of uncultured Porticoccus sp. GTDB lineage: Bacteria > Pseudomonadota > Gammaproteobacteria > Pseudomonadales > Porticoccaceae > Porticoccus. Next base: position 12,814 of record CAJIZZ010000004.1, on the reverse strand, counting down.
GAAAGCCGGATTAAGAGAACAAAGGAAAACTTAGAAAGACTTGCTGATATACGCGAGGAGCTGAGAAATCAACTGAATCGGCTTGAACGCCAGGCTAGAGCTGCAGAAAAATACACAGAGTTGAAAAAAGATGAGCGACAAAATAAAGCCAAGTTGCTAGCTTTAAAATGGCGCTTTATGGCGAAACATGTTGCTGAGCACCTTAAGGTTATTGCAGGGCATGATTTAAAAATAGAGAAAACAGTCGCTAGTCGTATTGAATGTGATGGTGTTCTAGAAAAACACCGTATTAACTACACTGAGCTTAGTGATTCGTTAAATTTAATTCAGGACAGGTACTATTCGGCAGGCTCTGAAGTGTCTCGAATTGAGCAGGCAATTCAATATATGCAGGATCGCGCGCAGAAGCTAAAAAAAGACTTTGAAGAAACAGAGCAGAGCTTTATTGAGACTGAGAGGCATTTATTTTTAGATCGTGAAAAAAGAAAAGCTTTGGAGTTAGAGTTACAGGAAATACTCCCCGTGCTTGAAGAAACTCGTACAAAAGAAATTTTGTCGCGATCCTCGCTTCAGCGGGCCGAAGAAGAAATGAAAGCCTGGCATATTTCTTGGGATGAATTTATACAAAATTCTTCAGGTCCATCCCAGCAAGGCGAAGTGCAGCAATCAAAGATTAATTTCTTGGAGCAGCTGCTGAGCGGCTTGACTGAAAAAATAGATAAAATTACTTGTGAATACCAGAGTTTAAGCGATATTTCTTTGAAGAAAGAGCTGAATATTTTAGGAAAAAAGTTAGCAGAAACAGAAACGGAGCTTAGTTTAAAAAAATATAATCTGGAGCAGATAGCAGTCAAAATTGACAATTTCCGAATTAATGCGCAGTTATTAGATGCCCGCCTAGATGAATCTCGAACCAGCCTGCAAAACATGTCAGGCAGAAAATCTTCACTAGAGGCTTTGGATAAATCGTTACTGGGTGATGATAAAAGCCAACTTTGGCTAGAACGCAAAAATCTTGAGAAAAATCCGCGTTTAGCTGAAAAAATTGAGGTTGAATCTGGTTGGGAGACTGCAATTGAGGTGGTTTTAGGGGGCTACTTGCAGGCAGTATGTGTAGAAACACTCGATAGTTTGGATATCAGTATGGGCTCGCTAGCTCAGGGCGAATTAATTTTGATAGAGCGCTCTTCTTATGATCAAGACGCCACTATTTCGCTAGATATATCTAAATCTCTTTTAGGTAAAATTAAGAGTGGGTCTTCGAATAACTATCTTCCGGTCATGCTTCATAATATTTATGCAGTTGATGATTTGAACTCTGCATTAGCACTTAGAGGTAAATTGAAGACTGGCCAGTCTGTGGTGACCCCAGATGGGCTATGGTTAGGGCAAAACTGGTTACGAATTGCCCGAGATCAGGATTCAATTAAAGGGACGCTAAAGAGAAAGATAGAGCTGGAATCTTTAGAAAAAGAACTAGTAGATTGCCGAGTACAAACTGATAAAATTGAGCAACAAAAACATATAAATGAACAACAATTGTGGGAGCTGGAGTCTCAAAGAGAAACTGATAGGAATGATTTAGCGGTAAAGCAAAATAAACAGGCAGAATTGCGCTCTAAAATTAATGCAAATGAAATACAGATGAATCATTTTACTGTGCGCTCGAAAAGAATGAAAGATGAGCTAAAAGAAACTAATACGCAGAAAAAAATTGAACAAAAAAACTTATCAGATGCTCATGAAAGATTAGATTTAGCCTTAGATGCGATAAAAAATAACGTACAACAAAAAGAGAGGTTGCTACTTCAGCGTGACGCAAAAAGAATTATTTTAGATGATATCAGACGAGTGTCTCAGGCTGATCGAGACCAAGCACATGATTTAGCAATGAGGGAGAAATCAGTAAGCACAAAATTGCAGTCTATTCTTGAGGGTATCGAACGGCTAGAAAACCAGACAGCTCGTTTGGGCGAGAAAAGACAGCAATTGCGTGAATCTTTCAATCAGGATCAGGATCCAAGCGTAGAACTAAAAGAGGGGCTGGCTATTCAGTTAGAACTAAGGCTTAAGGCCGAGAATGAGTTGCTTGGCTCCAGAAGAGAGGTTGAAGAGCTGGGGTATTTAATGCGCGATCTTGAGCAGCAAAGAAATTCCCTAGAGGCTGATATTCAGCAGGAGCGATCTTTGCTTGAACAGCAGCGCTTGTCATCACAAGATTTAGAGACACGTAGTCAGACTATAGTTGAGCAAATCAGTGAATATGGTTTTGATCTTAAAGACTTGCTTATTTTATTGCCAAATGGATTAGAGCTTATTGATTTAGAGCAAGCTCTAGAAAAAATATCCAATCGTATTCAGCGCCTGGGGCCAATTAATTTAGCTGCAATTGACGAATATAGTGTTGGGTCTGAGCGAAAAAAATATCTAGATAAACAGAATGACGAGCTAGAAGAAGCATTGGCAACTCTTGAGAGTGCTATTCGAAAAATAGATAGAGAAACCCGTGTTAGATTTAAAGAAACATTTGATTTGATTAATGCTTCTTTTCAGGAATTGTTTCCTAAGCTCTTTGGTGGAGGACGCTCTTATCTTGAGCTAACAAGTGATGATTTACTGGAGGCTGGTGTTGCTATAATGGCCAGACCTCCAGGCAAGAAGAATACAACAGTCCATCTACTTTCTGGTGGCGAAAAGGCAATGACAGCAATCGCTTTGGTGTTCTCTATCTTTTATCTCAACCCGGCCCCTTTTTGCATGCTGGATGAGGTTGATGCGCCATTAGATGATTCAAATGTTTATCGCTATGCGAAAATGGTAAAAGAGATATCGTCTAGAGTGCAGATTGTTTATATATCACATAATAAAAATGCTATGGAGATGGCCAACCAGTTAATCGGCGTGACCATGCATGAAGCAGGTGTTTCTCGGCTTGTAAGTGTTGATATTAACCAAGTAGTAGAGTCTGCTGGAGCCTAGTACCCTGGTAAGCGAATAGTAGTCGTTTATTTTTTCTATAAAAATACAATGTTACTTCTAGCTAACTTATATTAAAGTAACTTAAGTTTTAGTTAGACGCATATTTTTTATTTTAGATAAATCATAGGTTTTTTATGATTGAGTTTGGCCCGCAAGAAATGACAGTAGCCTTAGGTGCTTTGGTTTTCCTGGCCGTTATATTGCATGTTATTCGCCGTATCCGTAATGCTCGCTATGATAATATACAAATGCCTGCCCAAAAATCTCATGCTCTTGCCCAAAAATACACCGAAGAGGTTGATGGAGTTAGTTCTGAGTTCCCTAGCGGCGGCGCTCGTGTAGTTGGATATCGGGATGATGGTAGCTTAGATGTAATGAAACATAAAACTAAGAAGATAGATGGGTTTAATGAATCAGATTTTATAGTAGATTCCCCAGCACCCGAACAGCCTAATTTAGATCTACAAAAACCTGCTGTAGCTCAAGATGATGGCCGATCTACTGGGAATCTAAGTGCAAATAAAAAAACTGCAGTGCCCAGTATTGTTGTGTTACACATTGCGGCAAAAAAGGGTTCTATTTTTCAAGGGGGGTCTCTGTTAGATGCGTTCTTGTCTCAAGGTTTGCGTTATGGTTCTAAAAAGATTTTTCATTTTCATGCAGAGCAGGGCGGATCAGGGCCTATTATTTTTAGCCTTGCCAATTCCGTTAAGCCCGGGACTTTTGATCTAGACGAGATGCCCCGTATGGCAACACCAAGTATTAGTCTTTTTTTTGCAATGGATGAGATCAAAAGCCCCATGACAGGGCTAGATGCCCTGTTGAACTCTGCAAAGAATCTTGCTATTGAGCTTAATGGTGACTTAAAGGATGAAAGTCGTAGTGCTTTTACTAGACAAACCGAAGAACATTATCGTCAGCGAATAGCGGACTATAGTCGAACTCATATTTCTGGAATCTAAAATGATAGATGCTGACGAGGCAACCCTTGAAGCGGCTCTTTTGAGGAAGCAGCTCAGCCAGCATAACTATCTTTATTATACCCAAGACAATCCATCCATTCCTGATGTTGAATACGATCGTTTGCTTCGAAGACTTCAGCAGATTGAAAGAGCTTACCCTGAATTACAAGAGATTGATTCGCCAACACAGCGTATAGGAGGAGAGCCGCTAAAAGAATTTAAAGCAGTTTTTCATATTGCTCCTATGCTTTCCTTAGATAATGCTTTTGATGATGAGGAGCTAGTAGATTTTCACCATCGTGTGACTGAGCGTCTAAAATATCAGGGAAAATTATCTTATGTGTGTGAACCGAAACTGGATGGCGTTGCAGTTAGCTTGCTTTATAAAAATGGAATTTTAGTGCGCGGAGGAACTCGTGGCGATGGTTTGGTTGGAGAAGACATAACAGATAATGTAAGAACTATTCATTCAGTACCCTTGAGGTTGAAAACAGACACACCTCCAAACCTACTAGAAGTAAGAGGTGAAGTTTATCTACCAAAAATAGGTTTCGAAAAAATAAACCATGAAGCTAGATTGAATGACGAGAAAATTTTTGTTAATCCGCGGAATGCTGCGGCTGGCAGTTTGCGTCAGCTAGATTCGAAAATTACTGCTTCCAGGCCCTTGGAGATGTCAGTTTACAGTCTGGGTAAAATTGAAGGACAGGACTGCCCAGCTACACATATTAAAACTTTAAAGATGCTTGAATCTTGGGGATTTCTTGTAAACCCCTACACCGAAGTAGTTGAAGGTATAAACCTCTGTGCAGATTATTATCTCAAGATTTTTGAAGCTCGAGACAGCCTACCTTATGAGATTGATGGCATTGTATTTAAAGTAAATGCATTTAGTTACCAGCAGCGACTGGGATCTATCGCCAAAGCACCTCGTTGGGCGATTGCTAGAAAATTTCCTGCTCAAGAAGAGATCACCTGCCTGGAGGCTGTTGAATTCCAGGTCGGCCGCACGGGGGCCATTACTCCTGTAGCAAGACTTAAGCCTGTGTTTGTTGGCGGAGTCACTGTAAGTAATGCAAGCCTTCACAATCAAGATGAAATAAGAAGGCTGAATATTAGAATTGGGGATTCAGTTATAGTCCGTCGTGCTGGTGATGTAATCCCTCAGATTGTAAAAGTTATTCTTGAAAAACGTCCAATTTCAGCAAAAGAAATTATCTTCCCAGTGCGTTGCCCGGAATGCGATTCTCTTGCTATTCAGGTTGATGGGGAGGCGACCATACGATGTTCTGGCGGCCTTGTTTGCTCCGCTCAAAGGAAACAGGCTATTAAGCACTTTGCATCACGAAAGGCTATGGATGTTGATGGACTAGGGGAAAAATTAGTCGATCAGCTAGTCGATCAAGAGCTGATATCGTCGGTAGATGACTTATATCGGCTGGATATTGATCAACTGAGCAAACTAGAGAGAATGGGACAGAAGTCTGCTGAGAATTTACTAAGTGCACTAGAAGCATCAAAAATAACCACTTTCCCGCGCTTTTTGTATTCATTGGGCATCAGAGAGATCGGTGATGCGACATCGCTTTCTTTGGCGCAACATTTCAAGAACCTCGAGGCACTACAGGACTCAAGTTTAGAGGGCCTCATGAATGTTTCAGATGTGGGGCCAGTTGCAGCAGGCTTTATACATAGATTTTTTTCACAGATGGAAAATATAGAAGTTGTAAGAAAACTTTTAGGTATCGGCATATGCTGGCCTAAATCCACACTAGATAAAAAGAAACCCTTGCCTTTATTCGGGCAAATCTGGGTTCTTACTGGAGGGATGGAGGCTATGGGGCGACCCGAGGCTAAAGAAAAGCTTCAGATTTTAGGTGCAAAGGTGGCTGGAAGTGTCTCGCTTAACACTGACTGTGTTGTTGTTGGTGCTGCGGCAGGCTCGAAATTAAAAAAAGCAAATGAATTAAATATTAAAGTGATAGATGAAAGCACTTTAATGCAGCTGTTTAGGCAAAATAATTTACTCTAGAGAGTTTTAAAATAAACTATGAAATGCCAACAAAGCGGCTGCTACAGCTACATTTAGTGACTCGACACCATTATTCATAGGTATCCTTATCTGGCGAGAACAAATATTTCTAATATCTTCAGACACACCTGTTGTTTCATTCCCCAAGACATATACTACTGGTGACTTAATTTTAAATTCATTGATTGGTGTTTTGCCGTCAGCTGACAAAGTGCAAGTCTCAACTCCCAGGTTTTTTAGTTCCGGAAGCGCCTCCTCCAAAGTGTCGCAGTGTATTAGGGTGCTCTTGAATAATGCGCCTGCGCTTGCCTTGACAACCAAGGGAGAAATAGCTGCTGTTCCTTTACTGGGTAGAAGGATTCCGTAGCACGGACTTGCTGCTACAGAGCGAATAATCATCCCTAAATTTTGAGGATTTGTGATCCCATCTAGCGCAATAAGAGTAAAATTTCCTTTGGGAATTTTTATTATAAAGTTATCAAAAAGCTGATAATTATGATATTCAAGATCAGCTGCTATTCCTTGATCTTGATTGATGTTTCGAGATATACGCGAGAGGGATTGACGAGTATGACGTGCTATTTCAATTCCGCGTTTTTCTGCAAGATTGATGATTTTTTTTTCAAAGTCTCCTGGTTTCTTGGTCTCTGTTAGGTGTAGTCGAAAAAAATTTATGCTTGGATCTTCCAGCGCTTCTAGGACCGGTTTTTTTCCATAAATAGTCAGCAGTTTGTCATAAAAATGCTTACGCTTTAGATGCTCTTTTGTGTCGGCCACAAGTTATTTCCTTTAGCGTTAATCGATCGTAACAAACAAGTCTTAGGTTGTTAGAATATTTTTATAAGATAAAACTGCTTTTTCAAGTCCCATTGCAATAGCATCTACAATTAAGGCATGACCAATGGAAACTTCCTGAAGTGCAGGAATAGTCGAAAATTTTGCAAGATTGTTTAGATTCAAGTCATGCCCGGCATTGACCCCTAGGCCCAATTTATGAGCAAGCTGTGCTGATTCGAAGTACCGCTCAAAAACATTATCCAGTTCCTCTGTTCCCCATGCTGCTGCATATGGCCCAGTAAACAATTCGATGCGCTCTACGCCTAATTCTGAAGCAAGTTTTATCTGACCTACATCAGGGTCCATAAATAGGCTTACGCGAACTCCTAAGGATCTTAAATGATTAATAACTGGATATAATTTATCGCTAGTCAGGTTCAGGTCGAAACCATGATCCGAGGTTAGTTGCGAGTCGGTATCTGGGACTAATGTGCATTGATCTGGCTGTGTCTCGTCGATTAGCTCGATAAAGCCTGGGAAGCTACCTCTTTTAACAGCAAAGGGGTTGCCTTCAATGTTGAATTCAACAGATTTTTTAGTTAGATCTTTTAATTTTGAAATCAGAGCACTGAGGTCATATACATCTTGAGGTTTTATGTGTCGCAAGTCAGGTCTTGGGTGCACTGTAATTCCGTCTGCTCCGCTATTAATACATATGTTTGCATGCGCCAGAATGCTTGGGTAGTCGCCTTCACGCGAATTACGAATAAGAGCAATTTTATTTAAATTAACACTAAGGGATTTATTCAAAATTTTACTTATCAGTTGTAATGCGTGCTTTTATGATTTTAACAGTTGCAGTGGGGACGTCTGCCATTCCAGAGACTCGCTGGGTCGGCAGTTTAGATATTTTTTCAGCTATATCCATTCCGCCAATAACTTTACCAAATACTGCGTAACCAGGCTTGCTCGATTGCGCATCAAGACTTCTATTGTCTGCGACATTTATAAAGAATTGAGCTTTGGCGCTATCTGGATCCTGTGTTCTTGCCATAGCAACAGTAAATTTCTTATTTTTTAACCCATTAGATGATTCATTTTTGATGCTTTTTTCTGTTGGATTCACGCGAGTTAAATTTTCATTAAATCCTCCTGCTTGGATCATAAATCTATTAATCACTCGATGAAAAATCAGTCCATTATAATATTTGTTCTCAACATAGGTTAGGAAATTTTTTACAGTTACAGGGGAACTTTCTGGGTATAGCTCTAGTAATATTTCTCCCATATTTGTCGTTAACGTGACTTGCGGTACATTTTTTTCCGCATAGCATGGCAGTGCAAGAAAAATAGAAAAAAATATGATAGATATTTTTTTGTACATAGATTTACCCCTGTTGATAAGCAATTTTCACGCTAGACTTGCATTCTCTACTTCCATTCATTATAACTTTTTTTGCGAACAAATGTGGGGATGATGGATGTCAGTAATGCTCCCAATAAAACCGCGAATGCTCCATACAAAAACCATGTATTTCTTTGGCTTTTGGAGAGCCGGCTGTTTACCCCTCTTAAGATATCATTTTCACTTTTAAGTATAGCGTTCTGCCTAACTAGCACCTGAATTTTCTCGTTGGCCGAAATGGTGACTTCAGTGGTTTGATTGATGGCGCTTAATTCTTGATAAGGTTTTTTTGTAATCTCGCTTGCTGCGTGCAAGGTTGATTCTTTTGTCTGAGCTGTAGCCTGAAAAGGGGCTATAACAACAAGGGTGGCAGCTAGGATAAGAATTTTTTTTATCAAAAATTTTTGTGAGATAAATTTTTTGTTATTCATGGTAATACCTTCTTGAAGGGCTTTACGGTTACTTTGGAGTAAATTTTTTCTTTTACGTAAGGATCGCTATCTGCCCAAAATTTAGCTGATACAAGAGAGCCAAATTTTGCAATTATCAGACTACCTGTAAATCCGGCATCGCCTGGCTCTTCGCTATCTATAGCTGGATGTGGTCCAGCAACGAATAATCGCCCTTGGTTTTTTAGCTCTTCTAATCGGGCTAAATGTGCAGGGCGCGCACCCATTCTTTTTTTCAAGCTATCCGGCTTGTCCTCGCTGTATATTGCATACCACATCAATTTAATCCTTCTATTTACTATCGTTATGCTGAATAATTTCTTCCAACTGAAGCCCTGTTAATTTTTTGATCCCTCTAAACAAATAAAATAATGCACCTAGAAGAACTAGCATTGCTGGGATAGCAATCACAGGAAAACTAAGAGCAGTCATTGTCCCCAACTGTTCATTGAATTCAACTGTTCCTGGCTGACTTGTGATTATTGAAACGGCAAGAATATAATTTAGTAAGGATGAAAGAAAGAATGAACATGCAACTATCCATGAGGCATTTGTAAGACAAGTCTCTAAATATTCAGCAGATCCATTTTTTTTGATAATAGCTGATATCCGCTTAGTTTGTATGACCTTGTCGTTATATAAGAATGTTTTAACCAAAGGATATGGTGTCTTCAAAGATACCAGGGTGGCGATGCCAAATATTGCAGGTATAGCAGCTTCTTTTATAGCTATGTATATAGGGTTGAGTTCCAGTAGGCTGATGCCCCCCGTCAACAAGATGCTAATGACGCCTAGTGCCGAAAAAGCATTAAGTTTTTTTATCATTATGAAGTCTTTGAGGCCGTAGATGATTGGAAATGCTAGCGCTACCGCAACTGCTAACTTTGTGCCTAGGTATTCACTAGTGCTTAGATTTATAAGTATTAAGGTTGGAATAATGATATTAAAGGCAATATTCAACAAAAGACTATCGCTCTGACCGCTCTTATTTGACATATATATTGATCTATTCTTATTAATGAAATTATTGCTTGCAGATCGCAAGAATTTTTACTTTTTCATTGTACGTCACTTATCGAGGGCTGAAAATGAATCTAGTCTGTTAGCGCTGAAACTAAAGCTTTTTCTGCCCATACATAACTGCGTATGAGACAATCGATTTTTAGCAACAGAGGCAAATGATGAGTCAATTCTTTTCAATTCATCCAGAAAACCCTCAGTTAAGACTGATTAGGCAGTCTGTAGAGATTGTTCGAAAGGGAGGGTTAATTATTTTTCCTACAGACTCTGCCTATGCTTTAGGTTGTCATCTCGGAGACAAGAAAGCATTAGATAAAATTCGTATGATTAGACAGCTAAGCAAAGAGCATAACTTCACATTAATGTGTCGAGATCTCTCAGAATTATCGCTGTACGCTAAAATCGATAATCAGTTGTATCGGTCTCTCAAGGCTCACACTCCGGGTCCGTACACTTTTATTCTTGAGGGTACATCTGAAGTTCCTCGAAGGCTGTTGCATCAAAAACGTAAAACCATCGGCTTAAGAATCCCAAAAAGCCAGGTCGCTCTGGCTCTTCTGGAGGAGCTTGGCGAACCAATCATGAGTGTTAGTTTGATCATGCCTGGAGATGATTACCCGCTCACTGATCCGCATGATATGCGCTCCATGCTAGAACATAGCGTTGATCTGATCATTGATGGCGGTTATTGTGGTCTTGAGTCTACGACTGTAGTAGATTTCAGTGGTGCGTATCCTGAAATCACGAGACAAGGCATCGGTAAATTTGAAGACTTTGCGCCCTGAGCATGCTTAATTTAATATCTGTAATTTTTTGTGCCATTTTGGCTCGCTAGCTGAATCAATTAATCGCAGTATAATATGAGTAATTATTTTTCATCAAAAATTATGTCTAAAAAAAGCTTATGGATTTTTCTTGAAAACCCTAAATAAAGATATTGGTACTATTGTGTCCCCTCAAGATAAAGACGCGTCTTGTGCTGTCATGATGGGGGCTGAAATTACAACTTTGCCAAAAAATCTATATATTCCGCCGAATGCCTTAGAGGTTTTTTTAGAGGCTTTTGAGGGGCCACTAGACCTCCTCTTATACATGATAAAACGACAAAATTTAAATATTTTAGAGATAAACGTTGCTGAAATTACTCGTCAATATATGAGCTACATTGACTTGATGGAAGCGATGCAGCTCGAACTAGTGGCTGAATACCTGCTCATGGCCGCAATGCTTGCTGAAATAAAGTCTAGAATGCTATTGCCTAGACAGGAAGCTGCTGAGGAGGAGGATGATCCTCGTTCAGCACTAATTCGTCGCCTGCAAGAATATGAACGGTTTAAGCAGGCAGCTGAAGATATAGATAGTCTGCCCCGTCTCGGAAGAGATATATTCATGGCTTCAGCACAGGAGCCAGATCTTAAGAAGGTTCGCCCATACCCTGAAGTATCAATACAAGAGCTTTTGGTTGAGCTATCTAATGTTTTTCTTCGGGTCGACATGAACAAAAGTCATAAAATTGACTTAGAGAAAATTTCAACCAGAGAAAGAATGTCTAGAGTGTTGAGTATGCTAAATGGTGAAAATTTTGTACCTTTTGTTGATTTATTTGACTTGGACGAGGGAAGGACTGGAGTGGTTGTTACATTTTTGGCCATCATGGAGTTAATCAAAGAGTCTCTTATAGAAATTGTACAGAGCGAATCATATGCTCCAATTCATATTAAGACCCAATGTTGAAATTTTTACTTAGGTTAAAAAATGGAAGTTAGTCAATTAAAAATGATTATTGAAGGCGCCCTATTAGCTGCTGGTCGCCCCTTAGATATCAAGCAGATAAAAAAACTATTCAATCAAGAAGTTGCTACTCCTGAGCCATCGGACTCTAAAGTTCTTGATTTTAAGGAAGGCAACCAAAGGCCCCTGTTAGCAGATATTCATATAGCCCTTGAGGAAATTAGATTAAGCTGTAATGGTCGCGGCTTTGAGCTGAAGCAAACTGCTAGCGGGTATCGCTTCCAGGTAAAAGAGGAGTTTTCTTTTTGGATTAATCGCCTTTGGGAAGAAAAGCCAAGGAAATATTCTAGAGCATTTTTAGAGACATTGTCTCTTATTGTGTATAAGCAGCCAGTAACGCGCGGAGAGATAGAAGAGGTTAGAGGTGTCTCAGTTAGTTCGGACACCATCAGATCGCTGCTTGAGCGTGACTGGATAAAGGTGGTAGGGCATAAGGACATCCCAGGACAACCTGCACTGTATGCCACCACCAATTCTTTTTTAGATTACTTTGATCTAAAAAACCTAAAAGATCTACCTGCTCTTAACGAAATAAAAGATATTGGAGAGATGAATGCTGAGCTTGCTTTGGACGCTGTATTGCAAATAGAGAAAGCTGACCGCGATGTGACCCAGAATGAAACTACTGTAAAAGATACACATAATAACAATCAAATAACCTATAGTCCCCTAGAGCCATCAAAGAATGATATCTGAAAAATTACAAAAAATATTAGCAAGAGCAGGATATGGCTCACGCCGAGAATTAGAACGCTGGATAACAGAAGGCCGCGTTACAATTAATGGCCAGATAGCCACTACTGGTGATAGAGCCACAACTGAGGATGCTATTTTGATTGATGGCAAGCCTGTTCATTTGCCTGCATATCAGCGTGTTAGAGTGATTCTGTATAATAAGCCTGAAGGGGAGGTTTGTACCCGGTCTGATCCCGAAGGTCGAAAAACTGTTTTTGATTGTCTTCCTAGGATAAAAGGGGAGCGCTGGATAGCTGTGGGCCGACTGGATATCGCCACTACTGGATTGTTGTTATTTACCAATAATGGGGATTTAGCCCATAAATTAATGCATCCTTCATCGCAAATTGATCGTGAATATATAGTGAGGGTTCATGGCGCAGTTGATGATGATATGTTGCAACGACTCCGCGAAGGAGTGATGCTGGATGATGGAGTTGCCAGATTTAGCGACATTGCTGTAGGTGAAAGGGTTGGAACGAATGGCTGGTATACGGTTGCTTTGATGGAGGGCCGCAATAGAGAAGTTAAAAGATTATGGGAGTCGCAAAATATAGAGGTAAATAGGCTTAAACGCGTTCGTTTTGGACCAATTTTTTTGCCATCTTATGTTGGCAAAGGGCAGTGGATAGAGCTTGACGAAGTTCCGCTTAATGATTTGCTG
>CAJIZZ010000003.1 GCA_905181945.1 uncultured Porticoccus sp. | reverse complement strand
AAACCGGTGGTGGGTAATGAGCCTTTTAGTGTGATTTTAGCGGACGATTTAATTGATGCACAAACCCCCGTCATGCAGCAAATGGTGGATCTTTATAACCAAAAAGGCTGTTCTATATTAGGGGTGGAGGATGTAGCGCCTGAAGACACAGCAATCTACGGCATCGTGGATGCTACTCCTGTTTCAGACACTATTTTAAATATTAATAGTATTGTTGAAAAACCAAAACCTGCTGAAGCGCCATCAAATTTAGCGGTGGTGGGACGTTATATTTTAACGTCAAAAATTTTTGATTGTTTGGAAAAAGTGCAGCCTGGCAGCGGTGGCGAAATTCAGCTTACCGATGGCATTGCCGCTTTATTAAATCATGAGCAGATTTTAAGTTATCGCTTTGCAGGTAAGCGCTATGATTGCGGTAGCAAGCTTGGCTTTATGCAAGCCAATGTGGAGCTCGCCTTAAAGCACCACGAAATTAGACATGATTTTAGGGCGTATTTGAAAACTTTAGCGGTTTAGTTTTTTTATTAACCTATGCATGCAAACCAAATTTTAGCTAACGCAGGTATCATTTATTCAAGTGATGCTATTGCAAACGCGGTTCAAAAAATTGCCGATGATATTACGCTGTAACTCAAAGACACAGTCCTCGTGGTGATTTGTTTGATGAAAAAGGCCAATTTATAGAGGGTTATTATATTGTAGGGCTCTTAGCGGCGGCTTTTTTAGCTAAATACCCCGATGAAAAAATCATTCACGACCCGCGCTTAACTTGGAACACCATAGATATAGTGCAAAGCGTTAAGAGTGTAGCCATTATGAGTAAAACTGGGCACGCATTTATTAAAGAGCGTATGCGTAAAAAAAATGCCATTTATAGGGGTGAAATGAGCGCCCATTATTATTTTAGAGATTTTGCATACTGCGATAGCGGCATGATTCTTTGGTTATTGGTGTGCGAGTTAGTCTTAGGCACTGGTAAAACACTCTCAAGCTCGGTAGTCGCCAGCATACGTTAAACGCAGTGGATGCCAACAGTGCATGCTCGCCAAGTGGACACGGTTAATTCAACTACAGCAGAGCTGGTATCACAGTGAAATCGCCAAAGTTAGCCAGGTCTGCGCTTTAATCAACCAAGACCCTCAACTGAACACCATCGCTTGCTTGGTGGCCAAGCCCTCAATTCTACAAATCTTAAGTTGCTTTGCCTCTTGAGCGAGTCGAGGCGACGCCTCATTGACCATTTAGGGCTGCTGGGTTTATAGGTCACGCATTGGTCGATAACTTAATAGGTCAGGGCATCCAAGTGTTGGTGTATTGTTGATTGCATTATTCTTGATGCCTTCGATGACTTATATCTTTAAGCCTAAATTTATCTTTAACGAAGACAGATAAGCAAACAGTATTAACATTGCCAATCAATATAAAATACAGTCAATATTCGCTGGACAAAAGCGGTCTCATGATGATGTGTGTTCTTTCATATAGAGGGCAAGATATTGTGCTGAGGTATCAGTAAATTCAAGGCTCTTGTTTGTATCTAGCAGGTTTTCTGTCATTTCTTTCCCTAACTCTACGCCCCACTGATCAAAGGAGTTTATATTCCATATGCTGCCCTGGATAAAGGTTTTATGCTCATAAAGCGCTATTAACGCACCAAAACTTGAGGGCGTCAGCTCATCAATTAAAAGCATATTGGATGGATTGTTGCCTGGCTGTCTCTGATACATAGGTAGCTCTTCATTTGACCTTCCTATCATTAATGCAGATGACTGGGCAATTAGGTTACCTAATAGAAAATCATGATGTTTTTTATTACTCGTTTTATCGTTAATAAAGCCAATAAAATTTACAGGTATAAGATGGCTGCCTTGGTGCAATAGTTGGAAAAATGCATGCTGTGCATCTGACCCTGTCTTTCCCCACACTATTGGGCTTGTTGCGTATCCTAGTGGTTTATTGTTAAGGGAGACAGATTTCCCATTACTCTCCATTTCAAGCTGTTGAAGATATTCTGGAAACAGTGATAAACGCTCGCAGTAGGGGATAACTGCACACGTATGTGCATCTAGAAAATTGTTATTCCAGATACCTATTAGTGCGAGCATAACAGGCAAATTATGCTCGTAGGGGGCGGTATTGAAATGGATGTCCATTTCACGTGCACCGTCTAGCATATCAGTGAAATTGTCATGCCCTATATAAATAGACACTGATAACCCAATGCTAGACCATAAAGAGAATCGTCCGCCTACCCATTCCTCAAATTCAAGAATTCTTGAGGGATCAATGCCATATGACGCGGCTTTTTGTTTGCTCGCTGTTACAGCGATGACATGGGTGGAGGACTGTGGGTTTTTTAAGCCTAAAGATTTTTGCAGCCACTGCATGGTAGTGCTTGCATTCAGTATTGTTTCCAGTGTTGAAAATGACTTACTCGCAATAATTACAAGGGTAGTTTCTGGATCAAGTATGCTAGTAGTTGCTAATATTTCAGACCCATCGGCATTTGAAATAAAGTGTATGTTGATTGATTCATGCGCATGAGTCCGGAGAGCTTGGCAGGCCATTTTGGGTCCCAAATCAGAACCTCCAACGCCAATGTGTATAACATCTGTTATGGCCCTTCCTGTGGAGCCCAACCAAGTACCATTTCTGACTTTTGAGCTTATATCTTTGACCTTACTAAGGCTGTAGGCTATTTGCTCATAAATGGGCTTTCCTTCGCTTCTATAGTTATCTTTTTTATGCCCCCTTAGGGCCATATGAACCGCAGATTTTCTTTCTGAGGTATTAATTTTTTCGCCAGCAAAAAAAGCAGTCGTATGATCTTTGAGTAAAGATTGGTCTGCCAACAATAAAAGTGAGAGAAGCACCTCTTTGGTGATTAGATTTTTTGAATAATCTAGAAAAAAGTTTTTCTGTTTAATCGAAAAGTTGCTATTTCTCAGCTTATCTTCAGCAAATAAGGCCTCTATACGCTTTTTTTTCAACGATGATGCATGCTTTATTAGCTCTTGCCATGCGGGAAGAGTGGTAGGATTTACGTCAAAGTGATTATTTGCCAAGATTAAAACTCCAAACTGTCCGACATCATCAGAATAATTTTAGATCTAGAGTTTAAAGCAAAGATTGCAGGTTATCATTAATTTGAGGGTAATTGATGATTGGCACCTTAAAGTTCTTATTGGCCCATTAGGCTCAATGATTAAGTAGACTAATTATGTGGGTTGTAACCTTTCAGCTTGACTAAAAAGCCCTACTTTCTTATATTACGCGCCCTTGATGCACTCGTAGCTCAGCTGGATAGAGTACTCGGCTACGAACCGAGCGGTCGAAGGTTCGAATCCTTCCGAGTGCGCCATTCAAATAAAAAAGCTTGCCAGTAATGGTAAGCTTTTTTATTTTGATATGAAGGACCTAGTTTTAAGCTAAGTGGTTTATTTGAGTTTAATATGATCCATAATGTACTTAGTATAAGATATCATTTAGTTAATCGATTGTTTGCCTTAACGCACCCGTAGCTCAGCTGGATAGAGTACTCGGCTTCGAACCGAGCGGTCGAAGGTTCGAATCCTTCCGGGTGCGCCATCTTGTGAAGTAACCCCTGCCTTATTTATGCGAACCATAGAATATTACCTCTAAAATTTTTCGGTGGGTTTTTTTGAGTTTTATATGATCCCCAATATGTCTGGTATAAGATAGCCGAGAAATTTTTTGATTCTTTCGAGTGGAATCAATAAATAGTTAGTCGCACACAGCATGAGGTAAATTAATGGAGCGCTATTTCAAAGCAATAGACGAATTCTCATTACGATTCACTGATGGCGTCATCAGGTACCGTTGGACTGTCTTATTGCTTGCCATTCTCGTTACTGTTGGCTTTAGTAGGGGAATGGGTGGGCTGGAATTTGCCTCCAATTACCGCACTTTCTTTTCTGATGAAAACCCTGAGCTTTCTGCCTTTGAGGACTTGCAGGCCACATATACAAAAAATGACAATATCTTGTTTGTTGTTGAATCTATTTCAGATGTAGAAAAACAGACTGCATTCACAAGCTATACTTTGGATGCGGTGGAAAAGCTGACAGCAGAAGCCTGGAAAATACCCTATGCGATTCGCGTAGACTCCGTTACTAATTTTCAATATACCAAAGCAATTGGCGATGAGCTGATAGTTACAGATCTGGTTATTGATGCCAAAAATTTAACCCCATCTGAACTGCTTCTTCGTAAAGAAATATCCTTAAATGAGCCATTGTTAGTAAATAACCTAGTCACACCTTCAGGCGTTGTGACGGCTGTTAATGTTGTATTGCAGTACCCAGAAGCTAGCGTGCTAGAGGTACCTGAAGCGGTACTTGCGGCAAGAGAGCTGCGCGAACGTATAGAGGCAGAGTTTAGCGGAGTCAATATTTCTCTTACAGGCGTCTCAATGCTTAATAATGCTTTTTCAGAAGTAGGTTTACAGGATGCCGGAAGCCTCACTCCTTTAATGTTTTTGGTAATACTGACGATGTCATGGCTGATACTCAGGTTTTTTGCTGGAACTATTGTAATTTTTTTAGTAGTTGCCTTTTCTACTGTTGTAGGTATGGGTGCAGCAGGTTTTTTTGGCGTCAAACTCACACCGATATCCATGAGCGCCTCTACAGTGATACTTACCTTGGCAGTCGCAGACTCTATTCATATATTAATATCTCTTCGTGCTCTTATGCGAGAGGGGCTGACAAAATCTGAGGCAATATCAGAAGCTGTGCGTCTTAACTTTATGCCAGTTGCTATCACCTCGATCACCACAATTGTTGGCTTTCTTGCACTCAATTTTTCTGACTCGCCCCCTTTTTGGCATCTAGGCAACATCACGGCTGTAGGTATTTTAGCAGCCTGGCTGTTTTCTATTACGCTGCTTCCGGCAATGATCAGCTTGTTACCGGTGAACATAAAAATGACTAAAGAGACAGAATGGACACAAAGAGTGATGGGCTCGTTAGCTGATTTTGTGATATCAAATTTCCGAAAAATATTGGTTGTCTCAAGCCTGGTGGTACTTGTTTTTTCTGGGTTCATACCGACGATTTCATTCAACGATCAATGGGTGGAATATTTTGATACAAGTATCGAGTTTCGTAGGGAGTCAGACCAGGCGCTTAAGAACTTTGGTTTGTATCCTATTGAGTTCTCTGTTCCTGCACTAAATACTGGGGGCGTTAGTGAGCCCGAGTACCTAAATTATCTTGAAGAGTTCACTGATTTTCTGAGCACGCAACCTGAAGTTCTTCACGTCTACTCTATCACTGATGTCATGAAGCGTTTAAACAAAAATATGCATGGCGATGATGAGGATTTTTATCGCATACCCGATAGTCGTGAGCTGTCTGCCCAGTACTTATTGTTATATGAGCTATCTTTGCCTTATGGGCTTGATTTAAATGATCGTATAAATGTTGATAAGTCTGCAACTCGAGTCACAGCTATGCTACAAAAAGCCAGTACTAGCGAGACAAAAAATTTCTTAGACAGTTCTCGTAAATGGATGGCTCAAAATTTGCCAGAATATATGCAGTCTCAACCTACTAGTGCACAAGTTATGTTTACCTATATTACAGAACGCAATATACATAACATGATATTTGGGACTGGCGTCGCAATTCTAGCCATAGCCTTGATTATGATGGTTGCATTGAGGAGTTTGCGATTAGGATTATTGAGCATGATGCCTAATACTTTGCCGCTACTGATGACCTTTGGTGCTTGGGCGTTACTTTTTGGGGAAGTGGGGTTCTCTGTTGCTACCGTGGCCTCTATTTCTTTGGGAATTATTGTTGATGACACTGTGCATTTCCTGTCTAAATATGTTCGCGCTAAAAATGAAAAAGGCCTCTCTGCAGAAGAGTCCATTCGTTATGCATTTTCTAGTGTTGGTGTGGCTATTGTTGTTAATACGATCATTTTGATAAGCGGCTTTCTTGTTTTGACTGCCTCAGCCTTTAAGATGAATGTTGATCTAGGGCTAATGACGATTTTTTCAATATTGTTCGCTCTGTTGCTTGATTTTCTATTGCTGCCAGCTCTCCTCTTAGTTATTGATAGAGAAAAAACAGCTGATTTATAGTCAAATTATATTTTTATTGGGCGATGTCAGTGCTCATGTAAATCATTGAGAGGTACTAAAGTGAGTTTAATCAAAAAATATATTGTAGACATCAGGCTGATAGTTTTTATCAGTGCCCTTTTGGGGATACAGCTAGATATAAATACTGTTCTAGCAGAAAGTCTCGAGGAAAAAGGCTTCAATCTTGCCGCAAGATCTGATAGGTCTGATCGAGGCTTTGGCGATAGCGAGACTGAGATGACAATGATTTTGCGTAATGCCGCAGGTAAGTCAGCATCTAGAACTTTGCGATTCACAACACTTGAGGTGCCCGATGAGTCTATTGGGGACAAAAGCTTAATATTGTTTTCCACCCCAAGAGATATAGAAGGCACCGCACTGCTTTCTCACGCCAAAATGCTGGCACCAGATAATCAGTGGCTTTATCTTCCGGCCTTAAAAAGGGTGAAGAGAATTTCTTCAAAGAATAAGTCTGGTCCATTTGTCGGTTCTGAGTTCGCATTCGAAGATTTTACTGCCAGTGAGCTAAATAAATTTAAATATAGCTATCTAAAACAAGAGGTATGTGAAAATCTAACATGTGATGTCATTGAGCGCACTCCTCTTTATGATAATTCTGGATATACCAAGCAAATAGCATGGGTTGATAGCACTGACTATCAGCTTCGAAAAATAGAATTTTATGACCGTAAAGGGAGCCTATTAAAAGAGCTTATTTTTGAAGATTATCGTATATATGAAGAAAAATATTGGCGACCTCATCGCTTGGTAATGAAAAATTTGCAGACAAAAAAAAGTAGTGACTTAGTCTATGGCGAGTATAAATTTAAAGTTGGCTTGACTGATATTGATTTTGTTAAAGGTCGACTCCCTGGACTGAGGTAGACCGCTTGAAAGATTCTTCTTGCCTGATATTAAAATTTTTGTTGCTCGGTCTCATCGGACTCTATGCCTTGATAGGCACAGATAACACTATTGCTGACAACCAAGAGTTAGACATTAGAGGTAACGTTGCGTTTCAGCTTCGAGGTTTTACTCAAGATGCGCTATGGGCAGATCAAAATTCTAGCGATGTTGAATCTTCAATTTCTGGTGAATGGGAGGTGCGCTGGCGTAGTGAAGATAATAGCCAGCGCGTATCCTTCATACCCTTTGCTCGATGGGATGAAAATGATGACAAACGCTCTCATTTCGACCTAAGAGAAGCTTATTGGGCCTACAAAAACGGAGAAATAGAACTTCTTTTTGGGGTCAATAGAATTTTTTGGGGTGTTACTGAATCTGTGCACCTTGTGGATGTTATCAATCAAACAGACTTAGTCGAAGATCTTGACCAGGAAGATAAACTTGGGCAGCCAATGATCAGCTTGGCACTTCAAAAAGACTGGGGGCTGCTCAGTTTTTATTTGCTGCCTTATTTTCGTGAGCGATCTTTTCCTGGGGTAAATGGTCGTTTGCGAGCCGAATCTCCTGTCGATGCTGATAACGCTAAATATGAATCAGGAAATAAAAGAAAGCATCTTGATTTTGCTTTGCGATACAGTCATTACTTCGGTGATATAGATTTAGGGTTGCACTACTTTAATGGAACAAATCGAGATCCTAGGCTAGGGGTGGGTGCTAATAATTCAGATGTAGTTCTCAACTATGATCAAATTGAACAGATTGGGCTTGACCTGCAGTACACCAGGGGTTCTTGGCTCTGGAAGTTGGAGTCTTTTGTTCGAGATGGATATGAGGAGTCATTTTTTGCTAGCATAGCAGGATTTGAGTATACCTTTTATCAGGTTTTTGAAGGCGCAGGTGATGTTGGGGTGCTTTTAGAGTACCAGTATGACAATCGCTCTTCTTACGAAGCAGCTACTAGTGCTGATAATGATGTCTTTATAGGTGCTAGGTGGGTACTAAATAATATGCAAGATGGATCAATTCTAGCTGGAGTTGTCGTTGATAATAAAACGTCAGAAGCTTTTTATAGCATTGAGGCAGAGAGTCGTCTTAAAGAAGACGTTGTGTTAGAGCTACAGGTAAGATTAATAGCGCATTCAGAGCCAGGCGAGTCGTTCCATCCATTTAGCAGAGATAATTACATTCAATTACAGATTAACCGATTCTTTTAAAGAGTTATTCTTTAGGACATAAGAAGCCGAGATAATAGTGAAAAAAATTGCAATATTTTTTGGAAGTGATGATGGAAACACTGAATCTACAGCCTATCGCATTGCACGAAGGCTTGGAGAAGAAGTAGTTGATGTCCATGACATTGGAGAAGTTACCCAACTAAATTTTCTTGATTACGACAAGTTAATCCTTGGTATTCCTACTTGGGATTTTGGTCAAATTCAATCAGATTGGGAAGAGTTTTGGGATGATATAGAGGCCGTAGATTTTTCTGGCAAGACTGTGGCATTTGTTGGTCTCGGTGATCAGTTTGGTTACGCTGATTTTTTCTTGGATGCCATGGGTTTACTTTATGAGGTGGTTAGCAAAACAGCAGCCCATATAGTGGGTTATTGGCCCACAGATGGCTATGATTACTCTGCCTCAAAAGCAGAAATCAAGCTAAAGAATCATGCTGAAACACATTTTGTGGGATTGGCGCTTGATGAAGATCAGCAGTCGGAGCTGTCTTCTGACCGACTTAACCGATGGTGTTTGCAAATACATGCTGAGTTTAATCTCCACTCAAATTTTGCTGAGATCAATGACTAGTTATTCACTCTTGCTCTCAGCTTTCGGCGATGAATACCGCCCTCATTGGGGCTGGATGGCCCTCTATTGTTAGCTTGGGGTTATCTGGGTCTAAAAAATTTACTAGAGATTCAAACTGCATCCAGTCTGACGACCTCTGTTCTTGGAGGCTTGTGGTAGAAACATCCACCATCCGAGCGTTCTTGAACTGACACTGCTTCATCCAGGATAACATTGTTTCCTCACTGGGCAGCGACCAAACGTTAGCCATCTTGGCATAACGACCTTTGGGAACGAATACATCGCCAGCCCCGCCATTTATTATTAGAGTCTCAATCACAACCTGGCCTCCAGGTCGAAGTAGATTTTGCAATTCACCTAGATGATCAATGGGAGATCGGCGGTGGTACAGTACCCCCATAGAAAAAACTGTATCAAAGAATTTTAGTGCAGCGGGCATGTGTTCAATGCCAACTGGCAGGACATCAACAGGGAGCCCTGCAGCAGGTTTATTTTGATTCATGGCTTGATTGATGAAATGCTTGATGGCGTAAAATTGGTAAACAAACTTGACGGATGGATCAATACCTATGACTCTTTTGGCACCTTCACCCTGCATTCTCAAACAGTGATAGCCATTTCCGCATCCCACATCTAGTATCAGACGGTCTGCAAGTGGAGAAATGTGAGGCAGCACTCGGTTCCATTTCCAATCTGAGCGCCATTCCGTATCGATATCAAGACCGCACAGATAAAAAGGTCCTTTTCGCCATGGGTGGAGGCCCATGAGTTGCGTTCTGAGACGGGTAAGCGTTTCGTCATTACAATCTTTAGGACTCCCTATTAGCACACCATTTTTTAAATCTACTGTAGAGGGGGTAATCTGAGGAAGGTTTTTGAGGGCTAGCTCCCAAGCCGGCATATCACCCCAACGTCCCGTTGACATAGTTTTTTCAATTTGCTCGGGGAGTATTTTTGCCCAAGAAGATAAAGGCCCCTTAGAAATTACATCAATAAAGCTTGAAAAATTGATGATTGATTGTTTGGGGAGGTTCATATTTTTAATTATTGTGAGCAGTCTGCAAATGTTTTTTGAGCAACAAACAAATATCTTCAGGAATAGGGCAGCTGCATTCTTGAGTATAATTGAACCAGACTAGAACAGCCTCTCCTTTAGCGACCAAAGAGCTATCTTGCCAGGCCTCATGAGAGACCGTGAAAGACTTATGACCTATTCTTGCAATATAGGTATTAATGGAAACCGTGCTCCCGTATTGAGTTTGGCGGATGAAGTCTATGTCAATGCGGGCGACCACCATGGGCCAGTCATTATGAGTTAGCGTTGGATGGACCAGTTTAAATATGTCTTGTCGAGCGACCTCAAACCACACCGGAAATACAGTGTTATTGATATGGCCTAAAATGTCTGTTTCCGAAAAACGAGGTTCTAGTGTTGTTTGAAACATACATGGCCTCCTAAAGAGTCATTAATGAAAGGTTTAATGTATCTGCGACATTAGAGTTCTCGTTGCTGCCAATAACAGCGATGCTGGCACTTTCTTTTTTGAGGTACCTGTCTGCAACTCTCTGCAAATCCTCTAAGGTTGCTTCTCGGACTTGGTTTCTGAACAGCTCTAAAACTTCTCGGTTTCTACCATAAAGTTCGGCATGAAAGGCATGTTTAATTTCCCCAGCAGGAGAGGATGGTTTATCAATAGAGCTAATGACCCCCAGAATTGATTCTTCTACTTGAATCCGTTCATGTTTTTCATTTTGCAACCAATCCAAAGACAGATCAAAGTCATCCAATGTGGCTGCTAGGCGAGGATCCCTGTAAGAAAAGAATTTAAAAGTTGCGGTAGTATTGTCTTGTGTGGCTCCACCACCATAAGCACCGCCTTGCTCTCGAATCGTTCTATGTAAATATCCGTTGCGAAGAAACTCACCTAATACTTGAAGGGCGGCGGCATCTGGGTGGGCTACAGAAACAGTTGCGTAAGATTTGGCACAGAAATTAACTTGTGTATTTAGTTTCCAAAATTCTGAGACACGGCAAGTCGTATGAGTAGGGCTAAAGGCTTCGAAGCCCAATTTTTTTAATTCCGCAAAACAGGGATTGCTTTCTAAGCCCTTATAGTCAAGCTTGTCAGTCTCTCCTATCAATAAATACTTTCGTGGAGCGGTCAATATTAGTCTATGCAACTCAGTTAGCTGTTCTCCAAGCCCAAGTAAGTTCTGGCTGTTTTTTAAAGAGGCATCTAGTTGTTTGATATGCCGGATTGATTCCAGGCCTCCCCACTGGTGGGCTAGCTTTGCTCCTGGCGTTGCTCCGCGTGAAGCTGCAGTCATAGCTAACCGATGACCAACACCGGTAATACTCGATTCCTGTCGTGCCTGAGTTTGCGCAATTAACTCTTGGATTCGGGATAATTCATCAAATCTCGGCTCCTCTATCGTTGCCTGCATCAAGTCCGTCAACTTGGATTGATTTTTTGCTAGACCTTTAGTTGAGAGAATCAAGTGGCCTGATAATGATTGTGCATCATGAGGAAGTCCTTTGGCGCTCAAAAATCCGCTGACCCCTCCGCTGATTTGAGATTGCCAGCGTTGCGTATCAAGGTAGTTTTTATCACCAACACCTAGCTCAGTAAGACCATGGCTATAGATCGGTAGAAGATTGATCTGCTCTTCGGTTAACTTGGGCAGCTGAATAATTGCTTGCTGGTACACAAGACCATTGGTTCCAGTATTGTAAATATTAAGCAGTGGTGATCCTTGATGTTTTTTTGAAGCGGTAGAGCGCGACATTTTTTTTGGGATGTCTTTTAATCCAACTTTGGGCAGTACTGATTCATCATCCTGTTGCTGTTGGCGCACACTTAATTGCATCGATTTATTGACCACAGCTTGCTTGCCGGGTTCATCTAGGCTTTCTTTTATGGCAGCCAAACGTTCAGCTTCAAGGGCTTCTGTCTTTTTTGATAACTGGGTGTCGGGGGCCAAGGTAAGTCTGACTCTATGGGTATTCTCTAAAAGAAGCCGACGAACAAGCTGCTTGATATAATCAGGATTTTGAATATTACGTTGTAGTTTTTGCAGGGTTGAGTCAATATCCAGCAAGGCAATTGGGTCGCCTCTATGCGTTGCATTTGTTAGAGCCGTCAATATAAGCTGCAAACCATAAGGGTACCCATCACCGCCAATTTCACGCTGACCGAGTTCCAGTTGGTGTAACGATGCTTCTGCTTCTTCTTTGGGCACGCCATTCTCTGCTACATCTCTCAATACGCCCATCACCAAATCTTCTAGTGCATCTGCATGTTTTGGCTCGCTGCCTTCAATGCCGCAGACAAAACAAAGTTCTCGTTGCGAGTCATCAAGGCCGCACAATGGGGAGGGTGACAGTCCTATGTTGTTGGTCTCGAGAGCCTTTTGTAAAGGCGAGGCGCTATTGTCCAATAAAATGCTGGACAGTAGCTGAGCCTCCATATTTTCTTCAAGATTAGTAGTGTTTCCAAGCAGCCAGCTTATTATGATATGAGTCTTATTTTTTATGCCTTCTTCTCCATCGAAGGCGTAGTTTTCTTGAATGGCGACAGGCTTAGAGTAACGTTTTTCATCTGGGACAGAAATTTTTATGTCTAGTGGCTCGAATCTATGCAGTACTTTATCTTCAAAGTTAGTCTGCAGTTCATCTACAGGAATGTCCCCAAAGGTCATAAATATAGCATTAGAAGGATGGTAGTGAGTTTTGTAAAAGGCTTTTAATTGATCATGGGTAAGATCTGGAATGCACTCTGGAGCGCCGCCGCTATTAAATTGGTAAGTAGTTGTAGGGTAAAGATATTTACAAAGCGTGTGCCATAAAATAGAGGTAATTGAGCTCATGGCACCTTTCATTTCATTAAACACGACGCCTTTAAAAACAAGCTCTGACTCAGTATTATTTGGGTCTTTAAATTCTATGCGATGACCCTCTTGTGCAAAATCCAGTTCATTTAACCGAGAAAAGAAGACGGCATCCAGGTATACGTCTAGCAGGTTGTTGAAATCCTTCTTGTTTTGACTTGCGAATGGGTATGCTGTCCAGTCAGAGCTAGTAAAGGCATTCATAAAAGTATTTAGAGATCGACGCACCATCATAAAAAATGGATCGCGTACTTGATATTTTTCACTGCCGCATAGTGCCGTGTGCTCTAAGACATGAGCAATTCCAGTAGAGTCTGTGGGTACAGTTCTGAGTGCCACTAAAAATACGTTCTCGGTATTTTCTGCTGCTATATGGATGTGTTGGGCGCCTGTTTTACTATGCCGATATTCAGATACTTCGATATTAAGAGAATCAATGCGCTCTTTGCGCAACAACTCAAAGGCAGTACATGTTGCTAGACTCGCATGTGCGCTCATAAAAGACCTAAATAATTGGGTGTATTGAACATAGTGAGTATTCTACATGTGGAGACGCTGTCTAGCTATTTTAAAAAGAGATGGAGCTAGAATTTTTTGAGAGAAAGTAATTCTATAGCTTACCTTTTTTTATATCTCGAATAATAAAGCGACCTGGATGTATTGCTTGCCGTAAATCTAGCTCTAAGGGCGGAACCTCTCCGCATATTTGACTGGCAACAAGATCGGCACATATTGGAGCGTAGCTTAGCCCTCGTGATCCATGACCGATGTTTAGGTACAATCCTTCCCAGCAGGATCCTGGGATAGGTATATGCGCACGCCCTGCCTCCCTCATCAATTTGTAATTTATGACATAGTCATTGAGTCTAGGTGCCGGTCCCGCAATAGGCAAAAAATCAGGCGTAGTGCATCGAAATGAAGCTCTGCCATTAAGTGTAGTTACATCGATTTCTTCAAAATTTTGCACTAATGCCGGATCTATCATTTCTAGTTGATTAATGTTGGCTTTATGGTCTTCTATGCGAGTATCTGTTTCATTTTCATTTAAATTGTAAGTTGCTCCCAGGGTATGCGTTCCATCCAGCACTGGAAGCATATAACCTTTGCCACAGAGAATAGTTTTAAGTGATGAGCTTCTTGTCGTTGGGGGTGTCATTGTAGTTTGCCCTCGAACCTTATTTATAGGGAGATGAGCTGTCTGGTTAAACTTACTACTGTTGAATGCGCAAGCAATAATCATGACTGGAGCAGATGCTATGACTCTGTTTTCGTGATCCAATGCGTTCCAAGACTGACAATCTTCTTCTGGCTCACTTCTTAGATTAATGTCCTTAACTTCTGCTTTGTGGACTGTAATCAGCCGGTGTTTTATGAGGGACTCGCATGCTTTTGGGGGGCATATCCATCCAAGCTTAGGGAAAAATAACCCGAGTCTGTTCACTAAAGGCAGCCCAGCTTGCCGATCAAGCACCCTATCTTTAAGTAGCTGAACAAAACTACTAGGAAATAGAGAGGCTATTTTCTTAAAATTTTTCTTATCATGGGTCGATTTTGGTAAAATCAATACCCCGCATCTATCTCCTAAATAGTGACTTACGTCGCTATCGAGGAGATTATTGTAATATCTGCTAGCGGCAAGTAAGGCTGTGACTCCAAAACGAGAAATCTGTGAAATACTTGAAGAAAGCTTAGGGTAGAGAATCCCTTGTGGGTTCCCAGAGGCCTCTTGCCCTATTTTTTCATGACGCTCTATCAAGATTACAGAAATTCCTCGCTCTGCTAATGATCGAGCCGTAGAGCAGCCTGCAATCCCTCCACCTATAACGATAGCTGTTTTTGGTTTTTTTGCCTCCGGTGTTAGATACCAAGGAGCTTTATGTGGTGAATGAAACCGAGAAGGAACCCAGCTTTCTTTGGATATATGTAGCAAGATGGGACTTTTAAATATACCCACCAGTGTATTATTTATATAATTAAGCTTCGGTGTGATTCCGATAGAAAAACCAACTTTTTCTAGCCTCTGCCTTATAATCTCTTCGGAGGTAGAAGCAATAATAGTAGTACCCAGTCGGCTCAGATCAGCGATTACCTTGAGGAGCTTAATTGACCACATGTGTTTATTTTTAGTGGGAGAGAATCCATCTAAAAACCATGTATCGAAAACAGGATTATTTTGCCGTTCAAAAAATGGGTGGTCGCTATTTTTGATTGATGAAAGCATATCGTATCCGTCACCATACATGAGAGTTAAGACTATGCGCTTCTTTGCCAGGTATAGTTTATGGATTCCAGAAATTGGAGGTGGGTAGACGTCAAGTAGTTCTTGCCCTAACTCAAAAAGTTCCGGTACTAAGGATAAAATTCGCTTTAAGTCTTCTTTTGATAAAGGAAATTTTTCCACAGAGACAAAATGAAGGATTTTTTTATTTTTTTGCGTATCACAATATTCCAGCCATGCTTTTGCCGTTATTAGAAAATTTAATCCAGCCCCAAATCCTGTTTCACCGATAGAGAATAAATCTTTATTGTGTGATTTCCATTGGGCTATGAGGGGGCTCTGCTCTAAAAAGGTATGTCGGATTTTCTTGATACCAGCATAGCCATCAAAATATAGGCTATCAAATAACAAAGAGGTAGCACTTATGCTGTTGCTCCAGGTAAGTTCTGCTTCGAGTGCAGTAATTTTTTTGGGATGCATGATCGCTTGCTCAGGCAAGATTAAATTTTAATAGATTGATGGAGGTTAGTTTTTAGTTGGAATTCCTTGTAAACTTGTGCACACCAGCTGGAAATACGCTTATCTGTTAGTTCGAACTGATTCTCATCATCTATTGCCAGACCGACAAAATATTGCTGGTCTGCAGTCATAGCCTTGGATTGATTAAATTTAAATTCTGATACAGGCCAATAACCTACAGTTATGGCACCTTGAGCGCAGACTTTTGCCCACAAATAACCCATAGCATCAAGGAACCATTCTGGGTAGCCTATTTGATCACCTAGGCCAAATAGCGCGATAGTCTTATCACTTAGATTTAGAGTATCAATTTCATCCCACACCTTCTCCCAATCCTCCTGAAGCTCACCATAATCCCAGGTGGGTATTCCTATGATTAGGTAGTCATACAATTCCATAGACGAAATAGGCTCCTCGGTAATGTTATAAAGGTCTACTGTAGTTTTATTGTTATCTGATCTGTTCAGGTTGGCTGCTATTTTTTCAGCAACCATTTCTGTATAGCAGGTCGAAGTACCGTAAAACAAACCAATAGTCATATGATTATTGTTGATGGCGGGGCTAATCTTCAGCGGACTCGTCATGGTTCTTTCCCCTTTGGGCAATTTTTACTAGATAGCACCTTGAAAATCTAACTGTCGCCATGCTTCGTAAACAACCAATGCGACAGTATTGGATAAGTTAAGACTTCGACTTTTTGGCTGCATAGGGACACGCAGTATGTGCTCTAACGGCAGATCTTCGCGAAATTCTTGTGTTAGGCCTCTTGTCTCTGGACCAAATACCAAAGTATCCCCAGCTTTGAATTTTACACTGGTATAGCAAGTCGAACCTTTTGTGCTGATCGCAAATATTCGCTCAGGAGCCTGATTCTTTATAAACTCAAACCAGCTGGAATGTATTTTGGCCTCTTGCCATTCGGCATAGTCTAGGCCTGCGCGCCTGAGACGTTTATCGTCTAGCTCAAAACCCAGAGGCTCAATTAAATGAAGCGCAAAGCCTGTATTGGCTGAGAGTCTGATAATGTTACCAGTATTTGGCGGAATTTCAGGTTCAAATAAAACTATGTTTAGCATGATTTTCGGAGTTATGTGGTTATTAGTGCGGTACACATGTTGCTTTTCTACGGTATTGTGCGGCTTGAGTGGAAAATAGCCATGCCGCTAATTTTATTGCTATATTATACGGAATCATGAGCTAGTAGCATTATTTATTAAGCACCAGAGGTATTTGTGGATAAATATAGCAAGGAAGGCGGTATGGATCATTGCAAGGATCACCATAGACCAGACCTGATTGCACAAAGACTTGATGAAGGCCCTGATTCTTTTTACGTTAAGGAGTTCATATATGGGTCAGTGGATGGCGCTGTTACAACATTTGCTATTGTTGCTGGTGTCGCAGGTGCCGGGATGTCAGCAGAAGTTATTATTATACTGGGTTTGGCTAACTTGCTAGCAGACGGGTTTAGTATGGCTGCCAGTAATTTTCTAGGGGTTCGCGCAGAAAATCAGCATCGAGCCAAAATTCGTCAGATAGAATATGATGAAATAGATAGGCACCCTGAAGGGGAGAAAGAAGAAGTCAGGCAAATTTTTGCTAGAAAAGGGTTTGAGGGGCAGCTGTTGGAAGATACAGTTAAAGTGATAACTTCTGACAAAGAAGCCTGGGTAAATACTATGCTTCAGGATGAGCACGGGATGTCTTTACAGGCCCATGATCCTATAAAGTCTGGCCTTGCAACCTTCAGTGCTTTTTGTTTGGTTGGCTTTATTCCGTTAATAACCTATGTCACTAACTGGATGTCCCCTGGCCTTATTGATGACGCCTTTGGCTGGGCTGCCTTTATGACAGGTATTGCATTTTTCTGGGTGGGCGCACTAAAAGGAAGATTTGTATCACACTATTGGTTACTTTCTGGCATGGAAACAGTTGCTGTTGGCGGTATTGCTGCTGCTATGGCTTACGGAGTGGGGTCAATTTTGAAAAATTTGCTAGGTTAACGTAGCCATTAGCAGTCTTTAAGACTAGGCTAATCACTCAATACTTCTAATTCCACTATCAAATCATCAGATAATAATTCTAGCTCATATCGAAGCTCTTCTCTTTGGATGTTCGAATTTAAAAAGCTAATGACTGCAGAGGCTTTGAATAAAGTTTCTGAACTCATAGGTGCATCCTCGCAATTTGTACAGAGCTCTTCTACATTGACATCAAGTCGAGTCAGTATTGATGAGAGTTCGCCGATAATTCCAGGCCTATCGTTACCTACCAAGGTTAATAATAAATGCTCACCTAGTTCTTGATTACTCTCGGTAGTTGGTTCCGCTATAATCTTAATGCCTTCTGTGCTAAGTGCCCCAAGCTCCTGTAGTAGCTTTGGTTGCTGCCTTGTTTCGACATTTACTAGAAGTATCCCAGCAAACTTCCCAGCCAATCTAGACATGTTGCTTTCGAGCCAGTTT
The DNA here is from genome assembly GCA_905181945.1 of uncultured Porticoccus sp. Taxonomy (GTDB): domain Bacteria; phylum Pseudomonadota; class Gammaproteobacteria; order Pseudomonadales; family Porticoccaceae; genus Porticoccus. The sequence continues at coordinate 5,183 of CAJIZZ010000003.1, read as the reverse complement.
CCACCATGAGATGCAACTATTGTTGCGACTTTTTCGATAACACCAGGGCGATCATCAGAAATTATAGTGAGTGTGAGATAATGATTCATTGTAAGACCTATATCTATATGCATATATTATAGTGCATACAATTAGAATGAGCGATATTGATACTAGACTGTATTAGCATAAGTGTAGTTTCATGTATCGGTATAAGGGGGGGGCAGCAGAAAATGATTGAGATACCATCGCATAAACTTCCAGCAGATTTACTTACATCTGTTATAGAGGAATTTATTAACAGGGATGGAACTGATTATGGGGACAGAGAAATTAGCTTAAAGGAAAAGATTGAACATGCAAGAATAAAAATATCACAAGGTGACGTAATCCTAACATTCGATCAAGAGACGGAAAGCTGCAACCTTCTGAGCAAAAATGATTTTATAAAAATTACCCAAAAATTGTAAATTAAAATGGATAGAGTCCTGTTAATTTTGACTAATTAAGAATCAACAAGCATTGAAATAGCCTCAAGGGCTTCAGGATCGCGCGCCTTAATCTTATTTGCAATATGATGCTGGAAGAAGTATCGAAATGCCTCTTCTGTTTTGCAAGGATAAAGGCAGTCGTCACCAGGCAAAACTGGCGTATTGACAACTTTTGCATCATCTATGAGCATGCATTCTATGGCGCCACTGCTTAATAGTCTCCAGCTCACCACTTCTTTTAGCGTTAAATTTTTAAAACCATCGCTTGAGAGAACAGCATGTGTGCCGATTACGTCAGGTATTTCCTGCACTATATCTTCATCAGTTTGAAGATCTCTTTCATAGTATTCAGCAGCAGTCTCTAGCTCTATAATTTTGTGGATAGGAGCCTCATGAAAAACCTCATCGCTATCTGGATTAAAATAGCCTTCCCAATAACCGTTAACAGGGTCGCTTATCAGAGGGCAGGATACTATCTCGTCCAGCCAAGGAGTTAAGCCAACAACTTCACCATCAGCCCTCAGGGCCCAACAGAGAATCTTGACACTAAATAATTTTTCGGGGCTCGTCTCATTCGAATAAATCATTTCAAGACCATCAAGTTCTGGTGCAAGGCGTATAATGCGGTGATTGCAAGATGAGGAGTAAGGTTTTTGAGTAAAGATATCAATAACATTATCTTTGTTATGATTGCTGTTGGATGTTGAGGTGGTCATAATACTTCCCCAATATTGTCTAATAATAAGGCAATGGCAACAAAAAAATTATTTTTCCATAACAGTTATTATGGTGTACTGATTATATACCCAATACACAATATAAGGTACTACTGATAAGATAAAAGTACAACATATAGTGTAATTTTTTTAGAAAGCCTCATCCCAACGTGCAAATTCTATATTTATTGCCTTTCCATTGGATAGTATGATGCTATTTTTTAGCAGAAAAGGTGACCGTACATTGATATCTGATATAAGTGCTCCTCGGGCTATAAAAATTCCAAAAAAATTAAAAGTAGAGGAATTAACTGTTATTTTTAATGACTTATTTTCTGATTCCTTGAATACTTATTTGGAGGGCGGGGCAGATGAGCCTCTTTATCTGCCAGCAAGTTCTATCTGTAAACACAATAGACTTATCTTTTGTCAAGACTACATTTCTAGTGCTTTGCATGAAATTTCTCATTGGTGTATTGCTGGTGAAAAAAGACGAAATTTAATAGATTATGGATATTGGTATTACCCAGATGGAAGATCAGGAGCTCAGCAAAAAATATTTGAGAAAGTTGAGGTTCGACCTCAGGCGCTAGAGTGGATTTTTTCTGTTGCTGCGTCACACTCATTCACTGTCAGCACCGATAATCTATTGGGCGAAATTGATACTAGTCATTATTTTTTACAATCAGTTCTTGAGCAGACCCATATCTGGTGTCGGGAACCTATGCCAGAACGAGGACTCTTATTCGCAAAGGCTTTGTCGCACTTTTTTAAAACACAACCATTTAGTTCTTCCCTCTATCAGTTTTCTTGAAATTAAGTCGTTATAATAAGATTTGCAAGAAAGGATGGTGCTCAATGAAGATTATAGCTGACGATAATATGCCTTTAGTCCAAGAGTTATTTTCTCCTTATGGTGAGATAACAATGCTTCCTGGACGTGACATTACGGCTGATGATGTGCAGCAAGCTGATGTGTTGCTGGTCAGATCAGTAACACAAGTAAACGAAAGCCTTTTAGGGGGCAGCAAGGTAAGGTTTGTCGGATCGTCAACCATCGGTGCTGACCATATAGATCAAAGTTATCTTCAACACAAAGGCGTTAAATTTGCCAATGCTCCTGGATGTAATGCCAACGCAGTAGTGCAGTATGTTCTTTCAGTTTTGAGCACTCTTCGCTCTAACTGGATGGAGCAAACTATCGGGATCATTGGGTGTGGAGCTATTGGGGGAAAACTATATAAAATCTTGCGTGCCCTAGGAGTAGAATGCCGCTGCTATGATCCTTTTCTTGCGGCAGCAAGTAATCCTCATCTAGTTACTTTCGAGGCAGTCTTAGAATCAGATATTTTGTCTCTCCATGTACCTTTGACGGACTCAGGCTTTTACCCCACCTATCATTTGTTCAATGAACAAGTTTTGCGTAATCTTGCGCCAAACGTTTTATTGATTAACACTAGCAGGGGTGCTGTTTTGGATAACCAGTCAGCACTGCGCTGTTTTTCGGAGAAGTCTTGGCAGTTGGTGCTTGACGTATGGGAAGGTGAGCCCGATATTTCATTGGGGTTGCTGAAGCTAGTTGATATATGCTCTCCGCATATAGCAGGTTATAGTTATGATGGAAAAATTAAGGGCACTCAAATGATTTTTGATGCTTTTTGTTCTAGTTATGGGTTTGACACTCCAATTCCAATTGTTAGGGATGAAATTTTTGAATTGACATCTAATTCTCTTGCGGAGGCCGTGCTAGAAACTTTTGATGTAAAAAAAATAGATCATCTTATGAGAGAGTCTTTGCTCAAAAAAGAGGCCTGCCATCCACAGGAGTTTGATCGTTTGAGGAAAAATTTCCCGCAAAGATTTGAGTTCCAGCACTACTGTTTGGCAAAAAATAGTGATGAGCTTCTAGCTAAAAGTTTATCAATACTCGGATTCAAGTCAGCTTAGCAGTTTTGTTTAATTAATTTTTATGTCGAATCAGTTTTCAATTAGTGCCATGTTTGATGCGATAATCTAGAAGAAACTTGGATAGCCTGTCAATAGCTTCAACTATATCGTCCTCTCTGGGTAAAAAGACAATACGGAAATGATCAGAATTCGGCCAGTTAAACGCTGTACCTTGAACCAAAAGAATTTTTTGCTCTAATAGTAAATCCAAGACAAATTTCTCATCATCGACTATTGGGTATATTTTGGGGTCGAGACGCGGAAATAAGTACATGGCAGCTTTTGGTTTTACGCAGCTTACACCTGGTATTTCATTGAGTAACGACCATGCCTTGTCTCGCTGAAGTAGCAATCTTCCACCAGGACAGGTCAGATCATTAATGCTTTGATATCCACCTAAGGCAGTTTGTATGGCATACATTGCGGGTACATTGGCGCACAGCCTAACAGAAGAAAGCATTTCAAGGCCTTCTATGTAGCTTTGAGCGATACCTTTAGCTCCGCTTACCACTAACCAGCCAGAACGAAAGCCTGCCAACCTATAGGTTTTAGATAAGCCGTTTAACGTAATACATAATACATCATTCGCTAAACTAGCAAGCGGAATATGTTTTGCTTCATCAAATAAAATACGGTCATAAATTTCATCGGCGTAGATTATTAGTTGGTGTTTCCGAGCCAGTGAAATTATTTGTCGTAAAACGGACTCACTGTAGACTGCTCCCGTTGGGTTATTTGGGTTTATTACAACGATACCTCGAGTTTTTGCTGTAATTTTACTGGCTATGTCGTCAATATTTGGTTGCCAATCTTCTGTTTCATCGCACAGGTAATGAACAGCCTTTCCTCCAGCCAGAGTTACAGCTGCTGTCCATAAAGGGTAGTCTGGGGCAGGAATAAGAATCTCATCATCGTTATTCAACAAGGCCTGCATTGCCATCACTATCAGCTCGCTGACACCGTTCCCTAAAAAAACATCGTCAATTTCGACATTAGAAATTCCCATGATTTGACAGCGTTGCATTACAGCCTTTCTAGCACTGTATATGCCTTTTGAGTGACAGTAACCCTGAGCTTTTGCTAAATTGTGAATGACATCCTGTATAATTTCATCCGGCGCTTCAAAACCGAAAGCGCTAGGGTTGCCGATATTTAATTTGAGAATACGATGGCCATCTTCTTCTAGACGATTGGCATGATCATGAATTGGACCGCGAATATCGTAACAGACATTGTTTAGTTTGCTTGATTTCTTAATATGTTGCATATAAATCTTATTGAAAGCTGTCGTGTAATGATAATTCATCTATTGTATATCAAATTGATTCTATAGCTAAGAAAAGTAGGAGATAGATGTTATGAATGACAAAAATACTAGTAAAGAGATTTGGCGAAAAAAACTGACTTCTGAGGAATTTAATATTTGCTGGGAAAAAGGAACAGAGCGAGCTTTTTCTGGGCAACTCAACGATGAAAAAGCTGCAGGAATTTATGCATGTTGTTGTTGTAGTAAGCCTTTGTTTCATTCAGAAAAAAAGTATGATTCTGGTTCTGGATGGCCTAGTTTTTTTGATGTAATTGATAAGCATGCGGTTAATGAAAACTCAGACCATAGTCATGGAATGGTTCGTACGGAAGCACTATGCGCTAACTGCGGGGCTCATCTGGGCCACGTGTTTACAGATGGACCAAAACCAACAGGTTTGCGATATTGCATAAATTCTCTTTCCCTTAATTTAGTCAAAACATAAAACGTAGATTGCGTTTAAGTTTGCATATTTTTTTTCAACTTAGATTAAGTTGATTAAGTTAAAGAGTGGGCTTGACAGCATAGAGCCTGCTTCATAGAATGCGCGCCTCCCTTTTTTTAAAGAAGACATGCTGTCTTTATGGGAAAATTTTGGTCCCGTTCGTCTAGAGGCCTAGGACACCGCCCTTTCACGGCGGTAACAGGGGTTCGACTCCCCTACGGGACGCCATACAAATAAGTGCTTATAAAACAGGTACTTAGCAAACCGAAAACCGCTTTGTGGTACAGGTTTGTGCTACA
>CAJIZZ010000002.1 GCA_905181945.1 uncultured Porticoccus sp. | reverse complement strand
TTTTTGCTTGGACTCCACCGCATTTTTGGGCCCTTGCTGTGCATCGTAAAGACGAATATGCTAAGGCAGAGATTCCTATGTTGCCGGTAACCCATGGCGAAAAATATACAAAACAAAGTATCTTGCTGTACACCGTTATCATGCTCCTTGTTACCTTGCTCCCTTTCGCAACAGGGATGAGTGGCTGGCTTTATCTTTTAGGGGCGCTAGCTTTGGGTGCTGGATTTTTGTATTGGGCGATCACAATGATGATTGGTAAAAAACCTGACGCAGGTATGGATACGTTCAGATACTCTATAGTTTATCTAATGGCGCTATTTATTATTATGCTGATAGATCATTATTTTATTTAAAATTTACTTTGATTTCGAGAAGAGGCTTGTATTTTTAAGTCTTAGTGTTGAGCTATAAAGATAAGGATGCAATTGTTATGGTTGGGCAAAAAAATAGCCGCGGTATTCGATTTACTTTGTTGGGGATATCCGTATTTATTGCATTAGTGATGCTTGGATTCCTTAATAAAATCAATCAGCCGCGTATTTTAAGCCCGCAAGAGTTAATGAGTTATGGGGCAGTGTTGCTTGATACTCCGCGGAAATTTAGTGAGTTTGAATTAACGGACCATCATGGAGAGTTATTTACCTCAGCTCAGTTGAAGGGCAAGTGGAGCTTGCTTTTTTTTGGCTTCACTCATTGTCCGGACATTTGCCCCACCACAATGGCTACTGCAGCAAAACTTTATGAATCCTTGTCATTTGAAGATAAAGGCAAATTGCAAGTCGTTATGATTTCTTTAGATCCAGAAAGAGATACTACAGAAAAACTTTTTCAATATGTGCCCTATTTCAATAAAGAATTTATAGGAGTAACAGGGAACAAGCACGTATTGATGAGTCTGGGCGTGCAGCTAAACATTCCTTACTCTAGAGTTTCTTTGAAGGAAGACGACTATACGATCGACCATAGCGGTAATTTTGTGATCATCAATCCCTACGGCGATTACCATGGATTTTTCAGACCACCATTTAATGTAGATAAAATGCAAGTTTCCTTGAAGTCGATAATGGCAACGCTGGACTAGTAGCGAAAGGCCTATTTGTTTTTCTTAAAGAGAGAGATTAAAAATAGAAGGCCTGCGCTAAGGACTATAGATGGCCCTGCAGGCGTGTCTATGTACCATGAGCTGGCTAAGCCTAAAATCACTGCTAAGCAACCCACTAGGCTGGCCAAAAAAGCCATTTGTTCGGGTGTCTTAGAAAAAATTCTTGCTGTAGCTGCAGGTATAATGAGCAAGGCAGTAATTAACAGCACTCCTACTACCTTCATGGCGACTGCAATCTCTAAAGCAATGATAAGCATGAAGGCTATTCGTACTGTCTTGAAGCGTATTCCTTCAACTTGCGCTAGCTCTTCATCAATAGTGATAGCCAATAACGGATTCCACAGCTTGACCAGTAAAAACATTGCAATAGCGCTGACCACATATATGGTAATCACGTCACTTGCATTAACTGTTAATAAGTCTCCAAACAGTAGGCTTAAAAGATCAACTCTGATATCTGGCATTAGTGCTATTGCGATTAACCCAACAGCTAAAGAGGTATGAGAAAGAATTCCTAGCAAGGTGTCAGAAGCAAGATTTTTTTGTTGCTGCAAGACGACCAGTACTAATGCAAATATTAGGCAGGTGACAATTACAGATATAGTAGGATTGACCGCAAGCAGCAGACCAAGTGCGACCCCTAGTAATGAAGAATGGGCCAATGTATCACCAAAATAAGCCATGCGTCGCCAGACAATAAATGCTCCAAGCGGCCCAGTAATAATAGCAACCCCTATTCCGGCTAGAAACGCATAAAGAAGAACATCAATCATGGCTGCGCCCAGGCACATATTTTTCTGACACCTTGGATTTTTTTACTTCCCCGTGTAGGCTATGCTGGTGATCATGGTGATGAGTGTATGTTGTGTATGCGGTCGTTTTGGTTCCAAAAATCTCAATAAATGCTGGATTTCTGCTAACCTGATCAGGGTGGCCATGGCAACAGACATGTTGATTTAAGCAGATCACTTCATTGGTTGAGGACATCACCAGATGGAGATCATGAGAAACCATAAGTACCGCGCAATTCAGCCTGCCATGTAGTTCGCTAATGAGCTTGTATAGAGCCTCTTGCCCCACTACATCAACACCCTGGACAGGCTCATCGAGCACTAAAAAATTTGGCTTGTGAAGAATGGCCCGTGCCAAGAGGGCTCTTTGCATCTCCCCGCCCGATAAGGATGACAAGGGGCAGCTTAAGAGCTGAATGACCCCCACTTCATCTAAAACATCAGCGCATAGTTTCTTGTTTTTTTCGGTTAGATTTAAGAATCTCTCAAGAGTGATTGGCATGGTGGGATCAATATGGAGCTTTTGCGGCATATATCCTATGCGCAGGTCAGGCGAACGAGAAATTACGCCCTCGTCAGCATGTATGAGACCTAGTACAATCTTGACCAGAGTTGTTTTGCCGGCCCCGTTTGGGCCAATTAAAGTAATAATTTGTCCTTGGTTGATAGTTAGATCTACTGAAGATAAAACCTTGTTGCCGTTAAAATATTTGCTAATGCTATTCAGCTTGATGAGGGGAGGAATCATGATTTTTTCTCCTGCTGACACCTTGGACAAAGCCCAGTTACTTCAATTATTGATAGCTCTACCTGAAAGCCAACCCGCTCCGCTGCATGTAAAACAATATCACCTATCTGTTCAGTGCTGCATTCCGCAGTGGCACGGCATATCCGACAGATAAGAAAAAAATCATTATGATCTTTTTCAGGAAATGAGCGACCAATATAAGCATTTAGTGAAGCAATTCGATGAATAAGTCCCAGATTAAGAAGAAATTCAATAGCGCGATATACTGTGGGAGCCTTGATGCGCTTACCCGTATGAACACTCAAAGCTAAGTTGTCTACAACATCATAAGCCCCCAATGGTTGGTGGCTGGTCCAGATGGTTTTAAGTACAGCTTCTCGAATAGGAGTCAGCTTGATATGGCTCTCCTCGCATAACACTCTGGCCTTTTCTAACGCAGTTTCAACACACCGCTGATGATCATGATGTTGATAGGCAAGACGAGAATATGTTAGCACGCTTGAATTCCTAAATATTATATAAAGAAGATGTTATCTTATATCATTTTTATAAGATTAGTTTCAGTTTATAAAAAATAATAGTATATTATAACAAATTAATTTTTTGGTAAAAAAATAAGATGATTAAATTTTTTAGCACTATTCTATTTACCCTGATATATATTCCTTTGGCGGCTTCAGCAGGCCCCACCATAATGACTTCAATCAAACCTGTCGCCATGCTAATAAAAGCAGTTGTAGGCGATGAGATTCCTGTAGAAGTGCTGCTCTCAGGCAATGTCTCCCCCCACGACTATAAGCTTAAGTTTTCAGATATCAGAGCAATTAGAAGTGCAGATTTCTTTGTTTGGGTCGGCCCAGGACTTGAAAGCCATCTGTCTAAGGCAATTGAAAACTATCCATCAGCCAACGTCATTCAGCTAACGACATTCAAAAACATCCAGTGGCCTGAAACGAACATTTTAGGGCACCAAGAAGATACACATAACTATAAAAACCATCATTCTTTAGTGATAGATGGACAAGATAGCAACCTATATAATTTGGATCCTCATTTATGGTTAAATCCAGAAAATAGCCTACAGGTAGTAAACGAGCTTAAGCGCATTTTGAGCCATCGATATCCTGAATATAAGGCTGTTTTCAAAAAAAATGTCGAGATATTCTCTGTATTGCTTAAGACTATGGATGGAGAGCTAAAAGAAAAATTTAGACAAGTTAAAGAAAGAGGTTTTATAGTTGAACATGACGGATATGGGCATTTTATAGAGCATTACGGGCTTCGCCAGCTAGGAATAATCGATTTAATGGAGGGCGTCTCGATTACTGCGCGACACAGAGCCAGACTCGAGACATTAAGTGTTAATGCTGCTTGTATTTTTACCTACCCTCAGAGAAATAATAAAATTGCAGATCAGTTGGCTGAAAAATTCGAATTAAACTCTAGAGGATTAGACGCAATGGGTCGTAACGTTTCTTTAGGGCAAGGTAGCTATATAGAATTTTTCAACGATTTTTCTGCAACAGTTCTAACATGTTTAGAGTAGAATAAAATTTTTAGACACAGTCGAGCAGCGCATGAAAAATAAAGCACCACTAATTCTGGTGGACGGATCTTCTTATCTTTATCGAGCATTTCATGCGTTACCGCCGTTAGTAACATCTTCGGGGCATCCTACTGGTGCAGTCAAGGGTGTGATTGCAATGATGCGTCGGATGATGAAAGATTTTCCGGATAGTCCAATCGTCGTGATTTTTGATGCCAAAGGAAAAACTTTCAGAGATGATCTCTATGTAGAATATAAGTCGCACAGGCCGTCTATGCCAGACGATCTACGCCTTCAAATTGAACCCATTCATAAAATCATAGAAGCTATGGGTCTGCCTATGCTAATTATTGATGGTGTTGAAGCAGATGATGTTATAGGTACACTGGCGGTAGAGGCAGCTTCTCAACAACGCAATGTGGTGATTTCTACCGGCGACAAAGATATGGCCCAGCTAGTCGGACCATACGTCAGCCTGATCAACACTATGACCAACACGCACATGGATAGACAGGGCGTAGTTGATAAGTTTGGAATCCCTCCAGAATTAATTATTGATTACCTAGCGCTTGTGGGCGATAAGTCAGACAACATACCAGGGGTCCCTGGTGTGGGTGAAAAAACAGCATTAGCGATATTACAAGGTATTGGCGGGTTTGCTGATATTTATAAGGATGTTAAAAAAATAGCGGACCTAGAATTTCGCGGCGCAAAAAATATACCAGACAAGATGCTAGAGCATAAAGAATTAGCAGATCTCTCATATAAGCTGGCAACTATAAAAATAAATGTCCAGTTAGAGCAAACACTGGATGACTTGGTCAATGTTGAGCCAGACAACGATAAACTTCTTTTTTGGTTCAAGAAACTAGAGCTCAAAACATGGGCTAACGAATTAGCAATTAATAAGGAACAGCTTGGTACCCCGACAGCCCTTATTGAGCCTAAAGAAAAAAATTACCAGATTATTTATTCGGAAGACCAGCTGGATAGCTGGTTAGAAAAAATAAAGCTAGCAGAATATTTTTCTTTTGATACGGAAACAACAAGTTTAGATTATATGCAGGCCAAAATTGTTGGCCTATCGTTTTCTGTGGCGCCTTATGAGGCTGCTTATATTCCTTTGGCCCATGATTACTTGGGTGCTCCGGAGCAGCTGAACCGAGAGCAAGTTTTACAAAAAATTAAGCCTCTTTTAGAGAATCCCTCCGCCTTCAAGGTAGGCCAAAATCTCAAATATGACATGAATGTTCTTGGTAATTATGGGATTACTTTGTCGGGAATTAAGTTCGACACCATGCTTGAGTCTTATACGATCAACTCGATAGGAAGCCGCCATGACATGGATAGTCTGGCTTTAAAATATTTGGAAGAAACGACGATTCACTTCGAAGACATTGTGGGCAAAGGTGCAGGTCAATTGACCTTTAATCAGGTGCCGATCGAAACTGCGGCACCTTATGCCGCAGAGGATGCAGATGTTACCTTGCGCCTACATCAAGCTATTTTCCCCGTGTTGAAAAAGCAAGAAGGCCTATTGCATGTGTTTAACGCAATCGAAGTCCCTTTGATACCAGTACTTTCTCGTATGGAAAGAAATGGAGCATTGGTGGATGCCAAGTTGCTCAATGATCAGAGCCAAGAACTGGGGATTAGGCTTGAAGAAATAGAGGAAGAGGCATATCAACTAGCGGGAGAAAAATTTAATTTGGCATCCCCAAAGCAGTTGGGCGAAGTTCTGTTTGAAAAACTTAATATTCCGATTTTAAAGAAGACTGCGAAGGGCGCCCCATCTACAAAGGAAGAGGTGCTGACGGAACTAGCGCTAGATTATCCATTGCCAAAAATATTATTAGAACATCGAACCTTATCTAAACTAAAGTCCACTTATGCGGACAAGCTACCAAAAATGATCAGCCCTGTTACTGGACGTATTCATACCTCTTATCATCAGGCTGTCACTGCGACGGGTAGGCTGTCATCATCAGACCCCAATTTGCAAAATATCCCCATACGGACAGCAGAAGGAAGAAGAATTCGTCAGGCATTCATTGCACCCGCAGGCTCTCAAATATTAGCTGCAGATTACTCTCAAATAGAGCTTCGAATAATGGCTCATTTGTCTGGAGATAAAGGTTTAACTGATGCATTTTTGCAAGGACTAGATGTCCACCAAGCAACAGCTGCTGAAGTATTTGGCGTAGCTTTGGACAAAGTGACCACAGACCAACGACGAAGCGCAAAAGCTATAAATTTTGGCTTAATATATGGCATGTCAGCTTTTGGTTTGGGGCGACAACTGCATATTGGTCGACATCAGGCCCAAGAATATATAGATAAGTATTTTTCTCGCTACCCGAGTGTCAAGGAGTATATGGACAACACTCGTAGAGCTGCTGCTGAAAAAGGTTTCGTGGAAACCTTGTTTGGCCGTCGGCTGTATTTGCCAGAAATTAACTCGAGTAATGGAATGAGAAGACAGGCAGCAGAACGGACAGCAATAAACGCCCCTATGCAAGGTACGGCTGCAGATATTATAAAACTGGCGATGATAGATGTAGATTTTTGGTTGGCTGCTGCTGGATTAAGATCTAAAATGATTATGCAGGTGCATGATGAGCTTGTTTTAGAAGTTCCGGAGTCCGAAGTTGATATGATAACTGATGGGCTGAGAAATCGTATGTCAGCTGTTGCAGACCTAAGTGTTCCGCTATTGGTTGATTTGGGCAAAGGAGACAACTGGGATGAGGCGCATTAATAAAACTTAAATGATGATATTTTTAAAATAATTTATTTTTTGCGGAACTTTAACGCTTAAAGGTATCTAATTAAGTACGCAATAGATACTTCTGCTTTCCCCCAAGAAAGACTTCTTCTCACAGCGTAACCCAGTCACTGCCGATGATTGGGTTTTTTTATGCCATAAAATTATGCTAGCCATACCCCTAGTCGCTCGTTGAGTTCACTAAGACCCTCTTTTTTGAGAGACGAAAAAGTCTGCAAAGAGAGATTATCTACCAAGCTCTCTTTTGCGAGCTCTTGCTTTACTTTTAGCAGGGTGCTTTTAGCGGGCCCTGTTTTTAATTTGTCTGATTTTGTTAATAATAGATGTATTGGCATGCTGGATGCTGAAGCCCATCGAACCATCTGCCAGTCGTATGGCTGAAGTGGGTGGCGAATATCCATTAACATCACCAAGCCTTTAAGGGATTGTCTTTCTTGGAGATAGACAGCAAGATTACGGTCCCATGCTTGTTTTATTGCTTTGGGAACTTTAGCAAATCCATAGCCTGGTAGATCCACTAAACGACAGTCTTCGCTTAAGGAAAAGAAATTGAGTAGCTGTGTTCGACCCGGAGTTTTGCTGGTGCGAGCTAATTTTTTGTTGTTTGTTAGAGTGTTAATGGCGCTTGATTTTCCAGCGTTTGATCGTCCTGCAAAAGCGACCTCTTTTCCTGTATCGTCTGGAGCCTGCTTGATAGAGGGCGCACTAAGCAAAAACTCAGCTTTATTGAATAAAAGGTTGTTAGTCATAGGCGACCTGCAGGTATCTTGATTTCACTATTAAGATCCAAGAAGAGTTGGTATATAATGCCTTAGTTTTTACGAAGACAACATTAATTATACATTGTAGCGGAATACAGAGAGCGGATTAACTAATGAAAAAAATGATTTTAAATTTTTCTGTGGTTTTTGGTTGCATGATAGCTTGCTCCTTGAGCTTTGCGGCTGGTGATGCAGATTTGGGTAAACCAAAAACAGCCATGTGTTCTGGTTGCCATGGCTCTGATGGTAACAGCGCAGTGGCTTCTTTTCCAAAATTGGCCGGGCAAGGTGAAAAGTACCTTACTAAACAATTAAAAGATGTTAAGTCAGGCCGACGCAACATAGCCTCGATGACTGGAATATTAGACTCCTTTTCAGATCAGGACTTAGCTGATATAGCTGCTTACTATGCTTCGCAAAATATTCAGATATCTGGAGCTAAAGAAGATAATCTTGATAAAGGCGAGGCTATATACCGAGGAGGCAATATTGAAACTGGTGTTGCTGCTTGTACAGGATGCCACTCTCCTGCTGGACAGGGTAATAGTCCTGCCGGATACCCATTGCTGGGCGGACAGCATGCCCAGTATACGGCTAAGCAATTAAGAGCTTGGCGTACTGGCGCCCACGATCCTCAGAATAAAGATGCTAGAATTAATGATGGAGACTCAAAAATTATGCGTGGTGTAGCCGAGCATATGAGTGATGTTGAAATTGATGCAGTTGCCAATTTTATTGCTGGATTAAAATGATTGACCATAGAGGTACAAATTGATGGCTCGCGTGCTAGCTAATTTCTTGCTTGCTTTGATATTCCCGGCTGCATTGTTATGCCAAGCATCTGAAGACCCTTATCAGGCTGGTGTTCAATATGAAATTTTACCGGAGCCGGTGTTAACTCGGGACTCTTCAAAAATAGAAGTGGTAGACTTATTTTGGTACGGGTGCGGGCACTGTTATAGTTTTAAACCAATACTAGAGTCATGGCAAAAAGCTCAATTAGAAGATATTTATTTTGTTGGCATTCCTGCGGTTTGGCAGACCGAGATGCGCCTGCATGCTAAAGCCTATTATACAGCGCAGGCCTTGAAAATTTTTGATGTGATGCATGATGTTATTTTTGATGCCATGAATTTAGAAAAAGAAAAATTACAAAATGAATCTGAAATAGCCAGCCTCTTTTTAGCCCACGGTGTCACTGCGGAGAAGTTTTCCAAGATATTTAATTCAGGAACTATAGAAATGGCTGTAGATTTCGCAGAGAAGAAGCAAGCACAATATCGCCTAAGAGGCACCCCAGAAATTGTGGTTAACGGAAAATATCGTATTTCGGGCCGCACTGCAGGAAGCCCCAGAGAAATGTTAAAAGTCGCTACTTTTTTAATTGATAAAGAGCGGTCTGAATTAAATAATTAAGCATGCCAGCAGCCTAGTTTGAGATGATAGCTGAATGCCCCTAGTGTTATCATTGTAAAAATATTTAAACTTCTCGTATTCTTAGGCAATAAAATATGAAACCGACAAAAAAACCAGCCAATCCTAACTTTTCTTCTGGCCCTTGCAGTAAAAGACCTGGCTATGATGTAAATAATTTAGATCTTTCGTCGCTCGGCCGCTCTCACCGAGCCGTAGTGGGCAAGTCTGCTCTGAGTCGAGCCTGTCTTGAGACAGCAGAGATTTTAGGGCTTCCTGAAGGTTATCTCGTTGGCGTTGTCCCAGCTTCAGATACTGGCGCCTTTGAAATGGCAATGTGGTCTTTACTTGGCGCCAAAGACGTCGATGTTTTCTCATGGGAGTCGTTTGGTCAAGGCTGGGTTACAGATATAATTAAACAATTAAAACTTGAAAATGTTAATAATTTTGGCGCTGATTATGGGCGACTTCCTGATCTTTCTCAGGCTAATGCTGATCATGATATAGTTTTCACTTGGAATGGCACCACCTCTGGAGTAAAGGTTCCACAGGCCGACTGGATTGCATCCGATAGAACTGGGCTAACTATTTGTGATGCAACATCAGCTGTTTTTGCTATGAGCCTCCCATGGGAAAAACTTGATGTTGTTACCTACAGCTGGCAAAAAGTTTTAGGTGGTGAGGGAGCTCACGGCATGCTTATACTGAGTCCTCGTGCTGTCCAAAGGCTGGAGAGCTACACCCCTCCTTGGCCTATGCCTAAAATTTTTAGACTTACTAAGGGCGGCAAGCTAATTGATGGTATTTTCAGAGGAGAAACCATCAACACCCCTTCAATGTTGTGTGTGGCAGATTACCTCGATGCCCTTAGTTGGATTAAATCTATAGGGGGTGTTCGAGCATCTATTGCTAGGTCAGAAAAAAATCTTAGTGTTATTAAGCAATTTGTTGCACATAATGACTGGATTAATTTTTTAGCCGAAGAGCCTGAAACTTTATCAAATACTAGTATTTGCTTGACCCTTGATTTAGAGGCTGACAAAGTAAAACAGGTGGTAAAATTACTAGAGCAGGAAGGAGTTGCTTACGATATAGGCGCTTACCGTGACGCACCGGCTGGATTGCGTATTTGGGGTGGAGCTACTATAGAGTCTTCAGATCTTGAGACACTTATGCCTTGGCTTAAATGGGCGTATTATCAGGTTGCAGCATAACCCCTTAATCATCACCGACATAGAGCAAAAGATATGTATAGAGTTCGCACTTATAACAAACTTTCATCCAAAGGATTAGATCGTTTTAATTCTGAAAATTATGATGTTTCTAGTGATGCTGTTGATCCAGACGCTTTTATGCTTAGAAGCCAGAAACTTCATGATGAAGAGATACCTATGAGCGTTAAAGCTGTAGCTCGGGCCGGCGCCGGCGTAAATAACATCCCAATTGAAAAATTTACCGAGAAAGGGATCGTTGTGTTTAATACTCCTGGCGCTAACGCCAACGCGGTAAAAGAACTGATTGCTTCTGCATTATTTATCTCATCAAGAGATATTTTTGGAGGAATGAATTACGTACAAGGCCTGACGGACATCAAGGATGCCGGCGAGATGTCGAAATTGCTTGAGAAGCAAAAAAGTCAATTTGCAGGTTCTGAGGTTATGGGCAAAACTCTAGGTGTAGTTGGACTTGGTGCCATTGGCTCCATGGTGGCCAATATGGCTCTAGAGTTAGGCATGAATGTTGTTGGCTTTGATCCTGCAATGTCTGTTGAAGCGGCTTGGCGTTTATCCCACAAAGTAGAAAAAATGGATAATTTGCAGAGTTTGCTGGCTAAAGCAGATTTCATTACGTTGCATGTGCCAGCACTAGATGTGACGAAGCATTTAATTAATGCTGAGACGTTAACTTTTATGAAGGCGTCAGCAGTTTTGCTTAATTTTGCCCGTGAAGAGGTAGTTGACTCCAGTGCCGTGCGACATGCCTTAGACCATAAAAATTTGAGCAAATATGTTACAGACTTTCCTACACCTGAGCTGCTAGGGCGCAAAGATGTCATATTGATGCCTCATATTGGCGCTAGTACAGAAGAGGCTGAAGAAAATTGCGCCATCATGGCTGCAGATCAACTGATGGATTATCTGGAACAAGGAAATGTTCGCAATTCAGTTAACTTCCCGGCAACAAAAATGCCTAAAAATAGCGGATATAGAATTACATTTTGTAATAAAAATGTACCTAAAATTTTAGGTAGCGTGCTTTCTTTGCTGGCTGACTGCAGCCTCAATGTGATTGATATGGTGAATAAAAGTAGGAATGATGTGGCTTATAATATTATAGATGTTGAGTCAGAGCCAACACAAGAGTTGCTGAAAAAAATCTCTAATGTAGAGGGGATTTTTAGCGTACGCTTGGTCTGAATAACCTACCCGTCGTTCATGTTGGGTGAAGATAGCTGTACGCCCTGGAGAGTCTAAATGTCGATTGAAGGTACTCGTCGAGAATATCAATACGATTCTTTGACCAAGGAATCTTTGAAAGGGTGTCCTATAGATCAATTTTCTTATTGGATGGATCAGGCGCTAAATTCACAGCTACCTGATCCTACTGCAATGTCACTGGCAACGGTCGATCCTGTTGGGAAATCATGGCAGCGCACGGTTCTGCTGAAAGGTGTCAATAAACAAGGTTTTATATTTTATACAAACTTTGGGAGCCGCAAGGCTCTTGAGATGGAGGGCAACCCAAATGTCAGTCTTCTATTTCCTTGGTTTTCTCTTGACCGTCAAGTCATTGTGGGCGGAAAGGTAGAGAAAATATCTGAAAATGAGTCACTTATTTATTTCAGAAAGCGCCCTAGAGCTAGCCAGCTAGGAGCATGGGCCTCAAAGCAAAGTAGTAAACTATTTTCTCGGGCAGCTCTCGAGGACGAATATAGCTGCATAGAAAAAAAGTATACCAACATGGAGGTACCCTGCCCTGATTTTTGGGGCGGCTATAGAGTGGTTCCTGCTGAAATTGAATTCTGGCAAGGAGGTGAATTGCGCCTTCACGACCGGTTCCAGTACTTACTGGGCGAGAAGGGATGGATAATTTCTCGGCTCTCTCCCTAAAATTTCAAACTAAAATAATGATCCAAAAATTCCTATTTTCGTTTCATGGAAAGGAAAAACTTATCGTTGGTTTCTGAGCCTTTTAGCTTGTCGATCAGAAATTCAATAGCATCTGAATCTTCCATGCTATGCAATAATTTGCGAAGAATCCAAACTTTTTGTAGATCGTCTTCAACCATTAGCAGGTCCTCACGACGTGTGCCAGATCTGCGAATATTTATTGCAGGATAGACTCGTTTTTCAGATACTTTTCGGTCAAGGTGAAGCTCAAGGTTGCCTGTTCCCTTGAACTCTTCGTAGATCACCTCATCCATCTTTGACCCAGTTTCGACTAACGCAGTAGCTATGATTGTCAAACTCCCGCCTTGTTCGATATTTCTTGCTGCGCCAAAAAATCGCTTTGGACGCTCTAGGGCATGAGCATCAACACCACCTGTTAGAACTTTTCCAGAAGAGGGCTGGACGGTATTATACGCTCTAGCAAGACGAGTAATAGAATCAAGCAGAATTACAACATCTTTCTTATGCTCTACTAATCTTTTTGCTTTTTCTATTACCATCTCAGCTACTTGGACATGTCGAGAAGGTGGCTCATCAAAGGTTGAAGCAACCACTTCTCCTCGAACAGTCCGCTGCATTTCTGTAACTTCTTCCGGTCTTTCATCGATAAGCAACACAATGATATGGCATTCCGGATTATTACGAATAATAGCCTGTGCTGTGTGCTGCATCATTATGGTTTTGCCTACTTTAGGCGGCGCTACAATAAGCCCTCGTTGACCCTTGCCAATCGGTGAGACCAGATCAATAATACGACCAGTAAGATCTTCTGTAGACCCATTGCCTGATTCTAGGACCAAACGCTCATCCGGAAATAAGGGGGTGAGATTTTCAAATAAAATCTTATTCCGTGCATCTTCAGGCTTATCAAAATTAATTTCATCTAGTTTAAGCATGGCGAAATATCGTTCGCCTTCTTTGGGAGGCCTGATCTTTCCAGCAATGGAGTCACCGGTCCTTAGATTAAATCGACGAATCTGGCTTGGCGACACGTAAATATCGTCCGGCCCTGCTAGGTATGAAGCATCTGATGACCTTAAGAAGCCGAATCCATCAGGTAGGATTTCTAGGACACCTTCGCCATAAATGTCTTCGCCGCTTTTTGCATGGCGCTTGAGGATACTAAAAATCACATCCTGCTTTCTTGAGCGAGCTAGGTTATCAAGTCCATTTTCTGAAGCAATTCTTATGAGCTCATCAATGGGTTTGGTTTTAAGTTCTGTTAGATTCATAAATAAAGGGATACAAGGTTATTGAAATTTGAATAGTATATTGGTCAGAAGCAACTGCTCTGCCGACGAAAGTAAGGTTAGTTGAAATATAGCGATTGTCTCAATCTTGGGGTTCTTGCACTGCAGCAAGTCAGAAGTATAGGCTTGATAATATTAAATCGCAATACATTAACGTAGGATAAAATTTGTTGTTCGCACAATTAATTATAAGTTGCCTTCGATGAATTCAACTAACTGAGCCCTCGATAGTGCGCCTACTTTTGTTGCTTCTACATTTCCATCTTTAAACATTAGTAATGTTGGGATACCGCGAACATTAAATTTGCTTGGCGTAATAGAATTATCATCTACATCCATTTTGCAGATTTTGATTCGGCCAGCATACTCAGTAGCTAATTCGTCTAGCATTGGTGCAATCATTTTACATGGTCCGCACCAGGCAGCCCAAAAGTCTAACAATACAGGCAACTCAGCGTTTAAAACGTCATCTTCAAAGCTGGTATCAGTAACGTGAACGATATCGTCCATATTTAGCAATCTCCATATAGTGTGTGTAGATTAAATTTCAAAAGATACATACATACAAAGGTAATAACACATTAATGATAACACTCGCCTTGGGTAGCAAACAAACATCAATTGCCTGTTTTTATGGTTGTTTGGCACAAACAACAAGATTGCAAAAAATAATTATGCAACATGAGTTGATTTTAGATAAAAAATAAGTAGGAGTTAACTTTAGCCGCAGCAAGGATGTCGTTTCTTGATTGCGCCTGGTTTCACTATTCTTTATGGAATATCTGACTCTCTTGATATAAAGCATATGAGCACTTCTGCTGGAGCCTTAAGAGAGGTTAGCTATGATTTGCTGGACCGTTTAGCACATTAGAGGGTGCTCAATATCAGCCATGATGCTGAGAAGTGAAGTTGGCCAATAAAATGCTGAACAAGTCAAAGAAATAGTCATATTGTTATTTGATTTCTGTTTTGGTGACTGGGGCCTTAATTCATCTGATAGGGATTTTTTGGGCGGGGCCACACGTTTGCATGAGACAGGGTTAAGTGTTGTGCATACTCAATATAATAAACATGACCAGTACTTGGTCGAGCATTCTGACTTGCAAGGCTTTAATAGATCTGAACAGAAGTTCTTAGGATTGTTAGTTCGTGGCCACAGACAAAAATTCCCTATGGGGGAGTTTAAGAATTTTAGTAGTATGCACTCACTTCGACTAAAAGACTCTAATGGTATTAATTAAGTTAGCTGTGTTATTTAAACACATACTTCCAGCCGAAGGCGATCTGCCCTTTATGCCATTAGCAGAAAAATAAGGAACAGCCTTGCGTTTTTCTCAAGGCTGGTTGGCTGAAAATTCTTTAATGGCAACAGTACTGCAGATCGAACAACAATATTTAATAAATGCAGATTTTATGCTTACCCTTGTGGAAACCTAGTCGGGCACTAAAGTTTTATTTTTCAAAGAATGCCTCAAGTGTAGAATTTAAAAACATATGACCTTTTTTGGTGGGACAAATTTTTTCGCGTGAATTTTTTATTAGTTTTTGTTCTTTTAGTTTTCTTAAAACAGGTTCTATTTGATTGACAGATAGCCCTGTTCGGTCTTCATAAGTGCGGATATCAACGCCTTGACTAAGGCGCAGTGCATTCATCATAAACTCTAAAGACATTTCTTTTATATCAATATCTTTGGAGGCAGATACATAGGACCCTTCTCTGCGTAAATAATCTTCTGGCGACCTAGTTTTCTGTATTCGTATAACCCTATTCTCTTTTGGTAAAGAAATTTTTCCATGTGCGCCAGCGCCAATTGCGAGGTAGTCACCGAACTCCCAGTAGTTCATATTATGTACAGATTTTCTATTGTTCTTGCAATAGGCAGATACTTCATATTGCTCGTAACCAGCATCTAATAAAAGTTGCCCCCCTTTATTTTGGATAGACTCAAGAATGATATCTGTTGGTAATATAGGAGGCTTGTTGAAGAACACAGTGTTGGGCTCAATGGTAAGTTGGTACCAAGAAATATGAGTGGGATCCAACTTAATGGCACAAATTAAATCATTAAGCGCCTCAGCTGTATTCTGGCCTGACAATCCATGCATTAGATCGAGATTTATGTTGTCAAAACCAGCAATTCTTGCATTTTTAACAGCCTCGATAGCTTGCTCAGAGGAATGAATGCGCCCAAGGGATTTTAGCTGGTTATCATTAAAACTTTGTATTCCAATGGACAAACGATTAACTCCTTGGTTCCTATAGGCAGAAAATTTCTCTTGCTCAAATGTCCCTGGATTGGCCTCTAAGGTAATTTCTATCTCCGCATGAAAACCAATACGAAGCTTGGCTGCTTGAATAATTTTTCCAATAGTGTCGGCTGAAAATAAACTGGGAGTTCCTCCACCAAAAAAAATTGAGCTAAGCTGCCTTCCTTGGACGTGGTCTAATGTTGTGCCAAGGTCTTTGATTAGCGCTATCAGATATTCTTCTTCAGGGATTTTTTTGTCGGTAGTATGTGAGTTAAAATCGCAGTATGGACATTTTCGTATGCACCATGGAATATGGACATAAAGCGAAAGAGGTGGAAGAGATAGTTCGGCAAACTGCATGGATTTTAGTCCAACGTTCTGGACCCTATTACCTTAAATTAATTAAAAATGACTGTTTTGTTCTTATATAATAATACTCTATTTTCAATATGCCATCTCACGGCTCTAGAAAGAACAATTCGCTCTAAATCTTTCCCCCTTCGAACTAGGTCATCCACTTGGTCGCGATGAGAAACACGAGCAATATCTTGCTCAATAATTGGGCCTCCATCGAGCTCTTGCGTAACATAATGGCTGGTAGCTCCAATTAGTTTGACTCCGCGTTCATAGGCTCGATGATAGGGCTTTGCTCCAACAAATGCAGGTAAAAACGAATGATGAATATTAATAATTTGTTGTGGATATTTTTCTATAAATTTTGGCGATAGAATTTGCATATACCTAGCTAAAATTATTAGATCAACATCGAATTTTTTAAATAGTGTAAATTGTTCCTGCTCAGCTTCTTGTTTATTAGATTGATTGAGCTCAATATGATGAAAAGGGATCTCATAAAAACCTACCAATGCTTCAGTGTCTTTATGGTTGCTAATCACTACAGAAATTTCACAATTTAATTCTCCATTTTTATGTTTATACAATAGATCAGCCAAACAATGGTCGTATTTAGAGACCATAATGGCCAACTTGGTTTTAATTTGGCTTGATCGTAACTTCCATGTCATGCCATATTGGCTGGCAATTGATTGAAAATGCTGTTGAAATTCTTTTTCACATAACTGGAAATCGGTCACATCCCATTCCAGCCTCATCAGAAACAGATTGTTTTCTGTATCTAGATGCTGGTTGGCATGTAAGATATTGGCATTATGAGTTAAAAGAAAACTAGAAATTGAGGACACGATACCTTTTTTGTCCGGACAGCTAACCAGTAATGTTGCAGTTTTCTTCACAGCTTCTCCTTTCAGTACGCTTAATTATGTACGTTATACAATAGTATGTATTCAGTTGATTTTTTAAATTATGGGGATAATTGTTGTATCAATTTTGTCATTGCTATGCCTCGATGGCTTATCTTATTTTTTTCTTCTTGCCCCAATTCGGCTGAGGTACATTTAAGCTCTGGAAGATAAAATACAGGGTCATAACCAAAACCATGATCTCCTTGTGGGTTTAGAGCAACCAGCCCTTTCCAAGCCCCTTGGGCAATAACTGGGGTGGGGTCTTCGGGGTGTCGCATGTAAACTATAACGCACTGGAATCGAGCAATACGCTCAGACAAGGGTGTACTTACCAAGGCCGATAACAATTTCGAAATATTTTTCTCATCTGTTGAATTTTTTCCAGAAAAACGAGAGGAGTAAATTCCAGGAGCCCCGTTTAAGCAGTCTACTTCAAGACCAGAATCGTCTGCTATTGCAGGCAAACCGGTAAGTTTCGATGCATGACGAGCCTTGATTAACGCATTTTCAATAAAACTTAGACCATCTTCGACAGCATCAGGAACATTAAATTTTGATTGTGGCTCTACGTCAAAATCCAAATTTAAAAATAATCTTTTAAATTCCTTTAGTTTACCTTCGTTGCTAGTTGCGAGTATTACTTTCATGCTGCAGGATTCTTTGGTTGTAAAAATGTAAGGAGCAGGCACTATTTTTCATAGTAAAATTTATTTTGAAATGACACTAAGAGGCTTGGTTTATTAGGCTCCGTCATAATTTCAATTTTAAATGTCAAAAAATCTTCGTTGTAGTACTCAAATGGAGCCAAATAGTAGGTGGCCTCACCTTCCTTAATTTCAATAAAGCTTAATTTTTGCTGCTGCTGGAGCATATTGGTAGCAGTTCCAGAAACAAAGGCTTTCTTGCCTCCTATTTGGTCAGATTTTGTGATGGCAATGGTTACCAATCCTTTGTCCTTGCCTCGCGCAATACTGTAAATACTAGCGATTTCCGGAAGAATAAAGCTGCTGTTGAAGGAGCTATAAAAAACCCTATATTCCCCAATATCTTTATAGGGCTTTTCTTCCGCAGAGGCACTAAACGTCGATAACGCTATTAGAAAAAAAATCAATAAATGTTTAAAATTAGTCATTGTTAGGTCCGATATGTTTGCTTAGCATATAAATAGCAGTGTCAGAAAATAAATTAGGCCACAAAGTTTTTAACCAGGCACCAGGAAAACGGTCAGCAGTAAACTTCTTGTTATCTATATGGATACCTTTATCAGCGCAGAGAGCTTCAAAGTCTGAGACAGTGCAGAAGTGAATATTTGGGGTGTTATACCACTGGTAGCTTAGCTTTTTGGTTACAGGCATTTGCCCCTGAGTCGCCAGAAAAATCCTTGTTTGCCAATTTCCAAAATTTGGAAAAGTTACAATACAATTTTCTCCGATCCTCAGCATTTCATCTAGGACAAGATCTGGATTCCGCATAGCCTGAAGGGCTTCGGTCATTACCACAGTGTCAAAACTGTTATCTGAAAATTGTGATAACCCTGAATCGAGATCAGCTTCGATTACATTTACATTGTTTGATATTGCTTCAGTAATTTTTTCTGGATCAATCTCTAGCCCATAGCCTTCAATTTGACTGGATGCTTTTAGACTTTGAAGCAATGTTCCGTCACCGCAGGCTAGATCTAAAATCCTGCTGTTCGGCGCAATCCAGGTTTGAATAAATTCAAGATCGGTGCGTAGGCTCATAGCACTGCCTCTGGCGTATTGACGCTGTGTTTGGGTTTTTCTGGATCCTTGAGCAGGCGACTCATATAGGCTGCAAGAATTTTTTCATAACGTTCATTTCGCAGCAAAAACGCATCATGTCCAAGATCGGAGGTAATGGCAGCATATGAAACGTTCTTTTTTGCGTCTATTAGCGCACTAACAATTTCCTCTGAACGCTCTGAGGAAAACCGCCAATCGGACAAAAAAGACACTATTAAAAAATCGCATTTAGCGTGACTAAACGCTTTGACGGGATCATTGTCATACTCGCGAGCCAAATCAAAATAGTCTAAGACTTTTGTCATCAAAATATAAGTATTAGCGTCAAAATTCTCAGAAAAAGTATCACCTTTGTGGCGCAAGTAACTTTCTACTTGAAATTCAACAGGCGTATATTGTCCCTGTTGAAAGGAGCCGGCACTGAGTGTGCGGCCAAATTTATTTCCCATTTCTTCATCAGAAAGATAGGTGATGTGACCAATCATTCTTGCTAATGCTAGCCCGTTTCGTGGTTGGGTGTTTTCTTTGATAAAACTTCCATTTTTAAAATCAGGGTCTGACTTGATAGCATTTCTAGCCATTTCATTGAAGGCAATATTTTGCGCACTGAGTTTCATTGCTGCGGCAATGACTACTACATGTCTGACACGATCTGGAAACTCAAGAGCCCAACGCATAGCTTGCATGCCTCCCAAGCTTCCGCCGATAACAGCAGCCCATTGATTAATGCCTAGTTTATCTGCAAGCCTTGCTTGACTATTGACCCAATCCCGAGCCCTTAGCGGAGGAAAATTGACACCCCAGGCTTCATTTGTTTCTGGATTGATCGAGCTTGGACCTGTACTGCCATGGCATCCTCCTAGATTGTTTGGACATACCACAAAGAATTGATTTGTATCAATTGGTTTTCCTGGGCCAATATGGTTATTCCACCAGCCTGGTTTTTGGTCATCTTCAGAATGATAGCCAGCAGCATGGTGGTACCCACTAAGGGCATGGCATATCAAAATAGCGTTACTCTTGTCGCTATTAAGCTCCCCATAGGTTTCTATGACAAGCTGATAACTGACTAGCGCCCGCCCGCATGCTAACTCTAAAGGCTCATCAAAATTTATTGTTTCTGGGACTATAATCCCTATAGAATTTTCTGGAATAATATCTGGCATTGGTGTTTAAGTTTCTCCATAAAAACTGGTTTAATGCGGAGCTTAAGAGCTAATATTTAGCGCAGGGCTTCTGCTTCTGATGGCTTTGCTTTATTTTGGCTGCGAATCTTCAAACTTTAATCAAATATCTTGGCATGGTACATCAGAACTCTAAAATCTTCTTTGCATTAAGCTTGTAGCTATGTCGGATCTCGGAAAAAACCAACCATAGCGATTGACCATTGTTCTTGCCAGTTCTCGGTAGGCAAACGACTGAATCCACTGCGCACAAACTGACTCATGCGCCCTTCTGCTAGAGCTAAAATCATATTGACTGATGCTCCTATAGTGCAGGTTGTGCGAACATTTTCAGCAATCTCTGCTTCTCGCAAAATTTGTTTTAATTGAATCTCTAGTCGATCAAAGAGTTGTTTTATGCGCACATGAAGCTTATCTGTTTCGCCAGTCAAGACATCGCCAGTTAACAGCCTGGTGATTCCTGGATTACGTTCAGAAAAGGTCAGCATTAGTGTAAGAATTCTGTAACAACGATCCGCGGCATCGGACTCTTCTGTCAGAATTATGCGTATTCGACTAAACAAAGTGTCCTCAATAAAGTCAATTAAGCTCTCGTACATTTTAGTTTTACTAGCAAAATGACGATAAAGAGCCGCTTCTGAGACACCAACCTTTGATGCTAATTTGGCAGTAGTTATTTTTCCGCCTGGTGTTTCCTCCAGCATTAGAGCCAAGGATTGCAGAATTTGTTGTTTTCTTGAATTTTTTTCAGCGGCCATAGGGACCTCAGTCTCTGCTTCTTTGGTCTGTAATTTTTGTACCAACACCCTGATCGGTGAAAACCTCCAATAAAGATGCATGATTCACTCGACCATCAATGATATGGGCACTTTTTGTGCCACCTTTCACTGCATTCAGTGCGCACTGGATCTTGGGAAGCATGCCTCCGTAAATAGTGCCGTCAGCAATCAATGCATCCACCTGTTTTATGGATAGGCCGGTTAGCACCACACCATCTTTATCTTGCAGGCCGGCGACGTTAGTTAGGAGCATTAATTTTTCTGCTTGAAGAACCTCAGCAATTTTGCCAGCAACTAAGTCAGCATTAATGTTATACGAGTTTCCTTCGTTATCTACACCAATAGGTGCAATAACAGGGATAAAATTACTGGCAGTTAGCATGTCGATAACATCGGTATTAATTGATACCACCTCGCCTACTTGCCCTATGTCAATAATTTCTGGTTCTTGCAGCTCAGGTGTCTTTTGCCCCGAAGGTTTTTTAGACACTTTTAACTTGCGAGCCCTGATCAGCTGACCATCTTTGCCGGTAATCCCCACAGCTTTTCCGCGAGCTTGATTAATAAGTTGAACTATTTCTTTGTTAACAGCTCCACCCAAAACCATCTCAACCACATCCATTGTTTTGCTATCTGTAACTCTCATGCCGTTTACAAAATGTGAATCAATGCCTAGTTCTGATAATAAGTTTCCGATTTGAGGTCCTCCACCATGAACTATGACTGGATTCATTCCAACTAGCTTCATCATCACTACATCTCGCGCAAAACTAGCTTTTAGTTTTTCGTCTACCATCGCATTCCCCCCGAACTTAATAACAATAGTTTTACCGGTAAATTGCTGAATATAGGGCAACGATTCTGACAGAACCTTTGCTACGTTTTTTGCTTCTGCGATGGTTAGTGACATGTCTGGATCCTGATCAAGGGCTGAAGATTTAAAACTATCATTTATAGCGAGGAGCCATTATAACGTTTTATTGGTAATTTTTAGCATCTGTGCAATTTTTGCAATTAACTGCCGCGACAAAATAGTTTTGCTTGTTTTTGGTATCGCTTCTGAACTGCTTGTCTCGACTACCAGAACAGCATTGTCATCACTATCAAAGCCCATAGTTCGACCTGAAACATCGTTTGCAATAACAAGGTCAAGATTTTTTCTTTCTAATTTTTCACGCGCATAAATTTCTAGACAGTCTTTTGTCTGTGGGGTTTCAGCGGCAAATCCTACAGTAAAGGGACGATTAGTAAGGGCAGCAATATCAGCCACAATGTCTGGATTCTTGATCAGATTAATAGTTATCTCATCCTTAGATTTTTTAATTTTTTGTTCTGATTGATTCACTGGGCGATAATCTGCTACCGCAGCACAGGCAATAAACAGCTGGCAATCAACGGCCTCCTCGAGTGCAGCAATATGCATTTCTCTAGCACTTGTGACATAGACGGTCTTTGCTCGACTAGGCGGCTTTAAATTTACGGGACCGCTTATTAATATAGTTTCTGCGCCCGCCTCACTAGCTGCTTCAGCTAAAGCATAGCCCATTTTCCCAGAGCTGTTGTTGCTAATATAGCGAACGGGATCTATAGCTTCACGCGTAGGGCCTGCGGTAATGACTACCTTAATCCCTGCTAGGGAGCCTGTTTCAAACAAATCAGCGGTAAGCTCTGCGATATCTTTCGGTTCTATCATTCGTCCTGGGCCTGTATCCCCGCATGCTTGAGAGCCTTCTGCTGGGCCAAAAATATGAATTCCGCGACTTCGCAAATACCCAATATTTTTTTGAGTGCTTGGGTTTTTCCACATACCTTGGTTCATGGCTGGAGCAACAGCCAGCAAGGAGCGACTAGCCAGGCATAATGTAGAAAGAAGATCGCTGGCTTCCCCGCTAGCAAGTTTAGCCATGAAGTTGGCTGATATAGGGGCAATTAGTATTACGTCAGCCCATTTTGCTAATTCAATATGACCCATAGCAGCTTCTGCTTTAGTATCTAGTAGTTTTGTATGGACAGGATTTCCAGATAGCGCTTGCAAAGTAAGTGGGGTAATAAAATCTGTGGCTGCTGCAGTCATTACGACTCTAACTGTGGCACCCAAATCTTGCAGACGCCGAACAACCTCGGCACTTTTGTATGCAGCTATGCCGCCAGAGACGCCTAGCAAAACACGCTTGTTGGCTAAGGAATACATCAATAATTTACCTGAAATTTTTATCTTAGGTGTATAAGATACCATCGAGAAAGTCATTTGCGTAGTCAGTACTTGCTATACCATCACAAAACAGACATGAAATCTTACATTCAGGTTAATCTATGGAATTTTTGTTGCTTCGGGCGGCGGCTTCTGGTATAAAATGCGGCTCTTTATGTGGGCGTACAACTCAGCTGGAAAGCGTTCTCACCTTCAGAAGATTTTTTAATAAAAATTTACTAACAAATTTGATTGAGTGGCCGCTGAGCTGGCGGCATAATCATTAGAGGCGATACAATGTCTAAGGTATGTCAGGTCACCGGCAAGCGGCCGATGTCGGGAAATAATGTTTCACACGCAAAAAATAGGACTCGTCGTCGATTTGAGCCGAATCTACATTCTCATCGTTTTTGGGTTGAAGAAGAAAAGCGCTTTGTGAAGCTGCGTCTTTCTGCAAAGGGAATACGTGTTATTGATAAGTTGGGAATTCAGCAGGTACTTGCAGATATTCGCCAGCGTGGCGAGAAGGTTTAAGGGGAAGAATAATGGCTAAATCGGGTCGTGATAAAATTAAATTAGTTTCCAGTGCTGGCACTGGACACTATTACACTACGGATAAAAACAAACGCACTAAGCCTGATAAGCTAGAGTTTAGTAAATACGATCCAGTGGTTCGAAAGCATGTTCCTTACAAAGAAGCAAAAATTAAGTAAGCTTTGTTGTAGGCTGTAAAATAAAAAAACCCTGAGAGATCGGGGTTTTTTTATTATTTTTGATAATGAAGCTTATGACAGCATAATGAATTAATTTTCAGTTTACCTTCGCAAGGAGTCGATATGCCCGAATTGCCAGAGGTTGTTGTTACTTTAAAAGGAGTGTTGCCTCATATCGAAGGAAAACAAGTAGCTGGTATTATCATTCGAAACCCCAATCTTCGTTGGCCAGTTCCAGGTAACTTGTTTGAATTGCTGAATGGGCAGTTACTAAAATCTGCACGACAGCGTGCAAAATATATGTTGTTTGAGTTTTTGAACGGACATCTGATGGTGCATTTAGGCATGTCTGGCAATCTCAAAGTTTTGCTAGAGAAAAGTCCTCCCGAAAGACATGATCATGTAGATATCGTTTTTAATGATGGAACTATACTTCGTTATACAGACCCTAGAAGATTTGGTTCTATCTTATGGATAGAAGGAGACCCCGAACAGCATAGGCTACTTAAGCATTTGGGTCCCGAGCCATTTGAACCAAAATTTGATGCGGAACGTTTGTATTGTTTGTCTCGCGGCAAGACCACTTCGATAAAACAGTTTTTAATGGATAACAAGATTGTTGTGGGGGTGGGTAATATTTATGCTAATGAGACATTATTTCTTAGCGGGATCAGGCCAAAAAAACCAGCTGGCCGAATTACGCTTGATAGATATAAAATTTTAGTTGAAAACGTCAGAGAGGTCTTGTTAAAAGCGATCGATCAGGGAGGAACAACCTTAAAAGATTTTTCAGGCAATGAGGGTAAGTCGGGTTATTTTAAGCAAGAGCTTTTTGTTTATGGTCGAGGAGGAAAGGCTTGCGTTCTCTGTAAATCGATACTAAAAGAAATAAGGTTAGGTCAGCGTTCCTCGGTGTATTGTTCTTGCTGCCAAAAATAATTTATCTTTAAGGGTACTATTAGGCAATATTAAACTTTACTGCTAAAGCATCCCGCACACATGGCGGAACAAAAGCATTAATGTCTCCACCAAGTAAGCCGATTTCTTTGACTAAAGAAGATGAGATGTAGGATAATTTTTCTGAAGGCGTAAGGAAAATACTTTCTATTTCAGGAGACAGTGCACGGTTCATATTAGCTAGCTGGAACTCATATTCAAAGTCTGATACCGCACGGAGACCCCGAAGAATTGCATCTGCATTTTGATCTTTTACAAAATTAACCAGGAGATAGTCGAACCCAATAACCTCTACATTATTAAAATGCGATAGGGCCTTGCGAGCTAGATCAATGCGTTCGTCCATATCAAATAATGGCGCCTTTCTTTTGCTGCTCGCGATAGCAACGATTACATGATCAAAAAGCCTGCTAGCACGCTCTACGAGATCAGCATGGCCATTGGTGATTGGATCAAATGTTCCCGGGTAGACGATTGTTTTCACATTTTTTGCTCGAAAGTTGGAATTATTTATATAAGCAACATGCTTTAGCTTATAGCCTTAATCTCGGCAGTATAACTTATAGGCCACTTGCCCTGATATTTTTTCTTTAAGCAGCTTCCAGTCAGTCGGAATGATTGGGGCTAAACGGTTTTGATCTGTTTCGACATAAATGTATGATTTTTTTGCTAGAAGACCATTTTCTTCTAGCAAGCTACAGCAGGCTGTTAACAGATTAGAGTCAAAGGGGGGGTCCAGAAATACCACATCAAAAGGCCTTGAATCATTTTTTTCAGTTAACCATTTTAGTGCATCGACTTGAATGATGGTTACGTTTTCCATATCCAAGAAGGAGCAACTGCTTTTTAGAGCCGTAAATGCAGAATGATTTTTTTCAATCATTGTTACACTAAAAGCTCCTCGAGATACAGATTCAACTCCTAGAGAACCTGACCCAGCAAACAGATCTAGACAGTTCGAGCCTACAATAATAGAAGGAGTGAGCCAGTTAAAAAGAGTTTCCTTTATACGGCTTCCGGTTGGCCTTAGCCCTTCAATATCAGCAAAATTTAGATTTTGGCCACGCAGTTTTCCTCCGATAATTCGAACCTTATTGTTAGATTTTTTTGACAAAAATTTCTGATTACCTGAATGTTTCAAAGCGTTTTTCTCGTTCTAAAGTGATAGCATGCATTAATCAGTTTTCATAGAGTTAGAATAATGTCTTCAACAGATACAACAAATATTTCTGCAAAAGAAAAAAATAGCGTATTAAAGTCTGCCAAAAAGCAGACATTTTTCCAGCGTTTGCGCCGTCAGAAAAATGTAGAATCTAGCATAGAACGAGAGCTACAAGCTAATGAAAAAACAACAAATACTCATGAGCCAAATAACAATAAATCTTTAGATCAAGCCTCCGATGACCCTGAAAAAATTAATATAGGTGTTGGAATACAGGAACGATTTCGTCGTGCGCTATCGAAAACAGGACGTAGTTTTAGTGACCTCTTTCTTATTGGGCGGGAGATTGATGCTGAGTTCTTGGAAGATTTGGAGACGCGCTTGTTATTGGCGGATGTAGGCGTAGAAACAACAGTCGAAATAATGCAAGAATTAACCAGTCAGCTAAAACGTAAAAAGCTGATCGACGGACATGGGTTGTTGGTGGCATTACAGGATATTTTGATTAATAAAATCGTTGGTTGTCAAAAGTCGTTAGAGATATGTTCTCAGAAATCTCCGTTTGTCATACTTGTGGTTGGCGTTAATGGCGTTGGCAAAACAACCACTATTGGAAAAATTGCCAAATATTATGGCAAGCAGGATAAGATAGTTATGCTTGCTGCTGGAGATACCTTTAGGGCAGCTGCTGTTGAGCAGCTGCAAGATTGGGGAAACAGAAATGACATACCTGTGATTGCCCAAGGAGAGGGTGCAGACAGCGCCTCTGTCATTTTTGATGCTATAGAGTCAGCTAAATCTAATAGTGTCGATATATTGATTGCCGATACAGCAGGACGACTTCATACAAAAAATTATCTAATGGAGGAGCTGAAAAAAATTAGACGCGTTATCACCAAGCTCGATGACTCTGCCCCCCATGAAGTGCTGCTAGTTATTGATGCTGGTACTGGACAGAATGCTATGAATCAAATGCAAGAATTTAGCGATGCGGTTGCTGTGACTGGTTTAGTGTTAACTAAACTTGACGGTACCGCTAAAGGTGGAATGATCTTTTCTTTATATAAGCGTTTTGGTGTTCCTGTGCGTTTTGTGGGGCTGGGAGAAAATCTTGAAGATTTGCAGCCTTTTGATGCGCGCAATTATGTGGAAGCGGTACTTAGTAGTGACAATAAGAATGCCTGATAGATATGATTCAGTTCAATAAAGTAAGCAAAATTTATCCATCTGGATATGAAGCTTTAAGCAATTTGAGTTTTGATCTAGATCTTGGTGAGATGGTTTTTTTGACGGGCCACTCTGGAGCAGGCAAAAGCACTCTTTTGAAGCTTATTATGCTTATGGAGAGGCCGACTAGCGGGGACTTGCTTGTCGATGGCCAAAATTTAAATCGTATATATCACAGCCAAATGCCATATTATCGGCGAAATATAGGGGTTGTTTTTCAAAATCATCAACTGCTCTTTGATCGTAGTGTGTTTGATAATGTTGCGTTGCCTCTTTTAGTCTCGGGATTACAGCATCGTGAAGTTGGGCGAAGGGTTAGAGCTGCTCTCGATAAAGTTGGATTATTAGATAAAGAAAAAATGAATCCAATGATTTTATCTGGGGGGGAGCAACAACGTCTAGGCATTGCTCGAGCTGTTGTGCATAAACCACGAATCTTGCTAGCTGACGAGCCTACTGGCAATCTTGACCCAAGGTTGTCTAGGGAAATTATGCGCTTATTCCATAATTTTTGTGAGGTTGGCGTCACAGTATTGATTGCTACACATGATGTAGATCTAATTTCCTCTATGGGATTGCGTTTATTGAAGCTGGATCACGGACAGCTATTAGAGGACGGAAAGTCTCAATGAAGCGTAATTACCGTCGCAAGCCCGAAGCTAAAAACCGCCCAGGTTTATTGATTTCTAAAGAACGAAAACAGAGATTTTCAGATCAATTTAAAGGTTATTTCCGGAGCCATTATCAGTCGTTCGCCAGCACAATTCGTCGATTGTGCGCCGAACCACTCCAGACGCTAATGACGTCCCTTGTTGTAGCAATAGCTTTGGGTTTACCTTTAACTTTATATGTCGGTGTTATTAACCTTAAAGAACTAGGCAGCCATGCGGAGTCCACAACTCAAATCACTGTATTTTTAAAGATGACAGCCTCTCAACTGAAAGCCGAGAAACTAAAGAAAAGTTTATTGTCAGATATCGATATAACTGCTGTGAAATATATTTCCAGCCAGCAAGGACTTGACGAATTTCGTTTAGAGTCAAATTTTGGAAGCGTTTTAGAAATGCTGGATGAAAACCCATTGCCAGCAGTCCTTCTTATTCAACCGAAGGAAGACATCAAGCATGATTCTGAGGCTATCGGAACCCTAGTAAGAAAATTACAGGAAGAGACTCTTGTTGATAGTGTTCAGGTCGACATGCAATGGCTGCAAAGGTTGCAAGCAATGCTGGAGGTTTGCGAGAAGTTGGCCTTGATGCTTGGGGTGATTCTAGCTTTTAGTGTTTTGTTGATTATTGGAAACACTGTTAGGCTTGCTCTTGAAAATCGTCGCAATGAAGTGATTGTTGTGAAGCTTGTAGGTGGAACCGACAGCTATGTTCGGCGACCATTTTTGTATACTGGTGCTTGGTATGGCTTTATAGGTGGGGCTCTGGCATGGATTTTAGTTACTGTGTTTGTACACTGGATGTCTGCGCCTGTGGCACACTTAGCTGATCTTTATCAGAGTGTATTCCAATTAGAAGGCTTGGGATCTTCTGGTTTAATGTGGCTTTTACTTATTGGTGCTGGTTTGGGGTTTTTGGGGGCTTGGTTGGCGATTGTAAGACAGCTGGCCTCTATCGAACCAAAATAATTTTTATTGATTCAAAACAGCGAGTTATGATATTTTATATTGGTATGGTAATCTAATTTTAAGCTGTTAAAATATCTGTCCCGAGTTTTCGGGGTTTATATGAGGTTTATATGAGTCAAAATTTACAACCTTTGGATTGGATGACCCCTGGAGCAAATATTGCCGCTTACATACAGGGCGCTAATGCAATTGCCATTCTCTCCGCCGAGGAAGAGCGTGCTCTCGCCGAAGATCTTTATTACCATGAGGATTTAGACGCCGCACGGCGCTTAGTTTTATCTCATCTTCGTTTTGTTGTTTATATTGCACGCTCTTATAACGGTTATGGATTGCCTTTGGGCGATCTAATTCAAGAAGGTAATGTTGGATTAATGAAAGCCGTTAAGCGTTTCAATCCTGAAAAAGGTGTTCGCTTAGTGTCTTTTGCCGTGCACTGGGTTAGAGCTGAAATACATGAATATGTGTTAAGAAACTGGCGTATAGTTAAAGTTGCTACTACTAAAGCTCAGAGAAAATTGTTCTTTAACCTGCGTGGCGCCAAGAAAAGTTTGGCATGGTTAAGCAATGATGAGGCTAAAGCAATTGCAGACGATTTGGGTGTTGAAGTTTCCCAAGTTATGGAGATGGAAAAGCGTCTTGCAAGTCATGATGAATGCTTTGACTATTCATCAGATGACGATGAGAGCCCTTACCAAGCGCCGGCATTGTATTTAGAGGACAAGACGGCTGATCCAGCATTATTGGCTGAGATAGCAGAAACTGGTAACGATAGCCACAATCGCATGACGAAAGCATTGGCCGAGCTGGATGAGCGTAGCCGTGACATTATTCAGAGTCGCTGGCTAACAGATAATAAAGCTACACTTCATGATTTAGCGGCTAGATATAAGATTTCTGCAGAACGTGTGAGGCAGCTAGAAAAAAATGCAATGAAAAAAGTCCGGATGAGCATGGAGGCGTAAACTCTTAGCGGGCTTAAGTTTCCAAAAGCCGCGTTTTATGCGGCTTTTTTATTTGTTTTTCTGCATGAAATGATAAATTATCAACTCGATAGAATAGGATGAAAAATGAAGATGCTAACAGGCATGACAGCAATGTTAGGTTTTTTTGCTGTCGCCTTGGGCGCCTTTGGCGCTCATCTGCTTCAGGGCACTACGGCACCAGAGATGTTGAATCTTTGGCAAACCGGGGTGCAGTACCAAATGTTCCATGTCCTGGCGTTGCTGTCAGTCATTGTTGCTGCAAATCGCCATTATACTGTTTTATGGAGCGTTGTAGGCTGGTTGTTTGTCATGGGCTCCATCATTTTTTCAGGCAGCCTTTACTTATTAGTTATTACTGGCATCAAGGCCTTTGGCATGATTACGCCTATCGGCGGTAGTATGTTTTTGGTTGGCTGGTTGGTCCTTTCTTTTGCCCTGACTAGGACTTTAGTAAAATCCTAGTCATGGTGTTCTTGGTCATTATAGCCTGAAATAGTACGGAGTTATTAAAGGTGGAAGACGTCAGGCCCGAGTACAAAAAAAAATCCATACGAAGCTATGTTGTTCGTTCTGGACGTATGACCGATGGACAAAAGCTAGGCTTTCATGATCATTGGCCAAATTATGGCTTAAGCTTGCATCAAGGGCTGCTAAACTTTCAGTCAGAATTTGGGCGCAATGCCCCTCAAGTACTAGAAATTGGGTTTGGTATGGGCGGATCGTTGCTCAGCATGATTCAACTTGAGCCAGATAAAGATTTCGTGGGTATCGAGGTGCATGCTCCTGGCGTTGGACGTTTAATTAGTGATGCAGGCAAGCTGTCCCTCCAAAATGTCAGAGTATACATGGCTGACGCCATAGATGTTATTGAAGACTGCATCCCTGATGCTAGCATCCACCGTGTGCAAATATATTTTCCTGACCCATGGCATAAAAAGAAACATAATAAACGCCGACTAATACAGCCAAGTTTTATTCAAATGCTTAGAGAAAAATTGGAAATAGGGGGTACGGTCCATTTAGCGACTGATTGGGAACCGTATGCTGAGTCGATGTTGGAGGTGATGGAATCGGCTACAGGTTATCAGAATACCGCTGGTGCAAGAAAGTACTCATTGAGGCCAGACTTTCGTCCAGTCACTAAATTTGAGGCACGAGGCGAACGACTGGGTCATGGAGTTTGGGATCTTATGTACGCTCGCATATTGTAAGATATTATAGCTAAGACAACAGGAGATAAGTTTTGAGTAAAAAAATAGCCGTGATTTTGTCAGGATGCGGTGTATTTGATGGATCAGAAATCTATGAATCTGTCATCACTCTTTTGTGCTTAGATAAAGCGGGAGCACAAGTGCAATGCTTTGCCCCAGACATTCAACAGATGCATGTTATTAACCATTTTACTGGTGATGTAGTCGAAGATGAGAGTCGAAACGTATTAGCGGAGGCTGCTCGACTGGTTCGCGGAGACATAAAAGATTTAGCCCAGGCCAACATGGTAGATTTTGATGCAGTTATTATACCTGGTGGATTTGGCGCCGCTAAAAATCTATGTGATTTTGCTGTCAAGGGCTCTGCCTTTTTGTTAAATGAAGAACTAAAGCGT
Source organism: uncultured Porticoccus sp. (assembly GCA_905181945.1). Taxonomy (GTDB): domain Bacteria; phylum Pseudomonadota; class Gammaproteobacteria; order Pseudomonadales; family Porticoccaceae; genus Porticoccus. The sequence goes on along the minus strand of CAJIZZ010000002.1, from coordinate 9,707 downwards.
TTTGTTCAAGCAGCGCACCAGGCCAAAAAGCCAGTGGGTGCGATGTGTATTGCGCCGGCAATGGCAGGTAAGCTGTTTGGGGAAGGAGTTCGTTTCACTATTGGTGATGATAAGTCGACCGCTGAGGCTATCGAAGCTACTGGAGCTATCCACGAAGTCTGCAGCGTCAACGATATATGCATTGACGATAAGAATCTTTTAGTGACAACCCCAGCATACATGCTGGCGAGCAATATCAGTGAAGCGGCAGTCGGTGTCGAAAAGCTAGTGCAGGCCGTGTTGGCTATGATCAAGACATGAGATTCCGCAAGCTTTGAAAAAACTAGGCAGCAATACAGAAAATTCTTTTTGGATTTATTCGCTATCGCATTACGCTCGATCAGGTGTGGCAGAGCACTGTCTTCAATACCAAGATAAATACGACGCCAATGTTAACATGCTGCTTCTGTGCTGTTGGCTTGGCTCTTGTGGTATTGAGATCACAAATAAGGATTTAACCGCGGCAGGGGAGAAAATTAAACAATGGGATCATTGTGCTGTGCAACCATTGCGCCGAGTGAGACGATTTGTGGCTGTGTCAGCATTAATTAAAAACAGTGTTAGAGTGCTGAAAGAATTGGAAGTAACTGCCGAAAAAGTGGTCCAAGAGATTCTGTATCACTGGGCAAAAGAACAGCATTTTATTATTAATGATGCGGTCAACACAGAATGGCAAATGATTAATCTTAATAATTATTTGACCATGCTGAACGCTCCTGAAATCTTAATCGGTCATCCATTGCTGTTTCATGCAAGTCTTCCTCAAGACTCTGATTAAGTTTTCAGGACTTATGAGTTATGATGCGCTACTTGTTAAATAATTCCAATTACAGATAGGCTTAAAAAGGATAGTCATATGAAATTCACACACTTATTTTTGATCCTTGCAGCAGCCCTTGGCTTAGTCGCTTGCAATGATAATGAATCACCTGAATTAGGTTTTGCTGCAGAAAAAGAATTGCTTTCGGTTGTGGGTGCAGAAGAATCAACCATGGAAACCGAAATTGAAAAGTTTAGTTACATCGTAGGCGGCGATGTAGGCCTTCAATTTTTTACTTCAGATACAAAGATTGATCAAAAAGCTTTTGCATTAGGTATGGCTGATGCATTGAATAATCAACGTCCTCGAATTTCTAAGGAAGATGCAGTAAAGGTGGTAGAGAACTACTATGCCGCACAGCAGGAAAAAACTGCTAAGTATCAAGAAGAAATGAATGCTACAGCAGAAAAAAATATTCAAGAAGGTAAGAAATTTTTATCAGAAAATAGCACGAAAAATGGCGTCGTCACGACAGAAACGGGCTTACAATATAAAATTATTATCCCGGGCGCAGGCGCATCACCAGCAGCAACAAGTCGCGTTCTTGTACATTACAGGGGTACATTTATTGATGGTCGTGAATTCGATACTTCGTCTAAGCACGGTGGTTCGGTAGAACTTAGTCTTGCTGACGTTATTCCTGGCTGGACAGAAGCATTACAAAAAATGAAAGAAGGTGCCAAATGGGAGCTTTATCTTCACCCAGAGCTTGCTTATGGACCGCAGGGGCAATTGCCTACAATTGGACCTATGGCAACCCTTGTTTTTGAGGTAGAGCTGGAGAAAGTCCTAACATCAGAATAAGTAGTCACCATATACCTTAGTAATAAAAAGGCCCGTTAGGGCCTTTTTATTACTTTACTGCAAAGAGAACAATGTAAGGCAAGATTAAAGCAGTCAGTATTCCAGTTGCACTAAGACCCAGTATAGCAAATGCACCACACTTTCGACTAATTTCAAGTGCCTTTGCGGCGCCTATGCCGTGAGCACAAATCCCTAGAATAAACCCCTTAATGCGGTCATCTTTGATGCCTAGCCGATTAAATAGCACGGGTCCAAAAATTGCGCCTATTATCCCGGTTAGCACCACTATTCCAGCAGTCATAGACAAGTCTCCACCAATCTTTTCTGCAATACGAAGCGCTATGGGGGTAGTTACTGATTTTGGCGCTAGAGACGCTATACTGCTGATATCGACACCGAACATTAAGGCGCACCCTGCCGCGCTAATGCTTGCAAAAAAGGCACTAAATATTAAAGTGATCAGTAAGGGTTTGACTGCTATTCGGAAGTTGTAAAATTGCTGATACAAAGGTACGGCTAAAGCGACAATTGCGGTATCGAGCAAAAAGAAGAATGGTTCATTAGCCAAGCGATATTGCTGATAATCAATGCGTAACAATATGAGAAAAATTGTCACTAGAAAAGGACCTACGACTAACGGATGCAGGAACAGATGAATAACAGACTCTGACTGACTGGCACTCAAGACCCAGGTAGCCGCCCAAAAACCCAAAAGGGTTAGCGTAAACATAATAGCTAAGCTTGCCGTTTCCATTATTATGAATTTTCCCTAGACTTTTTTTGATGTCTTGTCAGCATATATTTCATCATCAGTGCTCCAATGATCATGGTTGCAAAAGTGGATATAGCAACACTAGCGATTATTATGATCCACCCTTCCAAGTTATTTTTGATCAAAAAAAAGCATCCAACACAGGCTGGAATCAGGAACAAATAAAGATAGCGGATCATGAGGTGAGCAATGCTTTCAAGGGAGGCTGGGGTGCCTTGATTTCTAGCCTGTAACGTTAAAAAAAGTAGCATCATGCCAATCACTGGACCAGGTATTGGTAAATGTCCAAAATAAACAATGGATTCTCCAATCCCCTGAAAAATCAATAAAGCAATAAATCCTCGTAGCATCTCTAACGTTTGCGAATGATTGGTAGTAGCCCCAGTATAGCCAGCAGCAGAAAGCTAACCAGTGTCCATCCAGGAATACTTAAGTGCAGAAATGTCCACTGTATTGTTGCACAGTTCCCATCACCTTGTAGCAACATGCTTAAAGCCTCGGTAAAGTTAAAGGCATTAAATAAATATTCGGCAGGTGGCCCACAGGCAGGAATTTGGTCAACAGGAAGATTTTGAAGCCACAACTGTTTGGCGGAAAAGTAGCCACCACCTAGTGCGCTTACTATAGTTAGTGATCCGTAGATCTTAAGACCTCTATTGTGAAGTAACGCTAGCAAGGTAAGCATCCCTGTAGTAACCACAAAAACTCTTTGTGTTACACAAAGGTAACAAGGGCGTAATTCCATTACATGCTGCATATAAAGCGCAGTCGCTATGAGCCCCATGCAAAATATAAAAGCGAAAAAATTTATTTGCCTGTTTGTTATCAACTTTTAGCCTCGGGTTGGGGGAAAATGTTGAACACTAATATTTTTTAATGCAATCAGGTCAACCATGGTGAATTAGATCTTTAGACTGTGTAGAATGCAACACTATATAACTCATTATAGAAAATTAAGAGTGTAATAAATGTATAGAAAATTCTTGTTGGCACTGTTCATCTCTCTTTTTATGACATCTACTTCTTATGGAGACTTAGGCACAGGTTTAGGTACAGGCTTGCAGGGCGCATCAAACGAAAATACGAGACCAATGGGGACTAAGGATCCAAAATTTCAGCAAGGAAGGGCTCGCTATAAGGGGTTTGATCCGAAGCTAGGTAAGTTGTCTTGGTGTCTAAAAGTGGATAGCCAGCTCGTTAAATTAAATATATTCAATTTATGGAAGACTTATGGTCGCTTTAAGGGCGTGACAACCGATCACTTTGTGGGCAGTTTTTATATTTGTGATCGCCCAGAAAAGACGGCCTATGAATTTATAGGCAAGCAACATATGCGAGCTATTGTGTACTATCTAGATAAGCGCTTTAAGTTGTATCTCACCGAGCGCTCTAGTTCTGACCTTTATCAAACTGGCGACGTACAGCCTACCAATACCAGCACCAACCCTTCGACAGACATGGATGATAACCCTGCAGACTTTTCGACAATACTAAAGCTTAATTAAGAGAACCTATACTTTAAAGTCGTATTGTTGGTGATGTGCTGCAAGAAATTGATCAAAAGATAGGGTATCCGATGCTTCAATATTTTTCTGACGTCGTAAAGATTCCGCGGCCATTAGTTCATATTTTCTAGTGGTTTCTGGTGCAAGCTTCTCCTGTAAAAAGTATTCCCGACTCTTTAGTGCATGCCCCATTGCTACCTTAAAATAGGTTTGCCCAGTTTCCCTCATTGTCTCGAGAATTTTTGCAGAAGGAGTGAGAGATGGGTCATCAATAAGTTTTTCTAGCTTACCTAGAACTTCTTGGTAGCGAGTTGTTTGGTGTTGTTGATCAAGGAGTTGAGCAACCGGATACATTTCTTTAAAAATAGAATGACCCCAATCTGAAAAAGATCGCATGCCCTCACGACTGTGAAGTTTGAAGTCTGGGCTCCTGCCGTTGTGAACCATCAATCGTTGGTTTTCCAGTATATGATGATATTCATGCTGGTCTGTTGGAGCGCTTTTGGAGAGCAAACAGGTCAATAGAAAAATGTCCATAAAGTCTACTTGCGCACGATCTATGCCAAGCGGCAAAAAGGGATTAAGATCAATGCAGCGAACTTCTATATATTCTACCCCTGCTGCCTGTAAAGCCCGAAGGGGTGATTGTCCTGGGCGAGCAGTTCGTTTTGGGCGTATTGGGCTATAGAATTCATTTTCAATTTGCAATATGTTGAGATTTAGTTGCTTGTAGTCTCCGGCACTATCTTTCAATCCGATTGACTCATAACCTGGATAAGGCTCAGCCAATGTCTCCCCAAGAGTACGAATATAGCTTTGTAGGCTGTTATAACAGACTGTCAGTTTATCTTGGGCTTTGCTCTGGTAGCCCAAATCACTCATCCTTATGGATGTGGCATAGGGAAGATACAGACTGTGTTCATCGGCATCAAATTGGATCAGCTGATGATCTCTTCCTTTAACAAAGCTGCGACAAATTCCCGAGGAAGCGCCAAATAGATATAGTAGTAGCCAAAAATGACGACGAAAATTTCGTATTAGGGAAAAATAATTTTCGGTTTTAAAATCTTGTGGGGATAACGTAGATTTTTCGTTCTTTCTTAGCAGCTCCATCAACTCATCGGGGACCGAGAAGTTGTAATGGATGCCGGCTATAGTCTGCATGAGTCGCCCGTATCGATGGCCTAGCCCCAGCCTATAAGTATGCTTCATTGCCCCAATGTTTGATGACCCATATTTCCCAACGGGAATATCACTTTCACCACTTAGTTGGCAAGGCATACTGCTAGTCCAGAGTATCTCATTGCCTATCTGTTGATAGGTAAAACGGTGGATATCTTCTAATGTTTGTAATATTTCATTTGCATTGGTTGACGGAGGGGTGATGAATTCAAGCAATGCTTCTGAAAAATCAGTAGTAATCTGTGGATGAGTGAGGGCAGAACCCAGCAACGATGAATGGGGTGTCTGGGCTATTGTTCCTGCTGGAGTGACACGCAAACTTTCTTTTTCGATACCCCTTGTGATGCCCAGAAGTATTCTTGATGCAGTATCTTCAGCAAGTAAATTGAGACGATTTCTTAAAAGAGGCAATTTAGCTTCCCTGTTTTGGATTGCTTGGGCGGAGGGGTAAGTAGCACACCAACGAAAATAGCAGTAGGTTTTAGTGCGCTCAGTATATACATATTTGAAGTAGTCTTGGGTGCCATAGAATATTAATATCCCTAAAAATTAATATGGCAGCTTGTTTCGCTCCAGATTAAATAAAATTAAAATAAAATTAATGACTTATGAAAAATCAATAACTATAAATAGCTCTTTTGGAGAGATTTTATCGTTAAATATGTTGGACAGACTTAGTTTCTCATGCTTTAATTCGATTCGATATAAGCCTCCGCATACTCTTTATAGGTAACAGATAAGGAGCAAATAGCGGTGGTTTTTTGTCGGTAATTTTTGTAAATCAGTGATTTTTATAAGTATTTTTCTACTGAATTGCATTAATTAAGAAGTGGTTTTTTGAGGGTATTTTTTGTTTGATTTAGATACATATAAACTATAAGACTTAAGTATCTAAATGGTTTTTTACAAAAAATATGAAGTTAACAACTCATGAATATAAGAAAGAGGATATAAACTTGAACGAATTAACTAATCCCGTCGAGGTCCTGGGGATCGATGCAGGCGGAACTATGACAGATACGTTCTTTGTGCGCGCAGACGGCTCTTTTGTTGTCGGTAAAGCACAGAGTGATGCTGATGAATCCAAAGCAGTGCTAACTTCTAGTGTAGACGCTTTAGCTCATTGGGGACGTACAGTTGAAGACACATATCCAGAAATGGTCACTTGTGTTTTTTCTGGAACTGCGATGCTGAACCGTGTTGTAGGCCGTAAAGGACTACGTACCGGACTTATCGTAAGTAAAGGTTTTGAGGATTTCCATCGTATGGGCCGTGCACTTCAGTGCTACCTAGGCTATGCGTTCGAAGATCGTCTACATTTGAATACGCATAAGTACGATGAATCTTTGGTTCACATCCACGACACTCGTGGTGTAACTGAGCGTATTGACTCAAAAGGACATGTTGTAATACCTGTTCGCGTAGAAGAAGCTATTGTTGCTGCTGGCGAACTAGTTGATCAGGGCGTCAAGGCGATTGCAATTAGCTTGCTAAGCTCTTACCTAAACCCAGCACACGAGCATGCTGTTCGTGATGCGGTCCTTAAAGTAATTAAAGACAAAGGCTCTAATATTCCTGTATTTGCTTCTGTTGACTACTATCCAGCACGTAAGGAAAGTCACCGTACTAATACAACAATCCTAGAAGCCTATGCTGCTGAGCCTTCTCGTAAGATTCTTGGCGCACTAAGCGACAAAATGAAGTCTTATGGTGCTACTTTTGATCTACGCGTAATGGCTACCCATGGCGGTACCATTGGCTGGAAAGCAAAAGAATTGGCTCGCTCATTAGTGTCTGGGCCAATCGGTGGTGTAATTGGTGCTAAATATCTAGGTGAACAGCTTGGCTATGAAAACATTGCTTGTTCCGACATTGGTGGTACTAGCTTTGATATGGCTTTGATCACTGGCGGCAACTACTCTATCCATAAAGATAGTGATATGGCTCGCTTGGTGCTTTCTCTACCTATGGTAGCTATGGACAGTATCGGTGCAGGTGCGGGTAGTTTCGTACGTATTGATCCTTATTCAAACTCTCTAAAGCTAGGTCCTGATAGCGCTGGTTATCGTGTTGGTACTTGCTGGCCAGAAGGCGGTCTAGATACAGTTTCTGTAACTGACTGTCATATTATTCTTGGTTACTTGAACCCAGATAACTTCCTTGGTGGAATCTTGAAGCTTGATGTTGAGCGCGGAAGAAAATGTGTACAAGAGCAAATCGCTACCCCTATGGGTCTTTCTTTGGAAGACGCTGCTGCGGGTGTGATCGAGCTACTTGACCTTTCTTTACGTCAACATCTGCGTGCAATGATCTCTGGTAAAGGCTATAGCCCACGCGACTTCGTATGTTTCTCATACGGCGGCGGCGGTCCAGTTCATGCTTATGGTTACACTAAAGGTCTAGGCTTTAAAGAAACTATCGTTCCTGCTTGGGCTGCTGGATTCTCAGCATTTGGTTGTGCTTCAGCAGACTTCGAATATCGTTATGATATGAGTGTGAATGTTGGTATCACTGAAGAGTCTACAGATGAAGATCTAGATGTTTCGGTTAAACAGCTACAAACAGCTTGGGATACACTAAAGGTTAAGATTCTGGAAGAATTTGAAATTAATGGTTTCTCTGAGAAAGACATTACTTTCACACCAGGATATAGCATGCAGTACCTAGGTCAGCTGAATGACTTGGAAATTGATTCGCCATTGAAATCTGTGAAAGACAAAAAAGATTGGCCAGCATTGGTTGCAGCTTTTGATGCAGAATACGCTCGCGTATATGCTGATGCGGCTCGTTCTCCTGAGCTTGGTTTTGGCATTACTGGTGCGATTCTTCGTGGTTCGGTTGAGACTAGCAAACCTGCTATTCCTAATGAGAAAGATCACGGAAAACAACCACCTGCTGGAGCTAAAACAGGCACTCGTAAGTTCTACGACCAACGTAAGTGGGTTGAAGCTGATCTTTATCATATGGAAAGCTTGATGCCTGGTAACCACGTTAAGGGTCCGTGTGTTATTGAATCCGATGCAACTACTTTTGTAGTGCCAACCGGCTTCGAAACGTTCCTGGATAACCATCGTCTTTTCCACTTGGTTGAAACCGACGCAATACAGAAAGTAGCTTTCAACACTGTCGATGCGATCTAGATCAATAGGATAATAGAGGGAAATTAAAATGACTATTTTACAAACCTTAAAAGGTGCAGAATTAGGCAAACTATTGAGAAATGGTATGTCTTTGGATGAGAACCGTAATGGTATTCTGGCGCGTGCGTCAGAAACCGGGCACTACGACGGTATCAAAACCTTAACATTGAAAGAAAAAGATCCAATCAAATACGAGCGTATTTTTTCTAAAGTACGTGCGGGATTGGTTAACTCTCGTGAAGTTGCTAAGAAGATTGCAGCGTCTCCAATCGTTGAGCAAGAAGGTGAGTTGTGTTTCACCCTTTACAACGTAGCTGGTGACTGTATTGCTACATCTACTGGTATTATCATTCACGTTGGTACCATGGGTGCTGCGATCAAGTATATGATCCAGAACAACTGGGAAATCAACCCTGGAATCAATGAAGGTGACATGTTCACTAACAATGATTGTCAGACTGGTAACGTTCACCCTTGCGATATTGCAACTATCATTCCTGTATTCTTCGAAGGATACTTGTGTGCATGGGTAGGTGGCGTAACACACGTAATTGATACTGGTGCTGTTGGACCAGGTTCTATGTCAAACGGTCAAATCCAGCGCTTCGGTGACGGTTTGCAGATCACTTGCCGTAAAACTGGCGTCAACGATACCCCGCTACGGGATTGGTTGCATGAAAGCCAGCGTAACGTACGTACTGTAAAATACTGGATTCTTGATGAGAAGACACGTATTGCTGGTACGTCAATGATTCGCGAAATGGTTCAAGAAACTATTGCTGACGAAGGCGTTGAAGCATGGGATATCTTTGCAAACGAAGTTATTGAAGATGGTCGCCGTGGTCTAACTAGTCGTATTAAGGCTATGTGTATTCCTGGTGAAGTTAGGACTGTTGCATTTGTTGACGTACCTTACACTCATCCAGATGTAGCTGTACCTTCTCCCTTCGCTAAACTTGACTCAATTATGCATGCACCATGCCTCATTACTGTTAAGGCCGACGCTAGCTGGCGTTTAGACTTTGAAGGATGTAGTCGTTGGGGCTGGCATACGTATAACGCAAACCCCACAGCGTTTACCTCTGGTATTTGGGTAATGATGACTCAAAGTCTTGTACCTACAGAGCGTATTAATGACGGGTGTCGTTATGCAACTCAGTTCCGTCTACCTAAAGGTACTTGGACTAACCCAGATGACCGTCGTACAGCTCACGCTGATGCATGGCACTTCTTGGTTTCTTCTTGGAGCTCTTTGTGGCGCGGTATTAGTCGCACATACTTTGGTCGTGGTTATCTAGAAGAAGTTAACTCTGGTAACTCTAACCCTTGTAACTGGCTACAAGGTGGCGGTATCAACCAAGACGGCGATATTCACGCTGTTAACAGTTTCGAAACTGCTGCTTGTGGTACGGGTGCATGTGCTATGAAAGACGGCCTTAATAATG
>CAJIZZ010000001.1 GCA_905181945.1 uncultured Porticoccus sp. | reverse complement strand
ACTGCTTTACAGGCGATCAAACCTCTTTATTTAACTATCTCGATCTAGATCTACATATCGGTATTACAGGGTGGATTTGCGACGAAAGGCGCGGTCAAGAACTACAAAGAATTGCTAAAGATATCCCATTAAATCGATTGATGCTAGAAACTGATGCGCCCTACCTTTTACCAAGAACGATGAATCACACAACCAAGAAAAAAATAAACGAACCGGCATTCTTGCCTTGGGTGTTAAGTGCTGTTGCCGATCAGCGGGCTGAGACCATGCTGGAAATTGCAGAGGAGACCACGCTAACATCAACCCTCTTTTTCAATCTATAACTGAGCTCAAAAAATGAAAGATGTTCATATAAACAGGGAGCCTGTTGAGCTCTATAAAATACTGAAATTTGAAGGAATGACTGAGAGTGGCGCTGAAGCTAAGATCGCTGTTGCTAGCGGCCTAGTAAAGGTAAATGGTGCTACTGAAACCAGAAAAAGGAAAAAAATTATTTCTGGGGATATTATTATGTACAACAATGAAAAAATGTATGTGCGGTTGGTGTAAAAAATTATTCAAACTTTATAGGTAAATATATGACTGCTTGCAAGAACAAACAAGTGCTGCTTATATCAAGACCTAAAGGTATTCCCACAGCTGATAATTTTCAAATTGTAGAATCGGTATTACCTGTCATTACCAGGGATCAAGTTCTTGTTCGCAACATATACCTATCTGTAGAGCCAGCAATGAAAGGATGGGTTAGTGCTACTGAAAATTACGCCGAACCAGTTGCATTAAACAGTGTTATGCGGTCTTTCGCTACAGGCGTGGTCATTGACTCACTCCACCCCAACTTTCTTCCAGGAGAGTTTGTTACAGGACTTTTTGGATGGCAAGAATATGCTCTAGTCGAAGCAGGTGTCATTGATCGAAAAATAGCTGCTCATTCGCTACCTATATCGACATCGCTTGGCGTTCTTGGTCTAAATGGAATGACAGCGTACTTTGGGCTTCTAGATATTGGGCAGCCTCTTTCAGAAGAGACTGTAGTTGTATCAACAGCTGCAGGAGCTGTTGGCTCATGTGTTGGTCAAATTGCCAAATTAAAAAACTGTCACACGATAGGGATCACCGGAAGCCAAGAAAAAGTAGATCTATGTAGGCAGCTGTATCAGTATGATCAAGCCATCAATTACAATGATGAGAAATTTGAGAAAGAGCTTGCCCAAGCCTGCCCTAAAGGTATTGATGTCTATTTTGACAACACCGGGGGTATAATTAGTGATGCCGTTTTGCAACTATTGAATATCGGCGGACGTATTGTAGTCTGTGGCACCTCATCGATAAGCAACTGGGAAGAGCACCCTATTGGGCCCAGGCAAGAACGAAAAATTCTAGTAAATCGAGCGCGTATGGAAGGATTTTTAGTCTTTGACTATAAAGAGCGATATCCAGAAGCATTAGCAGCTCTCACTGAATGGGTGAGCGCCGGGCTAATAAAGTATCGTGAAGAGATCTTATGTGGAATTGAAAAGGCGCCTTGTTCAATTTCATCTCTTTATCGAGGGAAAAATCTTGGCAAATGTCTTATTCAAATATACAAAATATAAGCATAGCTTGGGCTAGCATCCATCTATTAAAAATTATAAGTGATCCTTTGAAGCCATAAGGTGCTTTATTTGCCTTGCAGTAAAAGGCCACCCTTTTTCTTCGCCTTGCGGCGAAACAATCACAGGTATTCGAAGCCTATACTTTTCGTAAAGCAGATCATTGCTCGTAATACTAATCTCGTGAAGCATCCAGCCTGTGTCGTTCAAAACATCAGCTATAAGCGATTTCGCTTGCTCACAAAGATGACAACGGGAGCCAACATATAATATAAAAATTTTATTCATAGTGACGGATTAACCAGCAATTATGAATTTTTTGATTCCTCTGAAAGTCCGGATCAAGTGTTTTTTTGGTTATATTCTCAACCCTATAGTGTTCTTCGATGCTTGTAGACATAGAAAAATTTCTAAAGTTGTTAGAAAATACAAGAATCCCGTTAGGAGCAAGAATCAACATAGTATCCTTTATTAATTTCACGTGATCACGCTGTATATCCAACACTGAATCCATTTTTTTTGAATTAGAGAACGTTGGCGGATCGAGAAAAATTAAATCGAACTGCGTCTCTCTGTTATTTACCTTAGTCGCATTAGCGAGCCAACCAAGGCAATCTTCTTTGAGTAGCTGATGACAGTTAATATCCATTTTATTTAAAATAAAGTTTCGTTCCGCCCAATCAATATAGCTGCTCGACATATCTATACTTAGGCTAGATGTAGCGCCGCCTAAAGCAGCATGTACAGTAGCTGTCGCCGTATAGCAAAATAAGTTAAGAAACCGTTTACCTTTAGCCATATCGCAAATCATTCGACGAACTGGTCGATGATCAAGAAATAAGCCTGTATCTAGATAAACCGCTAAGTTAACTTCGAATACAGCCTTCCCTTCCGTTACATTAAAGCTAGCGCTCTTCCCTTGATGGCCATCTTTTCGTTGGTACTGGCTGTCACCTTTTTGTCGTCGACGCTCCTTAAAGAATGCACGGGAAGTATTTCCCCTCAAATGTTGGCTGATGACTTCACGAACCTCACCTAAGTGTTTTTCTGCTTGGTGTGACTCTATGTCTGACGGGGGAGCATACTCTTGAACATGAATAGCCTGATCGTAGACATCAACAGCGACAGCATATTCGGGCATATCGGCATCATAAAGGCGATAACAGTTAACTTCAGATTGATTTATCCACGAATTCAATTTTCTAAAATTTTTCTTTAGGCGGTTAGCAAACATCTTTGCGCCTTCTGTCATTACAGTCTCATGATCCACTGGTGTCTCTTGAGGGGAGATCACATCTATCTTTTCAGCTTCGCTTCGAAGTTGGTATAAAAGAAATTGGCTGGGAATGGCACCATTAAATAACTTATATTTTTTATTTGCCCTAAGCCGCAACTCTCCAGCTAGCTCAGCATTGCTTGTCATTATCGCTAAGCGCCATCCGGGGCACTCTCGTTTAGCTAACTCCCCAAGACTCTGATAGAGGGGCCTCAATTCCTCAGCATCCCCCCAACGCTCGCCATAAGGGGGATTGCAAATCATCAGGCCATGTTCTATTTGAGTGTGGGTGGGTATTTTAAACGCCAACATAGGCTTAGGTGTTACTCGCACATGCTTATCAAGCCCAGCAGATGCTATGTTTTCCTGAGAGGACTTAATAGCCCTGGAGTCTTTGTCGTAACCACGTATTTCGGGCAGATTTCTTGCAAGCCCCAACTGACATCTATCTATAGCATCCTGTCTAACTCCACCCCATAAAACTTTGTCATGCTGCAACCAACCATGAAATCCAAATTTTTCTCGATTCAGATTTGGAGCAATATCTGCAGCCATCATGGCTCCCTCAATAAGCAAAGTGCCACTCCCGCACATAGGGTCAATAAGCGCTCCGCCTTGGGCTGAAATATCCAACCAACCAGCACGTAAAAGTAAAGCAGCGGCTAGGTTTTCCTTTAAGGGAGCTGCTACCATAGCTGCTCTATATCCACGTTTATGGAGGCTGTCACCTGACAAATCGAGGCTAACATTTACTTGATCTTTAGATAAACGCACATTGATACGAATATCTGGATTTTTTAGGTCAACATCAGATCGGTCGCCAAAATACTCTTGGAGGGCATCGACAATACCGTCTTTTACCCGCTGAGCTCCAAATTGAGTATGACGAATTGCATCATTGGATCCAGAAAAATCAACAGCAATACTTTCACGCGGAGTTAGATGCAAATGCCAAGGAACTTTTTTAATCCCTTGATGCAAGTCATTGTCATTGATCACTTTAAATTTAGCTAAAGGCAGCAGTATCCTGTTAGCAACACGAGACCAAAGGCAGGCCTTGTAAGCAAAACTTACAGCCCCTTCAGCAAAAACGCCAGCAACTGTTAGGCCGACTTTGTCTGCACCAAGGGATTTAAGCTCACTAGCGAGCAATTCTTCAAGACCTTTTGGGCAGGTAGCAAAAATTTTATTCATACATAAAGACCGCACTCTTAGAGGCTTTTAGAAACAATTTCATATGTATCTCTAGACAACTTTTTCGTTGAAATAATTCTATCCAGTTGTGCTCTCATAAGCTCACCGCGCGCTTGCGGAAAACTGCGCCAGCGAGTCAAGGGGGTCAATATTCTTGCAGAAATTTGCGGATTTATCTTATCTAGAGCAAGCACTTGATCAGCAAGAAAGTGATAGCCAGCGCCGCCTTCACAGTGGAAGTTAATTGGATTATTAGAGCAGAACACGCCAATCAATGATCTAACTTTATTAGGATTCTTAAAATCAAATGCAGAATGCGACATTAGAGCTTCTACCCTTTTCAGGCCCCCAGGCAAAGAACATGAGCCTTGGAGTTGAAACCACTGATTCAATACTAAAGGCTCATGCTTCCATTCTTCATAAAATTGATGCAAGGACTCCTTTGCAAGACCTATTGCGTCAGACCTAGAATCGTTAATTAGGGTGGCTAAGGATGAAAGTCGATCCGTCATATTATCAGCGCTATAAATTTGAGACTGAAGTAGCTGCAATGAGTCCTCTGTTTTTCCATTCGAGAGATAACGCAAAGCTAGGTTCTTCAAGCTACGTCGGGCAGCCTCATCCGCATTATAAACATACTCGCTAGAAGACAGATTACCTACATATAGATCTCTCCATTGATCAGCAAGACCTTCCCCTAGCTCATTCAGTATAAAGTTTCGGACCGCATGGATCGCCTCAACATCAATCTCCTCTGACAATTCAGCCATTATTAACTCTGAGGGCAATGTTAAAACTAATGCTTTCATTGCAAGATCATTACCAGGCTCTTCAATAACACTGGAGAATGCCTTACTTAAGCGAGGGTTGAGTGTTAGTTTGTTCTCGACACGATATTGACAAAGCATCGGCTTCATAAGGTTGATGGCCAGCTGCTGAGACGCGTTCCAACGATTAAACCCATCCTCGTCTCGTGACATGAGAGCAGCCAAATCATCCAGTGAGTACGGGTACTCTAACTTAACTGGGGCAGAGAAATCCTGCAGAAGCGACGGGACTGGATATTCGGAAATATTATCAAAGAAAAAGGTTTGCTCTTCTTCTGTTATCTCTAGAAGCACAGATGTATCTGCGTTACTAGAAAGAGGCAAGGCTCCCTGGCTTCCAACTAACCCCACCCTAACTGGTATATGATAAGTATCCTTCACGTTCGATTCGAATATTGAATTTTTCGCTGCTTGACATGACTGCTTAAAGCTCAGCTTGTATTGCTGGGTCTTTAAGTCATATTCACTGTTAACTGTTAATTTTGGGGTTCCTGACTTTCGATACCAGGTCATAAATTGACCAAAGTCACGGCCACTCACTTCAGCCATCACTGACACAAAGTCATCTATAGTCACAGCCTGGCCATCATATTTTGAAAAATAAAGATCCGATCCTCTGCGGAATAATTCAGGCCCCAGCAATGTACAAATCATTCTGACAATTTCGGCACCCTTTTCATAAATAGTGACCGTATAAAAATTTGAAATTTCTATATATGATAAAGGCTGCACAGGGTGCGCTGTCGGTCCTGAATCCTCTGAAAATTGAACTGTTCTAAGGAAATTAATATCTTCCACGCGTTTAACTGAAGGTGAGCCCATATATGCAGAAAATTCGGCATCCCTGAAAACTGTAAAACCCTCTTTTAGGCTCAGCTGAAACCAATCTCTACATGTCACCCTATTTCCAGACCAATTGTGAAAATACTCATGAGCAACAACAGCCTCCACTCTCTTAAAGGCATCATCCGTTGTTGTTTCTGAATGAGCCAAGACACATGAGGTATTAAAAATATTTAACCCCTTGTTCTCCATGGCGCCCATATTGAAATCATCTACAGCGACAATCATATAAAGATCTAGATCATATTCCCTGCCAAAAACCCGCTCATCCCAACTCATGGCATTCTTTAGCGACTGTATCGCATGGCTACATTTTCCTATATCTTTCGGCTCAACATACAATCGAATATCGACATGCTTACCAGAACAGGTTGCAAAGCTGTCTGTCACCATAGATAGATCGCCAGCGACTATAGCAAACAGGTAGGAGGGTTTTGGAAAAGGGTCATGCCAGGTGGCCCAATGGCGTCCTTTATTTAGATCTACTCCAGCGCTGTTGATAATGGGTGGCATATCGCCGGCGTCCACCAAGTTTCCATTAGACAGCAACACCGGGCAAACCAACCTATCTCCAATAATGGTTGTTGTAAATTCAGACATGACATCCGGGCGATCCAGATAATATGTAATACGACGAAACCCCTCAGCTTCGCATTGAGTGCAGTACATTGTACGAGACTTAAACAGTCCCTCCAACGAGGTGTTGTTCTTAGGAAATATGAGCACTTCTGTCGTGAGAACAAAATGATCAGGCACAGAATAAATAGTAATGTCATTTTCTGTCAAACTATAGTGTTCTGAAGTTAAAAAATCGCCGTTGATCGAGATGGATTGTAGCGTTAGCTCTTGACCAGCAAGCTGCAGGCTCTTTTTTAAACACTGGCTATTTGGATTATGCCTAATGGCCAATATTGCTAACACCTGAACTGAATCTTCTAAAATTTCGATACGTAATTCTGTTTTATCGATCAAGAAGCTTGGGGCTTCATAGTCACTCAAGTATGTCGTTTCTGGGAGAAAATTCTTGGTTTCCATTGGTTGCCTGCCTTAGAGTTAGCGGTATTTAGAGTATTGAGAGCAAAAAACTGCTTGCATGAAGACCTACAGAGAGATATCCACATGGTAAGCTGTATATTTTCTAACATTAATTACGCCATTATCCAGTATCAAGTACTGGCCTTTTATGCCCATCAAAGTGCCTTCAATTTGAGGATTTTTATCTACGTTATGAGAAACCACCTTAAGTGGATATTCTAGGACTGGGTACTTAATAGCCAAAGGTTCAACGCTTTCAGTTCGCTGGAGTGCTTCAAGACCAAACCGATTTTCAAGTTGCAGTAGATCTTGACAACAAAGCTCATAAAGAGAATCTCTAGCGCCAGCAAGGTCAATAGAAGGAATGGAACCCTTCAACATGGTGCGCCAATTAGTTCTATCTGATATGTGCTTGCGCAGAACATCTTCAACAAATCCAGATTGCTGGCGCGTTTTCACACGAAAAATTGGCAATGCTGCTATAGCTCCTTGATCAATCCAACGAGTCGGTAGTTGTGTTGCTCTTGTAATACCCACCTTAATGCCGGAAGAGTTCGCTAAGTAAACGATATGATCTACCATACAGTGATCCATACCCCAATCAGGCTCTCTGCAGGTGCCCGCATCGTAATGACATCTTTCTGGGCTCATGATACAAATATCACACTGAGCTAGACTGGCGAAACATGGATAGCAATATCCTTGATTGAAGCTCTTGTTGCTACGCCGACCGCAATGGATGCAGTGAATCGACCCTGTAAACGAAAGCCTAATTACCTTACCCAGCTGCTCATTCAGAGAAATTAACTGGTCATCAACTGATAGCTGATAACGAACAGATTCTAATCCCGAAGAATCGGGTAATGTCGTCTTCATTTTTTTAAGATATCCAGAAAATTCAGGCAAAACCTAATCCTGCCACTTAATAGGCTGCTCAACATTTTCCTGCATGCTGCCGTTTCCTTCAGTAACGCCTGCATCACACAAATCTTTCTTTTTCTTTAAAGGGATATAACCCACACGATTTTCATGGGATTTATGCGCCGCGTCATAAGCTATCAAAACCTGCATGCTATACTCACGCTGCTCTTGGGTCAGCTTTAAGCCATTGGGCCATTTACCTAGCTCTACGGCAGACTGTATATTTTTATAAACTTCAGGAGAAATCGATTCAATGAGTTCTTCAAAATCCATGACTTACCTTAATCAATATCTTTTATTAAGCTTTCAGCAATATGAGATTATATCACTGCAAATAATTAGGTCTATTTCGACCATGAAGGACCCCTAAGGTAACACCACTAGCTAATCCGATGGCATGGGCTGCATTAGCAATGCTTACGTCCATAAAAAAATTTACAAGGCCGCTAATCCCTAAAATTAACCAAAAAAACATGAAGCCTATTAGGCCGCGGGGCACACTTAATTCTGAAACAGGTGATATTTTTTGACGAATCCAAATAAATCCTAGCAACCCATACACAACCCCAGACAAACCGCCAAACAATGCAGCGCCGCCCAGTAAATACTGCCCAATGTTAGAGCATGCTGCTATTAAGACTATGTACACAGCTAGCCTTGGACTGCCAAGAAAATATTCAATCTTTTGTCCTAAAACCCAAAACAATAAAGCATTAAAGATCAAATGAAAATACCCAAAATGTAAGAACACTGGGGTAACTAGCCTCCAGTATTCTGCATTATCAACACTGCTCGATATAGAGCTAAAAATAATAACATTATTATCCAAACTGTAGTCTTGTATTGTAAGCCAGTGGACCAAAAGGGGGAACCATTCAACAACTGAGGTCCCTATAACACTTAATAGTAAGACCATCACCACAATCGGAGCGTTGCTCAACTGCAGACTTAAACTGCGGCTATCAAACTGCAACATAGTATTTTTATCATCTGCCATTTACCAATAAACCCTTGTCATCTATTTCGATTACTTGAGCCCAGTCGACTACCCCAGCCTAACTTTGTGCGACAGGTTGCGTAAAAGCTATTGTCTGCTTGATGAATAAGCCTTAATGGCTGCATTTTTTTCTCAATACAGATGACATCGCCCGGCTGAGGGATGAGGTCATTTTGACCGTCACAAGTCACCATTGAGTGCTCATTACGCAACCCAAGCTTAATTTCTATGCTGCTATCTCCTCCCACTACAACAGGTCGACTGGACAATGTATGTGGATTCATGGGGACCAAGACAATGGCATCCAGGTTGGGGTGAAGAATAGGGCCACCGCCAGAAAGGGCATAAGCAGTAGAGCCAGTTGGTGTTGATACTATTAAACCATCAGATCGCTGACTATAAACAAACTGTTCATCTATGTATAACTCAAATTCCATCATCCGCAGGGAACTACCTGGATGTACCACAACATCATTGATTGCTTCGCCAGAATTTATTTTTTCACCTTTTCGAGAAAGTGAAATTTCAAGCAAGAAGCGGTTTGACACAATGTAATCGCCAGCTAAAACACGAATTAACTGATTTTCCATATCATCTGGCTGAATATCTGTTAAAAATCCCAACCTGCCCCTATTAACTCCGAGAAGCGGTATATTAAGCTCTGCCACACTTCTTCCTACACTTAGCATGCTGCCATCGCCGCCAACTACAACGACCAAATCCAACTTGAGCTCTTCGTCCAGATAATCAAAAACAGGTAATGTGTTGTTGGCAACTAACAACGCTGTCTTTGATTCCAAGGCAACTGAATAACCTTCTTTTTCTAAAAAACGACACAAGCGTTTTAAGGGCTCGGTTACCTCAGGAAGCTCCACATTAGCAATAAGTGCAATATGCTTAAAAGGTTTCATAATCAGCCGCCATAAAGTGAATTAAATGCTGCTTTCACCCCAAAGAGATTCAATGTAAGTATTATATAAAAAAGCCAAGTAGATTGTGCAGTTTGCGGTAAAAGGCTGCGTAGTTTAGGTAAATAATTGAGGATTTATGTATTATGAAAAAACAACATTAGCGCTAGCAACAGCGTCAATTGTAGCTTATTTATCCGGACAGTATACGCTTAATGTTTTTATCACTATAGCACTCTAGGAATCTTTGATGTCAAGGGCTAAAAGCATAAATGGCGGACCGGACGGGACTCGAACCCGCGACCTCCGGCGTGACAGGCCGGCATTCTAACCAGCTGAACTACCGGTCCGTATATGCTTTCTTAGCTTGGTGGGTGGTACAGGGGTCGAACCTGTGACCTACGCCTTGTAAGGGCGTCGCTCTACCAACTGAGCTAACCACCCCCTTGAAAGAAGCCGCATTTTACCGGAATATGAGGTCTTGTCAAACATTTCAAGCTGTCTTGGTATATACATAAGAGAGACATCAACTTAAGATATAAAGCAATATATATTACAGAGAATTACATGGAAATTTTTAAAGATTTTACTTTTGAGGCTGCCCATTTTCTGCCCAATGTTCCTGATGAACATAAATGCAAAAGGCTGCACGGTCACTCATACCATGTGACTATACATATTGAAGGGGAAATAGATCCAACAAATGGTTGGGTGATGGATTTTAGTGAGCTAAAAAAGCATTTTAAACCAATACATGATCGGCTGGATCATCGCTTTTTAAACGACATAAGTGGGCTTGAAAACCCCACCAGTGAGAATCTGGCTCGATGGATATGGGGAGAAATGAAGTCAGAATTACCTACACTTTGTAAGGTTCAGGTAAGAGAAACTTGTACCTCCGGATGTATATATACGGGTAACTAGTCAGGTATCGAGCAAATTAATTTAATATATCATTCAAGGCTGACTGAATCTTTGGATATTGAAACTCGAATCCAGTTTCTAAGGCCTTCCTAGGTAAAGCTCGCTGCCCTGTCAGTAGAAGCTCTTGGGCCATTTCGCCAAATACAAAAAGCGCAATAACTGAAGGCATATTAAAAAATACAGGTCTTGATAATGTCTTGCCTAGCGCGCGAGTAAAATCTAAATTGGTTACAGGGTTTGGCGAGCAGGAATTTATACCCCCAACTATACCAGCATGATCAATGCAATGAAAAATAAGGTCAATTTGATCGTTTATATGAATCCATGGCATCCATTGCTTGCCGTCCCCCATCCTTCCACCTAGACCCGCCTTAAATGGCGGAACCATACGGGAAAGAGCGCCCTCTCCGTTGCCCAAAACTATACCAGTACGAAGATAGCAGACCCGAGACCCCAGTTCATCGAACTTGAAGGCGCTATCCTCCCATTTAGAACATAGATTATGACTATAGCCCTCACAGAAAGGAGTCTCTTCATCAAAAATTTTATCCCCGCCATGACCATAATATCCGACTGCAGAACCGCTAATAACAACTTCAGGCGCTAGACTCCTATCGCTAAAATATTTAAACAAATTATTGGTAACGCCAACACGACTATCAATAAATTTCTGTTTAAGACTCTTCGTCCACCTGCTAGAAACCAGTGGCTCGCCAGCTAAATTCAAAATACAGTGAATATTTTGACTTTCTGGCAATTCCTCCAAACTTTCTATTACCTTAACTTCAGGCAAACAGGTTTTAGCTTTGTTAGCATTTCTAGATAATGCAATTATGGTGTAATGCTTTCTTACTGCTGATGCGCAAAAATTTCTTCCAATAAAGCCTGTAGCTCCCGTTACTAATATTGTTTTTTTTTCTATCATTGAGTGCACCAAGATAAGCTAGCCAGTAAATTAAAACTTATGCTGCATAATAATATGCTATAAAAAACGTAAGATTTCTTCGGTTTTGGATTCCATTAATTCACAAGTGATAGCTTCAACATTTAGCCTTACAACAGGTTCCGTATTGCTGCTTCTAAGATTAAATCTCCACCCCTCAAAAATCATACTTAATCCATCAAAATGATCCACCTCGACAGCTTTTTCATTATAGAAAATTTCTAAATCGTTCAGCTTTCCGGTTACATCTTTTATTTCACGGTTAATCTCACCGGAGCAAGGATATTTCTCCATTCTTGATTTTACCATTGAAGATAGACTCTTGCCTGAAACACCTAGCAGCTCAGCAGTTAGCAACCAAGGAATCATCCCGCTATCGCAATAAAAGAAATCACGAAAATAATGGTGTGCGCTCATTTCGCCACCATAAACCGCATCCTCCTTGCGCATTGCTTGCTTCATAAATGAATGCCCGCATTTGCTTTGCACTGGCGTACCACTAAAATCTTTACATATAGCCTGAGTGTTCCAAAACAAACGAGGATCATGAATAATTTTTTCATTTGGAAGTTTACGCAAGAAGGCTTCTGCTAGCAGACCAACCACATAATATCCTTCGATAAACTCTCCAGACTCATCAAACAAAAAACAACGATCAAAATCACCATCCCAGGCTATACCAAAATCTGCCTTATGCTTTCTTATCGCATTAGTTGTATGGTATCTATTTTCAAGCAAAAGGGGATTTGGTATTCCATTTGGAAAAGCGCCATCTGGTTCATGATGAATCTTAATAAATTCAAAAGGTAGGTGGGGCTCCAGAGCATCTAAAACTTTTCCAGCGCCACCATTACCAGAATTTATAACAATTTTTAGTGGCTTTAATTTAGAATCATCAATATAAGTGAGCAAATGAGCAACATAAGCGTCAAAACAGCTTGTTTTCTTATAGGATCCAAGAGCATCATCTTCAGGAGTAAGAAATATGCCTTCTTCGGCTATCTTTCGAATATCCAGCAATCCGGTATCACTGCTCACAGGTTTAGAGTGTTCCCTGACAAGCTTCAATCCGTTGTAGTCTATTGGGTTATGGCTAGCTGTCACCATAATGCCGCCATCTACTCCAAAGTAATTTGTAGCAAAGTAAATTTCCTCTGTGCCACAAAGTCCGATATCTATAACATGGACCCCCTCGTCTCTCAGACCATCAGTAAGAGCAGATTTCAAGGTAGCGCTTGAGTTTCTAACGTCCCCCCCCACAACCACTGCTGTTGGAGACAACCAGCGAGCATAAGCCCGACCAATTCGATAAACTATTTTTGGCGTCAGCTCATCATCTAGTTTTCCGCGAATATCGTATGCTTTAAAGCAATCTATTTTCATGGGTAATCCGAAAAAGAATTATCTAGCAATTTGATCTTAAGGTTATCTTATTATAAATAAGCGCACTGCATCCAAAAATACAATCAACGGGACTAAAGCTAAAAAATATAGCCAGCCTCAATAAGCAGATATTATTAGAAGTTGGTCGGGGCGGCCGGATTTGAACCGACGACCACTACACCCCCAGTGTAGTGCGCTACCAGGCTGCGCTACGCCCCGATGTTAAACCTAGAGTAGGCGCACATAATACAGAACGAGCAATGCAATTCAAGATGCCGTTACTATTTAGACTTTTTTAAATTTAACATGGCGTCTGTTAGGCTAGCTTTTGAGGTCTTGGAGGAGTGATTCAAGCTCACTAACTGTTTGATCAATAACTTGTCGAACTTGTGTCGCATCTTCTTTTGCTTCTCCGCCTGCTAATTTCTGGCGAGCTCCGTCAATAGTAAAGCCTTGCTGATAAAGCAGCGAGCGTATTTGACGAATCATTATCACATCTTGGCGCTGATAATAGCGTCGATTGCCACGCCTCTTAAGAGGGCTAAGACTAGGGAATTCTTGCTCCCAGTATCGCAATACATGGGGCTTAACTTTGCAAAGACCACCAGCCTCACCTATAGTGAAATAATTTTTACTAGGTATAGGCGGCAACTGCTCACTGCTAACTGATTCCAACATATCCTTCAACTCGGGATTTTAATTTTTGTCCTGACTTAAATGTGACGACTCGTCTGGCAGAAACAGCAACTGATTCTCCTGTCTTAGGATTGCGTCCTGGGCGACTTTTTTTATCGCGAATCTCAAAATTTCCAAAGCCAGACAACTTCACCTCTTTATTTTTTTCTAAAGATGATCTGATTTCCTCAAAAAACAACTCCACCATTTCCTTAGCCTCCCTTTTATTTAAACCAAGCTCGTTAAAGAGCATATCTGCAAGGTCAGCTTTAGTTAATGCCGTCATTATTGATCCCTAAGAATTCCTGAAAATTTTACTTCTATAGCTCTTGCAATAGAAGCAACAGCTTGATTTATCTCACTATCCTCAAGGGTGC
This sequence comes from uncultured Porticoccus sp., assembly GCA_905181945.1. Lineage (GTDB taxonomy): Bacteria > Pseudomonadota > Gammaproteobacteria > Pseudomonadales > Porticoccaceae > Porticoccus. The sequence continues at coordinate 22,882 of CAJIZZ010000001.1, read as the reverse complement.
GGGAAGTATCCCTAAAGGTCAAGCCCAAGGCAATACTTTTATTGTCAACCTTGATACCTTTTCCTTTATAAACATCAAATATTTTTATATCTATGAGTGTTTTCCCTGCCTCAGCCCTTACGGTCTTACATAAATCTCCCGCTGTAACATCTTCATGGACAATAAATGCCAAATCTCTTCTCACCTCAGGAAATTTGCTCACTTCAGCAAACCGAGGCAGCTTATCTTCAAGAATTGACTGCAGATGTACTTCAAATACAAAAATAGTTTGCGTGAGACCTAATATTTTTTGGACTGCAGGATGAACTTGTCCCAACCAGCCAACCAGATGTCCGTTACGCCTTATCTGTGCGCACTGACCAGAATGTAGGCAAGGGTGCTGCCCTTTGATGAATTCGAACTGCTCTGAGGCAGTATAAGGGCTTAATAATGACTGCACATCTCCTTTTAAATCAAAAAAATCTACCAATTCTGCATTAGTATGCCAGTTTTCTGGCATACGGTGTCCAGTGATGGCGCCGGCAATCATAGACTCTTGCTTTAAGCCGCTATCGCTAGGAGAAAAAACGAGCCCAGTTTCAAATAAACGAATCCTGCTCTGCTGTCGATTTAGGTTATGCCTGATAGCGGGCAGCAAACCAGACCATAGCGTTGTTCTCATCACAGACATATCACTAGAGATAGGATTAACTAAAGAGATCACTTCAGCGTCAGGTGTAAGTTGACGTTGTATTTCAGGGTCAACAAAGCAATATGTTATTGCCTCGTGGTAGCCACGAGCTATCAGCTGATTCCTTAAGCCTGGCAGCTCACGTCGAGTCTCTAAAAAACTTGTTATCGGAAGCTGAGCTGAGGGTGTCGCGACTGGTAAGTTTTCATAGCCATAGATCCTTGCCACCTCCTCAATCAGGTCAGCCTCAAGAGAAAGGTCAAAACGCCAACTGGGTGGACTGCAGTGCCAACCAATCCCTGATATTTTTCTTACAGCCAGCCCGAGCCTATTAAGTATATCCTCGACCTGGCTGCCTTCAATGGTCAGACCTAGCTGTTGTTCAAGTCTAGCATGCCTTAAAGTAATTTCAGTTTCTTGAAAAAGATCAGCCTTATTCTCAACAATGGAAATAGGACCAGCTCTACCTCCAGCGATCTCCAATAATAGAGCCGTGGCACGCTCAATAGCAACCTCTTGTAACCTTGGATCAACTCCACGCTCAAACCTGTGTGAAGCATCTGTATGCTTACCATAAGCTCGAGAACGGCCAGATATAGCAATTGGGTTGAAATAAGCGCTCTCGAGAAAAATATTACAAGTATTTGAGCTTACTGCCGTATTGTCACTACCCATAATTCCAGCCATGGCTACAACTTTATCTTTATCGGCAACGACAAGAGTATCCGGAGTTAATACTACTTTGGAGCCATCCAATAAACTTAGCATTTCTCCCTTTTTAGCCATCCGGACCAAGACCCCTCCATTAAGCTTATCCAAATCAAAAGCATGCATGGGCTGCCCTAGCTCAAGCATTACATAATTTGTAACATCTACGACTGCATCTGTACTACGCAGCCCACTTCGTCTAAGTTTTTCCTGAAGCCACAATGGTGAGCTTACGGTCATGTCTACATTTTTTATAATCCTTCCCGCATAGCGTGAGCAAGCCTCACTCTCATCTACCTGGATAGAAAAAGTATCAGTAATACTGGAGCTAACAGACAAAAAACAAGGCTCGGAAAAAGGGACTAAATTTAAGACAGCGGCTTCACGAGCAACACCTCGCACACTAAGGCAGTCGCCTCTATTGGGGGTAAGATCTATATCAATAATTTTATCATTCAGTTTTAAGTAGTCGCGAAGATTGAGACCTACAGGGGCGTCTAAAGGTAGCTCTAGTAGACCCTTTGATTTATCAGACAGGCCCAGTTCATCAGCACCACAAAGCATTCCAAATGACTCAACATCACGAAGTTTAGCCAGCTTTATCTTAACGCTACCTGGAAGTCTAGCGCCGACAACAGCAAAAGGAACTTTTATCCCTTGGCGTACATTGACCGCACCACAAACAACCTGTGTAACATCTTCCGGCTTGATTGAAACTTGGCATATTTTTAGATTGTCAGCATTAGGGTGCGGCTCTACCGACAAAACATGGCCAACTAATACATTTTGAAAATCAGGAGCAGCATCTTCAACAGCATCAACCTCCAATCCAGCCATAGTTAGCTGGGAAATTAGCTCTTCTGTATCGACAGGAAGATCAACCCATTCTCGTAACCAAGATTCACTCAATTTCATTGATTTGTTGCCTAAAATAATTTATTAAAAAATTTAAATTAAGAATGCTATGCTGGCAGACTATTTTTTAAAATTGCCGTAAAAATTGTAAGTCGCTTTCAAAAAATAAACGCAAATCTGTTACGCCATAACGGAGCATGGCCAACCTCTCAACACCCATTCCAAAAGCAAAACCAGAATATTTTTCGGGATCTACATTGCAATGAGACAATACTGTTGGGTGAACCATCCCGCAACCCATAACTTCTAGCCAGCCAGTATTTTTGCAGATACGGCACCCTTTTCCTTTACAGTTAGTACACTGCAGGTCAACTTCTGCAGAGGGCTCAGTAAAAGGAAAGTAAGAAGGACGAAAACGCACAGGTAAATCTTCCTCAAAGAATGCTTTTAAAAATTGATCAATTGTACCTTTCAGGTCTGCCATGCTGATATTTTCATCTAAAATCAAACCTTCGACTTGATGAAACATAGGAGTATGCGTCAAATCAGAATCACAACGATATACACGTCCTGGGCAAATAATGCGTATTGGAGGCTCTTGAGATTTCATAGTCCTCACCTGAACAGGAGAAGTATGAGTCCTTAAAACTTTATTCTGGCCAACATAAAATGTATCATGCATTGCCCGAGCAGGGTGATGCGCAGGTATGTTTAAAGCCTCAAAATTATGGTAATCATCTTCAATTTCCGGGCCCTTTTCGATTTTATAACCTATACGTAAGAAGAAAGACTCAATACGCTCCATGGTATGCGTAACAAGATGTAAAGAGCCTCTCTCATCACTCCGACCGGGCAACGTAATGTCTATCGATTCTTTTGCTAGCTGTGACTCAATGGCGTTATATTCAATAGCTTGTCGCTTCAAGTCAATTTCTGCCAAGATCCTCTGTTTTACAGCATTTATTCGAGCCCCCGCTTTAGGTCTTTCTTCGGGAGATAGGCTGCCCAGCTCCTTAAGAAGACTTGTAAGTAAACCTTTTTTACCCAGGTAATCCACTTTAGTCTGTTCAAGAGACTTAAGATCAGGCGCCCTATTCACAGCATTACTCGCTTCACTCTCAAGAATCTCGATATTTTTCATTCTCTACCTCAGTACAGGCTTAATTCTAAAAAAAAGGGAAAGAGCAAAAGCCCTTTCCCTTTTATATTGCCATTATTTTGCATTACTTAACATAGATGCTAGGCAAGAGCTGCCTTCGCTTGCTCCGCGACAGCAGCAAAAGCTATCTTGTCATGGATGGCAAGATCAGCCAAAACACGGCGATCAAGATCAATATTCGCTTTCTTGAGGCCGGCTATCAAGCGACTATAACTTATACCCTCAGAACGTGATTGCGCATTGATACGAGTAATCCAGAGTGCTCTAAATGTACGTTTTTTTACACGGCGATCACGGTATGCATACTGGCCTGCTTTAGTGACTGCCTGTGTGGCAACACGAAATACACGGCTACGAGCACCATAATACCCCTTAGCTAGTTTTAGAATTTTTTTATGACGACGGTGTGCTGTTACACCTCTTTTTACGCGTGGCATCTTTTATCCTCTCAATAAATTAATTAGCTAGTTCAGTCGCGAAGCATGCGCTGGATTAATGGAGCGTCTGAAACACCCATAATCGTTGTTCCACGCAAATTGCGTTTACGCTTTTGTGACATTTTTGTGAGGATATGACTTCTATTAGCATGCTTGTGCTTATAGCCTGCGCTCGTTTTTTTAAAGCGCTTAGCAGCGCCGCTATGTGTCTTTGCTTTTGGCATTTTAGTTCTCCGTTTAGACGGGGTTTAAATAAAAAGAAGCTCACTCCCGGACAGTCTGCCAAGGGCTGAACGCGGGTAATGCATGTATTGCTTCTTCAGTGTTTTTACTGTTAAATTTTATTTTTTCTTCGATCTTGGAGCTATAACCATAGTGAACTGCCTGCCCTCCATTTTAGGGAATTGTTCGACAGCGCCAATTTCATCGAGATCTGTCTCGATACGCTTAAGCATTTGCATTCCTAGCTCTTGATGGGCCATCTCTCTACCACGAAATCTAAGCGTTACTTTGGCTTTATCTCCATTTTCTAAAAATCGAGTCATATTTCGTAATTTTATTTCATAGTCGCCTACATCTGTTCCAGGTCGAAATTTCATCTCTTTAACTTGAGTTTGTTTTTGTTTTTTTCGCTGAACTGCTTGTTGTTTTTTGACTTCAAACAATTTTTTACCGTAATCCATAATCTTACAAACTGGTGGTTCAGCATCTGGAGAAATCTCCACCAAATCCAAGCCTGCAGTTTGGGCTTGCTTTAAGGCTTCGTCAATTGAAGCGATACCTGCTTGCTCACCATCGGCATCAATGAGACGGACTTCCTGAGCTTCTATTTCTTCATTCATAAGGGAGCGCTTCACTGAACCCTTTCCGTAAGCTTTCTTAATAATTTATTCTCCAAGCATTAATTTTCAAAATTCATACGTCCGCGAAGTGAAATATCTCTCTCCAGCAGCATAACAAAGCTAGAGATCTCCATAGCCCCGAGGTCTTTTCCGTTCGAAGAGCGAACAGTAACTGTCTGGGACTCGACCTCTTTATCGCCTATAACTAACAAATAGGGGATTTTCTGAATTGTGTGCTCGCGGATTTTAAAGCCGATCTTCTCGTTTCTCAAGTCATTTTCGATACGAAAGCCTTTGTTTTTCAAGGAATCGACTAAATCTATCACATATTTGGCCTGACTATCTGTAATATTCATCACTACAGCTTGGCAGGGAGACAGCCATACTGGGAAATTACCCTCATAGTGCTCTATTAAAATCCCTATGAATCTTTCAAAAGAACCTAGTATTGCCCTATGCAACATAACAGGTACTTTTCTGGATCCATCTTCTGACACATACTGTGCGCCTAGCCTCTCAGGCATAGAAAAATCCACCTGTATGGTTCCACACTGCCATATACGCCCAAGGCAGTCTTTAAGAGAGAATTCAATTTTTGGGCCATAAAATGCCCCTTCTCCTGGTAGCAGATCATAATCCAGATTTTTTGAACTCAAAGCTTTTATGAGAGAATCTTCGGCCTTATCCCAAACCTCGTCACTGCCCACTCTGCTTTCAGGGCGAGTTGAAAGCCTAATAATAATATCATCAAAACCAAAATCCCTGTAAACCGAAAATAGCAAGTCAGTAAACGTAGCCACTTCATCTAGAATTTGAGATTCGGTACAAAATATATGGGCGTCATCTTGGACAAAACCCCTGACTCGCATCAAACCCTGCAACGTACCTGAAGCTTCATCACGATGACAAGAGCCAAATTCAGCTAGCCTTAGAGGTAAATCGCGATAACTTTTTAGCCCCTGGTTAAAAATCTGTACATGACAAGGGCAGTTCATTGGCTTTACTGCAAAATCATCAGCTTCAGATTGCACGGTAAACATATTTTCACGAAATTTATCCCAATGCCCAGATTTTTCCCAAAGAGATCTAGCTACAATTAATGGGGTCCTAATCTCTTGGTAACCGTTCAAGCGCTGTATATCACGCATATAGCTTTCAATTACAGTATAGATGCTCCACCCCTTAGGGTGCCAGAAAATCATGCCTGGAGCTTCTTCCTGCAGATGAAATAAATTAAATTTCTTCGCTAACTTTCGATGATCTCTTTTTTCCGCCTCTTCAAGCTGATAAAGATAAGATTGTAATTCTTTTTTGCTTCTCCATGCTGTACCGTATATACGTTGTAACATCTGGTTTTTTGCGTCGCCCCGCCAATAGGCGCCAGCAACCTTCATTAGCTTAAAATGCTTCAACTTTCCTAATGACGGAACATGGGGACCACGACAAAGATCTTCAAACTCATTCTGCCTATACAGAGACAGCGTTTGATCAGAAGGGATATCTTCAATAATTTCTGCTTTAAATTTCTCACCAAGACTCAAAAAGTGACTTACAGCATCGTCACGTCCCAGTTCTCGCCTAACCACAATAGCGTCTTCGGCCACCAGGCTGCTCATTTTTTTTTCTATAGCATCTAAATCTTGTGGCGTAAAAGGTCTTTCATACGAAAAATCATAATAGAAACCGTTCTCTATAACAGGGCCAATTGTAACCTGAACCTCTGGAAATAAAATCTTTACTGCCTGTGCCATTAAATGAGCCGTACTATGACGAATTATTTCAAGCCCTTCTTCGGACTTGCTGGTGACAATTGATAGTTCTGCGTCAGATTCAATAACATGAGACAAATCAAACAACATACCATCAACTTTTCCTGCTAAAGCATCGCTAGCAAGACCTGGACCGATATCAGCTGCTACGTCATAAACGCTTATTGGAGATGGATAGCTGCGCTGACTGGAGTCAGGAAGAGTGATAATAAACATTACATGTGTCCTTTCCAGTGGTGACCGCTACCAAGGGTCACGTGGTAAATGCTATATCTTACACATATAGCATTCTATGAGAAAGTTGCCATTCTACCTGCTTAAAAGAGAGAATCAAGAGAGCTTATCCGTTTACGGGCTATTATGTAGAGAGTTGGAAATTTACTTGTCACGATGCCACTGCGCTGTTAAATTACGCGCCTCTTGCAGAATGACACATAGCAAGTGGGAAATAGCAGGCACGTAGCTCAGGGGTTAGAGCACCACCTTGACATGGTGGGGGTCGGTGGTTCGAATCCACTCGTGCCTACCAATGATTATTTAATAAATGCGCACTTTTTTTCATCATCAAGCAAGCCCGTCAACTATTTCCTTTAAGCAAGCAACTTCGTCACGTATGCTTGCGGCAACTTCAAAATCCAAATTTTTTGCGCTTAAAAACATTTTTTCTTCTAACACAGTGATTTTTTTCCATATGTCGGACTCACTGTGAAGGCCTGACCTATCAAGCAAATTAACTTCATTCAAATCTGTGATCTTGCGTGGCTTCTTCCCAGGAATTACAGCTGCACCATCCATTATATCTGTTACTGATTTTACAATTCCCTTGGGGGTAATATCATGATCTTTATTGTACTGAATCTGCGCCGCACGACGATTTTCCGTTTCTTTTATAGCTCTATCCATTGAGCCGGTTATTTTGTCTGCATAAAGAATGGCTCTTCCTTCCACATGTCTTGCTGCTCGACCAATTGTCTGAATCATTGACTGCTCTGAACGCAAGAATCCTTCTTTGTCAGCATCAAAAATAGCCACTAAGGCCACTTCTGGAATGTCTAATCCTTCTCTCAGTAAGTTTATACCCACAAGAACATCGAATTTTCCTAAACGTAAATCCCTTATGATCTCTATTCTTTCTACGGTATCTATGTCTGAATGAAGGTAGCGCACTCGAACATTATGGTCACTAAGGTAATCAGTAAAATCTTCGGCCATACGCTTGGTTAATACAGTAATTAGTATTCTTTGTTGCTTCGCTACACATATATTAATCTCAGACAATACATCATCAACCTGAGAGACTGCCGGTCGCACAAAAATCTCAGGATCAAGCAGGCCAGTAGGTCGAACAACCTGACGAACTATTTGCCCTTCAGTAGCCGACTCATATCTGCTAGGAGTCGCAGAAACAAAGATCATCTGTGGAGCCAAATTTTCCCATTCATCAAACCTTAACGGCCGATTATCAAGCGCTGAGGGAAGACGAAAGCCATACTCTACCAATGTCTCCTTTCGTGAACGATCCCCTTTGTACATCGCCCCCAGCTGAGGAATGGTTACATGTGACTCGTCGACTACCAGCAAAGCATCATTAGGCAAGTAGTCGAACAATGTAGGAGGAGGGTCCCCTTGCTCCCTTCCAGAAAGATATCGAGAATAATTTTCAATACCATTACAGTAGCCAAGCTCAGACATCATCTCGATGTCGTAACAAGTCCGTTCTCGTAACCTCTGCTCCTCAACTAATTTATGAACAGACCTTAGTTGCTCCAGTCGCACTGCAAGCTCTTCTTTTATTTTATCAATAGAATCATGTATCACTTGTCGAGGTGTCACATAATGTGACTTTGGGTATACAGTTATTCGAGGTACGCGTCTTAAAACTTCACCAGTTAAAGGATCAAATAATGAGATATTTTCAACGACATCATCGAAAGTTTCTATTCTGACTGCCTCCTGCGCAGAATCAGCAGGATATATATCAATAACATCGCCGCGAACACGATAAGTTGAACGCTGAAAAACAGCATCATTTCTTGTGTATTGCAGCTCAGCTAGGCGACGCAAAATTGATCGCTGGTCTATTAAATCGCCCCTGACCAAGTGGAGCAACATTTTCATATAGGAAGCAGGGTCCCCTAATCCATAAATAGATGAAACTGTAGCCACAACAATAACATCCTTGCGCTCCAGCAAAGCTTTGGTCGCCGATAGTCGCATTTGCTCTATATGCTGATTGACGGAAGCATCTTTTTCAATAAAAGTACCAGACGATGGCACATAAGCTTCTGGCTGATAGTAATCATAATAAGATACGAAATATTCAACGGCATTATTAGGAAAAAAATCCCTAAACTCACCATAAAGCTGGGCAGCTAAAGTTTTATTGTGAGCAAGGACGATTGTAGGTCGCTGCACTTTATCTATGACATTCGCGATAGTAAAGGTCTTGCCTGACCCAGTAACACCTAGCAATGTTTGCGCTGCCAATCCTGACTCAAGACCTTCTATTAGCTGTTTAATCGCTAAAGGCTGGTCTCCTGCTGGAACATAAGAGCTTACCAAATTAAATAATTTTGACACTAATACAGCCTTATATTAAAAAGATAAAGAGTTAGCTCTATTATAGGCTATAAGTGCCTATAAGTTGATGTGGGATTAAGGTTGACTCACTCTTTGTCGATATATAAGATACCCGCGTCATAACGATCCGCCTTAGCTCAGTTGGTAGAGCAAATGACTGTTAATCATTGGGTCGCTGGTTCGAGCCCAGCAGGCGGAGCCAAACAAAAAACGTATGTAAATTTAGCTTCTACATGCACTTATAGGCGATCTTAGGATCGCCTTTTTATTTCTCCCATCATCGCTCTCTACCGACTGTGCTATATTTTATTTAGATTTTTGGAGTCTAGTTTAGAAAAGAGAGCCTCTAAAGAATACTTATGAGATCTCATCAATTATGAGCTTTAATGCTTCAGCAGGATTTAACGCCTGGGTAATTGGGCGGCCAACTACCAAATAACTACTTCCGCTAACCATAGCTTCGGAGGGCGTAAAAATTCGACGCTGGTCGTCTGACTTAGCTGCAATGGCGCGTATACCCGGAGTGACTAAGATAAAGTCTTCGCCGCAGGCCTTGCGCAATTCTTTAACTTCTCCAGCTGATGAAACCACACCGTCCATACCTGAATTTTTGGCAAGAGCAGCGAGTCGAAGTGCTTGTTCTCCAGGGGTCAAGGAAATGCCAACATCACTTAAATCATCACTAGAAAAACTAGTTAAAACTGTCACAGCGACAAGCAGCATGTCACTATTATTTTTTTCTAATGTATTTTTTGCTTCCTCCATCATCCTCTTTCCGCCAGAAGCATGAACATCTGTCATCCAGACACCCATATCTGCAGCAACACCAATAGCACCAGAGACCGTATTGGGGATATCATAGAATTTAAGATCAAGAAAGATATCAAAACCTTTTTTGATGAGATCTGAAACAACTTCTGGGCCGGCATGGGTAAACAGTTCTTTACCAACCTTGAGCCTGCAAAGTGATGGCGTAACTGAATCAGCGAACCTGATGACATCTTTGGTGTCGCTATAATCAAGAGCAACAATAATCTTTGGATCGCTAGTCTTCATTATTTTTCTTCCTTGATATCCGCTATGGAGGATTTTAACTTAACATACTGTCTATCAGCTCTTCGTAATCTATAATTTAATCTAATTAAGGTCGAAGAGGTGACTAGCAGTGAAGCTATACATCCCATTGAGAAGCTTCCAAGCAACCACAACCCAAGGGGTAAAGTGTTCGACGCAAAGCCAAAAATCTTGAAAGATGCCGGGTCTGGATTATCGATGACAATCCAGGCTCCCAAAGCGACAGAAATAAAAGTAATGAGCAACCATAAAATATTTTTTAGTGCTGACACGAGAACTCCAAGAAGAACCTAAAAGGAGAGCCTTTTCCTCTACTGCAACAAAGATATTTTTGGCTTTGCTTTAGGGTTAAAAAATAACTTGAGCGGAATTAAATTTTATACAGGAACGTTAACTCTTTCGCGTAGCTCCTTGCCAGGCTTAAAGTACGGTACTGATCTGCTAGCTAATTCTACCGCTGCTCCTGTCTTCGGGTTTCTCCCAATACGGGAAGCACGGTGATGCAGGCAAAAACTACCAAAACCTCTTATTTCGATTCTCTCATTCGCAGAAAGTGTTTGGATCATTTTCTCTAAGATCATCTTAATGGCGAGATCCACATCAACCGGAATAAGCTGATCCTGTTTACTTATAATAGATTCTATTAGTTCTGATTTTGTCATAAATTTCTATACGGTTAGTGATTACATTAATTGAATCAAAACAAGAGGTAGCAATTTCTACCACCCCTTGCCTTATAGCGTCAACTCTCTTTGTTTTCCATCTGAGCTTTAATTAAATCGCCTATAGTAGTTGGAGTTACGCTCTCTACTTCTGATTTTTTGTGCTCTTTTATTGCAGTTTTTTCCTCTTCTACATCCTTGGCTTTGACTGATAAAGAAATTATCCGATTCTTTCGATCTATATTAATAATTTTTGTCTCTATCTCATCACCCTCTTTCAGAATTTTAGATGCATCATCAACCTTTTCTCGCGACAGCTCTGATGCTTTCAGTTGCGCTTCAACACCGTCACTCAGAAGAATGACTGCTTCTTTGGCATCAACTTCCTTAATAGTGCCAAGAACAACTGCCCCTTTGTCATATTCAGACACGTAACGAGCAAAAGGATCATCAGCTAATTGCTTGATGCCCAAAGAAATGCGCTCTCTTTCAGAGTCTATAGACAAGATGACTGTTTCTACCTCGTCTCCTTTCTTATAATTACGGACAGCCTCTTCACCAGCTTCATCCCATGAGATATCAGAGAGATGGACCAGCCCATCAATGCCTCCATCTAAACCGATAAAGATACCAAAATCAGTTATGGACTTAATGTTTCCAATAATTTTGGCACCTTTTGCATGCGTTGTTCCAAACTCATCCCAAGGGTTCATAAAGCATTGCTTGACACCCAAAGAAATCCTACGGCGCTCTTGATCAATATCCAGAATCATAACTTCCACTGTGTCACCAAGCTGAACCACCTTAGATGGATGAATATTTTTATTAGTCCAATCCATTTCAGATACATGAACAAGACCCTCAACCCCATCTTCTAGCTCAGCAAAACAACCATAATCAGTAAGGTTGGTAACTGTAGCGGTGGTCCGAGCACCTTGCGGGTAACGACCTGTTATGTCAGCCCAAGGATCTTCGCCCATTTGCTTCATACCCAAGGATACACGATTGCGCTCACGATCAAATTTCAATATTTTTACATCAACATCATCACCAACATTTACTATTTCAGACGGATGTTTTATGCGCTTCCAAGACATATCAGTTATATGCAATAGGCCGTCTATTCCACCAAGATCAACAAAAGCACCGTAATCTGTAAGATTCTTGATCAAGCCTTTAACCGTGGCCCCTTCTTCAAGGTTAGCAAGCATCTCATCACGCTCAACAGTGTTAACTTGCTCCATAACGGCACGTCTAGACACCACAACATTATTGCGCTTCTGGTCAAGTTTTATGACCTTGAATTCTAGTGGCTTATTTTCTAAGTGCGAGGTATCACGAATTGGACGAACATCTATAAGAGACCCTGGCAAAAATGCACGCAAACCTTGAACTTCGACTGTAAACCCACCTTTCACTTTACCGCTTATAATTCCTATAACTGCCTCTTCTGCCTTCAGTGCAGCATCGAGGATAATCCAGGATTCAGCAGCTCGAGCCTTTTCTCTGGACAATTTAGTTGCACCAAACCCGTCTTCTACTGCCTCAAGAGAAACTTGTATTTCATCGCCAATAGCGATGGCGGTTTCACCGTTATCATCAAAAAACTCTTCCTTGGGAATAACACCTTCAGATTTAAGACCGGTGTGGACAGTTACCCAGTCTTTATCAATATCAGTAATGACGCCGGTTATAATCGCGCCGGTATTCATCTCAACTGTTTTTAAACTTTCTTCAAATAATTCTGCAAAATTCGCGTTCATCGGGACACCTATAGGAAAAATAGAACCATTGGCTCTACAAGCCACATCACCAGTTATGTGGGTTATTAATAAAAAGTAATGTGGCTTTTCTGGTTATTTGCCGCAAATACTTGGCTATTTACTGAGGGTGTATGCCATTTTTTTTAGCAATTTCTAACCCCAGTTCTAATACTCCATTAATGCTCATATGTGAGCTATCAATGATTACAGCATCATGAGCAGGAACCATTGGCGAAGATTTGCGAGTCATATCTCGTTCATCTCGCTTTTTGACCTGCTCTATGAGACTGGCAAGACTAGCATCTTTACCCTTATCCATCAACTGCTTATGTCGTCTTTTAGCCCGAATTTCAGAGTTTGCCGTAAGGAAAATTTTAGCGCCCGCATCAGGAAATACAATAGTGCCCATATCACGCCCATCCGCAACAAGACCAGGATATTTGGCAAAAGCACGCTGTCTGCTCAGTAGCGCGGTCCTCACCTCCAGGTGGGCTGCAATAGTAGAGGCATCTGAACCAATATGCTCATCGCGGATAAGAGCGGATACGTCTTCACCCTCCAGTATCACCTGCGACTCAAATTCACTATTCATATTAAAAGAAATATCCATATGAGCAGCCAGTACAGCTAGCGATTCAACATTACTTAGATCTACAGCATGACGCATAGCGGCCAATACTAATAATCTATAAAGCGCGCCACTATCAAGATAATGAAACCCAAGCTTAATTGCTATTAACTGGCAAATAGTCCCTTTTCCTGCGCCACTTGGGCCATCTATAGTTATTACAGGCACGCAATTAATCATCTTTTTTCCTCACTGATACTCAATCCAGACTTGTTCGCTTGCTCGACAAAACCAGGAAATGATGTGGCAACATTATTGCAATTGTGTATTAAAATAATTTCTTTTGCTCTTAAGGCTGCAATACTAAATGCCATCGCAATACGGTGATCGTCTTTGCTGTCTATCTCTCCACCTAAAATTGAACCACCTTCGATCTCAATGCCATCTGGTGTGGTTGTTACATCTATTCCCAATACAGTCAAACCATCTGCCATAGACTGGATTCTATCACTTTCTTTGACTCGCAATTCTAAAGCGCCTCTGAGAATAGTCTTTCCAGTTGCACAAGCTGCTGCTACAAACAATACCGGAAACTCATCAATAGCTAAGGCAACCTGATCTACCGGAATTTCAATCCCGTGAAGTGGAGCATAGCGTACTTGAATATCAGCGACAGGCTCGCCGCTCACTTCTTTTTTATTGGAGAGCCTTATATCGGCCCCCATCATTTGCAAAATATTTATTACGCCAATTCTTGTTGGATTTACTCCAACATGAGGCAAGATAACATCTGAGCCTGGGGCAATAGAGGCGGCTACCATATAAAAAGCTGCTGATGAAATATCTGCAGGCACGTTAACTATAGTGGATTTTAATTCCCCCTTCCCTCTCAGGCTTGCAGAAAACTCTTTTCTATCAACATGGTAGCCAAAGCCTGCCAACATTCGCTCTGTGTGGTCACGCGTGGCAACTGACTCTATCGTGGAAGTCTGGCCCTTCGCATATAATCCTGCCAATAGAATGCATGATTTAACCTGAGCACTTGCCATTGGTAGCTTGTAATCTATGGCTTTAAGATCGACCCCACCCTTTATTTTCAAAGGTGGCAACCCATTTTTATTCATTGCAATTACTGCACCCATTTTTCTCAAAGGGCTTACTACGCGCTCCATCGGTCGCTTTGACAAAGACTCGTCGCCTGTTAAGACCACATCAAACGACTGAGCAGCCAGCAATCCAGAAAGTAACCTCATAGATGTGCCAGAATTACCTAAATATAAAGGTCCAGAAGGCGCCTGTAGTCCGTTTAATCCAACCCCGTGTACCTCAACGCATCCTTTGGCGGGTCGCTTTATCACAACGCCCATATCTCGAAATGCTTGCAGTGTAGCTAAACTGTCCTCTCCTTCCAAAAAGCCTGATATATTGGTAACACCGTTAGCGATGGAACCCAAAATAATAGCACGGTGAGAAATTGACTTATCTCCAGGCACCACAACCTTGCCTTTAATACAACCACCTGGGGACACTCTATAATCAACAGTCTGAGCTATGGGTTTCAAATAAGTCTTGTTTTCTCGCATTTGATCAAAATGGTTTCTTGTTTCTCGTGCGTGCGCAAAAACATCCAATAAATATTCGCTATCTCCAAGAGATATAGCTTGCTTGATGAAATCAATATGTTTGGTTAAGTCACCTAGAGCAGAAGTAATTGCTTTTTTGTTTGCCATCACTATGTCATGCCACATAACAGGATCGCTTGCAGCTATTCGAGTAAAGTCACCAAATCCTCCAGCGGCGTAACGAAAAACTTCTTGGTTTTTTCTCATGCTTGATAACATGTCCACCAAGGCATACGCCAATATATGGGGCAAATGACTAGTGGCCGCTAAAATTTCATCATGATCTACTACTTTCATCTCACTGACTGATGCGCCCACTCCAATCCATAATTTCTTGACCCTATCAATATGGTCACAACCAGTGGCAGAAGATGGAGTTAAAATTACTTGATGATTTTCAAATAAGAATGCATCAACTGCCCCAATACCGCTTTTCTCTGAGCCAGCAATAGGATGACCGGGAACAAATTGCGAAGGACTGCAACGATAAACTTCATTAACAGCTTCGACTACACTGCCTTTTACGCTTGCCACATCTGTAATTGTTACCAGCTCGCTCAGTAATGGCTGAAGCTGAGAGATAATAGCTGGGATTGCAAGTGTTGGGACAGCAATAACAACGAGATCTCCGTCTCCCATCTCTGTAGCGATATCTTCAATATCCTGTACCGCTTTATCTATAATGCCTGTTTTTATTGCCTCGTCTAACGTTTTGTAATCGCGAGAGCTTCCTATGATTTGATCGTACAGATTGCGATCTTTGGCAGCTTTTGCCAAGCTACCACCAATCAATCCTAACCCAATCACAAGCAAACGTTTTATTTTTTTTGCCATAGATCACACCTCTTTGGAGTCAAGAAAGTCTTTTAGACTACCAAGAAAACGTTCATTTTCTTCATGTGTTCCAATTGATACACGAAGGTGATCTGGCATTTCATATACATCTATAGTGCGAGTAATAACACCCTTTTTAAGTAGTCTTTTATGCAAACTATGGACATTTCCTGGGGTCTCTATCGCGATAAAGTTACCAACAGAGGGTATAAATTTAAGGCTTAATTCATTAATTCCGGCGATCAACTGCTGGTATCCATTGCGATTAATTTCAATACTTTTTTGTAGGTATTCATGATCATCAAGTATTGCTGTTGCTGCCGCCAAAGCCAAGCTATTTACATTAAACGGTTGCCGTACACGATTTAAAATCTCTGCGATACTTGAGTGCGAAACAGAGTAGCCAATGCGCAAAGAGGCTAACCCATAAGCCTTAGAAAAAGTACGTGTAACAAGCAAATTAGGATGCTCATTGATTAGCCCCAATACTGTTTCATACCCTGGAGCATCCACATACTCAAAATATGCCTCATCAACAACGACTAGCACATTTTCAGGAATACCCCCCATAAAGGTTTTAATTTCCGCGAGCCCAACACAAGTTCCTGTTGGGTTGTTAGGATTTGCTATAAAAATTAAACGAGTGTCGTCCTCAATGGCCTCAGACATAGCCTGCAGGTCGTGTCCCCAGTTTTTAGCTGGCACAATAATTGATTTAGCATTTTGAGCGGCAATTGCAAGCTTGTAGACTAAAAAAGCATGCTGGGAAAAAACAGCACTATGGTTTGACCCTAGAAAAGATTTTGCAACCAGCTCAAGCAGATCATTTGACCCATTACCAAGAGTTAGCTGGCTAGACTTCACCGATAGCTTCTCTGCCAGTTTTTGCTTCAGGTGATAGCCATTACTGTCAGGATAGCGAGCAATATCATCCAAAACATTAATGATGGCTGATTTAGCAATAAGACTGGCACCTGAGGGATTCTCGTTACTGCAAAGCTTAACCACGTCGGAAATACCAAGCTCTCGCTCCACCTCTTCAGCTGCCTTTCCACCTTGATATGGCATTAAATTCTGTATGCCCGGCAGCGCCAAGCTTTTAAAGTTCATGGTCATAATCTTACCAAATATCAATGTCTACTATAAAACTGCTTTCGGATAAGAGCCAAGAACACGTAAATCCATTACAATTTGGCTTACTTCAGCAAGAACTTTTATTATAGCGGGGTCATCCTTGTGGCCCCTAAAGTCAACAAAAAAAACATAAGTCCACTTACCTTCTCGAGAAGGACGAGTTTCAACACGTGTCAAATCCACCCCTTCTCTATAAAAAGGAGCCAATAAGTTGTACAAGGCACCGGGCTCATTTTTAGCCGCAATAATAATAGATGTCTTATCCTCCCCACTCTGTAAAATTTTCTCTCTTCCAATAATCAAAAAACGAGTTGAGTTATCTGGCCTATCTTCAATTTTTTCTGAAAGCTTTTCCAAATCATAGAGCTCGGCTGCCATATCGCCAGCAATTGCGGCTGAGCTCCATTCACCTTTAATTCGCTTTGCCGCTTCAGCATTACTGCTCACTGCAATTCTTTCTGCCTTAGGATAGTGAGCATCAAGCCATTGGCGGCACTGGGCTAATGATTGCGAATGAGAATACACTCGGGTGATTTTATCTTTATGTGTGCTCTGGCCAACCAGTAAGTTATGATGAATACGAAGTTCAACCTCACCACAAATATTTAAAGAGGACGCCAAAAAAGCATCCAGAGTGTGATTAATGACCCCTTCAGTAGAGTTTTCTACAGGGACAACCCCGTAGTTAGCTGCTCCGGCATCTACTTCTCGAAAAACCTCATCTATCGCATTCATCGAAACAGTCACTGCAGAATTCCCAAAATGCTTAATTGCTGCTTGCTGGGTAAAGGTACCCTCAGGGCCCAAAAAAGCTACCTTTATAGGCTGCTCTAAAGCCAAACAAGCTGACATAATTTCACGGAATAACCTTGCGACCTCCTCGTCCCCTAACGGTCCATTATTTTTTTTCATCACATTGCGCAGCACATTGGCTTCACGCTCAGGTCTAAAATAAACAATATCGCCCGAAATTTCCTTTACCTTTGCAACTTTTTTCGCACAACCTGCACGCTGATTAATTAATTCTAATAGCTGAGAATCTATAATATCTATAGATTTTCGCAATTGAGCGAGTTTCTTTTCATCTGACATGCCTACTACCTTTATGCATAATTATCAGTACTCTTTTTTTATTCTTCTGACTCAAATTTTTCAACATAATCCTGCTCTTCTATTCGAGCCAAGCCAACCATTATCTCCTCATCTTTAAGACGGATAACTCTAACACCCTGGGTGTTACGTCCCAATACTGAAATTTCATCACACCTTGTTCGCACCATAGTCCCTTGATCGGAAATTAGCATAACTTCATCTCGATCAAACAATTGCACTACTCCTACTAATGGACCATTTCTCTTGCTTGCCTGCATGGCAATCATTCCTTTGCCGCCACGCCCTTTGGTAGGAAACTCACCGAGTTTGGTTCGCTTGCCATATCCATTATCTGAGACAGTTAAGGCGTAACCATTTTCTTGAGGGATAATCATAGATAATACTTTGTGCTCAGACGGCAGGCGCATCCCGCGAACTCCTTTCGATACTCGACCAACAGACCTCACATCCGATTCTGCAAACCTAACAGCCTTGCCTTCACTACTAAAAAGCATCACATCAGAATTACCATCCGTGATAGCACTGCCAACAAGGTAGTCTCCGTCAACCAAATCAACCGCCCTTAGGCCAACAGATCTAGGTCGAGAATATTGAGTTAGCGCAGTCTTCTTAACCGTTCCATTTGCAGTGGCCATAATTATAAATTTATTTTTATCGTACTCTGAAACCGGCAAAATGCTACTTATACGCTCGTTTTCACTTAAGGGCAAAAGGTTTACCATAGGTCTTCCTCGTGCATTTCTTCCCGCCACAGGAATCTGGTAAACCTTTAACCAATAAACTTTGCCGAGGTTTGTGAAACATAAAATAGTGCTGTGCGTACTCACAATCAAAAGATGCTCAACAAAATCGTCATCCTTTACAGCAGTTGCGGACTTGCCTGTGCCTCCCCGGTGTTGAGACTGGTAATCACTCAATGGTTGAGTTTTAGCATAGCCGCCATGAGATATTGTAACCACCCTATCTTCTTCGGTAATTAAATCTTCTACTGTGAGATCATGCTGAGACTCTACTATCTCGGTACGCCTATCATCTCCAAACTCTTCACTAACAGCCTGTAATTCTTCTCGTATAAGCTGCATCAAAACTGTCGAGTCCCCGAGAATTTTTAAATACTCAACAATCTCATCTAGTTTTTCGTCATACTCAGCAAGTAACTTGTCATGTTCCATGCCGGTAAGTCGGTGTAATCTTAACTCTAGAATCGCTTGGGCCTGAGTAGGCGAAAGATAGTACTGGTCATCGCGCATACCACAATTTTCATCTAGATCTTCTGGTCGGCTGACTGCACCTGCTTTTTCCATAATCTTAGCAGCAACAACAGCATTCCAGCCTGTTGAAATTAGACGCTCTCTAGCCATAACTGGCGTAGAGGAGGATTTAATCAACTCAATAATCAGGTCAATATTAGCTATTGCAACCGCCAATCCCTCTAAGATATGGACTCGCGCACGGGCTTTACGAAGCAGATAAACTGTACGACGCGTAACCACCTCACGGCGATGACGAACAAACACCTCGATCATTTCTTTTAAATTAAGGGTCCTTGGTTGGCCGTCCACTAAGGCTACGACGTTAAAACTGAATCCATTTTGTAGCTGTGTTTGAGAGTAAAGATTATTTAAAACCACCTCACCCACTTCTCCACGCTTAGTTTCAACAACCACCCTTAATCCATCTTTATCAGACTCGTCACGAAGTTCTGATATGCCCTCAATTTTCTTTTCTTTAACCAGCTCAGCTATTCGCTCGATAAGACGAGCCTTGTTTAATTGATACGGAAGCTCAGTAATAACTATAGTTTCACGGCCTGTCTTTTCATTTACCTCAACAGTCGCTCTAGCCCGAATAGAAATACGTCCTCGTCCTGTACGATAAGCCTCTACTATTCCCGCTTTACCATTAATAATTGCAGCTGTCGGAAAATCAGGTCCCGGTATATGCTCCATAAGCTCATTTATTGATATTTCAGAATTATCAATAAATGCCAAACAACCGCTAATAATTTCCTTTAGATTATGCGGAGGTATGTTTGTCGCCATACCTACGGCAATACCAGAAGAGCCGTTCACCAGCAGATTAGGGACGCGGGTGGGCAGCACAATAGGGATTAATTCATTTCCATCGTAATTCTCCACGTAATCAACCGTTTCTTGATCTAGATCTGCCAGCAGCGAGTGGGCAATTTTAGCCATTCTAATTTCGGTATAGCGCATAGCAGCTGCAGAATCACCATCAACGGAACCAAAATTTCCCTGACCATCCACCAGCATATATCTAAGTGAAAAATCTTGAGCCATACGCACAATGGTGTCATAAACTGCAGAATCACCATGCGGATGATATTTGCCTATGACATCTCCAACAACTCTAGCTGATTTCTTATATGGCTTGTTCCACTCGTTTTTAAGGACGCTCATAGCGAACAAAACACGTCGATGGACTGGCTTTAGGCCGTCTCTTGCATCCGGAAGAGCCCTTCCGACGATAACGCTCATAGCATAATCAAGATAGGATTTTTGCAATTCATCTACAATATTTACAGATAGAATTTCTTGGGCTGATTCGCTCATAATGGAATATATTCCTTATCTGGTAGTCGATGATAAAATTACAAAAATAGACTTAATATTATAACATAAAAGATTTGATCTTTGTGCCTGCATATCGTTGTTTAACGATCCATTCTACAGAGGTATACTAGTAATCAACAATCAAAAAAATTTACTTAAACGAATATGGAATTTCATTAATGCCGGAACTTAATATCGATCATAGCGAAATTGAAAAATTCGAAGTATTGGCAAGTCGCTGGTGGGATAAAGAAAGTAAATTCAAACCTCTGCATGAAATTAATCCATTGCGTGCTAATTGGATTGACAGGCATTCTCCTGTATCAGGAATGAAATTGCTAGATGTGGGCTGCGGAGGCGGCATATTAACCGAATCTATGGCTCAAAGAGGTGCGATAGTTACTGGGATAGACATGGGCAAAGCACCTCTTGCCGTCGCCAAGCTTCATAGCCTAGAAACTGGTATTTCAGTTGACTATCAACAATGCACTGCAGAAGAGTTTTCTGTCGCTCAGTCTGAGCAGTTTGATATTGTTACCTGTCTTGAAATGCTGGAGCATGTGCCTGATCCCAGTTCTGTAATTAGAGCTTGTTCCAACCTAGTGAAGCCCGGCGGTCATCTGTACTTTTCAACTATAAATCGAAATATAAAATCCTATTTTTTTGCTGTTATAGGCGCTGAATACTTATTAAATATACTGGCAAAAGGAACCCACGATTACAGTAAATTTATTCGCCCATCTGAAATAAGCGGTTGGCTTAGAGACAGCAACTTAGAACAAAAATCGATAACAGGCTTAACTTACAACCCCTTTAGAAAGACCTACCGTTTAAACGAGAATGATATTGATGTTAACTACATGATCTATGCTAAAAAACCTTTCTAAAAAATCATATGACTAAAGCTGAAATCAAAAATGCATAAAAGAACAGCACGCTTTAAAGCAGTTTTATTTGACCTGGATGGTACTTTGCTTGACACGGCGCCAGATTTTACTATTGCTGCAAATATACTCCTGGCAGCAAAAATGCTACCTCTGACAACAGAAAAAAAAATCCGTCCATCGATCTCTGATGGTTCGGCAGGGATAATCTGTAATATTTTCATGATGAATCACTCTAGCCCATATTTTGAGGAGACACGACAGGAACTATTGGCTTTTTATAGGGAGCATCTAGCAGATAAGACTCAACCTTTCATAGGCATAAGCGTGCTATTGCTTGAGTTAAAAAAATACAAAATTCCATGGGGTATTGTGACTAATAAGCCTGAGGTCTACACCATGGCTATACTTGATAAGCTAAAACTGAATCCAAGCCCTGGGGCAATAATATGCCCCGATCATGTTCAACGAATCAAGCCAGATCCAGAATCTATTTTTTTAGCATGTAGGCAATTAGGAGTAAGGGCGGAAGATGCTGTATTTGTTGGGGATCACTACCGAGATATCAAAGCAGGAAAAAATGCCGGAGCATCAACTATAGCAGCTGCTTATGGGTATATCGATGAAAAAGAGACTATCTCTGACTGGGGTGCTGACTATGTCGCCGAGCACCCGGAAGATATATTGAGCTTAATTTTCTATCCATAATTCCTATCAAATGATTTTACAAAAATCAGCACTTATTCACAGACATCAATCTCACTTAAGAGCAGCCAACGTAATGGATTTCAAGAACTTTGTAGCACCAAAAGATCACCTAAAAGGAAAAATTATCGCTGTTACTGGAGCAAGCGACGGTATTGGTGCGATCGCGTCAACAACTTTCGCGTCTTACGGAGCAACAGTTATATTAGTTGGGCGGACAGTATCTAAACTAGAAAAAATATACGATGCAATAAAACTATCGGGTGGCGCAACACCAGGAATTTACCCTATTTGCCTGGAAGGAGCATCAGAGCAGGATTACCAAGACATGCATGACCGGTTCGAAGAAACATTTGGTCGTATTGACGGCCTGCTCCATAACGCAGGAGTTCTGGGCCAACGAACGCCTATAGCTAACTATAAAATGGAGTCATGGAAAACAGTCATGCAGGTGAACGTATCATCTCCATTTATGCTAACCAAAGCACTACTTCCACTTTTAGGAAAATCAGAAAATGCTTCGATAGTATTTACCACATCAGGGGTTGGTCGTATCGGAAAAGCTTATTGGGGGGCATACTCTATATCAAAGTTCGCAACTGAAGGATTCTCTCAGGTGCTAGCAAGCGAGCTAGAGGGGACAAGTAATATTAGGGTTAATTGCATCAATCCTGGTCCAGTCCGTACTCGCATGCGAGCAGCCGCTTTTCCTGCAGAAAATCCAATTACAATAAAAACTCCTGAAGAAATTATGCCCTCATATCTTTACTTAATGGGCAATAAAAGCATCGCAGTTTCAGGTTTTTCTTTGGATGCACAATAACTTTAAAAAAAAACAAGCTACTTGGCCCCACCTGAGCGGAGTCGCTTCACCTGCCTATTTCTCCTTTCCTTCTCGTTTAAAGGTATTGCTTTATTTTTTTTTGGAAC